>JBKBLE010000105.1:0-500 GCA_046296655.1 Cloacibacterium sp. | reverse complement strand
CACGTTTTCAGCTTCCGCAAACCCGATTACCTATGTGGGCGCAAAGCCTGTATTTATCGACAGTGAACCTGATACATGGAATATGTGTCCGGAAGCCCTGGAAGAAGCCATAAAAGACAGAACCGCAAAAGGCAAAAAACCAAAAGCCATTATCGTCGTACACCTTTACGGAATGCCGGCGAAAATGGATGAGATTAAGGCTGTCGCAGCAAAGTACGAAATCCCTTTGGTGGAAGATGCGGCAGAAGCCTTGGGATCAGCCTACAAAGGCCAGAAATGCGGGACTTTTGGGGAGATGTCGGTGTTGAGTTTCAACGGCAATAAAATCATCACCACCTCGGGCGGCGGCGCTTTGGTCTGCAGAAATTTGGAGCAGAAAAATAAGGCGGTCTTTCTTTCCACCCAGGCCCGCGACAATGCACCGCACTACCAGCATTCCGAAATAGGCTACAACTATAGGATGAGCAATATTTCTGCCGGAATAGGGCGCGGACAGATGG
>JBKBLE010000104.1:0-504 GCA_046296655.1 Cloacibacterium sp. | reverse complement strand
CATCCATAGGGGCGACAGTATCGGGATTTACCGGTTCTGGCTGAGTGCTAGGAAGCACGTTGTTGCGCACCTGCTCCAGCGGGAAGTCCTGCTGCTGCATGTAAATGGTGTCGCCGCCAGGAAGTGGCGGTAGGTTGAAGTGCAGGCGCGCATTGTTGATCGTTTCAATGTTTCCGTCAGTCAAGGTGCGGTGATAATCCGCTTTCTTGCCTGCATCCATCCGCATCAATACCGATTCATCCAGATCAATCTTGTACGGCTGCGCGTTAAGCCCTTCGGTCAACAGACACTCCATGGCGTGGATGTGGGTCTGCAGAGCATCGTCGTAATACAGTTGGTTGATGGCGTCCACGCCCAGGCCAGACGGGATGCTGCCTAGGCCGACTTTGAACGGCGGAATGCCGAAAGGCTGGCAGATCTGCTCATCCGAGTAGCGCAGTTGCTCGACCATTTGCGAGTCGACCGACTTCGAGGCCAGCGACATGAATTTCAGGTCATCGCCTA
>JBKBLE010000103.1:0-508 GCA_046296655.1 Cloacibacterium sp. | reverse complement strand
CATCCAAAAGAACCTTTCTATCTCTGCTTAAAAGGCAACTCTCAATGACCCAACTACAAAATTCTGTACGTTTGGGACTCATTACTGTTAACTCTCACTCGTGCAGCCAAAATTCAACTCTTATTGGAGTTTATAAAAATGGCAAAGCGCCGAAAGAATCGAAAGCCAAATAACAGTAATGTCAAAAATTTGAAAAAATCGATAGTAGCTCCTCCTAGCTCAGTTGAACGAGACATTGAAAAATTTAAATTTTATTCAGTTTTTGTTCATACCCTAGGGACCCTGATTATTAACTTCAAAGATCAAATTCTGAAGTTGATCAATTAAGTTGCTATAACATTCTGTTTTAGAACCATTGAACGCAATGGATGGGGTATAAGAATACTGCTCCATCTGTTGCTTATATTTTACTTCCATGTCATAAACGGCTTCTGCTGCTCCAGGTAGGTCTAGTAGGATCTCCCATTCGTATAGCATGGCTTTAACTGTGCCATATAGAGTACACATA
>JBKBLE010000102.1:0-521 GCA_046296655.1 Cloacibacterium sp. | reverse complement strand
CCAATCCTCAAAAATCTTAAATTCATGTAAGTTTTAGCTTACAAAGTTGGCCTATTTTATCCCAAGAGTTGTCCGCAGAAATTGGAGATTATTTCTGAATCTGGACCATTGAGAAATCAGGAAAAAATGCAAAAACGAATGTTTTTTGATCAATCTTATTGGCTAAAAGTTACAGTTTTGCTTAAAAAGAAACCGACTTGTTTCCAAGTCGGTTGAACGAGAACGTTCCAGAGGGTATGAATAACGATAAGATACTGATCTTAAAGTAATATTAAAAATACGTTTCGTATAAGCTATATTATGTTAAATAATTAAGGATAAAAGCTTTATTACTAAATAGAACAGTTGCTTAAAGCAGTATAGAGTTAAGTTTGCATTTTAATATCAAGTTGTCTTTCAGCACCGATAATCACCATACGAATCCCATTTTCAAAAATGTCATCCGCATTCATATTTTGTAAGGTATTCACTCCTTGGAGCATGAGTGGATATATAGTTGGATCGGCTTCGAATGGTGTGTC
>JBKBLE010000101.1:0-524 GCA_046296655.1 Cloacibacterium sp. | reverse complement strand
AGACACCCATTATATTGAAGTGATGTCTATGAATCACACAGATTATCATAAGGCTTTTGAAACTGTCGCACCTCATGTTTGAATTCACCCATTAACAGAGTGCGAATTAGTCCTTGATCATGTTTGACCACATTTCAAGGAATAGTGTCCAACTTTCGGTATGCAGATTATGGTGTGGGGTTCTCTTAAAGTTTAAACCTTATTATTTTACTTCAGTAATGCTGATTGGCTGGTCTTTTACAAATTCAACAACCCCTTCACCACGTTTAAAGTGAATTGAAACTCCATTATTATTAGCTAAACGAATACCACTACCAGCAACTGTTTGCTTTAAACGATATACCATGCCTGAGTTATCAGTCATTAAAGCAGTTTCAAAGTTATCCGATGATTTCAGAAAAATTAATAAACCATTCGGACCAGAAAATTTAAGGACCTGCGTATCAGCTGAAGTATTGCTTGTAGCCTTATCTTGTAAAGTTTCAGTCTTTGGACTCGAAGTACACCCAGTCATTGCTAAAACT
>JBKBLE010000100.1:0-538 GCA_046296655.1 Cloacibacterium sp. | reverse complement strand
AAAGCCAGGAACATGATGTAGTGCCTTCAATTGTCCAGCGCCAGTAATACCAGGTGGTTAATTCTACCGCATCAATCTCTGAAGAAACATTGCTGATCAGCGACCATCTCGCGACTGTTTTACCTTGAGCATCTTTCACCACAGCAACAATTAATCTGGCTGTAACTGCCTTGCCTGGCTGGGGAGCAACCCGTTGGCCTAAATCATCTTTTCTCTTCGGTTTTGCTGCACGCGTTATCCGAATATCGGTTTCTCCAACATGCAGCATATGCCTGTTTCCTTTATAAGCAATCGGCTTAACTTGCTGAGTTACTACTTTTTCTGCGACTTCTGCAACTTTGTAGGTTTCCCCTTGATGCTCAATCCGATGGCTTTCTTTGGCCCGAATCAACCATTTGAAACCATGGCTGCTGATTTCCCTCAAGTGGGCAATCGAGTCTCCTTCACGGTCAATGATATGGACTTTTGTTTTCTCAATCGGATACTGTTCAATCGTTTTGATTTGTTCTGCGAGTGAGTCCAAATGGGACTTGCGCTC
>JBKBLE010000099.1:0-542 GCA_046296655.1 Cloacibacterium sp. | reverse complement strand
AAAGCTAAATGTAAAATAGGTATTTAGGCTGTTTCTATTTTTAATAATTTTTATTTAGGACAGTATTGATTTTGAATCAAATAAAATTGAAATAGAGATTTGGGAAGCAAAGATTATCAATGATATTTTTGAATCTGTTAAAACATTAGGTTCTAAAACAGAAGAACAACTAAAAAAAGAGTTGGTCAACCTTGGTTTTGATGAAGAGTTTGCTCAAAAACATTCACTAAATTCATATAAAAAACTTCAAAAAGATTTTGATTTTTGGAAACAATTTTTTGAAGTTGAAAATAAGAATATTAAATTTATAGAAGATAAGATTTCTGATATTTGGATTGATGAAAAAGAAAAGAAATATATTTTCACTATAATTTAATAGAGGTTCTTCATTACACTTTGTTTCACTTAGACTGACAAAAACATAATTTTCCGTAAAAATCTGTGAAATCTGTGAGAAAATTAAATGAGTTGCGCAATACTGTAAATCAATAAACCAACCAATCCACCAACCAAAGTCCCATTAATTCTAATAAATTGTAAGT
>JBKBLE010000098.1:0-547 GCA_046296655.1 Cloacibacterium sp. | reverse complement strand
ACGTGAACACGTACAAATGGTTTGCGGAAATGTAAGAACCCTAAAACTAGACACTCTAGAAGAAGTTAATGCTTTTAAACTAGCCATTACTGAAGAAAAAATAGAAGGAAATAAACAGATTTTTGACCTCTTTGTTCAAGGGAAATTTCCTGTTCCGTCTTGGAATAAGCTAATCCTTCTAGATTTTTTGAAGCAAAATCAATTGTATTTTACACCGGGACTTTTTGCGCAAGATTCACTCCAAAGTTTTGAAACAGCTTTGGTTTTAGAATCGGTGTGTTTTCTGCAAGATTACACCTATATCTACTATCTTCACCAAGATTCGGTGATTCATAATCGAAAGAAAAAACATTTTGATAACTGGATTACGATTGCACAAATTTTTGAAAATCATTATCAAAAAGAGCAAAATCCTGAGCGTAAAAAACAAATTTTAGCGTACATCATAGATTATAAAGATTTGACGCTTCTCATGAATTGGAAGGCGCAGAAAAATGAGGAACTCTGGAAGTACAGTTATGATGCCTACAAAAAAATCGCTTCTCTA
>JBKBLE010000097.1:0-550 GCA_046296655.1 Cloacibacterium sp. | reverse complement strand
GTGGCGAGCGGATTACATGAGATTTCGTAAATATACCAAGAGAACTTGGATTTTGAGCCTTTTTCGGGCTTGTAACAGAGGGATTTACCCCATAAAATAAAGTCATCGGACATACCAGAATTATGTTTGATCACGGGTTGATGTGTACCACCACAGTCAGCCCATTTTTATATCCACTACAATCACAAAAATAAAATCACAAAAACAAGAAGTAGCGGCTTATTGTGTGAAATGAATATAACCCCTTCGAAATATTAAAGTCAAAAAAAATGATTAAAAAACATCACCACGTAGAGTAGAGTCCACAACTTTTTTGATAAAAGGTTAAAACGTGCCGAAAATGGGAACCCCAACCCATTTTCTAAAATCTACCGGTAATGATTAAAAGGGAGCTTGTAATCAGAAAGGAAAGGTTTTGAAGATTTATTATAGAGTCGTCACTCGTAGACACTCGTTCGGCAACTAAAGATTATATAAGTAATGTTTAGTAGGTTTGAATGTCCTTGTTGCGGGCGGTGCGGTAGTGCGAGCCCTCCACCGCCACCGTCCT
>JBKBLE010000096.1:0-559 GCA_046296655.1 Cloacibacterium sp. | reverse complement strand
ACATCTTGCTTATGCCCAAATTGTAAAACAGATTTAAATAAAATCCGTTTTACTCAATTCCATGTTCATTTATACGTCGATAATTTTTTAACTCCAGATTTAACCAATCATTTAAGAGATCTAAAATCAAAACGTAAATTAAATAAATATGTTTTGGATGCTTTAATTAAAACTAAAGATTTGTCTTCTGTAGATTTCGATCTAATTAAAAAATCTATTATGAGAATTGAATCAATTTTAGAAATTACTTCTGATAAAGCTTTAGTTAAAACATTAAGTAATGAATTAGACCTTATAAAATCTTCTCTTTTAGTGGACTCTACTGCACCAGGTGCAGTTTAGTACGGCAAATAACATTTGCATAAGTGCGCCCTTCGGGGTGCATTTTTTGTATTGGGAACACATTATAGTAGTAATGTCTTACCAAGGTTTCGGAGAAACGCGGAAGCGTGCATTCCTGAAAATTCCCTATCTTTAGCCTAATGTTAAGTGCGACAACGAGGAGGAGGCGGAGGCAGCGACAACAACGACGAGGAGGAGAACTTGCATAGGCTAATAG
>JBKBLE010000095.1:0-559 GCA_046296655.1 Cloacibacterium sp. | reverse complement strand
CCTTCTTCATTCAACATATCCAATGCGGTACGCAGGACTATTTCACGTGTCAGACGTTGAGGTGCAATATCTTTTTTACTCATAAATCTATCACTGATAGGGAGTGTGTGAGAGAATATTAATTCTATCATTGCTAGAGAAGGCATTTGTGAAGAAATCATTGAGCGTGATTTTAATCACTATATTTCTGGATGCTGTTGGGATTGGTTTAATTATGCCGATCTTGCCTGAATTATTACGGTCATTGGCTGGAGCTGAAGCAGGCGGTGTTCACTATGGTGCTTTATTAGCTGTGTATGCTCTGATGCAGTTCATTTTTGCACCTATCCTTGGAGCGTTGAGTGACCGATTTGGACGTCGACCTGTATTAATTATTTCAATTGCTGGTGCAACGGCTGATTATCTCCTAATGGCTGCTGCTCCTTCTCTATTGTGGCTATATATTGGTCGTATTTTTGCGGGAATTACAGGTGCCAACATGGCTGTTGCAACAGCTTATGTTTCAGATATTACTCCAGCCCATGAGCGTGCAAAAAGGTTTGGTCTCCTTGGAGCTGTC
>JBKBLE010000094.1:0-566 GCA_046296655.1 Cloacibacterium sp. | reverse complement strand
AAATAAAAAAGTTCTAATAAAATAAAAATACAAAAAAAATACTGAAAAAAATTAAAATAATTAATATTTATTGTGAAATAAATCCAGTTAATAAAATCGAAACTAAATAAAAAAAATAGAAATAAAATTAAAAATAAAAACCTATAACTAGCATAAGTAATTTGAAAATAAAAAATAATTAAAATAAAATGAAAAATTAACAAAATGAAATACAAATGAATATAATAATTTACTGTAAATTGTACATTGAAAAAAACTTCAACACTAACTAAGTCATTCAATAGCTGATATAATTTATAAGGTATAAAAGAGTAATGATATAAAAGAAAAAAAAAATATAAAAGAAAAAAATAAATAAATTTATTTTTGTAGATAAAAAAAGAGTAACAAAATGTAATTAATAAAACAAAAATAAAAAAATAAGAAATTATTGAAATGAAAGGATTATTGTCTATAAGAAAAAAATCAGGAGAATTAAAATAGAAGTTTGTATTATTAGAAAAAGACTTGTAATAAACTTTACTATGAAAAACTTTATATAATGAACTATGAAAATGTTTTTCATA
>JBKBLE010000093.1:0-568 GCA_046296655.1 Cloacibacterium sp. | reverse complement strand
CAAGCCAAGTCAATACTCAACGAGGTAGGCCTTCGAGTCTTTCACTTGAAGACCAACTGTTAATGACGCTAAGTTATTGGCGTGAATATCGCACGCTCTTTCATGTTGCTATGAGTTATGGAATCCACGAATCAACTGCGTCCAGAATTATTCATAAAATAGAAAATATTTTAATAAAATCTGATAAATTTCATTTACCTAAGAAACTACCGCATGGTGCAGGGATAGATTGGAATGTTGTTATTGTCGATGCAACTGAAATGACAATTGAGCGTCCAAAAAAAACAGAAAAGATTCTACAGCGGTAAGAAAAAACGACATACGATCAAAGCTCAACTCATCATTCATTATGAAACGATGCAGATTATTTCATTAGGTCTTACACATGGGAGTACACATGATTTCCAGTTGTTTAAGGCTCAACGTAAAAAGCAGAGATATCAAGCCTTTATGCTGATTGATAAAGGTTATTTAGGTTTAAATCGTTTGGGGGTAAAATGCCTGATGCCATTCAAGGCAAGTAAAAAGAAGCCGTTAACTTTATTACAGAAGCAAATAAATCGGGAAA
>JBKBLE010000092.1:0-570 GCA_046296655.1 Cloacibacterium sp. | reverse complement strand
GAGGGTGTTGAATCGGCTCATGTAAATCTGGCTACCGAAAAAGCAGTCATTTATTCGCATCGTCCCCTTGATCGTTCTAGTTTAATTAAAGTTGTAGAAAAAGCTGGCTACGAAGTGGAAGCGCTGCAACCAATAGAGCTTACGATTGAGGGTATGTCATGTGCTTCTTGTGTAGGTCGAGTAGAAAAAGCCTTAAAATCTGTTGAGGGTGTGGAATCAGCACATGTAAATCTGGCTACTGAAAAAGCGACTATTCAGGCAAGCTCATCTGTCACTCGTGACTCGTTAATTCAGGCTGTCACCAAAGCAGGGTTTGAAGCAAAGTCAGTTCATCAAACTACGGAAAGCTTTCAAGATAAAAAGAATATTGAATTAGAAAAACTTAAAAAAGATTTAATTTTGTCAGTCTTATTGACTCTACCCGTTTTTATTTTAGAAATGGGATCACACCTGATTCCCGCCTTTCATACGTTTATGATGGATAACATTGGCCAACAAAATAGCTGGTTAATGCAATTTTTCTTGACCACAGTAGCATTAATTTTTCCAGGCCGACGCTTCTTCAAAAAG
>JBKBLE010000091.1:0-574 GCA_046296655.1 Cloacibacterium sp. | reverse complement strand
ATGCGGGCCTCGTCCTCGCCCACGACGAACTGATCCAGCCCCTGTACCTCCATTAACGCCTGGGCTGTCAGGTTATCGGCATGCCGACTCTCCAGGTGCTGCAGCGCTGCCTTGACCGCACTGCGATCAACCACCTCAGCCGCTTCACTGCGGTCAGCCTCGTCCAGTTCCGCCAGATAGCGGGCGATCTGCGCCTCCAGCTTGGCTTGTTGGCGCTTGAGCTTCGTCAGGCTCAGATGCTTGCGTTGCGACGCAACCGCCTGAAACTTGCTGCCATCGATGGCCACGAGTTGCCCACTGATCAGTCCCACCTGGCGACAGAACTGGACGAAGGTGCGGCAGGTCGCCTGAAAAGCAGCACTGTTGTCCTTGCGAAAATCGGCAATGGTCTTGAAATCCGGTGCCAATCGGCCAAGCAGCCACATCACCTCGACATTGCGCTGGCACTCGGCTTCCAGGCGCCGGGAGGAGCGGATGCGCTGGAAGTAACCGTATAGATAAAGTTTGAGCAGATCCGCCGGATCATAGCCAGGACGTCCGGTCTTGAGCGGCTCGGCCTTGCTGAAACCCAGAG
>JBKBLE010000090.1:0-576 GCA_046296655.1 Cloacibacterium sp. | reverse complement strand
ATTGGCTTTCAGCGGTCTTGAACCTGATCAATATCATATGACGGCTGTTCTGCATCAGGAACCAAACGGTTCAAAACATGTTCATATACTTGTTCCTCGGCTTGAACTCAGGTCAGGAAAAGCAATGAATATAGCCCCTCCAGGTTTGTTTCAAAAGCATTTTCATACTTTGCAAGACAAGCTTAATTCCGAATATGGGTGGGCAGATCCGAAGGATCCTGACCGTGCAAGATTTACAAAAAAAGGCTATGAGCTGTATTTACAATCTGCGCTGAAAAAAGTTGAAAAGAATAGAGGAAACTATAAAACATTCATTGAAAATTTATATGTTGGACTCTTGTCCATTTCGTTAAAACAATTAGAAACAAATCAAAATGAATTTCTTTTCTCTGAAATTTTAGTACATAACCGTGATGACTTTATGCAATTTGTACTCACAAACAAACTTGCTAGCGAAGTTGCCAAAATTCGAGAAAATCAGTTTAGCTTAATTCCAACTTTCGGGAAAAACCTATTTATTTTCAAGGAGAAATATATGAAAGACAATTTGACATCAGAAAATGCTCAGAACCATTT
>JBKBLE010000089.1:0-583 GCA_046296655.1 Cloacibacterium sp. | reverse complement strand
ACCATCCATACAAAACGCTTCAGTTTTTTGGATACGGGTTGATTGCTTTTTTTAGTTATTTAATTTCAGGTTTTATATCATACAGATTTCAAATAGGATTTGTTAAAGAATTTATACTTTATTTTTTAATAGGTTCATTTCAGTGCTATTTATATACCACTTTTGTGATGAATAATGATAAATATTTTGATTTCAAAGTAATGCTTCTTTGGATAGTATATTTTGCGTTACCAGTGTTTATCACGATGCTTCCTTTTATTTATTTTTTTAAAAGAGTAGATTTTCATAAAAATCTGTTCAATTTATTACTTAAAAAAATAGAGTTTAAAGGAGAGAATACTAATGAGTATTTAGAAGTTGAGCCAAAAAATGTAATTTACGCAGAAGCTTTGGAAAATTATGTTTCTATTTATTTTTTAGAAGAAAATAATTTGAAAAGTAAAATTTTTAGAAACAAATTAAAAAATATTGAAGAACAAAGCAAAGGAGTTCTCCAATTTTGTCATCGTTCTTATCTTGTAAACGGTGATTATGTTTCGGAGATTCTGAAAGAAGGGCACAAACAATATTTGGTTTTAAATAC
>JBKBLE010000088.1:0-589 GCA_046296655.1 Cloacibacterium sp. | reverse complement strand
TTGCCGAAGGGATGTTCGACGATGGATCGGCGCCTGACCATCATCTCTGGATGCGCCTGCATCCGCTGATGCATGCGCTCGAATGCGGCTTCATGGACATGCCGAGTCACGTATCGGCGCTTGGCCTTGGTGCAGCGTGATTTCAATGGACAGCCCACGCAGTCACCTTGCGCGGCATAGATACGTTGTAGGCCACTGACCTGTTTGAGTGTTAGCCACTGGCTCGCTGGGCATTGGTACTGGTCGTTTTTTGCGTCGTAGGTGAAGGCGCTGCGATCGAATAGCGGCGTGTCGTCGCCCTTGTTATTGATACCTCGATTCTCCGGTACATAGGCCGTAATCCCAGCATCATCACAGGCTTGAAACTGCTCACCATTGGAGTAGCCGGCATCGGCTGTAACCGTCAGCTCTTCCTGTTCTAGGATCGCCTGGGCAGCCTTGGCCATCGGTTCCAGTTGCTGGTTATCGCAACCGTCCTGAGTGACGGCATGATGCACGATCAGCCCATGCTCGCCATCTACCGCGCTTTGCACGTTATAAGCTACGCGAGCCCCCTGGTGGGTACGCATCATGCGGGCCTCGTCCTCGC
>JBKBLE010000087.1:276-589 GCA_046296655.1 Cloacibacterium sp. | reverse complement strand
GTCTTTTAACAGACCAAGTTCTGGTTTTAGTAAAAGGAAAAAGAAGACACTCTTCTGCTCTAATTAATGTAAACGGAACACCAGGAAGAGGAACTGTAGGAAAAGACCTTAATGCTATCCCGTCTTTTGCAATAGACAGATTAGAAATTTTGAGAGACGGAGCTTCTGCGCAATATGGTTCTGATGCAATTGCTGGAGTTATCAATTTAGGCTTAAAAAGAGACACAGGAAAACTTAGTGGACAGTTTACTTACGGTGGAAATCTAACTCCAACAGCTAATGACCATACTGGAAATTTTGACGGACAAAACAT
>JBKBLE010000087.1:0-266 GCA_046296655.1 Cloacibacterium sp. | reverse complement strand
GGTTTCTATAACATTACTTGGTCTTCTCAGTTTAGAGATGCTACTTCTAGAGCAGGAACAGAAAGCGGAAATTTATTTAATGCTTACAATGCTATAGAACAACGTGCCTTAGAAAATGGAGTAAATCTTTCATCTCTTTTCAGCAATATTAATAACACGCCAAATTCTCAGCAGATTATTAATTACATTCATCAATACGCACAAAATGTAAATTATTTTTCTAGTGCTTACCAAAGTCAAATTCAAAATGCAAACACAATCTCGGC
>JBKBLE010000086.1:0-597 GCA_046296655.1 Cloacibacterium sp. | reverse complement strand
GGAAACCAAGTGTAACTTTCGAAGAAGGATTAGCGAAAACGATTGATTGGTTTTTAGAAAATGAAGAATGGCTAAATAATGTAACTTCTGGAGATTATCAAAAATATTATGCTTCGCAATATTCTAAATAACTCCAATTAAAACGAATTTCTCTAATTAATGGATGAAAAAATAATTTTTAAAGAAGAAAGCTATAAAATTATTGGGATTTGCATGAACATTCATTCTACTTTAGGAAATGGTTTTTTAGAAGCTGTTTATTCGGAGGTATTAGAAAAAGAATTTGTTAAAAAAATATAAAGCAGATTTCATTTGTTTTGATAACATAATATTAGAAATTAAAGCAGTTTCTTTCATTCATGAAAATTTCACAAAACAAACATTAAACTACTTAAAAGCTACAGATAAAAAATTAGGACTGCTCATCAATTTCGGTGAAAAATCCTTGAAATATAAAAAAATAATCAATTTATAACTCAACGAAAAATTCAATAAATTAGAGAAAATTCGTGCAATTCGTGTAAATATTATGAAAGGAATTATCCTCGCGGGAGGCTCTGGAACCAGACTCTACCCATTAACCATTGCAGTGAGCAA
>JBKBLE010000085.1:0-600 GCA_046296655.1 Cloacibacterium sp. | reverse complement strand
GAAATGACACGGGAGTGAAAAGCAAGTACAATATGGCCACTTCTTACCACATTACCAATGCGGTAGAGATTACAGAACAAGGAACTCAAATTCTCTATCCTAGAGTATTGGTAGCCAAAGGAACACTCTTTGGGTTTCAGAATCTTACCACTACACATTCAGAAACGGTAATCACACTGAATTGGGAAGACAATACCGTTTTCGGTAATGCCAAAGCAGAAGACACCGTAAATGTGGTGTGCTATATCGAGGAGGTGAATACCTTTTATTTCTTCGAAAGCATAGCAAACAGAGATGGACTTACCGCCAGTGTTACGCTACCGCAGAATTTCTTAGGGTATAATGTAGAAGCCTATGCATTTTTGTATGACAAGGTTTCTAAAACCTCCAGCAATTCTGTCTATCTAGGGAACATTGCTTTCTAATCAGTAAATTTTGTGTGTATAAAACAACTCTCTAAAAACTTAAATAGAGAGTTGTTTTTGTTTACTTAAATAAACATGGATAGAAAACTAACACTCAAATATCATGTTCTTTACACGTAATAATTTAAATAAAATAGTTATTTTTGATAAAATTTAAAAACAATGCCTTTAATTT
>JBKBLE010000084.1:0-603 GCA_046296655.1 Cloacibacterium sp. | reverse complement strand
CTGCTTGTTGGCTACGTGGCGCGCCAGGCTCAGCAGAGAGTCGCGCCGCTCTGCGTCGTAGTACGCCGGACAGCCGGACTGGATTAAGCCGATGATCGGGTCAAGCTCGGTCTCCGGCGCATTCGACACCGACAGCTTGTCGATGGCCACCTTGGCGCACTGTTCGTAGATGCTGGTGGGCTTGGTCATGATTGGCTCCTTGCCTTGGCGATGGCGGCGTCGATGCGCTTTATCGTGTGGTGCTCTGCCAACTTTTCATCGGTGTCAAACCAATCTGGCGCGCTATCTCTAAGGGCCGAACAAATCACTTGGCGTGCCTCATTGAGCGCCCCGATCAAGCCAACACTGGCTGACTTAAGCGAGTCATATGCGCGAGCAGTCACGACCTCAACTTCACACCCTTCGCCGTAGCGGATGTTGTTTCCTTCGTAGCGCAGGTGAACTGCGTCGTATCGATGAGCTTCACTCATAGTCATCATCTCCCTGCTCAGCTGCATACGCCTCAGCGTGCTGCGCGGCCATTTCGTAGGCCAGGTTCTCGACGTACTTGGCGCCCATGAAGGCTTCGAAGCAGGCCTTAGCACGATCACCGTCACCCAGCGC
>JBKBLE010000083.1:0-617 GCA_046296655.1 Cloacibacterium sp. | reverse complement strand
TTATCATTAAACCACGACAAAACCTTGAACGCTAATTCAAGGTGAAAGATGGATATGTTGTAGAGTATTTTCAATTATTTGTAAATATTTGCAAGAATGATGAAAAATCCAATGATGGCAAACAATCCACCAATAAGATTTACTACTGGTATTTTTTTATCTTTTTGCTGAACAGCTATTTCTACAATTCTTTTTTGAAAAGTAAAGAAAATAAAAAGAACATAAGCAATAATAGATTTCACTGCCATCATCCCAATGAAGAATTGTATTTCTTTATTTTCTTGGGTAATTTCTACAGGATAATTATTAATTTCTTTGATGTTAAAACTGAGAAAAAAGTAAATTAATGTCTCAATAATAGGCAAAAGAAATATAAAATATTTTGCGCCGTGATTATCTGGTCTTCCTTCTAAGTCAAAATGAATAGGAATAATTTCTGGAAGTTTTTTAAAATTTAAAATAGTATAACTCCACAAAACAATAACCAAAGCCATAGAAAAGCCATCTAAAAAAGAAACTATACTATTCATAAAGTAAATATTTATAAAATTTCAAATTCTTTATTTAACCTAAATCAAAGTTTTCACAAACCTCAATTTGTGCGTGTGCTTATTTTG
>JBKBLE010000082.1:0-622 GCA_046296655.1 Cloacibacterium sp. | reverse complement strand
CGTTGCTCACACCAATGAATGTGTGTATCGAGCTCTTGCCAATGCACCAGTGCCTGGTGCAGCACAAGGCGAGCTGCTCCAGCAATCTCATTACTGGCATCCTCCAAGATGTCATGCAAATGTGAGCGTAAAACTCTGGGACTTTGCGGCAAGACAATCCCGAACTCGGCGAGCAGACCACGGATGCGGTTGATACATGCCGTGCGCTCTTGTTTGAAGCCTTCACGCAGTCGATGCACGCACAGCATGCCCTGCTGGTCGATGGATTTAATGGACACAAAGCGCATCTGTGGGCGGCTGGCAGCTTCGCAGATGGCAGCCGCATCATTGGCATCATTCTTGCCGCCTTTGCCTTGCATGCGATATGGAGCAACCAAGGCCGCAGCGATCATTCGTGCGTCTAGCCCCATGCCTTGCAATTGTCTGCACCAGTGGTGAGCTCCACCGCAAGCTTCCATGGCGACCAAGCATCCAGCAGGCAATTGAGCGCACCATGCCAAGAACTTACTGCGCTGAATGGCTCGGTTGGTGACCACTTTGCCTTGTGCATCTACTGCGTGCACTTGCAGCACATTCTTGGCGATATCCACACCGACACGGATGATGGTTTGCATGGCACAAC
>JBKBLE010000081.1:0-623 GCA_046296655.1 Cloacibacterium sp. | reverse complement strand
GATAAAATGAGCCTTTAGGGATCTCGCAGCTTTGTAAAATTTCTTGTAATCCTACACCGGTAAAACCTTTATGCAAAATTAGGTCTGAACTGGTGTTAAGAATGTGTAAGCGCTTCGCTTCAGACTTCTTAATAGGGGTAGGCTTCATATTAATTGTGTACTCTATTGTAAAAAAATAGACCAGTCGTATTGCTTTTCATTATAACTCATCTACAATTGATGTAAAGACGTTTTAATCGACAGTTTTGATTATCAATAGAAATACTTCTATATAAAACATGGAGTTATATGTGTGAAAACAGTTATTAATCAACGCATCGTTTTAGCTAAACGGCCAGTGGGTGAGCCAAAACACAGCGATTTTCGTATTGAACAAGTTGAGCTCAATGAACTTAAACAAGGCGAGATATTGTTAAAAACCATTTACTTGTCACTCGATCCTTATATGCGTGGTCGCATGAGCGATGCTCCTTCATATGCAGCACCGGTTGAAATTGGCGAAGTGATGGTCGGTGGAACAGTCAGTCAAGTGGTGGCCTCTAAAAACCCAAAATTCAAAGAAGGCGAGTGGGTTCTTTCCGGAAATGGCTGGCAGGGCTACGCAATTTCTAATGGGTCTGCCT
>JBKBLE010000080.1:0-628 GCA_046296655.1 Cloacibacterium sp. | reverse complement strand
GGGGAAAAACGGTTGGCATTGGTACAGACCTGAGCGACCCTTCGATTGCCAATCGTGTCGGCGTGTGGATTTCTGGCTTCTTTGGTTCAGGTAAATCACATTTCCTGAAAACCTTGTCGTATATTCTGGCCAATAAAGTGGCACGTGACGCGGAAGGTAACGAACGCAGTGCTGCAGAATTCTTTGATGAAAGCAAAATCCGTGATGCGTTTATCCGTGCTGATATTGGCAAGGCCGTTAGTCATCATGCCGATGTCATCCTATTTAACATCGACAGTAAAGCCAGCTCCAATGATGATGGCAATCCGATTCTGAATGTGTTTTTACGCGTGTTTAACGAGTATCAGGGTTTTAGTGCTGACCATCCACATATTGCCCATATGGAACGTCATCTGAGCCAGAAAGGGGTCTATGAGCGCTTTAAACAGGCGTTTGAGGAATCCAGCGGCATGTCCTGGCTAGGGGAGCGTGATGGCTACCAGTTCTATCAGGATGATGTCGAAACTGCGATTTCTCAGGCACTGAATCTATCAGCAGAAGCAGCGCATAAATGGTTTGAGGATTCTGAGCAGACCTTTAGTGTTTCGGTGGAAAACTTCTGTCAGTGGGTGAAAGAATACCTGGACAG
>JBKBLE010000079.1:0-635 GCA_046296655.1 Cloacibacterium sp. | reverse complement strand
CGCACACTTACATTCCTTTTACTTTGTCTCATGAAAGTGCGCATCAATTAGGTTTTGCAAGGGAGCAAGAAGCTAATTTTATAGGCTTCCTCATTTGTGAAAACTCTAACAATTCTGAACTCAAATACAGTGCTTATTTATATGCAACTAAAAGTTTGGTAAACGCATTGCGAAATACTAATCCAGAGTTTGCTGCACAAGCAACTTTATTCCTTTCTAAAGAAGTGAAAAGTGATTTAAAAAACGAGGAATTATTCAAAGAAAAAAACGATTCTTTTATTACCGAAATATTCTATTTCACCAATGATATTTTCCTGAAATCAAACCAACAAGAAGGTAGCATTACTTACTCTTATTTCATTGATTTACTTGAGCTATACGAACGAAGAAAGGCATAAAAAAAGAATCACATCCTAGGATGTGATTCTAAAAACACAAATGATGAAAAAAAATTTATTGCCTTCGAGCGATAGCTCATTGAAAGCGGTACAAATATACACATTTCTTTCATACTACCAATTTTTTTACTTCTTTTTTCAACTAATTTTTGTAATTTCTTCATTATGAAGCATTAAGATATTATTATTTTGAATGTCCGTTTAGTGTCATAAAGTAGTAAATTTTATGGTTGATAA
>JBKBLE010000078.1:0-639 GCA_046296655.1 Cloacibacterium sp. | reverse complement strand
ACCTTACAAACTTATTATCCACTATCTCTTATTAATTATAAAGAAGCCATTTCTACAGAAAAATGGTTGGCATATCCATTGCAATTGGCAAATGTTTTTGAACTGATGTATTGGGGTGTTTTAGCATGGGGGATATGGCAACTGGCAGATAAAAAGATTTCTTACCAAAGATCTCTAGGTTATGTTGCACTTACTTATGGTGTTGGATTATTGTTTTGGGTAGGTGTAGTGTGTTTCTTGATACTAAGTATTTCTTATTAATTTAATGTTCTTTTGTCTTGATACAAAAGAACCAAAAAATCAAGGCTTGGTTTCTCAGCTAAAAATTTTAAAATATTTCTAAAATCTTTAGAACTCGCTTCGCTCAAACAATAAAGATTTTTTAACGTAATATTTTAAAATTTTCTTTACGCCTCCGAAACCTATGCCACATTACTGATTATGAAAAACAAAACTTTAAAAATATTTGCCATTATAATTCCTATAGTATTAATAGGAGTAATGGTATATCTGTTTACCAATTATCAAAATAAAAAAACAAAAGTAGAGGCATTGCAAAGTATTCCTACTTTTTCTGTAAAAGATATTAATGGAGCTACGATTACCAATAAAGATTTGCAAGAAGGTAATAAATTATTG
>JBKBLE010000077.1:0-641 GCA_046296655.1 Cloacibacterium sp. | reverse complement strand
ATGATCCATCAGTAAAAGGCTATGTGCCTAAAGCCAGTTTTCAACCGGTACTGACTACAGCGCATATCAATGAGTATCTCAACATGCTTTCGGGCTTGGTCAGTGAATCACATGCCCTGATTGCGACACCAGAACCGAATCTTGCAGCAGTTCAATTACCTGATCGCAGTGTACGTCCTGAAGTGATTCGGGAAGTTTTGCGTGCCTGCCGAAACCAAAACACTTTAAAAATGATTTATGCCTCGATGCAGAATCCGCAGTGGCATGAGCGCATCATTTCCCCACACACCCTGGTGTATACCGGTTTTCGCTGGCATGTTCGTGCCTATTGCCATCAGAGCAAGCAGTTTAAGGACTTTTTACTCTCCAGGATTGATCGCACACCTGTTGTGGTGGCGATTGAGTCAGTAGACCCTGCTCAGGATCAGCAATGGCATGAAGAAATTGTACTGACGCTGATCCCTAATCCAAAATTGAACTCATCACAACAAGCGCTGGTCGAAAAAGACTTCGGCATGCCTGATGGCAGATTACAGATTCCGGTGAAAAAAGCCCTGGCTCACTATACTTTGCAGCGATATCAGGCCGCGATCACGCTGGCTGAGGCGGATGATGCCTTGAAATATCCCTTGGTACTACAA
>JBKBLE010000076.1:0-672 GCA_046296655.1 Cloacibacterium sp. | reverse complement strand
AAAGCCCAATGATGTACAAAACCATCATAACGGGCGCGAGGAAGAGAAGACCAAAAAACGAGAATATAAAATCGAAAAATCGGATCATCTTTGGGTTATGAGGTTATAAGGTTACAAGGTTATAAGGTTATGAGGTTTTGAGTGTATTATTTTATCATTTTCTTTTCAGGAATCATTGTTTTGATTCATTATTAATCTCATCTAAAGTTGTTTATAAGGCTTAAAACTTAAACCGATCAAGTTCAAAGCTTTTGTAAGGCTTGAACCCTAAAATCAACGTTTGCTTTTAAAAGATTTGATGGTTTTTATCAGACCTTCTTCTGCAGACAAAGGTAAGTTTTCTATTTTTAACGCGGTTTTAATTTTTTGGTTGGAAACCGTTAAATCGCTGGTCATTTTCTTTAATCTTTTGGAGTTTAACGGCATTGGTACAAAATCCCCTACTCTTGCTAAACCTTTCACTAAAAACTTTGGAAGGCTCAGGTCGATGGTGTTTTTGTTTTCGACTTTCCTGATCACCGCAATAATCTCTTTAGTGGAAACTGCTTCATCGTCGGCAATATGGTAAATTCCACTTTGCAAATTCTCGTGTTTTTCTATAATCTGACTGATGAAGAATGCAAGATTATCTATCGAAATAAAGGAGCGCTTATTATCGAATGCGGACAAAGG
>JBKBLE010000075.1:0-673 GCA_046296655.1 Cloacibacterium sp. | reverse complement strand
TCAATAGTAGCTTTAGTTATAGGAATTGGTTTATGGTGGTTTGAAAATTATTACGGAAAATATATTAAGAAAATAGAAAATGTTTTAAAAGAATTAACATGAAAACCTACACAGCAACATCACAAAATTCTAGAAATTTTATTCTAGAAAACGAAAATCAAGAAATTTTAGGTGAATTAATCTATCCAAAATGGTATTCTACCAAAGCGGAAATTCAAATCGGGTCAAAAATTTTTAAAACTGATACCAAAGGTTTTTGGACAACTTCCGTAGAAGTTACAGAATATGAAAGGGTTTTGCTGAAATTTAAAATGGATTGGAAAGGAAATATTATCATGACCAGTTTACAAGATGGCGAAAAACATTTTATCATCAAAAAAGAAAAATGGTACAGCAATATTTTGGTCATGAAAGACGAAAACGAAAAAGTGTACTTTCATCTGAAAAGAAATTTTAAATGGAAAGATTTTAAATTCCACTATGAAATTGCTTTAGAAGAAGACTTAGATGAGCTTACTTTACTAAGTATCATTCATGTAGTCAATTATTTTAGTTCTCAAGATGACGGAAGCGCAGCAACTACAGCCGCAACTGTTTAAAACAAAAACCTCCCGAAATTTTCGGGAGGTTTTTTTATGATTTAAAATCTAAATTTTAGAATTTTATAAAGAAT
>JBKBLE010000074.1:0-679 GCA_046296655.1 Cloacibacterium sp. | reverse complement strand
CCCAAAATATAGGTGCACTTTTTAACTCCTTTAATACCCTTTTTAATGTAACTAAAATTTGCACTACTCAAAGAACTTGAATTTTGAAGAGTTCCAGAATGATAAGAAGCACATGATGTTAATGCAAGAATAGTTGCAATACCAAATGATAAAATTGTTTTTTTCATAATAATTGATTTAATTTTCCAACAAATCTACCAACACCAAAAAATAAAAAAAAGTCCAAATTAGTCCAATTTGCTAATTGACGAGAAACATCAATAGCGTCGGGCTTTAGCCCGATGAAAGATATGTATTGCAAATTTGGCTTTAGCCAAAACATAAAGATAAATTTCGGCTAAGGCCAATTGGATTTTCAAAAAAATAAACGGGCTAAAGCCCGTTCCTATTGATGACAACAAATGTTTAAAAATTATTCAGAAAAATATTCAGAAAAAAGTGGGTCTAAACCTTCTAAAACATCATAAATTTTTACATAACCAGATTTTTGTACAAATGGTTTTAAATCTTTGTAAATCAATTGTTTTTGTTTCAAAGAGTTTTTTTCGAGAATGGCTTTTGCATAAAATAAAATCCGCACATAATCGTGATACAGCAAATCTGTAAAATCATTAAACTCGGAGTTTGTTACTTCAAAATCTCCAATATTTTTCTTGCCGTTTGCAAGATAAATGATGGC
>JBKBLE010000073.1:0-698 GCA_046296655.1 Cloacibacterium sp. | reverse complement strand
ATAACCGTGCTTTACTGCACCTTGTTGTAAGGCTTCGGCCGCCATAAACGTATGCGCAACACCAGTTGGACATGCTGTAATGGCGACAAACCGTGTAACCCCTACATTGGCTGCAATAGTTTCATCTAAAACATCTGAATGCTCAAGAACCTCTTGCAAAAGCATGATCGCATCGTGTTGTGCGTTATTCAAACCAATGACTTTCACAACCTTGTCACGCAGTTGAGTCGCATCTGCCGACTTCTGTCCAACAAAAACAACCGTATCAATAACATTTGATAAATCGAGATGCTCAACTGATGTCGCCACATCATTGGAAATACCAAGTGCTGTTGCTGCTTTGGACAGTTTTTTGGCCAAAATCACTGCATTAATCGGCTGCTCGGGACTATGTGGCACAAATAAAATATGTTTAATCTCTTGCATCGTATTAACTCAATGATTGGACTGAGATTTGCGATTTCAAATCTTCAATAACAGCAAAGTCTGGAAGGGCAAACCCAATTTGGGTCACAGCATTGCTCGCAATTGCGGTTGCTGTTTTCAATGTTTCTTCTGGGGAAGTTGAACTCAACAAGCCATGAATCATACCTGCCAGCAAGGAATCTCCCGCACCCACCGTACTTTGGACGGTGACCTTCGGTGCAGTAGCATGCAGGGTTTGCGTGCGGTGAAGCCAGTTCACCCCGTTTTCACCC
>JBKBLE010000072.1:0-705 GCA_046296655.1 Cloacibacterium sp. | reverse complement strand
CTGTTGACCAATCAATAACGCCTGAAACAGCTCCATCCTTTGAAGCTAGTACATGCCCAGCATATAAATCGCCATGTATAAATTGGGTGAAATCTGCCCATAGAACATCATTATCCAACCATTTTCTGTAGCGGGTTTCCAATTGCTCACTTATACCAATTTCAGATTTTACTAACTGCAAATTGTTTGCTATTTCAGGTCTTAAATCTGAAGGTTTCATAATTTTCAAATCATTTTCCCGAACTTCTTTTTCAGGAATACTATGGATTTCAAATAAGGTTTTTGCCAAAGATGTTATGTATTTCGGGCTATCTTTGTCCATATTCCAAATTATTTCATAGGTTTCAGCATCCAAATTTAAAACAGGATTATCTTTAAGTATGGGATAAGCCACTAATTCTGTAGATGAAATTCTCCAATCAGGAACCTCTACAGAAAGATGTTTTTTTACCAATTCTAAAATGCGTTTTTCTTTCTTGATTTGTTCCCTCATGCCATCACGACGAGGAATACGCAGCAACCATTGTTGCCCCTTTGTATCAAGAGCAAAAACGACCTTAAAATCAATGCCCATTTCATTGAAATTCATTTTGTCCGTAAGCAACAAGCCGTGTGCTTCAGCAAGTGATTGAATATCTTGAATTGTCATTTTTAATTTCCTTTAAAGAGTTCAATAATTAATGTTCGGATTAGATTGGCTATCAT
>JBKBLE010000071.1:0-721 GCA_046296655.1 Cloacibacterium sp. | reverse complement strand
TGCGGTGCCAAGCGAGGACGCAAAAAAGCCCACTGGAGAATCCCACCTTCTACCCGTGTTCGGGTTCGGCAACGAATCCGAAGATGGGACGGATATTTATATAATATTGACCTATTCCCGTATATTGAGCATAGGCTATTAGTCTTTATAGAAGGCTAAAGATTACTAACATAATCTTTAGTTCCTTCTCTCCAGTAGCCGAGCGAGTGTCTACGAGCGACGACTCCGCAATTAAAATTTCAAAACCTTCCTTTCCTGATTACAAACTCCCCTTAGTAGCCTAAGCGGGAGTTTTTAGCCATCCCGTATGGGTGGCGACGCAAAGTATTTACATAAAATAATAATTAGAATACTATATGAATACTAGAGTATTTATCAGGACAAAAAGATATGTCTTTCCAAAGTATTGGTGAATTTAAAGCAGCAAAAGATATTGAACAGCATGAATTAACTTCTATTAATTCAGCTTCTAAACCTTTTTCTTTCAAAATTCCTACTCATATCGTTGAAGCAATTGATATCTGTTCAAACCATATGGGTATGAGCCGTAATCAATTGGTTAATAAAATAATTCTTACTTACTTAGCCCAAGCATTTTCAGAATTTGTAGATGGTTATTCATCTGCTTTTCATGATGAAAATCAAAATGAAGCGCAACGCTTACTTGATGAACTAAATAAAGCAGTTCAGGGATCTAATGCTTCTGATGAAGCAGTTAATT
>JBKBLE010000070.1:0-732 GCA_046296655.1 Cloacibacterium sp. | reverse complement strand
AATATTCTTTTGGTAAGCGCTTTTGAGAATGAAGTATGCTTGACTTTAATACTTCAATATTTTTAATTTTGAATACATGCTTTGTTTTAATTTTTTTTCTTTCTTGATTCGTTAATGCAATGTATTTTAAAGTAAGTTTTTCTAATTCTTTGGGGGAGATTTCTACTTTATTTTTGTCATAAAGAGGTTTTTGGAAATACAGCATTCCCCATGAAATTTGATAAATAAAATAAGAGATATTTAGTATAATCAATAGAACGCTAAAGTTTCTACTCTTAATACTTTTGAAAAGAAAAAATAAAAGGAAAAAGATAAAAATGACATAAAAAATATCCCCAAAAGAATACTTGAAACTAGAGAAAAGCTCATTTTGAAATTCTTTTTTGAAGTGAAAAAAAGCAGTGAATTGGTGAACAATTATTTCGTTTTTTGAAAAGATATAGAATAAAAGAAATTGGGCAAACAATAAGCCTGCCCAAAATAATGATTGTTTATTTTTTAAAATTTTTACCATACTAAAGCGCTTGCTCCAAGAATTGCAGCATCTGCTTCTTTTAAGTCACTGTACAAAATTTTAACTTTATTTTTGAAAACTTGTAATAAGTTGTCTTCCATAGCTTGTCTGGTTGGCTTCATGATAAGGTCACCAGCTTTGGTTAATCCACCGAAAAGTACAATGGCTTCAGGTGCAGAAAAATGCACGAAAGTAGCCAAAGCTTCTCCTAAAATTTG
>JBKBLE010000069.1:245-750 GCA_046296655.1 Cloacibacterium sp. | reverse complement strand
TCCCAAGCATCAATAACTCGATTTTAAGCACCCCAAATTTTATGATTTTGAAACTTAATTAAAAAACAAACCTCTCTTAAATGGCTTTTAAGAGAGGCTTGTTTTTATGTTTTTGTAAATTGTTTTGAGAAAATGGTAGTTGTGCAACAGTTACCCTTGTTAGCGGTTGTTTTTCTTCATTCTTTTATTTTTTGATTCATATATTATAATTTTGTCTGAAGAAATACTTTTATTTATTTCTTGTTTATTTTCATTTGGATTTACAATAGTTTTTGTCGAACCGTTTTCAATTACAGTTGAGTGAGTTTCATTTGGATTTACTATGGTTTTTGTCGAACCGTTGTCAATTACAGTCGAATGAGTTCCATTCGGATTTACAATAGTTTTTGTCGAACCGTTGTCAATTACAGTCGAGTGAGTTCCATTTGGATTTACTATGGTTTTTGTCGAACCGTTGTCAATTACAGTCGAATGAGTTCCATTCGGATTTACAATAGTTTTTGTC
>JBKBLE010000069.1:0-153 GCA_046296655.1 Cloacibacterium sp. | reverse complement strand
TTTTTGTCGAACCGTAGTCAATTACAGTCGAGTGAGTTCCATTCGGATTTACAATAGTTTTTGTCGAACCGTTGTCAATTAGTCACTCCTTAACAAGCCGCCATTTTCAGTTTTTCGTTAAGAATATTCCGATTAAAGAGCAGGCGGATAAGG
>JBKBLE010000068.1:0-784 GCA_046296655.1 Cloacibacterium sp. | reverse complement strand
GCCACAGATTCGCCTTGAACTGTAATTTTCACCGTTCCAAAAACGGTTTGTTCTGGCATACTTTCTAGGAAACGATGATATTTACCACCACCTCTACTGATGGTTCCTCCAGTTCCGTGGAAGAAATAAATTTCGGTATTATGTTTCTTGCCAATTTCTGATAAGGCAATTTCTGCTTTATGAAGATTCCACTTACTTGCAATAGTTCCGCCATCTTTATTGCTGTCACTATAACCTAGCATTACTTCTTGTTTTCCATCTAAATTTTTAGCTCTGCTAATTGTAATAGGATGTTGCAAGAATTTTTCTAAAATTTCTGAACCATTTTGTAAATCTTCGATGGTTTCCAAAAGTGGAACTACTCTTATTTTGGTATTAAGAAGTTGAGTTTCCCTCATCAATAGATAAACCACCAATAAATCACTTAAATTTCTGGTCATACTTACAATAAAAGAACCTATTCCTTCTGCTCCGTACTGACTGATATGCTGACGAATGACTCTATAACAATCTAAAACATTATCTGCTTCTGGACCGTAAGAAATGGTAACATCTGTAATAAAAGCATTGTTGCTCAAGACTTGGTTCAGGTAATTTACTCTTTTTTCTTCTTCCCAGTTTTCGAAATCATAATCTGTTTCACCGCTGGCTTTAAGAATCTGCGAAATAGCTTTATCATGGAAAGCGCTATTTTGTCTAATATCTAATTTAGCCAAATGAAATCCGAAACATTGAACCGCTCTTTCTACCGAGAATAATAAATCTTCGGCAATGCTTTGGAAAC
>JBKBLE010000067.1:0-797 GCA_046296655.1 Cloacibacterium sp. | reverse complement strand
AATGAAAATATAAAAAATATACGTCATCAAAATGGCGAAATTATTATTGAGCGTCCTTCGGAAGTTATTAGAGCTTTAACTTCTAATCAGTCTGTATTTACTGCCCGTGATCTTGAGCGTTTTGTTATGGCTCATACTGACAGTCAAGAACAATATCTTAAAGCCTATGAAGCTGTAATGACTTGTCCTGATATGGCAATGTTGTTTGGGAAAGATAAGGTTGTATTCTCATCAAAAGAATTGGTCGGAATTGAAGATTCTATTACTGCATTTATCTACAATGCCAATGAGCAAAGTCGAGTACAGAAGCCATTTAATTTAACTGAAAAATTCACTTTAAATGCTGTAAAAATTGCTGATAAAAGAACATTCAATAGAGAGCAAGAAGCAGCCTATTATACTTTGACTTCTACTGATCGAATCTCATTGCTAAATGGTTCGGCTGGTACTGGTAAGTCTTATGTTCTTAGTGCTGTTTCTGAAGCCTTCAAAACTTCAGATTATAAAGTTCATGGTATTGCTTTGCAGGCAATTACAGCTAGAGCTATTTCTGACGATTGTAATATTCCAAGCAGTACAATTGCTTCATTCCTTGCCCGATATGAAAGTGGTAATTTTGAGATCAATAATAAGACTGTCTTGATCTTAGATGAAGCGGGGATGGTCGGCTCAAGAGACATGCAAAAACTTCTCATGATCGTAGAGAAGCATGATGCTCAAATAAAACTTGTTGGTGATAGTTATCAGTTAAGTGCTGTTAGTGCTGGTTCTGCTTTTGCTCATATTCAAGATAACCT
>JBKBLE010000066.1:0-815 GCA_046296655.1 Cloacibacterium sp. | reverse complement strand
AGTCGGCCTGCGCGGAAGAAGTAACGGGGCTAAAACTATATGCCGAAGCTGCGGATTTGCAATTTATTGCAAGTGGTAGGGGAGCGTTCTGTAAGCCTATGAAGGTGTATTGAGAAGTATGCTGGAGGTATCAGAAGTGCGAATGCTGACATGAGTAACGACAATGCGAGTGAAAAACTCGCACGCTGAAAGACCAAGGGTTCCAGTCCAACGTTAATCGGGGCTGGGTGAGTCGACCCCTAAGGCGAGGCCGAGAGGCGTAGTCGATGGGAAATTGGTTAATATTCCAATACTTCTATGTAATGCGATGAGAGGACGGAGAAGGTTAAGTCAGCCTGGCGTTGGTTGTCCAGGTGGAAGGTTGTAGGCATGTATCTTAGGCAAATCCGGGGTACTCTATGCTGAGAACTGATAGCAAGCTGTACTTGTACAGTGAAGTGGCTGATACCATGCTTCCAGGAAAAGTCTCTAAGCTTCAGTTACATAGGAATCGTACCCGAAACCGACACAGGTGGTCAGGTCGAGTAGACCAAAGCGCTTGAGAGAACTCTGCTGAAGGAACTAGGCAAAATGGTACCGTAACTTCGGGAGAAGGTACGCTGCCGACGGTGATAGGATTTACTCCTTGAGCTATTGGCAGCCACAGAAACCAGGCCCCTGCAACTGTTTATTAAAAACATAGCACTCTGCAAACACGAAAGTGGACGTATAGGGTGTGATGCCTGCCCGGTGCTGGAAGGTTAATTGATGGGGTTAGCGTAAGATTCATTTTAATTATTTTGTAATATTTGAACGCAGTCTTCTAGACTTTCTTC
>JBKBLE010000065.1:0-826 GCA_046296655.1 Cloacibacterium sp. | reverse complement strand
GCCTATAACGGAAAAGGGCTTCGCGAGGTGCGGGACAACTAACGATGAACTTCGGGCGTGGAAAAAATCTTCAACCTGCGAAAATCTTCCGGGCGCGGCCTTCAACCCCGCATCTTGCGAAACCCATGTTATCTGCCGTTTTTCTTAATCTTCAATGGCATTTTTTGTTTTTGTAGTTATCAAATTGAATTTCTTTCCGTCCCATTTATAATAATAGAAGGTCAATTTAACTTTTTGAGTATTTGTGCTTTCATTATAATTTCCAACTCTTTGACATTTAAAGGTAACTAAAAGGTTACTATTTTTTTTGTGAAATATATTTTCATTATCATTATAAACGCAATCACGAATCGCATTATCAACCGTTAATGGTAATGGAATAATCTTTCCTGTTTTTGCATCTACCATTGCACCATCGGTCATTCCTGCACCTGCTCCCCAAAAAGTCATAACATAATGTCCTCCAAAATTTATTGGTTCAGACTTGTATTGTTGAGAAATTGCAGTTTTGTAAGTTTTTCCAAGAGAATGACTAGCAAGATTTAATTTCGCTTTTGAATTTTCCACTTTCGCAGGATATTTGCTGAAATGTACACCTTCAATTGAAGTGTCAGTAATTTGAGCGTTGAATAAGTTTAATGAAGCGACGGAAATCGCTAGAGTCAAGATAGTTTTTTTCATTTGTTTATTATATTAAAGTTCTACTTTACACGCATTTTTATAAAATGGCAGATAACGGCTACGTATTGGCGATGGTGGGGCATTTGAAAAACGTCTGCCCAACATTTGCACAAATGCCCAATAGAATTACAAATGTTGAGTTTAC
>JBKBLE010000064.1:0-860 GCA_046296655.1 Cloacibacterium sp. | reverse complement strand
TTTATCACCATGAAATCATTTTTGAAACAGAAAAATCCTAGAGTTTTAAGCCAAGAAGAAATTGCATTTATCAGAAATTTACGTTGGAAGGAAATAAAAAGAAAATTAATGTAGGGACAAGTCGTGACTTGTCCAAAATTCTGAAAGAATTTTAATGTAAATTGTCCAAAATTCTGAAGGAATTTTAATTAAAATTGTCCAAAATTTCGAAGAAATTTTAAATAAAAAGATATATGCAAGGAAGAAAACGAAATAGAAAATTAGATTTTGATTATTCGTCAGAAGCTATTTATTTTGTTACGATTTGCACACAAAATAGAGTTCATTATTTTGGGAAAGTTGAAAGTGGTAAAATGAATTTGAGTAATTTTGGAAAAGTAGCTTATGAAAAATGCATTTGGTTAGAAAATCAATATCCTTATGTAGAAATTCATAATTTTATTATCATGCCCAATCATATTCATATACTTTTTGAAATAAATAAAATTGATAAAGAGGTAAAAAGAAAATCTATTTCATCTTTAATAGGAGCCTATAAAACTTTGGTTTCTAAAGAAATTCATTTGATAGGAAATATTGATTTTTCTTGGCAATGGTCATTTCACGATCATATTGTAAGGACAGAAAATAGGTATGAAAATATTTACAATTACATCACAAATAATCCTGAAAATTGGAAAAAAGATAAATTTTATGAGAATAATTAATCTTACTGAAAACCTACGGTTTTCGGACAAGTCACGACTTGTCCCTACGATAATAATGGTGTTTTTTTGTCTTTTATTTTCCGCCCAGAAAAAAGCAGATTTAATTGTTTACAATGCTAAAATTTATACGGTAAATCAGAACTTTGATATTGC
>JBKBLE010000063.1:0-869 GCA_046296655.1 Cloacibacterium sp. | reverse complement strand
ACAAGAAAAATTACAATTAATTTACTGATTGTCAGCCTGTTGATGCTATTTTAAGGAGCGACTATATAACGAAGAAGCCATTGTGGTAGAACCGGCAGGAGCTCTGAGCATCGCAGCCTTGGATTTGTATAAAGATCAAATCAAAGGAAAAAATGTGGTCTGTATTGTCAGCGGAAGCAACAACGATATTACAAGAATGGAAGAAATCAAAGAGCGTTCTTTGATTTATGAAGGTTTGAAGCATTATTTCATCGTCAACTTTCCACAACGTCCCGGTGCATTAAAAGAATTTGTAAACGATGTTTTAGGCGAAAATGATGACATCACTTATTTTCAATTCACCAAAAAGAACAACCGCGAAGAAGGTCCGGCAGTGGTGGGTGTAGAATTAAAAAACAGATCTGATTTAGATAAAATGGAACAAAAAATGAAAACAAAAAAAATCAATTATCAGCATCTGAATCAGAAGAAAGAGTTGTTTACGCATTTGATATTTTAGAATATTTTGTACAATATGTGCTGTAAAATTCAAACAATAGTCCATTAATTTTTAGTCAGTGCATTTGGTGGCACATTTGCAAAACCTCACAAAGCCCTGCTAAGGAAGAGTTTTTCAAAAGAGCCACCAAGCCCACGCACCAAGGAAGCTGCTCATGCACATCATAACCCAAAAATAATCGTATCGACAAGCTATCACTACAAAAAGCAATTAATTGTCTATCACTATTGATGTAATTCAAATAGCCTACCAATAAAATCTTAAAAACAAACGAGAAGAAAGCATAGCTTTCTACGAAGATTGCGAACGAAGTTCACTGGATCAATACTCTCCTGTCCTTCCTTACCATAATACTTTTGAGTTGCTTTAT
>JBKBLE010000062.1:0-894 GCA_046296655.1 Cloacibacterium sp. | reverse complement strand
TGGTAGCACTCCAACTTCCCCATAAGATGAGTAACAAGGTCATTATTCCAATGACTAACTTGTTTTTTATGCTAAATTTTATAATACTGTCTAACACAATTTATTTGATTATTGATTAACACGAATGGATTTAAACACTTTCCGTAGGAAACAGAAAGAAAGGTAAATGCACGAAAGCACGGTAAATACAGCAACTAACGCATAGCGTTATGCTTGTACCGATAGTACATTAAACCAAAAAAATTAAGCGTTAATCTTAGGCGGTTGCCAAATGTTTCCGTAGAAATTGGAAACTAATACAAAATCACGTCTTGGGAATGTGATTTTTGAACTTACAGGGGTTTTCTTTATACAAAGTTTATAAACTCCGAGATTTGTACTTGCCGTTGTACCACAACAAGTACAAGTACAAAACGGACTGCAAGTATCGTTATGGTCGCTCTTGTGGCTGTGAGCATCTGCACGTTCTGCAACTTCGGTTTTACTTCTGCAATCATTAGACGCATCACTACAAGGCATTACTGATAATGCCAAAATGTAAATGCTGAATATGTATGCAAAAAACTTCATTTGGTGGCAAAGTTAGTAAAATTCTGAAACGCTGTATTCAAAGCGTTGGAAAAAAGTGGCTCTTTTGGTTTTGCGAAGCGTTGGCGTTGTGTGTCGGGCAAAACCAAATGTGCCACTTGTGCGGTGGCAGAAAAACAAAAAAATGTGTGTTGGGCAAAAATTAAATCTTTGTCTTGTGTCATTGTCTGCTCGTTTTTTCTGTCCGTTTGGTCTTGGTAGTGTCGTCCGTTACCATTGCTGCCAACGGTTTGCGGCTTGGCGAAGTGGCGGATTTAGAAGCACTTACTTTCAATTTAGCACTAATGTTTATTTGAAAACCAAATG
>JBKBLE010000061.1:0-898 GCA_046296655.1 Cloacibacterium sp. | reverse complement strand
GCAATATCTGCTTTTGCTTTAATTCTTCCGAGTTATCTGATTTCTAAAATTTCTCCTGTAAAAGCGATTAAGTATAACTAGTTGTAGAGTTGGAGAATGGGAGAGTTGTAGTTATAAAGAAATTTTTTATTGTTTCCCACAGATTCCACAGATTTTATTGTTGTTTTCATGCAAGAAGCGAAATTTAATGAAGCAACGAAGCAATATGCTGGTTTTTTGCTTATATTTTAATACGTAAAGTTTGTCATTGACTTCGTCTAATCTTCGATTTCCGTAGGAATCTAGCTATAGAAGTTTAGAAACCTTTATAAACTCCATAGTCGGAGATTTAGTAGAGCGGAGGATTTATAATGGCATTTTTCACTACTTCTGCAACTGTATTTTCGTTAATATTTTTTGTTAAGCAATAATTGCTTTTTAACCAATCAGTTAAAGTTTTTGCTCCTTTACTTGCACTGCAGGAAGTGCAGCACAAAGCAATATTGTCAATAGAATTTATTCTAATGTCATTTACAATATGTTCCCATGAAGGTCGAGTTTTTCTGGATTGATGATTTATAGAAAAATCAACACCACAGTAAACACAACATAAATCTCTTTTAAAAACAAATTCTTCAGTTTCTCTTGGAATTCCCCACTGATTTGCCATTTTTTTAGATTATTATTTTTGCTCTAAATTAGAAAATAAAATTCACGTTACATTATTGAAACCCATAAAACCAATGAATACTTTAAAATATTTGTTTAGATTCCTGCGGAATGACAAAGTGTACGGTTTAAATTTTTAAAAGTCCTCAAAAAAATAACCTAAACGTGAATTTTAGCCCTGATTGACTCCTTAAAATCGTCGAACCACTTCGTTAGGTTTGAGCGATTGTTTGAGCTCTTTTTGTTTTTT
>JBKBLE010000060.1:0-905 GCA_046296655.1 Cloacibacterium sp. | reverse complement strand
GGTTGCAGTAGCCCGCACCTCGCAAAGCCCTTTCCCGTTATAGGGCATTTTAAAAGAATACCGACCGTGGACAAAAAAGCGAAAGACATATTATTCAAAACTTACTGGACATCGGCTGGTTGGACAAGTGACGAAAATCGAAAGACATTACCTGACGATTTTAAGTATGCCAAAGAAAAAGGCTTAATGTTCGACCCATTGACAATTTCAAAGGCTGACCTTATTTCGAATCTTGAAAATGTTGTTCAGGCAATTTCAAAAAAGAAAGTTACTGACGCATTTCTTTGTAGTCTTAGTAATAAGAGACTCGACTGGCGTTCTGGACTTGGAAGTTATGAAAACGCAAAAAGACTTCTTACAGAAAAGAACATTAACGACTATTACTACGGACACGGAGAAAATGAAGACCTAAATGTTCTAAATTTTGAAAGGATAAAATGGGGCGGAGTTAGACATCATAACGGACTTTATAACTGGCTAGACTTACGTTTACTCGAAAAAGAAAACATTCCAACACCAACCAAAAATGACATTGAAACCTTTAAAAATATTCTTAATGTTATTTCCAGTTCTGAATTCGGAGAAACTCCGAGTAAACTACGTGATAGATTAACAGAAGCATTTAAGGGTTCAAAAAATGAACGCCACGTTCTAATGGAAATAATTGGTTGTGCTGACATTTTAAAACCTTTACGTTATGACAGAAAAGAACCCGGTAAACATGATTGGACATTTGTTTTACATTGGCGAGGTGAAGACAAATATGACAAGCAAAAAGTGAGAGAATATTTTGGAGAATACGGAATTGAATAAAAGAAAAACGCCCTATAACACGGGTAGCTGTTGCACAACTCTCTTTTTTTAGAAAATAGTTTTCAAAAACATAAAATTTTGACCTCTTTAGA
>JBKBLE010000059.1:0-956 GCA_046296655.1 Cloacibacterium sp. | reverse complement strand
GAAGATATTTTAATTTGTAGCTATGCACAGGATGGGCATCCAGATCATGAAGCGGTAGGAAAAACTGTACAGGCATTTGCTCTAGCTCATGACATGTCATATTTACACGTGCTGATCTGGGCTTGGCATTGGGCGCGACCACTAGATCCGCGTATCAACTGGCAAAAGGCTAGAGCTTATAACTTAACTCAGGCCCAATTAATCAAAAAACGTCAGGCCATCATGCAGTTTAAGAGTCAGATTGAAACTGATGAAAGTACAGGCAATGCTGCGATTTTATCTCCAGCAATCATCGAACGTTTGTTAATGCCTTGGGAGGTTTATCTTTGTGAATGATTCTAGTCAATATTTCGAAGCCTTATATCATCACAATAATGACCCTTGGGGCTATGATTTACATTGGTATGAAGCTCGTAAAAGGCAGATTTGTTTGGCATTGCTTACTCAACAGCGTTATTCATCAGTGTTGGAAATCGGCTGTTCCAATGGCCATGTAAGTGTACATTTAGCCAAACGCGCTGATCAGCTTTTATGTCTAGATTTTTCTGAACATGCTGTTCATTGGGCCGCTAAACGTTTACAGAATTTGAAGCATGTGAGCGTTCAACACCACAAAATTCCTGAATATTTTCCTGAACAGAAATTTGATCTGATTGTCATCAGTGAAGTGGCCTATTACTTATCACGCACTGAACTGCATGAACTGATCGATCAGCTCAAAAACAGTTTAACGCCACAAGGTGAAATCCTGTGTTGTCACTGGCGTTACGCCATTCAGGATTTTGAACTAGATGCTTCTCAAGTCCATCATCATTTAAAACAATCTTTGTTGTTCACTCATTATTTAAGTCTGAATGATCCAGATTTCATCATTGATATCTGGACGGTAAATCCTTCATCTTTGGCAAAACAACAGGGCTTAATATGAAAATAGGTATTGTTATCCCAGCCCATAA
>JBKBLE010000058.1:0-969 GCA_046296655.1 Cloacibacterium sp. | reverse complement strand
ATTATTTGATTATCAGCTATAAAGATACGAAATTAAATTCAAATAAACAAGTTAAATAATTGATAATCTACCTGTTAAATCACTTCATCTTCACAACAAAAAAACAAAAAAGTCGGAAGAAAAATCTTCCGACCATGACTGCATCAAAACCGCCATTTTCTTTTTCTTGGAGAATATCTTGAACTTTATAATTGAGGACAATCTTTACTCCGAGATTTTCAATTCTTTTGATTTCTGCCTGAAGAATATTTCTAGGCATTCTGTACGCAGGAATACCGAAATTCATCATTCCACCAGCAACAGGTCCTGCTTCGAAAATAGTGACTTCGTGACCTAATTTTCTAAGATGATATGCCGCCGAAAGTCCAGAAGGACCTGCACCTACAATCATAATTTTCTTACCAGTAAGCGTTTTCGGAGGATAAAATTGCCAATTATTTTTAATTGCTTCGTCTCCTAAAAATCTTTATACCGCGTGAATACTCACCGAAGAATCTAAATCTTTTCTATTGCAAGAATTTTCGCAAGGATGATAACAAACTCTCCCATGAATTGCAGCCATAGGATTTTGCTCGGTTAATTTTCTCCAAGCATCTTCTATTTTTCCTTCTTGAGCAAGAGAAAGCCAAGCCTGAATATTTTCGCCAGCTGGTCAAGCGTTATTACAAGGTGGAAAAAAATCAACGTATACTGGTTTGCTTTTCCTAATAGAACCAGTTCCCTTGCTTTTATTAAGGTTTGCAAGTTTGGTTAAATCCGTTTTAATAAAACTCATTTTATGTGTTTATTTGATGTTTTCTACATTTATAAAAAGTGACTTTTAGAAAAGATTGGTCACAAAGGTTCAATTAACAAATTTATTAATTAACGCATAAGAACTTTGAGTTTTATAAGCATACATTTATCATGTTTTGGAGATTTGTGATTAAAATCATATTATTATTAAACAATTCTTGAAATAAAAAAGGC
>JBKBLE010000057.1:0-978 GCA_046296655.1 Cloacibacterium sp. | reverse complement strand
TCTCTATACGAAATACGAAACCAAATATATACAAAAAACACTGAATATATAGCATGTAGGCAAAATTTATCAAAAAAATTGCACTTTCGCAAAACTTTCGTATATTTGAGTGTTGGCAGTAATGCTCGAACGACACAGATTCCAAAATAAATCCGTTTGACAATTTTGAAAATGTTATCTAATTAGCTAACTTTGCCTCGACATTGAAAAAATAATGAGTGAAAATTTTTTAAGGGACATTTTTTACTACAAGGACTATTATCTCGACTTCTTTGAGAAGTTGAAGCCAGAAGTTCAAAAAAAATTTAACTGGACTTTGCAGCTAATAGCAACTTTAGACAGAGTTCCTGAAAAATATTTCAAGCACATTACTGGTTCGACAGGTATTTACGAAATAAGAGTTGAAGTTGGCTCTGACATTTACAGAGTTTTTAGCTTCTTCGACAAAGGACAATTGGTAATTCTGTTAAACGGTTTTCAAAAGAAAACTCAGAAGACACCAAAAAATGAAATTGAATTGGCAGAAAAACTTAAAAAAGAATACTTCGATGAAAAAAGAAAAAAATAATTTGACTTCGTTTGCTCACCATTTGGACAGCCAATACGGAAAGCGTGGCTCTACTTCCAGAGAGAAGTATGAACAAGAATTTGAAGCCTTCAGACTTGGAGTTATGCTTCAAGAACTTCGTAAAGAGAAGGGTTTGACACAAGAAGAACTTGCAGAAAAGTGCGGGACAACTAAAACCTACATTTCAAGAATTGAAAATAATGCAAGCGACATTCGACTTTCAACACTGATGAGAATAATTCAAGAAGGACTTGGTGGCCATCTAAAACTAAGTGTTGACCTACGAAATTGAAAAGAAGCACTACTGCCAACATCGGTAGCTGTTGCACAACTCTTTTTTTTAGAAAATAGTTTTCAAAAACATAAAATTTTGACCTCTTTAGAAGCAATTTTAGAGAGGTTTATTTTTT
>JBKBLE010000056.1:0-986 GCA_046296655.1 Cloacibacterium sp. | reverse complement strand
CACCAGAATTTACACTAAAAAAGTTTAAAATCTTTTCCATTTCTTTATTAATATATTTAACATTCTTAAAAAAGAATGACTTGCTTACACACCAACATACTTACTTCTTATTTTGGAAGTAATATGTTCTTTTTTTGCTAAAAAACGAATCAAAAAATAAGAAAAAAAGCCTATCCCCTTTAAAAGTTTTTTATATTGCAATTTTCTAAACTGTTCTCTTGATTTTTTGTCTGTATGAGGCGAACGTAACAATGTAAAGATTTCTCTTTTGTTAGGCAAGCTTACAACACCTAAATGTTTTTTTTTATTTAAAAAAGAATGAATAAAAAAAAACAAATAAAGATTAATAAATCTCTGTATTGTGTTTTCAACTTTTCTCACATCACTAGCATAAAAAGAGACATTGATCAAATCTGAAAATAAAAAAAATTTAGCATTTTATAAATAAATTAAAGTTTTAAAAAAGGTATAAAATTTATTTAAAAATAAATTTAAAAAATTAAAAATAAATTTTACTTTGAAAAATAATTCATCAATTATAATAATGTTTTTATCCCATTTAATTTTATTGGAAAAGTTGATAGGTCAAAAACTAAAGTTTGTGAAATCCACTGAACATAACCAAAATTTTAATATAAGAAAAGGCACCAAAATCGGATGTACTTTAACTATTCGAAATAAAAAATTAATTTTATTCTTATTCTATTTTATAAATTATTCACTTAGAAAAATTAATTTATTCAATAATTTTTCATTTAAAAAATCTGGATTGAATAAGTTAAAATATAAAATGTACAGTCATTTATATTTCAGTATTAATAAGGTTTTATTTTTTTTCACTTTAAGTCATCACCCAGATTGGAATCAATTTAGTTATGTATATGATGAAACTGTATATGGACTAGATTTGCAATTTCAAACCAATTATATTAATCCTTATATTAATAGACTTATTTTAAGTCATTATGGTCTACTTATTATTTAAT
>JBKBLE010000055.1:0-1046 GCA_046296655.1 Cloacibacterium sp. | reverse complement strand
AATCATTGGAAGAAGAGAAAAAATCGCTGAAATGAACGGTGTTTGGCGAGATGTAATTCTTTTAGAAAGAAGAAGTATTAAATTCTAAAAACGTTAAAGTTTTCATAAGAAATAAGATTTTGGCAAAGCTTTTGTTTTAAAGAAAGTATCAACCCCAAAATCTTAAAGAAATGAAAAATATATTTAAAATATTCGGCGCTTTTAGCACTCACGATTACTTTAGTTTCTTGTGGTTCTAGTAATGTTTACGGAGATAATGGAAGAGTTTATAGAGCTCCAGATGGTAGAGTTTACAGACAAGGCGAAATTATAGAGCACCCAATGGTGATGTTTACCGAAATGGTGTTTTAATTAGAAGCGGTTCTTCTACTGTAATCATCGTAGATGATAGACCACAAAATTTACCTCCTGGACACATGAAAAAAGTCTATGGAACCAAGTCTGCTAAAGTTTTCGCGCCTGGTCAACAAAAAAATGATCGTTATTACTATGATGAACACGGCAAAAAAAGAAAAATCAAGCACAAAAAGAATCACCGATAAAAACAGAGATTAAATATTGATAATGAGAGCCCGAATTTTCGGGCTTTTTTATTTTTATGAAATTCCTTTTTCTATATTTCTATTTAAATACACTTTATAGTCGGGAGTTTCTACTGCATATTCTGTATGCATAAAAGGCGAAGTTAGAATAAAATCTGCGGTAGAGGCATCACATGCTACGATAATGTTCCAAACGGCACAGATTCTTAAAAAAGCCTTTACATCTGGATCATGAGGCTGTGCTTCCATAGGATCCCAAAAGAAAATAACAATATCTATTTTTCCTTCGGCAATCATTGCACCGATTTGTTGATCTCCACCAAGTGGTCCACTCATTACTCTGTGAACAGGAACACCCAATTCATTTTCTATCAATTTTCCCGTGGTTCCTGTAGCAATTAATTGATGTTTTTGAATCACTTCACTGTGCTTTTTTACCCATTCAAGTAATTCATCTTTTTTATGGTCATGAGCAATAAGCGCTATTGTTTTTTGAGGAGAAAG
>JBKBLE010000054.1:0-1108 GCA_046296655.1 Cloacibacterium sp. | reverse complement strand
CCCAAATTCCGCAATAGAAAAAAAAGAGTATTTTAGTATTCTAATATCCAACTGCGTAGCAGTAGAAAAAAATAAGCGATGAAATTCGAGCTATCCTTTACCAATAAAGAGATTACGCCTTGGGGAGGCATGGTGTTTTTAAAGCAAATGTTGGACAAAATCGGCTTTAGAGAGCAAATTGAAAAATGCGAATCTTTACCTGTGTCACTTTCCAATAATTCTTATAAAAAAGAAGTTTTGCTTGAATCTTTTATTACGAGTATTTGGTGTGGCGCCAATCGTTTTTTGCACACAGAAATTATCCGTGCAGATAAGGCTCTTGGGGAAATATTTGGCTGGCGAAAGACCCCTGCTCAGGACGCATATAAACGCTATTTTGGCAAGTTTACACAACACATCAACCAGCAAGTTGGGCATCATTTTTTCAGTTGGTTTTTTCAGAATTTGAACCTCAATTATTTTACGTTAGACATTGATTCATCTGTAATTACTCGATACGGAGAGCAAGAGGGAGCAAAAAAAGGCTACAATCCTAAGAAAAAAGGAAGAAACAGCCATCATCCTATCATTGCATTTGTGAACGATGTAAAGATGGTCGCTAATTTTTGGCTCAGGAGCGGTGATGCTTCTTCGGCAAATAATTTTGTAGGATTTTTAGAAGAAACACTCTTAAATTTTGGGGATAAGAAAGTAGGATTAGTTCGTTTGGATAGTGGTTTTTTCCAGAAAGACATTATGGATTATCTTGAATTAAAAACACTCCAATACATCATCGCTGCAAAATTTACTCACCCCATTCAACACTTGATAGACCAGCAAGATTTTTGGATAAAAGTTGATGAGGGCATCGAAATTTGCGACAAATATTATCAAGCAAAAAACTGGGAAAAGCCAAGAAGGATAGTTATTGTAAGGCAAAAAATAGCACAACGGCCGAATGCGGCAGGCCGAATATTAAGCCTGTTTCCGGAAGATGAAATCCATAGAAATTATCGCTATTCAGCCTATATTACCAACCAAGAACAATCGGCAACAGATGTTTGGAGAACGTACCGAAACAGAGGCGATGCAGAGAATCGAATCAAGGAATTAAAGGCAGATTTTGGAG
>JBKBLE010000053.1:0-1277 GCA_046296655.1 Cloacibacterium sp. | reverse complement strand
ACTTCGGCAAAGTTTGGAGCTTTTTTCAACTTCGGCAAAGTTTGAAACTTTGCCGAAGTTCTCTTTCCCGAAGTTCTCTTTGCTGAAGCTATTTAAGTTTTAAACTTCGGTGAAGCAAATATCATCTATTTTCTTCATCAGTTCATCTGTTTTGGTAAGGGCGTAGATGATTTTTTGATAATGAAGAATGTCTTCATAAGAAAGCTCGCGGTCTTTTCTATCTTTTAGCCATTTTTGCGCGGGTTGATAACCACCAATGTAGAAATTCCATGCGGTTTCTGGTACGTTGTCGAAATACTGGGTTTCGTTGATGAAGACTTTACCTGTGAGGTTTTCAACTTCTGGAGCGCTCTTAACTTCGGCAAAGTTTGAAACTTTGCCGAAGTTCTCTTTGCCGAAGTTCTCTTTGCTTAAGTTCTGTTTGCTGAAGTTCTCTTTGCTTAAGTTTTCAGTTTTTACAAAAGTAGGTTTTGTTACCACGTTATTTCCAGCAATAGGATATTTGGTTTGGAGGTCTTTATTCGCAATTTCTTCTAAAAGATGGAGTTTTCTGATTTCTGAACCTAATTGTACCAAATCCCAAAAATTCTTTTGAATAGTGGACAAATCACGACTTGTACCTACAGCATCTGGAAAAGGAACTCTAGGGAAATCTATTTTTAGGAATTCTTTGTAGGTTTCTCTGTATTTTGGGGAATGTAAAACGGCGTAGATGTAATCTAAAAGATTGAGTGGAGAAAAGTTTGTTTTTTTACTCTCAGCTTTTGAAGCGTTCTTAGCTTCAGGAGTGTTCTCAACCTCTGAAGTGTTCTCAACTTCTGAAGTGTTCTCAACTTCTGAAGTGTTCTCAACTTCTGAAGTGTTCTCAACCTCTGAAGTGTTCTCAACTTCTGAAGTGTTCTCAACCTCTGAAGTGTTCTCAACTTCTGAAGTGTTCTCAACTTCTGAAGTGTTCTCAACTTCTGAAGTGTTCTCAACTTCGGCAAAGTTTAAAACTTTGCCGAAGTTCTCTTTCCCGAAGTTCTCTTTCCCGAAGTTCTCTTTCCCGAAGTTCTCATCATCTACGCATTTCATGCCGAGTTTTGCTTCTATCTCTGCCAGAATTTTAGGATTGAAATTAGGGATTCTTTCTCGCTCATCAAATGCAGTCGGTTCTTGGTAAAGGTAAAGTGGGAAAACAACTTCTCCACCCCTTCTATAATAATTAGTCACTCCTTAACAAGCCGCCATTTTCAGTTTTTCATTAAGAATATTCCGATTAAAGAGCAGGCGGATAA
>JBKBLE010000052.1:0-1350 GCA_046296655.1 Cloacibacterium sp. | reverse complement strand
GGTAAGTGGTCTGCTTTTTTGACAGTTTGTAAATATAGTTTTTTCGTTTGAAATTTGCACCCGCCAACTGAAACGGAATCAGGCTCTGCTGAGGAGCAACCTGCCAGGGATAGGTTGGCCGACGAAATATAGTTTTCAAGGGCACCGCTTTTGGCGGTGCTTTTTTCTGAACTATATTTCAGAAGCCTATGCCTTGAGAAAACCTTATGCAGCATCATATTCAGCGGGTGTTTTAAATTCTAAAGCCTCATGAGGTCTTCCATTATTGTAATCTTCTATCCACTGCTCGGTCAAATCCCTTGCCTGATCAAGCGTGAAGAACAAGTTGGCATCCAGCACATCCTCGCGGTAGGTCCTGTTGAAACGCTCCACTATGGCATTCTGCTGGGGCTTGCCCTTCTGGATTTTCGCCCATTCTATCCCGTTCTTATCAAGCCATTGCTGGAAAAGATTCGAGGTGAACTCCGGTCCGTTATCAGTACGGATTCGTTTTGGCTTCCCGTGCTTCTCGATGACGCGCTCAAAATACGCAATCACCGCTCTTGCCGGCATCGAGCTGCGGATGTCGATGCCCAGACATTCCCTGTTGTACTGGTCCACGATGTTCAGCGTACGGAACTTCGAGCCGTTTATCAGCGTGTCGCTCATAAAGTCTGCGGCAAGCTCTTCATTCCTTGCCAACGGAACCTGGATTGGATTGGCCGGATTGTCAGAACGCTTTCTTTTCAGTCTTTTATAAAGCGAGAATCCATATCTGTGGTACACCCTGCGGATTTGTGAGGCACCAAACTCCGGGTATTTTTTCTTTACCTTCACAATCACTTTCTTTCGTCCCAGCCTGCTGGTTCCCAATACCGAGGCGATGGCCTGCTTAATTTGCTCATCTTTCTCAGGCATCCGTTTCTTATAATATCTTGAGGTTCGTGAGCGCCCGATTACGCGGCACACCTTAGCATAGCTTATATCCGGTCTTTTCTCTGCGATATAAGCGATACAGCGCTCTCTCTGATAAGGTGTTACCACTTTTTTGAGTTAACCTCTTTCAAAATATCGATCGAAATCTGCTGGTCTGCGACGATACGCTTAAGGCGCGCATTTTCGGCCTCCAGTTCCTTCACCCGCTGAAGCTCCGAGAGTGTCATCCCGCCGTATTTGCTCTTCCAGTTATAAAATGTTTGTTCGGAAATACCAAACTCCCGGCAGATCTCTGCCACTTTTTTGCCTTCTTGCTGGCTTTGGAGCACCTTCAATATCTGAGGCTCCGTAAATCTTGATTTTTTCATTGCTTTTTTTCCAAAGTTAAAGTTAATACTCCAATTTTAACCTGTCTGAAAAAAGCAGCCATGTACC
>JBKBLE010000051.1:0-1372 GCA_046296655.1 Cloacibacterium sp. | reverse complement strand
TATGCCAAAAATAAAAAACTGAGCTTACGATTGTATGGCGGTTATTTTTTAAGAAATCATACCAGAAATAATAATTTTGATATTGGAATTTCTAAAGTTTCCAACTACGCTTTCTCTTATAATCTATTGGCTCAGAGTGCAATAAGCGGAATCCTTTCTCAACAGTTTATCATGGCGGAAGGTGGTTTTAAATCTTATATCAACGGAACGGTAGACCAATGGATGCTCACTCATAATGTAGAAGCAAACGTTTGGAAGATGATAGACGTTTACGCAGATTTTGGCGTGTATAAAAACCGTGAACATTCTCCAAAGTTTATTTGGGACAGTGGTATTAAATTTAAAGTAATTCCAGATTTTATAGAGGTTTATTTCCCTATGCAATCTAGCCTTGGTTTTGAGCCAAAATTTAAAGATTACGGCAATAGAATACGATTTACCTTTAACTTAAATGTAGGCGCTCTGATTGGATATTTCAGACGAGGCTGGTACTAAAAATAAAAAAGGTTGCTCAATTGAGCAACCTTTATCATTATTAATTCTAAGAATTATTTTTTAACAATTTTTCTAGAAATTTTATTGGTTCCGTCTTCTACGGTTACGATATAATTTCCTTTTTGCAGTTTAGAAACATTAATAGATTCTCCACTGTTTACTCTGTTAGAAGAAACCAATTTACCATCTACAGAATAAATGTTTACAGTAGATTTAGAAGGCAATTCAATAAGAGTTAAGTTATCAGATACTAAAGTATTCATTTTCACTTTTTTATCAAATTCTTTGATATCAATAGTACTCAAAGTAGATTTATCATAGAACATGATATCATCAAAATAAATAACACCACCACTTCCTGTTTCAGGATATACTCTTAAACCAGGTCTAGCCACTGTTGCTGTTGCATTTGGAGTAGCCTCAGCTGTAAAAAATTGCCAAGATGGTGAATCAACAGAATCAGAAGATGCTTGCAAAGCATTAGCACCCGTATCTCCACTAGCCGTTCTAAATTGATTCCAATATTTAAATTTTGCATTAGGTGTATTATCTAAATACCATCCAGAAAATACATAAGTTACTCCTTGAGTAACTGAAATATCAGGAGTCGGGTTAGTAGTTTTATTTCCACTAGATGGTGAAGTAACGCCTGCTGCATAAATACCAGATTTTACCGGATTAGTGGATTTAGTAAAAGTAATTCCTGATGAATACCATCCATCAGGAGATGTTCCATTTGTCCACGTTTCAAAACCTGAATTATTAATTAAATTAGTTTGTGCATTAGCAGAAATCCCTAGAGCAACAACACTTAAAAGAGTAAAGATTTTTTTCATGAGATTTTATTTTTAAATTAATATTCTCAAATTTACAAAGA
>JBKBLE010000050.1:0-1555 GCA_046296655.1 Cloacibacterium sp. | reverse complement strand
AATGCTGAATACAGAAAAACAGAGACATTGACTTATTGATAAGCTGGGGACTTAGCTTAGTTGGTAGAGCGCCTGCTTTGCACGCAGGAGGTCAGGAGTTCGACTCTCCTAGTCTCCACCATAGATTATAGAATTTAGTAAGTTAAAGCTTATTAACTTCTGTGATTTATCGCAGTTTCCTGACCTGACGAAGGCTGGAAAAATCATTAACAGAATATATTTGAGTTGAAATAATTTGTTCAAACTCGTTTTAAACAACCTAGCAAGCAATTGTGAAAGTTGAATGAAATGAGTTCTAGCGAAATTAACTGAATCAAGCGTTTTGGTATGTGAATTGAATTGAAGCTGTACAGTGTTTAAGTACACAGAACAACAAACTGTAAGGAAGTGATGAGAAATCATCATAGACTGTCTTAATCCTACTTGTAGGGATTAACGACTGTTTGGGGTTGTATAGTCAAGTAATTAAGTGCATGTGGTGGATGCCTTGGCAGTCAGAGGCGATGAAAGACGTGATAGCCTGCGAAAAGCTCCGGGGAGGCGGCAAATATCCTGTGATCCGGAGATGTCTGAATGGGGAAACCCACTTACCATAAGGTAGGTATTGCAACATGAATACATAGTGTTGCAAGGCGAACGAGGGGAAGTGAAACATCTCAGTACCCTTAGGAAAAGAAATCAATTGAGATTCCCTCAGTAGCGGCGAGCGAACGGGGAAAAGCCCATTAAGTCATATAAGTTCTAGTGGAATGCTCTGGGAAGTGCAACCATAGTGGGTGATAGTCCTGTACACGAAAGGGCTTATATGATGATGTCGAGTAGGGCGGGGCACGTGAAACCTTGTCTGAATATGGGGGGACCATCCTCCAAGGCTAAATACTCCTGACTGACCGATAGTGAACCAGTACCGTGAGGGAAAGGCGAAAAGAACCCCTGTGAGGGGAGTGAAATAGATCCTGAAACCGCATGCATACAAGCAGTGGGAGCCGACTTGTTCGGTGACTGCGTACCTTTTGTATAATGGGTCAGCGACTTACATTCAGTAGCGAGGTTAACCGAATAGGGGAGCCGTAGAGAAATCGAGTCTTAATAGGGCGTTTAGTTGCTGGGTGTAGACCCGAAACCGGGTGATCTATCCATGAGCAGGTTGAAGGTTGGGTAACACTAACTGGAGGACCGAACCCACTGTCGTTGAAAAGCCAGGGGATGACTTGTGGATAGGGGTGAAAGGCTAATCAAACTCGTTGATAGCTGGTTCTCACCGAAAGCTATTTAGGTAGCGCCACGTACTAATACCATTGGGGGTAGAGCACTGTTTCGGCTAGGGGGTCATCCCGACTTACCAAACCGATGCAAACTCCGAATACCAATGAGTACTATCCGGGAGACAGACTGCGGGTGCTAACGTCCGTAGTCAAGAGGAAAACAATCCAGACCGCCAGCTAAGGCCCCAAAATTATAGTTAAGTGGGAAACGATGTGGGAAGGCATAGACAGCTAGTAGGTTGGCTTATAAGCAGCCACCATTTAAAGAAAGCGTAATAGCTCAATAGACG
>JBKBLE010000049.1:0-1609 GCA_046296655.1 Cloacibacterium sp. | reverse complement strand
CTATAGAAAATTCTGCTTAAAGCCTATCTATATGTGCATAAAATATATCTGTTTTTTTATTTAGGACAGTATTGACAAAATATCTGTTTATTACGCAAATTTTTTTATATTTGAGTTGTGCAACAAGCACATGGGTTTTGCAAGATGCGGGGTTGAAGGAAATCTCAGAGAATTTTCAGAAAATACCCGCAAAAAACTTTTCCATTTTTTTAGTTTTTTTGTAATTTTAAAAAATGGAAAAAGTTTTTGCTAGAGATTGGTACTCCTCTCCACTTTCGGTTGCAGTAGCCCGCACCTCGCAAAGCCCTTTTCCGTTACAGGCAATAAGTAGTGACACCCTACAATTAACAATCGGCAGACAGAATGAGCAAGACTTATAACACAATCGGTTCACTGACGACTTTAAAATCCCATTTAGTAGAAAATAAAATTTACGACTTTAAATCATTGAAGGAAGTTATTGACTTTCAAAACTCATTTGCAATTTCCCGACAACAATTAATTTCTCATCATAAAAAGCTAATAGAAGAAGAACAAAGCTTGCTCAATTTGGAATTGAAAAGCTTAGAAACAGCGATAGAAAATCAACGACAGCAGACTGAACAAATTTTGAATGATGAAATTGACAAATTGAAGCAACAACTTAATAGTTCAATAAGCAATACTCCAACAAATTTATTTCAAAAATTAACCAAGGAATTTAGACATTGGAACTACAATAGGAAAATCAAACACAAAGAAAAAGAATTTGATAGTAACGTAAAAGCGACAATTAGCCACCTTATTGACGATTACCAAAGAAAAAATAATCGTTACCAATTTATAACTTCAAATTTTGATGAAGCTGTTAAGCAAAGTGCTTATCATTCTTTATCAGAACTTGAAAGAAAAAAAGCTATTATAGACAATCTAAACAGTTTCATTTATGGTGCTTTAGGGGAACAAAAGGTAGTAAAGGTATTAGAAAATCTATCTGACGAATATTTTTTAATAAATGACTTTTCGGTTTCGTTTTCCCCTGCAATTTATAACAAACAAGATAATGATTACATAAAGTCAGTTCAAATTGACCATGTACTTGTAGGCCCGTCAGGAATATTTCTTATTGAGACCAAGAACTGGAGCGAAAAATCACTGGAGAATATGAGTTTACGTTCACCTGTTCAACAAATAAGGAGAACAAGTTTTGTTTTATTTAAGTTGCTTAACAATGAACTGAGCAACTATTACCTACTTTTGGACAGACATCATTGGGGCGACAAAAAAATATCAATCAAAAATCTCATTGTAATGACGAATACAAAACCTCAAGAGGAGTTTCAATTCGTAAAAATTTTAACTTTAAATGAGCTTTTGGGATATATAAATTATTTTAAACCTACTTTTTCAATAAACGAGACACAGCGAATAGCAGACTTTATTTTGAAAATAAACGAACAAAAAGTAATTGTAACAAAATGACGAACAGAAAACTTACTGCCTGTAACAGCCGTAGCTGTTGCACAACTCCTTTTTTTTAGAAGATAGTTTTTAAAAACATAAAATTTTGACCTCTTTAGAAGCAATTTTAGAGAGGTTTATTTTTTAGTTAACGGTCAAAATCATAAAA
>JBKBLE010000048.1:0-2078 GCA_046296655.1 Cloacibacterium sp. | reverse complement strand
TTGCAGGTGCAAAATCTCATTATATCCTTCCGCAAGATGAATTGCTGATTCGTCAACAATTTCCTAAATATCAATTGGTTACCATAGAAAATGCAGGACACTGGCTTCAAGCCGAAAATCCAAAAGATTTTAATCAAGCGGTAAAAGATTTTTTAGCTTAATTCACCGTTGCTTTTACAAATTTCGAATTATAAGCATTCCCCAAAATACAATTGGTGGTAATGCCAAAATTGTAATCGCCAGCTTTTAGGTTTTGCGTGTTGATTCTAATCTGAGTTTTGAAACTTTCGCCAGGTTTTAAAACGGTTGGCATTTTTTCAATTTCTGTAGGAATATCAGTTGTTTCTCTGTGCGCCAAAAATACAGCAGTAATGGTCACTGGAATTTCAGGATGGTTAAAATCTACTGCATTTTTAGTAGGATTATAAATCGTAATCGGAATAATTTGATTGTTTTTGAGTTGTTCAGAAGGAAGCTCAAATTCTATTTTTAAACGGTTTGGTGTTTGGAAATGTTCTACATAAAAACCATTAAAATTAATATTATTTTCATCAATGATTTTTTGAGATCTTGGAGTGTTTGGTTTTTCTACAAAGACTCTTTTTCCAAAGTAATTTTGTTCTCTTTGCCAAATGTCAAATTGTGTTTTTTTCACATTTAAAGAACCTAGTGTAGAAGATTCATTTCCCGTAAAATAGTTGTACAAAGAAGTCGATTGGAATGAACCGGTAAATAAAACGGGAGTTTTTCCTGTTTTTTCAGCTAAAGCTTTGTATTTCTGTTCTTTACCTGTGAATTCTAGTTTTTTGGGTAAAAGATCTGTGAGCAATAAAACTCTGGTGGTGAAAACCAAAACCAATGAACCTAAAACGATAGTGCGCACATATTTTTGCCAAGATGGTTTTTCTTTGATAAATTGTAAAAATAAAATCATCATCGGAATAGAGGCAATTACCGTCCAATGTGGTTCTACATGTCCTCTAAGACTGGTTAAAGCAAAGAAAACCAAGAAACCTACACTTACAAAATAATAGGCTTTTTCTTGAAGATTTTGGTATTTATTTTTAAAAAGTAAAATCACAAAAGGAATTAAAATAAACGGATTGAAAACCGCAAACTGATTCGGTAGATATTCTAGGAAATATTTGATTTTAAACTTTTGTGATCGGTCTACTAAATGATATTGAAATGTAGGGAAATCATGCTGAATATGCCACATTAAATGAGGAATCATCAATAGAGAGGTTACAATTCCTGCAAGATAAATGTAAGGTTTGGTAAGCATTTTTAAGTTAGAAATTACCACAAAAAACACCAATAAAACCGCTTGATATTTACTGTAAAAAAGCAATGCTACAGAAATTCCTAATAAAACTGCGTTCCAAAAATTTTGTTTTTCGGTAAATCTTTGGTATAAAATAAAAAATACTGTCCCGAAAAATAATAGAGGAACATCTGGTGTGGTGATGAAGGAATAAGCATTCATCATGACTAAGCCTAGTGATAGAATGATAAATTCATTTACATAAGAAGCTTTGTCTTTCGGCAAAAGGTATTTCCAAATGAGGAATAAATTTCCAGAAAATAGTAAAACGGTTAAAAATCTTACTCCCAGATTTCCATTAAAAAAAAGTTGAGAAATCTTAATCACCAATGCTACCATCGGTGGATGATCATAATATCCCCAGTCTAAATCTCTAGCATATTGGTAATAATAGGCTTCGTCTAAAGTGATTTCGGTAAAATATGCCTGTAAAAGATTTACCAAAGTGATGAGAATTAAAAAGAAATAAAATTTTTTATGTGGATTTTTTAGAATTTCAGACATATCTTTTGCTTTTTGCAAAAATAACAAACTTTATCATCTAAATTGCAAACTTGAGATTCTTTAAATTTCTATATTTTGCATAAGTTATGATATTAGTTACAGGCGCTACAGGAATTCTCGGAAGAGTAATCGTTTTAGAACTGCTAAAACGTGGCAAAACAGTACGCGCTACCAAAAGAAAATCCAGCAATCTGCAGGAGGTTAGAAAATCATTTCAATTTTATACAGAAACTCCTAATGAATATTTTGA
>JBKBLE010000047.1:0-2607 GCA_046296655.1 Cloacibacterium sp. | reverse complement strand
AGGAAATAGTTGACCCAATTCTGAGAAACAGGTTCTATTTTATCAGTGATTTTGAAGTGATATTCGTCTTTTAAATCTAGAGAGATGATATTGCAATCTACGGTATCATTTTTAGAAATAGCAAAACAAATGTATTTGTCAATAGCAGCTGGAAGTACAAAACCATGGTTATAATCAATATGTTCGCCAATGATGTTAATTCTTCCTGGTGATAAAACTATTTTTTGAGGATTTTCACCAAATTTTTCGTTGAATTGTTGGTTGCAAAGTGCAACGAGTTCTTGAGTATTCATTATTTTATGTTGTATTAATCGTTTATTATTTTTGAGTAAAAGAAATCACGTCAGAAGCCAAACCGTTTGATTTTACCTCTAATTGAAATTCACCTTTGGTTTTTCCAGAAAGAATGATGACTTGGCATTTCCCATTGAAGGCGCTTCTTTGCCATGCTCCATCTAAAAATTGGTCTGGTTCGTGAGAACTTGGATCTCCATTTCCTACGCCAATGATTTTAGCATCACCTTTTAAGAAAAATTTCACCATATTATCGGCTACTGGAACTTCTCTACCTTTTTCGTCTACAATAGAAATGTTGACTACAGTAGCATCTTTTCCATCTGCAGTTAAAATATTTTTTTCTGTGGTAGCAATTACTTTATATGGAGTAGAAGTGGTTTCTACTTTGGTGCTTATTTTTTTACCTTTTTTATAGCCAATTGCTTCTAAAGTTCCTGGTTCATAGGTAACTTGCCATTTTAGGTGACTGTTTCTAGGCATTGTTTTTTTGCCTAAAGATTTTCCGTTTAAGAATAATTCAACATCATCAGCGTTAGAATTTACCCAAACTTCTATCGGTTGACCTATTTTTTCGTTCCAATTCCAATGTGGCGAAATATGAACCACGTCTTCATCTGTCCACCAACTTTTATAATAGTAGTAAATATTTTTAGGAAATCCGCACACATCCATAATTCCGAAATGGGAGTTTACATTGGGCCATTTATAAGGAGTAGGTTCTCCTCTGTAATCAAAGCCCGTCCACACGAAACCACCTTGCCAAAAATCATTTTCTGCGGCGAGTTTCCACCAATCTTCAGCTTTACTTGCCCACCACGGTGCGGTGATATCTTGGTCTGGAACATAACCTCTTATTTCATCTTTTTCATAAATTCCTCTTGTGGTAACGGTGCTTCCCATTTCTGTTCCTATTAAAGGCTGATTAGGATGATCTTTGTGATAATCTGCCACTGCATATTGTCTGTAATTAAATCCACGAACTGGTATTACTTCATTTACACCATTAAATTCATTTGCCATATCTGCAGCATAAGTGCTGGTTCTGGTTGGGTCTAATTCTTTTTGTTTGGCTATAAGAGATTGAGCAATTCTCTTTCCGAAGTCATTTTTTTGAATCCAACCTTCTTCATTACCGATAGACCAAAGAAAAATAGAGGGATGATTTCTGTCTCTTAAGATAAGACGCTCTAGTTGGTCTACATATTCTGGCGAACTATTGAGCAATCGGTGTTCATTCAGAACCAGCATTCCTAAACTGTCACACGCTTTTAATAATTCTGGAGTAGGAGCGTTATGACTTGCTCTATAAGCATTAGAACCAAATTCTTTCAGTTTTTTAATTCTGTAATATTGCAAATAATCTGGTAAAGCGCTGCCAATTCCAGCATGGTCTTGGTGATTGTTAGTTCCTTTGATTTTAATGTGTTTTCCGTTTAAGAAAAATCCTTTTTTTGCATCAAATTTTATAGTTCTAATGCCCAATCTCGCTTGTTCACGATGGATTTCTTTTCCGTTTTCTTTTACCACCGCATAAACTTTGTATAAATAAGGGTCTTCTAAACTCCAAAGTCTAGGGTTAGAAACTGAAATTTTCTGTTTTGTAGTCAGTTTTTCATTAACTTTTAAAGTCAGTTTTTGTTCCGCAGTTTTTCCTATAAATTTACCGTTTCTGTCTGTAATATAAGCGTAAACAGTACAATTAGAAGGATTTAAATTTTTATTTTCTACTGAAGTTTCTACATTTATGGTCGCATTTTTACCATTCACATCTGCATGTACAAACAATCCACCAAATGGAATATGAATGTTATTATATTGGTTCAGCCAAACGTGTCTGTAAATACCAGCGCCTTCGTAAAACCAACCTTCATACTGCGTTGCATCTACTCGAACGACTAGAACATTTTCTTTTTCAAAGTCAATATAATCTGTTACGTCATAAGATTTGCCAATGTATCCACTTTGATTGGTTCCTACATAAAATCCGTTTAACCAAATGGAAGCATTTCTAAAAATTCCATCAAATTGAATTTCGAAGCGGTCTTTTTTATCGTCTTTAGAAACGGTAAAATGTTTTCTGTACCAACCAATACTGGTTTCTGGAAACATTCCGCCAACTGGTTTGAAGCCATGAGAAATTAAATCTGGGTGTTCTGATTTTACAAAAGGTAATTCTACCGCCCAATCATGCGGAAGGTTTAATTTTCGCCAATCTTTGTCTATAAATTTAGGGTCTATTGCGGTATTTTCTGCAGCTCCAGATTTTGAAAAAATATTGACAAGGCTATAATTGAAATCTGCTTTTGCATC
>JBKBLE010000046.1:0-2615 GCA_046296655.1 Cloacibacterium sp. | reverse complement strand
TTCCTTGCATACATAAATTTACAAAATATCTATTTATTACGCAAATTTTTTTATATTTGAGTTGTGCAACAAGCACATCGTATTGGCAATAGTGGGGCAGACAGTAGTAAACTCAACATTTGTAATTCTATTGGGCATTTGTGCAAATGTTGGGCTGACGTTTTTCAAATGCCCCACCATCGCCAATACGTAAACCGTTATGGGCAATTATAAAACCAACAACACGTAACATTGACAATTAACAAATGAATATTTTAAGATTACAAGACAAACATCCAGCTGACATCGCAGAACAGCTATCTACCTTAGATACAAAAAGCAGAAATGTGTCCTTTCTGATGCTTTCAAGTGAATTGAAATCAAATGTGTTTCCATATTTTGATACTGCCATACAACAGGAAATTGTAAAATCTTTGGGCGACAAAGAGTTTGCAGAAGTATTAAACAACCTAGACCCTGATGACAGAACCGTAATTTTGGAAACTTTTCCAGATAGTCTGATAAAGTATTCAATTAATCTTTTAAATGACCACGAAAAGGAGACTGCTTTAAACCTTATGGGTTATCCCAAAGACTGTATTGCCCGATTGATGACACCTCATTATATTCAGGCAAATGAAAATTGGACTGTCCAACAAGTCTTAGACCATATCAAAAAATTCGGAAAATATGCTGAAACACTTACCTACATCTATGTGGTAGACGAAAATAACAAGCTTATTGACGACCTTAAAATTGGTCAAATATTAATGGCTGAAAATTCAACACCATTATCCGAACTGATGGACAAATCTTTTGTGAGCATTAATACCTTAACTTCTACGGAGGATAGTTTTAATATTTTTGAAAAATACGATCGTTCTGCAATACCAATCATTACTGAAAATGGCACATTAGTAGGCATTGTAACTTTTGACGATATTTTAGATAAGATAAAAGAAAGAGATACCGAAGATATCCAAAAATTTGGTGGTGTAGAAGGGTTAGATTTATCATATACAAAAACACCTTGGTTGGAATTGGTGAGAAAAAGAGCGGGTTGGCTTGTGATTTTATTTTTGGGAGAAATGCTTACCGCTTCGGCAATGGGTTATTTTGATGGCGAAATTGAAAAAGCGGTTGTATTAGCATTATTTGTACCACTCATTATTTCAAGTGGTGGTAATTCGGGCTCACAAGCAGCATCGCTTATCATTAGAGCTATGGCTTTGAGAGAACTTAAATTAAAAGATTGGTGGTATGTAATGCGTAAAGAAATTTTTTCGGGGTTACTGCTTGGTTTTATTCTTGGGCTCATCGGTTTTTTGCGCATACTTATTTGGCAAAAAACAGGTATTTACGATTACGGTATTTATTGGTTTTCAGTGGGTATGGCGGTTTCAGTTTCTTTAATATTTATTGTCCTTTGGGGAACACTTTCTGGTTCTCTAATTCCTTTTCTTTTAAGGCGAGTAGGACTTGACCCTGCCACAGCATCAGCACCATTTGTGGCTACTTTGGTAGATGTAACAGGTTTGATAATATATTTTTCGGTAGCAGCTGTATTTTTAAGTGGAAAATTATTGTAATGAGAAGATTTGTTATTTTAAGTGCTACTATTTTGTCATTTAATAGTTGTAGCGTATTGCAAAAATCAGCTAAACAAGAACTTTCTGATGGATTTTACAAGAAGAAAACAGCAACAGAAAGTACAAAAGTGTATGTTGATATGGCAGATGAAACCATTCGGATTCATCCAACACAAAAAGGTTTAAAACAAATTGTCATAGACACTTTGCAAAGTTGCGAATTGTATCAGCCCGAAATTAAAACCAAAGAAAACATAACTTTCAAAGTGCTAAAAAATAGTTTTGATGTCGATTTTTTAAGCATTCCGTTGAAATATAGATTTTCGGAAAAAGGTGTACCACCACAATTAAACACTAACTTAAATGGAGCTATATACTTAGGTTATAGAACCGACATTTACCAAATTAATTATCGACAAAACCCAGTAAAAATGGCTGTAAGACATACCAATCATTTTGGTTATTCGGTAGGACTTTTTACGGGATTGGGCAATACATTTATGTCGCCAACCAACACCAACAATATTCTACAACAAGAATATGATGGTATTGTATGGAGCAAAGGCATCGCAGGAATTGTAGGAATTAATAATTTCACAGTGGGCTTAACTCTTGGGGTTGACAACCTGTTAGACAAAAACAAAAGTATTTGGATATATGAAAACAAACCGTGGGTTGGACTTGCCTTTGGATTGAACTTAAATTAAGAATAACTGCCCATAACAAGGGTAACTGTTGCACAACTCCTTTTTTTTAGAAAATAGTTTTCAAAAAACATAAAATTTTGACCTCTTTAGAAGCAATTTTAGAGAGGTTTGTTTTTTAGTTAACGGTCAAAATCATAAAATTTGGGGTGCTTAAAATGGAGTTATTGAAGCTTGGGAAGACTGATTTTATAAAAGCAAAGCACTTCCCTTGTTTTAGAGATAGTACTTGGGCTAAAATACTCGGTTTTTTGACTGTAAAGCGTAAGTATTTTTTCAAGTTGTAGGTTAAACTTGCCATTAATACGTGTTTGTTTGCGTTTTTGATGCCTCGTGTATTGAC
>JBKBLE010000045.1:0-3999 GCA_046296655.1 Cloacibacterium sp. | reverse complement strand
CCGTTTCAGTTGGCGGGTGCAAATTTCAAACGAAAAAACTATATTTACAAACTGTCAAAAAAGCAGACCACTTACCTGATCAAAAAATAGAACTGGAACATTATGGAAGAAAGAGATAATAAAAAAACAGGGACATCAAGTCCCTGTTTTAGTCCCCGCTATTAATAAATCATTGATTTATAGCGTTGTTTGTAGCGAAGACGGGATTTGAACCCGTGACCTTTGGGTTATGAATCCAACGCTCTAACCACCTGAGCTACCTCGCCGTTTTTCGTGGTGCAAATATATAAATAATTTTAAAGTCTACAAATTATTTTAGCTGTAATAATTCTAAAATTTCAGAAAAGTTATCTGGGTTAGCTATAATCTTATTCTTAGCATCTACGATATAGAAAGTTGGTGTAGCATGAACATTATAGGTATCTACATAACTGCTGTACCAACCTTTGAGTTCTGTATCATTAATCCAAGGCAGCATTTTTACTTTATCGGAATAAGACTTCGCATCAGAATCTAAAGAAAGTCCTACTACTTCTATATTTTTTTCTTTCAATTTATTATACTGAAGCACCATTTCGCCAATTTCTTTTTCGCAGTGAGAACAAGTAGAAGACCACAATATGATAATCTTTTTATCTGCTTTCACGTCGTGAAGAGATTTCACTTTAGTATTTTCAGGATTTAAGAAAGTATTATTGGGAATAATCTTTCCAATTTCTGTATTTACATTAGATTTTATAGTATTGGCCAATCTATCATTAATGGTACATTTTAAATTTTTAGCTTCTGTAAGATATTTTTCTTTTAAATCTTTAATACTGTAAACATTAAAAATTTCAATTAATTCCGAAAGTATTGTTTGTCCACGAGGCGTTTCTACATTTACTGCAGTAAGTAATTTATCTACTTCATCGCCTAAACTTGACCTGCTTGTATTGCTTAAAAAAACCATGAGAATAGGTTTGAGCAAAGAAGAAGTTTCTAAATAGTTTTGTGTATTATTTAAAAAAGAGATGATCTCATCGTTTGTAGGATTCTTTTTTCTTGCAGATTCTTGTAAAAAGTTTTGGTAGGTTTTGAAATAATAACTTATGAAAGGATGCTTTTCCGAATCAAAAACAATGTCTGCACTTAAGTTAGAAATTTCATTTTTTAGTGCAACACCAAAATCTGAGTTTTCTTTATAAAAATTTTGTATTTGATAGAGTGCTGGTAGAATTTGTTCTCTTTTTTTCTGTTGGTCTTGAATACTGTAAAATATATTATTGACTTCGTCATAATAGTCTATCTGCTGTACTTTATTATTTTTAACCGAAAACTTAAGGTCTACATTTTTATTCTCTGAAACCAGGTTTAAAGAAGTATTAGCCTGTGGAAAATAAACTTTTAATAATCCTAAATAGCTATTTTTAACCTGAAATAGCCAAGTATTATTTTTTTTCTCGGCCTTGTCAATTAAAATGTCTTTAGAACCATTAACAGTATAAAGATAAGCTTCATTGAATGAAAAATCTTTGGGAGATTCTACCTTAATGGTAAACTGAGCTGAAGCAATATAACTTAATAATAAAAGTGTGGTTTGTAACAGTTTTCTTTTCATGCAATAAAGATAAAAAAAAACTCACTACTCGTGAGTTTTTTTTACATTTTATATATTATTCGTTTTTAATTTTCTGTGTGCATAAGCAATTACAAATATTGCAACTACAATTAATACAACAATGTAATTATCAATCGGAGTTGCAGGACCTCCAATATCTCCAGACTCAGGTTGTGGCGGAGGTGGTGGAACAACTTGGGCCAAACTTAGCATGGTACCAAGAAAAAAGCTAAAGCTTATAAATAATTTTTTCATTGTGCTTCTCATCATGACATGTGTTTTTATTTTATTACTTTCTTGGTTACTATTTCTCCATCATTAGACTTAATTTTTACGATATAAACTCCATTAGTTACATTGTCTAAAGGTAGTTTATAATCATCATATGTGGAAACTTTTTTTGCAGAATGTAATAATTGACCTGCAGATGTATAAACTTCAATATCTGCTTGTTTCCAATTTTTATTAAATCTAACTACATATCCTTGGTCTTTTTTAGCTACAATTGTTTGACTTTTTAAGAGTTCAGAAGTACCAAGAACTCCAGCTGGTTGTTCATAGAATAAACCATAAGTAAAATTGGTATTTGTTAAGGAAAATGTATCACCGCTTTTAATTTTGGTTAATGTACCATTGTTACTGTAATAAAAAGATTTTCCGTTTGATAAATTACCTTTATCTTCCACTAACTTACCTCCTTCAATTAAGAAGAATTTCAATTTAGCAGCATTAGCATTATTAACAACCAAAGGAATCTCTTTTCCTGCAAAGTCTACTTCATTTGCTTCATTTATATATAAATTATAATTAGCATTTACATCTGCACCACCAGAAACTTGTTCTTCCTTAGTATAAATAGAAGTAGAACCTGTAGTAGCTTGCATTCTAGCATTTTCAGGAGAGAATCCAGAAACTGCTTCGTTATTTACAATATAAAATGTTCTTCCTATTTCAGTATCATTAGCATCATATAATACTACACCTAACTGCTTGGTAACTACTGGTGCATTACTTACTCTAGCGGTTACAGAATAAGGAGTAGTTTCAGGTCTTGCTGTTTGAGCAAATCTTCTTGTTTTTGAAAATTTTAAAGTTTGAGGAGTATTATCTGTTAGCTTAATCATGAATTCCTGCATTGGTTTTATTACCAAATCATTTGCATGGCCTCCAATTACATTTCCTGCAGGGTCAAATGTTCTAACAACAGCTGAAGTAGGAGTATAAGTAGTTCCTGCTGGAAAAGAATTTTCTATACCAGATGTATAATATGAAATACCATTTAAATTAGAAATTGCATTTTCATCATCAGTTGTAGGAGTTCCTTTTTTAACTAATGATAAATCTATATTAGTTAAATAAGGATTCCCATGCTGATAAAGGTTTTTTCCATAATCGGCATTCCATTTATCAGTTACAAAAGGATCATCTACATAAGAGCTATATTTTTCATTGTATGCATTTCTTGCTGAACCATTTGTTCCAAAACTTCCACTAAAAGCACCAGAAAGTAAAACTTCTGTATCTGCAATATTTAAATCAGACACTGGAACTCCTTTGAAGATTTTTTTCATTGAGTTAGCAGAATATAAATCAGATGCACTAGAAGGTACATATCCTTGCAGATTTGCATTTGGATTTTCTGTAACTAACGTTGGATCCCAAACTTCAGTTCCGTCATACAACCTTCTAGACAAGATGTAATAATCTGTTGGTTTTCCTACTACAGTTGGAGTAAGAGTAGTAGTTAATTGATCAAAAGCTGCGGTGGTATTATTCCATTTAAAAACTGATCTTTTGTTAAATCTGCCTGTTACAGTTAAGGCAGAATTGGTAACATTAATATGTGGTAATGTAGCTTGTAAATCGGTAATAGAATAATTATAGAAAGGAAGTGCAACTTGCTGTCTTCCTGTATTTCCGTGTTTTACGTCTACATATTCTTTATTTACTTTACCTGTAATATTGGCTTGAGGCATACCTTTAATATACAATTGACCATAAACAGAAGGAGAAGAATATTGTAAACGAAAATCAGCAGTTGGAGCAACTTCAAAACTTTCAGAAGAGCTAACTACCATAAAGTCTCCTATGGTATTTACTTTAGCATTTCCGTCAAGTTTTACACCACCTCCACTGTAAAATAATGCTTTATCCTGAATATGGACTAAAGCACCGTTTCCTACGTAAGTAAGTTGTGCATTCAAGAATGCGCACACTCCTACCAAAGATAATGTGAGTAAATTTTTTTTCATTTGTTTGTGTTTTTTCAAGAATTTATAGAACTTTTTGAATGTACAAATATAGCAAATTTATATTAAAAGACAATACTGTCCTAAATAAAAATTATTAAAAATAGAAACAGCCTAAATACCTATTTTACATTTAGCTTTACATTTAAT
>JBKBLE010000044.1:0-6528 GCA_046296655.1 Cloacibacterium sp. | reverse complement strand
TTTGGGAAAATAATGTTAATTTTGAATCCATAAGAAGGTTTTTTTGTTGTGCAACCTCAAAGATACTTTGAGTTACTCTAATTCCTTCTTATTTTTTTATTTAGGACGCTATTGGTTTTCATTGAAAAAAATCATCAGCAAATCATGATCAAAACAATAAATTTCACGAAATTTACAACTCAAAAAATAACAACCCTTATATTCTATGGAAAATAATATATTAGATTGTGTGATTGTAGGTTCTGGACCAGCTGGTTATACTGCTGCTATATATGCAGCCAGAGCAGATTTAAAACCTGAATTATACACTGGTTTAGAGCCAGGAGGTCAGTTGACGACTACCACCGAAGTAGAAAACTTCCCAGGTTATCCAAACGGAATTACAGGTCCTGAACTGATGATGGATTTGCAAAAACAAGCCGAAAGATTCGAAACCAAAGTACACTATGAAATGATTACGAAAGTAGAATTTTCTAAAGAAGTAGGGGGTGTTCATAAACTTTGGGCAGGCGAAAAAGAAATTCTGGCAAAAACAGTGATTATTTCTACAGGAGCTACTGCAAAATATTTAGGTTTAGAAGATGAGAAAAAATATTCTGGAGGTGGAGTTTCTGCTTGTGCTACTTGCGATGGATTTTTCTACAGAGGCAAAGACGTAATCGTAGTAGGAGCTGGAGATACTGCAGCAGAAGAAGCGACTTATCTTTCTAAATTGTGTAACAAAGTAACCATGTTGGTAAGAAAAGACCATTTCAGAGCTTCTAAAGCGATGATTCACAAGGTAAACAATACACCAAATATCGAAGTGAAATTCAATCATGAATTAATTGCTATCGAAGGCGAAAATAGCTTAGTAGAAAGAGCAGTGGTCATCAATAACCAAACGCAAGAAACTTCTAAAATAGATGTTCATGGTATTTTTATCGCGATTGGTCACAAACCGAATACTGATATTTTTGCTGGCCAAATTGCCTTAGACGAAAACGGTTACATCATCACCGAGGGAAAATCTTCTAAAACCAATTTGCCGGGTGTTTTCGCAGCAGGAGATGTACAAGACCCCATCTACAGACAAGCGATTACAGCAGCTGGTTCTGGTTGTATGGCAGCCATAGATGCTGAACGTTATTTATCAGAATTAGAATAATTCTTTTGAAAACCTTAGTTTACATATTTTTAGGAGGCGGATTAGGGAGTGTAATGCGGTATTTGGTATCGTTTTACACTTCCAAATTCCTTTCTATTGGGAGTTTTCCTCTCGGGACATTCTTGGTAAACCTCATCGGATGCTTTTTAATAGGTCTTTTTTCGTCTTATTTTATTAAAGTAGACAATTCCCTTAAATTTCTATTGATTACAGGTTTTTGTGGAGGTTTTACCACTTTTTCTACTTTAGCAGCAGAAAACTATTCTTTATTACAAAATCAAAATTATATCGTGCTTATTTCTTATGTTTTATTGAGCATAATCTTAGGAATTATAGCAGTAATATTAGGTTTTCAGGCTGCAGGCAATTAATTTTTGATGTTGAAAATTAATGCGTTATAAAAAATGTGAAAAAATCTAAAAAAATAATTTTGTCAGAATTTAAAAAGGTTCTATATTTGCACCACTGAAAACGAGATAATCGTTTCTGGAGAGATGGCAGAGTGGTCGAATGCGGCGGTCTTGAAAACCGTTGACTGTAACAGGTCCGGGGGTTCGAATCCCTCTCTCTCCGCAAGGAGATAAAAACTCCCTTCCATTTTTGGAAGGGAGTTTTTTTATGACCAATTCTGTTGTTATTTTTAAACCTATAAGATGTATATTATAAAAATAACCCGTAGTGCATTATCACGCGAGATTTATTTTTAGGTTGTTTATATTTCTGCCGAAAAGAAATTTATTCAGATATTGAATAGTTGTTAGTGTTGCAATTTTAGCCAAAATTCTGGTTTTAAAACCTTGAAAAGTTTTGGCATAGTTCCTTCTAATCATAAATTGGTCACAAAGTTGGGAAAATAACGTTTCGATTCTTTTCCGATATTTTTTGAATTGATAAAACTGTGGCTTGTAGTCTTTTTGATTTTTCCTTTTAGGAGTTTCTAATTCTATATTTACCTCATTGAATAAGTCTAACTGGATGGTTTGAGACAAATAGCCTTTGTCCCCAAGTAACACACAGTCAGACATTTGGAGTTTTATATCTTGTAAGTAGTGGATGTCGTGAACGGATGCAGGAGAAATATCAAAACTCTGAAAAACCCCAGAAATGGAACAGACAGCATGTAGTTTATATCCATAAAAATGTAGGTTCTGCGAAGCACAAAATCCTTTGTTGGGATAAGCATAATCTACATCCTTGCAAATCCTGCTTCTGGAGGAACGAGATAGTTTACATACTTCCAAAGGCATGCTGTCTACTACAAAGTAATTTTCAGATTCATTCAATTTATCCACCATTTTCATTCTTATTTCTTCGATAAAAGGGAATAGTTTTCGCTTCCTTCTGTTATAAACACTTCTTTCAATTTTTGGTTCAATTTCAAAACCTTTTATTTCTCTAAAAATTTGATGTTCAGAATCAATGGACTTAAATTCAGCCAAAATAATCAAACCAATCAACTCTATATCAGATAGTTTTGGTTTTATAGGTTTAAAATAAAAATCTTCAGTTTCTGAAATGTCTCTTAAATTATTTAAAATTAAGTTGTAACTTGCCTCAAGGTCGCTCATAATGGTATTTGATTGATAGTCAATACAATATACTAATTTTTAGTCACTTGAGCAACCTTTTTTATAATGCACTACGAGTTATATTTTGTAAATTGCAGAAAGTTAAAATGGTTTGAGATGAGTTTTATTATAGATCAAGAATTTAGTTTTAACACAAATGCTGAGTTAAAAAAATACAAAAAAGGCGACCTTATTCACAGTGAAGGAAGTTATTCGAATTCGTTTTATTATTTGGTAAAAGGAGAACTTTCTGTCTTTCACTTTACCGAAGAAGGAAAAGAATTTTTGCAACACAAAGTGTTTGACCAAAGTTTCTTCGGGGAGCCAGCTGTTCTTTTAGGGAAGCCTTTTCCGGGAAATGTAGTGGTGACTTCAGAATGTGCAGAAGTTTATAAAATCAACAAAGATGATTTCCTCAATTATCTCAAACAAAAACCCGATTTACTCATAGAATTTACCAAGTCTATTGCCGAAAAATCCATCAGCAAAAGCAATTCCATTAAAAATATTGTGTTCCTGAATCCTGAGAACAGAATTTTCAGCCAACTCTGCGATTATAAAAAGCAAAAAAGCTGTGGCGAAGAAAAAATTCTGATTGACATCACCCGAAAAGAACTTTCGAATATGACGGGTCTCAGAACCGAAACCATCATCAGAACCGTAAAAAAAATGGAAAGAGACGGCAAGTTAGAAATCAGAAATGGTAAAATTTATTTCTAGTCGCTGTGATTACAATCATAGAATAAGTGGTTTAAATGCTCTAATTTTAGGGCATGAAAAATCAAGCATTCTTACTTAAGTTTTCTGTTTTCAGTTTTGTAATCGTTGCGATTTTAGGCGTATTGATGCGCTATAAAATTGCGTTTTCTTTGCCTTTTGTAGAACAAAAACATCTGCAAGAAGGGCATTCTCATTTTGCTTTTTATGGCTTCATCACTTCTTGCATTTACATTTTAGTTGCGCAATATTTGAGCAAAACCGTAGAAGGAATTCAGATGAAAAAATACCAAATATTGATTGGGATTAATTTTTTCGCTTCTTACGGAATGCTGTTGAGTTTTCTCTATGCAGGATATTTTTGGCTGTCCATCATTTTTTCTACCATCGCTTTGCTGAATAGTTTTGTGTACTATTTTTTCTTAATAAAAGACCTTAAAAACCATCAGGAAACTTCCAAAATTTGGTTTTTAGCAGCGTTTTTCTTTGCGGTATTGTCTTCATTAGGCGTTTTTACTTTGAGTTATATGATGGCAAGTAAAAACGTGGTACAGGAATTATATTTAGCGTCTACCTATTTTTATCTGCATTTTCAGTACAACGGATTTTTTATTTTTTCATGTCTAGGATTGCTCTTTTATCACCTGAAAGAAAAAGGAATTCTAATCAGTTCGACAGAAAACAAAATGATATTTTGGTTGTTGTTCATAGGCTGTTTCATAGGCTTCGGTTTATCGGTTTTATGGTTGAAACTGCCTGTTTGGATTTATCTAGTCATTGTTTTGGCAACGCTTGTTCAAACACATGGTGCTTTTTTATTTTTTAAATGGATGAAAAATCAATGGCCAAAGATAAAAACCACTACCAATGCTTTACAGAGATTTGTTTTCATCTATGTAGGCTTTGCTTTTGCGGTGAAAATTTTATTGCAGTTGGGTTCAGTAATTCCAGCGGTTTCTCAATTTGCGTTCGGTTTTAGAAACGTGGTGATTGCCTATTTACACTTGATTTTATTGATGTGTGTCGCAACTTTTTTGTTGAGTCAAGTGATTCAAAATTTTAAAACAAGCCCAAGATTAAATGCTGGATTAAAATATTTTCTGTTAAGCGTTTTTCTGAATGAATTTTTATTGGGATTAATGGGCATTTTCTCGATAAAATATGTAGCGATTCCTTTTGCCAATGAATTTTTATTTGGAATCTCTGTACTCATTTTAATCTCCATTCTAATCATCTTCAACACCTTAAAGGAAAAAAACAATTAACCCCCCTTACTTTTTTATAAATCCAAAAAAGGCTTGCTGAATTTCAGTAAGCCTTTTTGTTTTTTGTGGAACTTAAAAAAAATAATTTTCCACCTCGGTGACTGAGCGTTGTCGAAGCCAGGGTTGGGGAAAGAAAAATTTAAAAAGGATAATAAAATGAGATTACCCCAGCCCTAAAGGGAGCTCATTTTATTTCCTAAACCTATAAATTTTCCACAATCGGTGGCTGAGCCTGTCGAAGCCACAACACAAATAAATCCGTTCGGAAAAAACGTTTTAAAACACACGCTTCATCAATTCGCTAGCGAATTCCCATTTTGCTCGTTTAATAACATTGTTTTAAGTTTAAAATCTTTGCGTTTCAAAAAAAATTCAGAAGAAACCAAATAAAAAAAAATCCCAAGTCTTATGACTCAGGAGTTTTAAAGAATATTTGAATAAAGGGAGAGAAAATAAACGCCGTTTTAGTCATAATGGAACCTGCATTTGGCAATTAAAATTTGTTCTTCCTCGTATTTATAGATTAATCGGTGTTCCTCATCAATTCTTCGTGACCAAAATCCAGAATATTTGTGTTTTAAAGGTTCGGGTTTTCCGATTCCTTCAAACGGATTTCTCGCAATATCTTTTAGAAGTTCATTAATTCTTTTTAGCTTCTTTTTGTCTGTTTTCTGCCAATAAAGATAATCTTCCCAAGATTCATCTACGAAAATGTACTTCATTATTCTTCAATTAATGGTTTTTCAAATGAATTGCCTTGGTTAAGTTTTTCAATGGCAGCATCTAATCGCTTTTCATTGATACGTGATGATAATTCGTGATTGGTAGCCATTAAAGAATTGTATTCTTCAAGAGAAATAACCACAATCCCCGAATCTTTTCCACGATTTATGATAAGAGTTTCAAAATTCTTCGCCACTCGATCTAAATAATTTTTGATGTCTTTTCTGAAATCAGAAATGCTAGTTACAATCATTTTTGTACTTTTATTTGTACAAATATATGTACAAATTTTCATATTTGAAAATATCAGAATGTTTTTTTGAAGTTTTGTGAATAAACACCGCAACATCAAGAATCCTTTTGAGTGGTTTCAATTATACCAAACTTTAAACTATCTCGCTCATTTGTGATCCTTGATATATATAAATTTATACACACGCTTCATCAATTCGCTAGCGAATTCCAACTTTGCTTCCTTAAAAACATAAGAATTATAAAAAATCTTTGCGTTTCAAAAATAATTCAGATTCCTAATCGTGAGCAAAAAACATAATCTTGTCATTCTGAACGAAGCGCAGCATAGTGAAGAATCTCTTCAAAAAGCAAAATATTTCAACTTCACGACTTCACAATTTCCAATGTTCCTCAGAACCCTCAAAAATGCCATCATTTCACTACATCTCCGAGAACTTTGTGATAGAAAATATACAATTTCCACAAAGCTTCATAGCGAATGAATTTCGCCAACTTTGCTTCCTTAAAAACATAAGAATAATAAATAATCTTTGCGTTAAAAAAATTGCAAAAGATGCTATAAAAAAAAGACTTACTAAAAATCAGTAAGCCTTTTGTTGTGAAAAACCTATGTATTAATTATTGTGGTAAAATAACACCATCTACTACGTGTACAATTCCGTTAGATGCAGGAACAGAGGCAATAATATTAACCGTTCCGTTGATGGTAGGTTTGCCATTCACCATTTTAATAGTAATATTTTTACCGTCTACCATACCTAATGATTGACCGTCAGTCAATAGCGTCCTAAATAAAAAAATAAGAAGGAATTAAAGTAACTCAAAGTATCTTTGAGGTTGTACAACAAAAAAA
>JBKBLE010000043.1:0-6668 GCA_046296655.1 Cloacibacterium sp. | reverse complement strand
AATCTATAGAAAATTCTGCTTAAAGCCTATCTATATGTGCATAAAATATATCTGTTTTTTTATTTAGGACAGTATTGGAACCAAATTATTTTGAATTCTCAAATTGCTGATTTGGATTTAAGCGGAAAATACAAACTCAGCCAGATTTTTGGCGCGTTGCAACAAACGGTGAATCAATACTATCAGTTTCAGCCGAAAAGCAAACAGAAGATTAATCCGCACCAATATTTTAGTTTTAATGCAACCGTAAAAGACGACGATCTCATCCGGAAATTTGTGCCGGAACTGAAAAGTTTTGAAACCATTACGTTAAATGGAAACTACGATGCAGACACACAAAAATTGGAAGTGGACGGAAAAATGCCGCAAGTTTTATACGGCGAAAACGAGATTGAAAATGCCGTTCTGAAAATCACCAACGAAAACAATGCGCTGCAATACAATTTGAATGTTGCTTCGCTGAAAAGTGCAAGTTTTGCATTGAATAAAGTTGATATTCACGGTGATGTTGCGAATAACACTATCAATTACGATATTTCCACGAAAGACGAAAAAGACGTTACGCAATTTTTGATTGCCGGAAATGCTAAATCGTTGAACGATATTACTGAAATATCCCTTAATCCAAACGGTTTAAAACTGAACTATTACGATTGGACAGTGGATCCAAACAACCAAATCCGAATTGGTAAAAACGGAATTTTTGCGGATCAATTCCGATTAACCAATCAAGGCAGCGAAATTTTGTTGCAATCCGAAAGTACGGCTGCAAACAGTCCGTTGAATGTTTCGTTGAAAGATTTTAAAATTGAGAGTTTAACGGAAATGATCAAAAAAGACAGCTTACTTGCAAAAGGAACGATTAACGGAACAGCACAACTGAAAAATTTGACGAAGGAAATGACGTTTACTTCTGACCTCAACGTTTCGGATTTGTTTGTGTATGGAAGCCCGGTCGGAAATTTGGCGATAAAAGTGAACAACCAAACTTCAAAAATTCTGAATGCCAATATTGCACTTTCCGGAAACAACAACGATGTTAAAATTACCGGAACCTACAATACTTCAGCCAGTGCTTTCGATTTGGATTTGAATATCAACCAGCTGCAAATGCAGACGTTGCAAGGTTTCACGATGAATGCGATTGAGGAAACCGAAGGTTACCTTTCCGGAAAACTCGATATTATGGGAACTACTGAAAATCCGAATATTTTAGGAAATGTAAAATTCAATAATGTAGGAATGTTGATTGCCAAAACCGGAAGCGATTTCCGAAAAATGAACGACGAAATTGAATTTACCAGCCGAGGAATTGAGTTTGATGATTTTAAAATCAATGATAAAACAGGAAATTCCATGACTATTGATGGACAAGTGCTTACGCAAAATTATCGGGATTTTGCTTTTAATTTAGACGCGAAAGCACGAGATTTCAAAGTCGTAAATTCCGAAAAATCCAACGATGCCATGATGTACGGAATTTTGGCTATTGATGCCGATTTGGATATTCGCGGTGATTTGGATTTGCCAAAAGTAGATGGAAGATTGGCGGTTACTGATGAAACTAATTTCACGTTTGTTTTACCACAAAGTTCGCCGACTTTACAGGAACGGGAAGGAATTGTGGAATTTATCGACCAAGATCAAGTTGCCATGAACAAAACCATTAAAACCGATAGTTTGGACGCACAATCCGATATCAAAGGAATGGATGTGAGCGTAAATATTGAGGTGAATAAAGAAGCCAAAATTTCTTTAATCATCGATAAAGCAAATGGCGATTTCGTGGAATTGCAAGGTGAAGCCGAATTAACCGGCGGAATTGATCCTTCCGGGAAAACTACTTTAGTCGGTGTTTATGAAGTGGAAAAAGGGGGTTATGAACTTTCGGTAAGCATGCTGAAACGCAGATTTGATATTGAAAAAGGAAGCACCATCACTTGGACCGGCGAACCAACGACTGCAAATTTGAATATTACCGCTGTTTACAAAACCAAAGCAGCGCCGATTGATTTGGTAGAACAACAAATGGCCGGAACTTCCGCCGCCGAAATGAACCAATACAAACAACAAATTCCTTTCAACACGTTGCTAAAATTAAATGGCGAATTGTTGAAACCGGAAATCACGTTCGATATTACGATGGAAGATAGCAATCCGGATGTTCCTACTGCGGTCTTGGACAATACCAAAGCCAAACTGAACCAAATTCGGCAAGACCAAAATGATATGAACAAGCAGGTTTTTGCGTTGTTGGTGTTAAATCGTTTCATTGGTGAAAATCCGTTCCAAAGCGAAGGCGGACTGTCTACCTCCACTTTGGTGATGCAAAGTGTGAGCAAAATTTTATCACAACAGCTGAATAATTTGGCTTCAGATCTTATACAAGGAGTGGATTTAAATTTCGATTTGCAATCTTCCGAAGATTATTCCAGTGGAGCCAGAAATGAACGCACCGATTTGAATGTCGGCATCAGCAAAAAATTACTAAATGATCGATTAAAAGTTTCTGTTGGAAGCAATTTTGGAGTAATGGGCGATGCAAGACAAAATGAACAAATGACCAATATTGCCGGTGATGTAACGCTGGATTACATGATTTCCCGTGATGGAAGATATATGTTGCGAGCTTACCGAAAAAATGAATATCAAATTGCTTTGCAAGGTCAGATTGTAGAAACTGGGCTTGGTTTTGTGATTACGTTGGACTACGATAAATTCAAGGAAATTTTTGAAAAATCAAAAAGAAACAGATCAATAAAAAAGAACAAAGAAAATCAAGTGGTAGAATTTAAATAAATGAAAAATTCATTAAAAACATATTTTCAAATTGCCTTATTTACCGGAATTTCGGCAGGAATTATTTCCTGCAGCAATACCAAATTTTTAAAAGAAGGGCAGTTTTTGTACACCGGTGCAAAAATTAAGATTGAAGACAGCACCATTTCCAAAAAAGACAAAAGAGAATTGAAAGACGGTTTGGAAGAAAACTTGACCCCAAAACCAAACTCTTCCTTTTTGGGATTAAGACCGAAACTCTACATCTATAACATTACCAAAGAACCTAAAAAACAAAAAGGTTTTTTGTATTGGCTGAAATATAAAGTGGGCGAAAAACCAGTGCTGCTTTCTGATGTAGATCGGGAATTCAACAAAGAAATTATCGTAAATTATTCCGAAAACAAAGGCTATTTCAACGCCAAAGCCAACTACGACACGTTGACTAAAAATAAAAAAGCCGAAGTCATCTATACCGTAAAACCCAAAAATCGCTATTATTTCGGTGAAATTCATTTTCCGAGCGATAGTTCTGTCCTCAGTTCCGAAATCCAGCAACTCAGCGACAAAACTTTTTTGAAAACTGGAGAACCTTTCGATTTGGACGTGATCAAAGCAGAACGCCAAAGAATTGATAACGCCTTGAAAGAGCGTGGTTTTTATTATTTTGATGACAATGATTTAGTATTACAAGTAGATAGTACCGTTTCTGAAAATCAAAGAGTGGAAGCTTTTTTAAAGCTTAAAGACAACACACCACAACTTGCTAAAGAACAATTCACAATAGATAAAACCATTGTTTTTCCAGATTACAGTATTCAAGGCGAAAAGGAAGGATTGTACCAGATTCCGATGTCCGAAGACAGTTTGCAACCACACCATTATAAAGATATTTATGTGGTGGATCCGATGAAAAAATTCAAACCAAAAATTTTTGATCGCGCCATCTATTTTGAAAAAGGTGATTTGTACAATCGCTCCGATCATAATTTAACATTGAACCGGTTAATTAGTTTGGGCGTTTTCAAATTTGTAAAAAATGAATTTGTATTGGATACCATTAATAAAAAATTTGATGCGTATTATCTTCTCACCCCACAAAAACTACAATCTTTACGTTTAGAATTATTAGGAAAAACCAATTCTGCGAATTACGCCGGAAGCGAGCTGAATTTGAACTGGACCCACCGCAATTTTTTCCGTGGAGCTGAACAATTAAAACTCTCTGCTTTTGGCGGATTTGATGTGCAAGTTGGTGGTGCAAAACCGGATACCAAAGGTTCTGGAAATATTTTCCGTTTCGGTGGAGATGCGCAACTTTCTATTCCTAGAATTTTAGCGCCTTTTCGTTTTAAAACTTCCAGCGCGTATGTTCCTAGAACCAATATCAGTTTAGGATATGAATTTATGAGCCGTATCAAATGGTACACGTTGAACACTTTTAACGCCAGTTTTGGCTATAATTGGAAGGAAAATGCACGGAAAGAACACGAACTAAAAGTTTTGGACGTTTCTTACGTTCGACCTTCGAAAATTACGCCGGAGTATGACAGCATTCAAAATGCTTATCCCTATCTGAAACATGTTACGGAAAAACAGTTGATTTTTGGGCCAACCTACACTTATACTTACACAACCACGATGTTGCCGAAAAAAAATACAGTCTATTACCGTGGATTATTGGATTTGGCGGGAAATCTTACCGGACTTATTTCCGAAGCCAATGCCAAAAAAGGCGAACAAAAAGAAATTTTTGGCGTTCCTTTCAGTCAATATGTAAAGATGGAAAACGATTTCCGTTTTTACCATAAAATTTCAGAAAAAACGCAATTTGCCTCACGATTAATTGCTGGTTTGGCTTATCCTTATGGAAATTCTTTAACCATACCTTATTCCCGACAATTTTTTGCTGGTGGAAGCAATGGTATTCGTTCATTCAGAGCCCGAACTTTAGGCCCTGGAAGTTACGATCCCAGAACTGCAACCAATTCCTATGCTTTCGACCAAGCCGGTGATATAAAATTGGAATTAAATGCAGAATTTCGCACCAATCTCTACAAGTTTTTGAACGCTGCCGTTTTTGTAGATGCCGGAAATATTTGGCTCGTGAATGAAGATACTAATCGTCCCGGCGCAAAATTTTCTAAAGATTGGTTCAGTGAAGTAGCTATTGGTGGTGGAGTTGGTTTGCGTATGGATTTTTCGATTCTAATTCTGCGTTTGGATTTAGCGATGCCTTTCCGAGTTCCATATTATGATAAAAACGATCGTTGGATGTTTGATAAAATAGATTTTGGAAACAAAGATTGGCGCAGAAATAACCTTGTCTTGAATATTGCTATTGGTTATCCTTTTTAATCTTATTGAATTTTTTTGAATGATGAAAAGAATTAAATTTTACTGGGAAGTATTGAAAGAAACCTTCACCGAATGGAACGATTCCGACGCTTCCAAAGACAGTGCAAGTTTGGCATATTATGCTATTTTTTCTATTCCCGGGTTATTGATTATTATTATTTGGGGACTCAGTTTTTTCTTTGGGGAAGAAGCTATTCGTGGCGAAGTTAGCCGTCAAATCCAATCTTTTATGGGACACGACGCCGCAAAAAGCATCGAAGATATGATTTCAGGAGCACTCATCGATAAAGAAAATTTCTTTATGAAAACCATTGGTGTTCTTACCTTAATTTTTGGGGCAACTACGATATTTTTTCAACTCCAAAAATCGCTGAATGAACTTTGGGATGTACAAGCTGCACCAAAACAAGCATTTGTGAAATTACTTCTCGATCGTGCCAATTCTTTGGGAATGATTTTGATTATTGCGTTTTTACTGCTGATTTCTATGGTTTTATCTTCCATTATTGGCTGGCTTAATGGCTACATTACCTACTATTTTGGTTTGGAAACTTTTGAACTGGTTAGAATTATCAATATGATTTTAAGTTTTTCAGTAATTGTTATTCTCTTTGCCTTAATGTTCAAGGTTTTGCCGGATGTAGAAATCTCCTGGAAATCAGTTTGGGCAGGCGCTCTTTTAACCGCTTTACTGTTTACTTTAGGTAAATTCTTACTCAGTTTATATTTTGAAAATTTCAAACCTACTTCTGCTTTTGGAGCAGCCGGAACCATTATTCTCATTATGATGTGGGTGAATTACACCTGTATGTTGGTTTTTTTCGGTGCTGAATTCACCAAAGTTTACACCTACAAAAAAGGTTTTAAAATTGAACCTTCCAAACACGCAAAATGGAGCAATTCAAAATTGTATAAAGAAATTCAAAAAGAACAAATTTAAAAAGATTTTTTTCGAAACAATTCAATTGAGTCGGACTTTAGCCCGCTTTCCAAATTTCAGAATCTCCTGGCTTTAGCCAAAATTTAGAGGAAAATTTTTCACATGAAAAAATTATTTTCCATCTTTATACTAATTCTTCTTTTAAGTGTTACCTCCTGCCAAACGAGAGTAGTAAGTGTGCAGAAACCAATGAAAGACAATTCATTAGAATTATATCAAAAATATACCATACAAACCAACGATGCGAAAATTACAAAAATGGAGGTCCTGAAAGTGGATGACCAAAATATTTATGGAAAAACTAAAACAGGCGAAAGTGTGACGATTAACCGAGCTGAAGTTCGTGAGATAAAGAAACTGGAGCTTATACCTTCCATCGCTATTGCTGTAGCAGCAGTTACCGCGGTAATTTTTGTACCGATTTAATGGAAATAATTATTAAAATATAGAGAAAAGGGATTTGTTACACTAATTCCTTTTTTTGTTTAATTCCTGTAAACCAATTAATTAAACAGCTAATTAGTCGTTCCTTAACAAAACCCACTATTTAATTTATTTTTAAAAACAGGATTAGAAAACAGCATAATTTGTA
>JBKBLE010000042.1:0-10429 GCA_046296655.1 Cloacibacterium sp. | reverse complement strand
CCTGCAAAGAAAAACAAGAAAAATTACAATTAATTTACTGATTGTCTGCCTGTTGATGCTATTTTAAGGAGCGACTACTTACACTTTCGCAATAGCATTAATAAATTTACACTATAAATATATAATTATGAAAAATTCTAGCATTATTGGCTTAAAAGAAGCCGACTGTAAAGAAATCGCAGAGAAATTAAATGTTTTATTAGCCAACTACTCTATATTTTATCAAAACACCAGAGGTGCTCATTGGAATATAAAAGGAAGTGACTTCTTTACCTTACACCTTAAATTCGAAGAATTATATGACGGATTGGTTCTTAAGATAGACGAAATCGCAGAAAGAATCCTTACTCTAGGCTATACTCCTCATCATAATTTCTCAGACTATCAGAAACTATCTTCTATAAAAGAAAGCAAAGAAGTGACTGATGGCAATAAATGTATTCTAAATATTCTAGAATCTTTTAAAACCGTAATAGAACTCCAGAGAGAACTTTTAGAAATTACAGATCAAGCTGGAGACGAAGGAACCAATGCACAAATGAGTGGCTACATTACAGAACAAGAGAAATTAGTATGGATGTATAATGCTTATTTAGGTAAATAATTCCATTTCAAATCATTATAAGAAGTGTTACCAAAAATGTAACACTTCTTTTTTTGATAAAAATGCTTATTTTTTAATTTATATTTTATATTTGCACTGATTTTAAACACAAATTTTGAAGAAATTTTTACTTTTATTAGTATTCCTTATTTTTAATATTTATAGTGCTCAATACAGCGTTTCTACATCAGAGAGAAATGCACTTATCTCTATTTACAATCAAACCAATGGAGATAACTGGAGTCAAAAATGGGACCTCGCCAAAGATCCTTACTATTGGTATGGCGTAAAAATAGAAAACGGAGCAGTTACAGAATTGAGGTTGAACGGAAACCTTCTTGAAGGCAACTTCCCAAATAGTGTTTTAAGTCTTACCAATTTGAAAAAATTAGATGTAAGTTCTAATAAACTCACCGGAAACATCCCTAATTTAGGTTCTCTAATTAACCTTACTTACCTCAATATTAGCAATAACAATTTAAGTGGAGATTTTTACAGTAACATTTCATCACTATCTAATTTAGAAGAAATTCTACTAGGAAATAATTCTGGAAGTCTTGCTTCTACCAATTTCTCATCGTTTACCAATCTTAAAAGTTTAGACCTTTCTGGATTTGGTTTGACCGAAATTCCTAGTACATTAGGAAGTCTTAGTTTTCTTAAAAATTTGAATGTAAGCAATAATTCCATTTCTCAATTTGGCAATCTTTCTGCATTGGGGAACTTAGAAGAACTTAATATTTCTAAAAATCAACTGACAGAAATTCCTTCGGAAATAAGTACTCTTGCGTTTTTAAAAACATTAGACGTAAGTCAAAATAATCTTACTAAATTTTCGGCGCTCAATAACTTGACCACTTTAGAATGGTTGTCACTAGAAAATAACAACCTGCAAAATATTCCTACAGAAATTGCCACTTTACAAAATTTAATTCACTTAAATCTTGCTAATAATAAAATTTCTAGCAATTTTGGAGCATTAAGCTCTTTAACAAAACTAGAGCAACTTTGGCTAAATCATAATGAGATTACCGCTTTTCCTACAGAAGTTTTAGCACTTCCTCAGTTGATGAGTTTATCATTGCAGAGCAATAAACTTAGTGGAAACATTCCACCTAATCTTCCAGAAATTTGCAACATTTCTAACAATAGATACAGCGCAACAGAAATTCAGAATTTCCTCAATCAAAAACCAAATAACACAGATTTTGTGTATTCTCCTCAAAGATATGACGAAGAAAAAACCGAAAAAGCAGTTTTAGCGGGCGCCGTTAGTTTGAACCAATTGCTCTCTGCTTCAGATGGTTATGATTTCACTTGGTATAAAAATTTAGACAATAAAACTTCTACGACTACCGAAAATTACAATATAAATTCTGTGAAAGCTACGGATTACGGCAAATACACTTGCGAAGCCATTTTGATTAAAGACAATACACTGTATATTTTAGATTTTGCCACTTTCAGAGAACCAATTACCTTAGAAAAAACCGAAACTTTGGCGACCAACAATCCCAATGAAAAAATGCTTGCCATTTATCCAAATCCTGTAAAAGATTTCCTTCACATCAAAAATCAAAATTACAAGATTGAAAATATATCGATTTATGACTTATCTGGAAAAATCATTTACTCAGGGAAATCTACGGTAATCAACCTACAAAACTTCCCAACTTCCACCTATATTTTATACATCAAAACCGAAGAAGGTTATCATCATTTTAAAATTATCAAAAAGTAAGTTCAAAAATTTTTACATTTGTTGAAAACCTTGTCACAAATGAAAAATTTACTTTATCTAATCATCACTTCAGCTTTAGTGAGTTCTTGTATCTCTTATCAAAAAGGTCAAGATGGAAAACCAGGAACCGCAGGTAAAAATGCAGATGAAATGGTAACTACTCAAGAAAAAAATAAAAAATTAGCAGATTCTCTCGGCGCAGATGAACGTGGCATGAAAACTTATATGCTCGTGATTCTGAAAACCGGTCCAAAAGATGCTGAAATTACAGATAAAACACAGCGCTCCGAACTTTTCAAAGGACATTTTTCTAATATGGAAGCCATGGAAAAAGCAGGAAAACTGAAATTAGCTGGTCCTTTTGCTACGAAAAACAACCTTCAATATCGTGGAATTTTCTTAATCGATGCTAAAACCGAAGAAGAGGTAAAAACTTTGCTTCAAGGAGATCCAACCATTAAAAACGGAATTTTCGATGTAGAAATTCTTCCTTGGTACGGTTCTGCAGCAATACCAATGCATCTGAAATATCATAAAATGATTTCTAAAGAATATTCATGAAAACTCCCAAAACCTACGAAGAATATTGTTTAGATTTCCCCGAAGAAACTCAAGAAATTTTAGAAAATCTAAAAAATTTCATTCAAAATCTTCTTCCAGAAAGTGAACTCTGTATCAATTACGGAATTCCAACTTTTAAAATGAAAGGTAAAAACGTGATTCATTTTGGCGGTTTCAGAAATCATATCGGTTTGTATCCCGGTTCAGAAGCCATAGAAATTTTCGCCGAAAAATTAAAGAAATACAAAACATCTAAAGGTACAGTTCAGTTTCCTTTGCAAGAAGATTTGCCTTTTGATTTGATTCAAGAAATTGTAGAATTTAGAAAAGAGAAATTTTAGTTTTCCACAAGATAATCATTATAACTTTTTCTTTTTGTAATTTTGAAAAATGGAAATCTTATACATTATTCTCGCATTTATTCTCGGTGCTGTTTTGGCATATTTTATATTGAAATCTTCTTCGGTTTCTAGAAAAAGCTATGAAGAATTGCAACAAAACTTCAATCAAAAAGAAGCCGACCTTAATAGAATTATAGCGGAAATTTCTGCTGAAAATAAAGCTCAACTTCAGAAAATTGCAGAGCAACAAGAACTTAACGAAAGACAAAACTCTGAAATTAAAGACCTTCAAAATGATAAAAATCAATTAATCGGTTTGAAATCTCAATTGGCTGCTCAGAATGAAAGTCTTCAGCAATTATTGGATTCCCAAAAAGAAGAAATCGTGAAAATTCAGGAAGAAGCAAAGTTGCAATTCGAGAATTTAGCGAATAAAATTTTGGAAGAGAAAACCCTAAAATTCACGGAACAAAATCAACAAAACTTGAAGAATATTCTAAATCCTCTTCAAGAAAAAATTACAGATTTCGAGAAAAAAGTAGAAAATACACACAAAGAAAGTATAGATTATCACGCTGCTCTTCGTCAACAAATTCTTGGACTTAAAGAAATGAATTTGCAAATGAGCAAAGAAACGCTAAATCTTACCAAAGCATTGAAAGGCGATAGCAAAATTCAAGGAAGCTGGGGAGAACTAGTTTTAGAAAGAGTTTTAGAAAAATCTGGCTTAGAAAAAGGTAGAGAATATGAAATTCAGAAAAGTTTTACCACAGAAGAAGGAAACAGAGTTCAGCCAGACGTAATCATCAACCTTCCTGACGGTAAAAAAATGATTGTAGACTCTAAAGTTTCACTTACTGCCTACGAAAAATACATCAATGAGGAAGATGACGAACAAAAAAGCAGCTTCTTAAAAGAGCATGTAAATTCTCTAAAAAGACATGTAGAACAATTAGGAAGTAAAAATTATCAGCATCTCTATCAAATGGAAAGTCCTGATTTTGTTTTACTTTTCATTCCTATAGAACCTGCTTTTGCAATTGCTCTAAACGAAGACACTCAACTATACAATAAAGCTTTTGAAAGAAATATTGTAATTGTAACGCCTTCTACTTTATTGGCAACACTTCGCACCATCGATTCTATGTGGACGAATCAAAAACAACAAGAAAACGCCTATGAAATCGCAAGACAAGCTGGAGCTTTGTATGATAAATTCGATGGTTTTGTTACTGATTTAGTTAAAATCGGCAAAAAAATGGACGAAGCAAAAACCGAATACGAAGGAGCCATGAATAAATTAGTAGACGGAAAAGGCAATCTGATTACTAGCGTTCAGAAATTGAAAATAATGGGTGCAAAAGCTAAAAAATCTTTACCTGATGCTATTCTTAATAGAGCAAATTCTAGTTTAGAAAATTTAGACGAGGAATAGAACAAAGGAAATCTTATGATTTTCATCTTTGCAACCTTAAAAACATTCAAATTTTAAAAATTTACTTTGCGCACTTTGCGTTTCAAAAATATGATTATCGAAAGCTTACAAAACGAAAAAATAAAAAATCTCAACAGATTAATTACTGACAATAGGTTTCGTAAGAAATCTGGAGTTTTTGTAGTAGAAGGGAAACAAGAAAACGAACGTGCATTGCAATTCGGGTTCGAAAATGTAGAATTTTTTATTTGCGAATCTATTTTTGGCATCAATCATCCCGAAGGTAAAATACATTTTGTTTCCAGTCAAGTTTATGAAAAACTAGCTTACAGAGGAACTTCAGAAGGAATTATTGGCATTTACAAAACCAAAGAATTTGATTTAAAAAATTATCAGCCAAAAGAAAACGCTTCCATTATTGTAGTAGAATCTGTAGAAAAACCAGGAAATCTTGGGGCAATTTTGAGAAGTTGTGAAGCTTTTGGAATAGATGCATTAATTGTCACCGATTCTATAGTAGATTTTTACAACCCAAACGTTTTACGAAGCAGCGTAGGTTGCTTTTTTGGAATGAACGTATTCTCTGCAACCAATGAAGAAACTTTATCGTTTTTACAAGAGAATCGTTTCAAAATCTACACCACGTTTATGGATGAAACCGCCGAAGATTTATACAAGAAAAACTTCAATGAAAAATCTGCATTATTTTTCGGAACGGAACATTCTGGATTAAGTGATTTTTGGCTTCATAAAGGCGAAAATATTCTCATCCCGATGTCTGGAACTATAGATTCGCTTAATCTAAGCAATGCAGTTGCTATTTCCTGCTACGAAATACTGAGACAAAAACTCTCTAAATAAAAAATCGCCTCGTTTTCACGAGGCGGTTCTGTTTGTAATTAATTTCTTAATTATTTTTTCACAGCTTCTTCTACTTTAGCTGCTCCTTCTTTCACTTTTGCAGCAGCATCTTTTACAGCATCTTTTACAGCATCTTTAGTAGCATCTTTTAATTCATCTGCTTTTTTTTCAACTTTAGTTGCTGTAGAATCCATTTTCACTTTAGCTGAATCCAAAGCAACATTTGCAGAATCTACGTTTGCATTTACTGTAGAATCTACAGCTTCCACTTTTTCTTTAGTTGCTGTTTTATCACAAGCTACTAATGCTAGAGCAGCTACAGCTGCTACAATTAATGATTTTTTCATAATAATAAAAATTTAAATTGGTTGTTAAAAATATTAATTTGTTCTTGATTAACAAGACAAATGTAAAAACATTAAAAAAACATTATTAGAAAATCATTTGTAAATATCATTGTAAAATTAGTTTTCAAAAAAAATAAAAACTTACAAAAGATAAACAGCAATTGTAAAATTATAAAAACTTATTTTTGCAATGGTTAAAATAAAAAAACCACTCGCAAGGCGAATGGCTTATTTTTTTAGCTAAATAATTCTAAAATTATTTTTTAGCAGCAGTTGAATCAGCTACAACAGCAGTTGAATCTACAGCAGTTGAATCAGCAGCAGTTGAATCTACAGCAGTAGAATCTACAGCAACTGCAGTAGAATCTACAGTTTCAGTAGCTTCAGTAGTTTCAGATTTTTTACAAGCAACAACAGCTAATGCAGCGATAGCTGCTACGAATAATGATTTTTTCATAATAAATTAATTTAATTAAATAGTTTAAAAATTGTTTTGTTCACTTTTAACGGAGCAAAGATAGGGGCATAGAAAAAATTTGTTTTAGAAAATTAATTGTAATATATTTGTAAAATAGTTTTACAAAAAACTAATACTGATAATCAAATACTTAAATAATTTTATAAGATTTTGGCAGATTTAGATTTATTGCATTTCGAGCAATTAAAAGCAGAAGTTCAGGCGGAATATCTTAAAAATCACCACCCTTCCTACGATGAAATTTCGAAGTGGAAAGGAATTGATATTATTTATTTTCAAGAGGATTTACGAAAAAAAGCAAAGGGAAATATTAGCGAAAAGTCTTTCTATACATATTTCAAGACGGTTCCTTCTAGCAAATTACCTAGAATAGATATGCTTAACCTACTTGCTATTTATTCAGGTTACCAATCTTGGTATGATTTTAAGAAAAATCATCTTTTTGCTAATGAAATTATTTCCGAACATGAAAAACCATCAGAAATTCTTATTGCAGATGAAGAAAAATTAGAAATTTCTACTGAAAAACCGACAGAAATAACATTTTCAACACCTGAAAAAGCTATTCCAACTATTGAAAAAACTACCACAGCAGAAATTGAACCAACTATTGAGGAAACAAAAACAACCGTTGCAACATCTTCATCTTCACCACAAAGGATTTTCAAAAATCCTTTGATAAGCCTTATCAAACAATATTTTTGGCTCATTTCTTCTGTAGTATTGATGACTATGGTCTTGATTTTAGTTTTTTGGCAAAGAATTTTTGCAACAGATTATAAATTCACTTTTATAGATGCGGATAGAAATACCAAAATCAAAGACATCATAGAAATAAGAGTTTTAAAAGAAAATGAAACTCCTATTAGATATATTATCAATTCTGGCAAAGATATTGATGATGATGATGTAGGGGTTTTCAGATTTCCTACACAGAGTAAGACTTTGGCTATGGAAGTTAATTCACCTTTTTACAAAAAGGATACTATTTATAGAAATCTAGATCCTGCAAGAACTAATGAAACTATAGAACTAGAGCCAGATGTTTACGCACAAGCTTTGTACTATTATTCTACCAATGATATTAGCAAAAAAAGAGAAGAATTAGATAAAATCATTAGCAAAAATGCTTTAATTTATCAAGTTTTCGATAATGAAACGTATGGCGTAGAAACCTTAGACAAACAAAAATATATAGGACTCGTCACGACACCAACTACTTCATTGAAAAATTTTAAAATGATAGAGACTAAAGTGAGTCCAGAAACTAAAAAAATAATCCTTATTAAATTTAAAATACAACCTGATGAAATCACTAAATAAAAATGTAATCTTTACTTTAATCCTAGCATTAATGACAATTATTGCTTGTAAAAAAGAGCAACCAAAAAGTGATATAGATGTATTAAGAAACGGCAATAATGAAGATGTATATTCTACCACAAAACTAGACAGTGCACAAGCTATAGCAAGTATAACTCAACAAAAACTACAAGAATTATACGATATTTCTGCATTATATTCTTCTGGAAATAAAAATACTGCAATTGACTCACTAAATTATGAGCAAATTCAAGGATATTTTGTAAAAAAAGATTCGGCGAATGTAAAGGGTTTATTAAAAGAACTGGATAGCCTAAAAGTGAAATTGGTGAAAGTAAAAAACCTTAGCATCAATACTGAAATCAACGGAAAAGATACGCTAGATTATGCTAATTATACAGTAGAATATAAGGATAGAGACCAAAGAATGATTGGTGAATTCAATAAAAAATCTCAATATAAACTCTTGAAATCACCTGTGAATTTCAAAAAAGAATTCAAATTTTATTTTGTAGAAATAGATGTACAACCAAAAGACAGCACTTCTGTAGGTGTAACCAAATAATCTAATTTTACATCTTGTAAAGAAACATCATCAATAGAATCAGTCGGCGAGAAATAATTCACGCCGATTTTTTTTGCATCAAGATTAATTCCTGCAAAAAATTGGTCGTAAAAGCCTTTTCCATAGCCTATTCTATTTCCTAATGCATCGCAATACAATAGTGGTGTAATTACATAATCAAAAGCATCAGATTCATTTTCATTAGATTCTGGCTCCAGAATTCCCCATGAATTTTGCAAAAAAACAGTGTCTGGTTTAATCTGAATAGAAATAATCTTATTCCCAACCATTTTTGGAACGAAAACCTGAATATTTTTTTCAAAAAAATAATTAATGAAGATTTTGGTATTAATTTCGTTCAATTTTTCAATTGGAAAAAAAATGTGAACTTTCTGATTATCAAGTACATTAAATTGTAAAACGAAATTTTCAAATATTTTTTGAGATAAAGACAAGACCTCATCTTTCGACAAGGTCTTTCTCAAATCCATATATTTTTTACGTAAATCTTTTTTAAGCATTTTAGATTTCCTTTACAGATATAATTTTCACTGGGCAAGCTTTTGCTGCTTTTTCACATAGTTCATACGCATCAGGAATCGGTGTTTTAAGCGTAAAGAAACCTTTCTTATCAGCAGATTTCAATAAAACAGATTTTCCGTCTTTCTTAGACATACGAAAATATTCTGGCGCAAATTCCGCACAGTAATTACAGCCAATGCATTTATCTCTTTGTAAAGTAACGATTACCATTACGCTTGTACAATTTTATACAATTTATCAGAAGGACGAACTCTGAACTCTGTTTTAAACGTAATTACATCAGATTTCGTAGCGTTTTCGGCAATTCCTTTTCCGTCAACCATCATTTCTGTAACTTCCATTTCTTGAGACCCTGTAGTTGGTCCTTGAATCAGAACTCTATCTCCTATATTTAAATCATAGGCTTCAATTAAAAATTCCGCAATATTTGATTTTGGATAGAAATGTCTTCCTTTACCAATGTAAATTTTCTTTTGCGTAGCACTACTTCCAGAATTTGGTGACCATTCTCCTAATTCTTGACCAAGATAATAACCACTCCAGAAACCTCTGTTGTAAACTGTTTCTAGCTGTTTCATCCAACCTTCTACTTTCTCTGCAGAAAAAGTTCCATCGGCAATACTATCAATAGCTTCTCTATAACATTTAGTCACCGTTGCTACATATTCTGGCGCTCTTCCTCTTCCTTCAATTTTTAGAACTTTTACACCAGCATCTACAATTTGGTCTAAAAATCCTATCGTACAAAGATCTTTAGGAGACATCATGTATTCATTATCTAATTCTATTTCGAAGCCAGATTCTTGGTCAATAACCGTATATTTTTTTCTACAATTTTGTTTACAAGCTCCTCTGTTTGCTGAAGAATTGTGTGAATGAAGGCTCAAATAACATTTCCCAGAAACTGCCATACAAAGTGCACCATGCCCGAAAATTTCTATTTCTACTAAATTTCCAGAAGGTCCTTTGATTTGCTCTTTTTCTATTTGAGAACAGATTTTTTTGATTTGAGTAATAGAAAGTTCTCTACTCATCACCATCGTATCTGCAAAAAGTGCATAAAACTTAACCGTTTCTATATTGGTAATATTAATTTGAGTAGAAATATGAACTTCCATGCCTATTTGTCTTGCATAAGCAATTACCGCTTGATCCATTGCAATGACCGCAGTAAGGTCTGCTTCTTTTGCTTTGTCAAGTAAAGTTTTGATGATGGATAAATCGTGGTCGTAAATAATGGTATTAAGAGTAAGATAAGTTCTCACCCCTTTTTCTTTACATCTTCTAGAAATTTCTGGTAAATCTGAAATTGTAAAGTTCATAGAAGCTCTAGCTCTCATGTTGAGCTGCTCTACACCGAAATATATTGAATCTGCACCATTATCTAATGCTGCTTGTAAAGAAGTAAAATCTCCTGCTGGAGCCATTAATTCTATTCTTCCGCTTTTTGTCATTCTAAAATGTAAAATTTTTGCAAAGATATGTTTTTTAGAATTATTCTAAAAAGCTTCTAATAGATAGATTCGATTTATACTAATATCTTATTTTCTTTTGGTACATGGCTGCTTTTTTCAGACAGGTTAAAATTGGAGTATTAACTTTAACTTTGGAAAAAAAGCAATGAAAAAAT
>JBKBLE010000041.1:0-10503 GCA_046296655.1 Cloacibacterium sp. | reverse complement strand
AAACCTTATCCGCCTGCTCTTTAATCGGAATATTCTTAACGAAAAACTGAAAATGGCGGCTTGTTAAGGAGTGACTAGTTATTTATGATATTACATAAAACAAAAAACCCTTTAAAACGTACATTTTAAAGGGTTTTAATGAAATATGTATTTCGTATTGCAGAAAGGAAGGGATTCGAACCCTCGATACAGTTACCCGTATACTACCTTTCCAGGGTAGCTCCTTCAACCACTCGGACACCTTTCTTTTTCAGATGGCAAAGGTAAAATTTATTCTTCAATTTCCGAAATTTCTCCACGCAGATTTTTCTTAAAATTTTCAGCAAAATCACCTGAGTAATTTGGATTATCAATTAAATGCATGGCTTTTGCCAAGGCACTTTCGGCAGTGATGTCATGACCGCTTATTGCGCCAATCTTTTTGAAAATGTTACTGTTATTGTATTTCCCGATGCTTATTCCACCAGAAACACATTGAGAAATCACCACGATTTCAGTTCCGTTATTTCTGATTTTTTGAAGGACTTCTTCCGTTTTTTTATTGCTAAAAATTGTTCCAGAACCGAAAACTTGAAGAATTAAAACCTTGATTTTGGGAATTTGAGGCAAACTTTCTAAATTGATTCCAGGGAAAATTCTCCACAAAAGAATGCTGTCATTCAAATGTAAATCCACCGAAAAATCTTCTTGATGAGGCGTTCTGTAGAGCATGGCTTCTTCCACTTTCAAGTGAACGCCAGATTCTCCTAAAATTGGGTAATTTGGACTGATAAATGCATCGAAATTCTCGGCAGAATATTTTAAACAGCGGTTTCCTCTCAATAGTTTATATTCGAAATAGAGCGCCACTTCTTGTACCACCGCTTCATCATTTTGATATAAACTGGCGTAATAAAGACTGGTGAGCAAATTTTCTTTGGCATCAGTTCTTAAATCCCCGATTGGCAATTGTGAACCCGTCAAAATTACAGGTTTTCTTAAATTTTTAAGCATGAAACTCAGTGCAGAAGCAGTATAAGCCATCGTATCTGTTCCGTGAAGAATCAAGAATCCATCAAAAAGGTTATAATTTTTTTCAATCAGTTGAGCGATTTCCTTCCATTCTTCTGGTCCTACATCTGATGAATCCAAAGGTACTGAAAACTGATGAACGCTTACTTCACATTCAAGCAAATTCATCTCGGGGATTTTATTGAAAATATGATTGAAATCAAAAGCGCGAAGACTATTGGTTTCATAATCTTTCTCCATTCCTATGGTTCCGCCTGTGTATATGATGAGGACTTTTCTTTTCATGTAAAATTTTCTTTTTTTTTATAATTTTTCAGACTTTAAAGTTAAAAATTTAAAGTTAATTTCTAAAATATTTGCAATTTTGCCAAATGATTCCTAAAAACAGACTTCAAGAAACTTTTGATTATCTAAAACAATTTCTTACCGATGAAAGATTGAGAAAAATAGAGCATTTTTCTCAGGAAAGTTCAGATTTTGTGCTTCCCGTGATGGAAGATGTGTATCAGTTCCGTAATGCAGCAGCGATTGTAAGAAGTGTGGAAGCTTGCGGTTTTCATCACGTGGTTGCTTTGGAAGAAGAAAATGTTTTCAACCCAAATTTGAAGGTGACGAAAGGTGCAGAAACTTGGGTAAGAGTAGAAAAAATGCCTAATAATTTAGATTCTTTAAAGGAAATCAAAAACAGAGGTTATAAAATTTTGGCGGTTTCTCCAGAGAATAATGCAACCATGTTGCCTGATTACGAAGTAAAAGAACCGATTGCGCTGGTTTTTGGGACAGAATTAGAAGGCGTTTCTGATGAAATTTTAGATTTTGCAGACGAAACTTTGGCCATTCCCATGTATGGTTTTACTAAGAGTTTTAATGTGTCTGTTGCCGCAGCAATTTGTATGTACGAATTGAAGCAAAAGCTCATGAAATCTGGAATTGATTATAAATTGTCCGAAGAAAAATTACTGGAAATGAAAATCAGATGGACAGTAAATTCCATCAGAAGTGGCGAAGAACTTTTGGAAAGGTTTTTGAAAGGTTAGTCCGGCAGATTACGCTGATGAAATATCAATAATTCTCCGCTAAAGAGAATTTACTAAATCTGCTGAATCAGCGAGAAAATTTTTAAAATTCACTTTTCCGAAGGAAAAAAATCACGATTAACTCTTAAGAAATCGACTTAAAATAATTCCACGCAGCTACGAAAATCCCTGCGGTTTCTGTTCTTAATCTTTGGTGTCCCAGTGAAACGGCTTTAATGCCTTTTTCCGCTAACATTTTAATTTCTTTTTTGGAAAAATCACCTTCTGGACCAATAAGGAAAGTAGGATTGGTCAATTCTGGAATTTCACTAAGGTTGATGCGTTCAAAAGCAACATCGCAATGAGCCACAAAAGTCATTTCTGGATTTACATTTTTAATAAAATCTGATAATTTCGTAACATCATTAATTTTTGGAAAGAAGAATCTTAAACTTTGTTTAGAGGCTGCAACAGCTTGTTTTCTGAGTTTGTCGATGTTCAGATTTTTACGTTCTGTCTTTTCAGTATTCAGAATGGTAATTTCAGAAATGCCCATTTCTGTTGCTTTTTCAACAAAAAATTCAATTCTGTCGATGTTTTTGGTAGGAGCAATCGCAATATGCAATTGTTTGGTAAGATTCGGGAAATATTCTTGAACTTCCGTAACGTTCAGACTGGCTTTTTTCCCTTCAAAAACGAGGTTTCCTTTGGCGAGATTTCCTTTTCCATCCGTCACAAAGATTTCTTCGCCTTCTTTCATACGAAGAACTTTCACAATGTGCTGTTGCTCTTCGTCATTAATTTTTACATCTGGAATAATTTCGCCAAAGAAAAGTTTCATTTTATTTTAAATATTTTTGAAATGTTTTGTACTTGTAATAAGCCACGAAGTGGCGATATCATTAGCAAAGGGCTTTAGCCCTTTGTAAAATTAAAATTAATTTTTCGAAGCCACGAAGTGGCGAAATCAATCCCAAATATATTTTTCATCAAACTCAATTTCATAATTTTTCAAAAATAGCAAAAACTCTTCTTGAAAACCTTTTGTTCTATGATGTTCTTTTTGATTCTTAATATAATCAACTACTTTATTAACCTCTCTCGGATTTACAGAAAAACTTCCATAACCATTTTGCCAATAGAAAATTTTAAATTTATCTCCTTTAGTTTTAATCCATTTTGATGAATGAGACTTTATTTTTTCAATTAAATTTGATAGCGCCACGTTTTTATGTAATAAACACAAAATATGAACGTGGTTTTTGTACCCACCAATTTTTAGAGGATTACATTTTAAATTTTTGCAAATTCCTCCTATATAATTGTAGAGTTCTTCTTCAATATCTTCAGTAATTAAATTATTTCTATTTTTGGTACTAAACGTGATGTGAATATAATTTTTTACTAAAGATTGTCCCATTTTAATAGTTTTTTAGATTTCGGTGCTTCGCACCTTTTTTGGTATGGCTTATTTTTGCCAAAGTGCTCCACACTTTGCTATTGATTTCGGTACTTTGTACCTAATTTTCTTTATGTTCAGCAAAAATCCTTAAAATTTGCGTTATCAGTGTTCATTACTTTTTGAACAGTGAAATAATTTTTTTGCCAATTGTAATCAAAATTACCATCAATAAACCGCCAATAATTCCAGCGCCAAATTCATTGACAATAGCAGGTGTAGGTAAATCTTCAACCAGATGATGTAAATATTCTACATTGTGTAGGAAAATTCCTCCAGCTACTAAAATTAAAGCAATAGTACCCACTACTCCTAAAATTTTAATTACCCAAGGTAACATATTGATAAGCAATTGACCCAAATTAAATAAAATTACGCTTTCTTTTCTTGATTTTTTTTGCAGTTTGTAACCTGCGTCATCCATTCTTACAATTAAAGCTACAATTCCGTAAACACCTACTGTAGCTATGATTGAAACGACTGTAACGGTTAGGATTTGGTTTAATAATGGTTTATCTAAAACAGAACCTAATGCAATAATTACAATTTCTAAGGACAAAATAAAATCAGTAGTGATAGCAGATTTTACTTTTGCTTTTTCTGCAGTGATAGGATCGTCCATCACGTCTAAAGCTTCTTCGTGTTCTGTTTTGTGGTCATTTTTATGAAAGAAAAATTCTATAATTTTTTCGGCACCTTCATAAGCCAGATATAAACCACCAATCACCAAAATGATTTTGATGGCTGCAGGAAATAACCAGTTTAATCCAAAAATAATGGGTAAAATAATTAATTTGTTAAGAAATGAGCCTTTGGTAATTGCCCAAAGTACAGGTAATTCTCTAGAAGAAAGGAAGCCTGTCGCTTTTTCGGCGTTTACAGCCAAGTCGTCTCCTAAAATTCCTGCGGTTTTTTTGGTTGCCAGTTTACTAGCAACAGCTACATCGTCCATCAATGCGGCGATATCATCTAAAATTGCAAAAAATCCTGATGCCATATATTTTAGTTGTGTGTTATAAATTATGAATTTGTTTTAAAAAATTTAAAGTTACGATATTATTGTTTTTCATCACTCATCATCATTACATATCATATCTTGCAGTTGCGCTGGTTCTTAAATCTGTAAATTCTCCACGTTCGAATTTTAGTTTTGCTACCATGGCAATCATTGCTGCATTGTCTGTAGTATATTCAAATTTCGGGATGTAAACATTCCAGCCTAATTTTTCTACATTATTCTGCATGGCTTCTCTCAAACCAGAATTAGCAGAAACTCCACCTGCAATCGCTACTTCTTTTACATCATAATCAAAGGCAGCTTTTTCTAATTTTTTCATCAATACATCAATGATGGTTTTTTGAACAGAAGCACAAAGATTTTCTACATTTTCTTGAATGAAATTTGGGTTTTCTTTCAGTTGTTTTTGAAGGAAATATAAAACCGAAGTTTTAATTCCGCTGAATGAATAATCGTAGTTTTCGAGTTTAGGTTTTCCAAAAATAAAAGCATCAGGATTTCCTAATTTAGCGAGTTTATCGATAATTGGACCTGCAGGATAATCTAATCCCATGATTTTTCCGATTTTGTCAAAAGCTTCACCAGCTGCATCGTCTATGGTTTTTCCAATGATTTCCATATCGAAGTAATCTTTCACCAAAACAATCATGGTGTGTCCTCCAGAAACGGTAAGACACAAAAATGGAAATTTTGGTGGCATCGGATTTGCATCTTCGATAAAGTGACAAAGAATATGCGCCTGAAGATGGTTAACTTCAATCAATGGAACATCTAAACTCATCGCCAAAGATTTGGCAAAAGAAGTTCCTACAAGTAGAGAACCTAAAAGTCCAGGTCCGCGAGTAAATCCTATGGCAGAAATATCTTTTTGTTGTATATTTGCTTTAGTGAAGGATTTTTCCACTACAGGAATAATGTTTTGTTGGTGGGCTCTAGAAGCCAATTCTGGAACTACGCCACCATATTCTTGGTGTACCGTTTGATTCGCTGCTATATTAGAAAGGATTTTATTTCCGTTAATAATGGCAGCAGAAGTATCATCACAAGAAGATTCTATTCCTAAAATAATTGGTTCATTCATAATTAATGGCAAATTTAGAAAATAATAACTCCGAAAACAACAAACCAATTTCAGAAAAAGTTGGTGAAAAAATAACTGATGTTGCAGAAGGCGTAAAACACACCATAGAACATCCTGTAGAAGCCGCCAAAGAAACTGTAGCTCAGGCTGTAGAAGATGTACAAAAGTTTTCTTGGTGGGCCAAATTGTTCCTTTGGTTTGCCGCAATTGCGTCTTTTTTATTTCTTACTTTTTTAATTATTATCAATCTTCCTGCAACTAAGGATTATGCAGCCAGTAGAGCTTTAGGATTTTTGGAAGAAGACTTTGGAGTAAAAATATCCAAAGAAAAAGTAGAAGTGAATATTCTGGGAGATGTTATTATTCATGGTCTTAGAATAAAAGACGACAGAAATAATGATTTAATTTTTGCCAAGCAATTTAGAGCAGATTCTGACTGGTTATCAATCTTGAAAATTGGAAAATCTAGACAACTTGATTTCTCTACATTGACGCTTTCTGAAGCAGATGTAAAAGTGGTGACTTATAAAGGTGATTCTATAGATAATTTCAACAGATTTATTACCAAATTTGATAGTGGAAAACCAAGTGACCCTAAAAAACCTCCTTTCAAACTCAATTCTAGGGTGGTTATTTTAAATTCTAAAATTTCTATCATTAATCAAAATCACGATGGAGACGAAGGAAAATGGTTGCAAGCAGAAAATGTAAATCTTATTGCACCGCATCTTAATATTTCTGGACCAGATATTTCTGCTAGAATTAATAATCTTAGTTTTAAGACCAAAAGATGGGGAAAAGTACACATTTTAGATACATTTTCTACAGATTTTTCGATGTCTAAGGAATTTTTGAGTTTAAAGGATTTAACACTTTATACCGATCATTCGCTTTTACAAGGCGACCTTACTTTTCATTTAGACAAAGAAACCAAGTGGCAAGATTTCAATAATAAAGTGAATTGGGAAATGAAAATGAAGCGCGGAAGTGCAGTTTCAGGTTATGATATTTCCTATTTTGCAACAAAATGGGACAATTATACTGCCATCAATCTTTCGGGAGAGATGAATGGGCCGCTGAATAATTTCAAACTCAATGATTTCCTTTTAACAGGAGAAAATGTAAATATTTACACACCCAATACTAAGTTTAAAGATTTATTGAATGGGAATTTCAATATTGTAACAAACGATATCTCCACCAATTTTACTTATCCTGCACTTCGAGCGATGGTTCCGAGTTTTGTAGCTAATAAAATGAAGAATTTCGCAGATCCTTTTGGAAGAATTCAGTACAAAGGAGCGGTAGATGTTTCGCCAAAAAGAGTAATTGCCAAAGGAAATGCTATTACAACTATTGGTAGAGCCAATGCAGATATTGTTTTGTCTGATATTAACCTGCAAAATCCTCGATATGTTGGTGTTTTAGACGTGAAAGATTTCAATACTTCTGCGATTACTAAAAACAATGCGGTAGGTTTAATTTCGGGGAGATTTAATGTAGATGGAAGAGGTTTTGATGTTAATACGTTGACTTTAAGAACCAAATCTAAAATTTCTAAAATTGATATCACAGGAAAAACCATTAACAATCTATATCTAGACGGAACACTTAATCAAAAACAATATAACGGAATTATCACCATTAATGATGAAGAAGCTAAAGGAAAAATAACAGGAAAAATTGACTTTTCTACGCCAAGACTTTTTGCTGATATCAAAGGAAATATAGATTATCTTAATTTGAGTTATTTCGGAGTTCAAGGTAACGGAAAATCAGTTTTCAGTGGAAACATTGATGGAAAATTAGCATTCAAGGATTTGAATGATATGAATCTTGATGCGCAACTCAATAATGTGATTTTCTACGCAGGTGACCAAAAAATAGACGTTCCGAATGGTAGCGTAAAAGCCTACTTCGAAAACGGAAACAGAATTGTAGATGCAGATATTCCGAATGTGGTAAAAGGAAACATTTCTGGAAAATATAACTTGGGAGATTTAGGAAAAATGTTCCAAAATGGTTTTGATAAAATTTTGGTAGGAAATCCACAAACAAGATTGTACAAAGGTCAACAGTTTACCTACAATTTTGATGTAAGTCAAAAACTGGTGAATTATTTTGAACCGAATTTAAAAATTCCTGAAGGTGCTAAAATTGACGGTTCGTATAACGGAAACACCAATGATTTAGTTCTGAATCTTAATTCGACTTCATTGAAATATATTTTGACTAAAAAGCAAGAGATTTCTCAAGCAGACAGACTTTTGGCGCAGGCAAATCCAGAATATAAACTAGACGAAAATAAGGTGACCAAAGATTCTGCGATGATTAATAATGTGATCATCAGAATCAATACGGCAAATCCTTCTGAACAAATTTTCGCCAATATTGGTAGAATAGAATACAGCAAAAATGTATTGAGAGACGTTACGCTTACTGGTAGAAACGAAAATAATACATTGCTTCACTTGGCTGCGAATTTCAAACTGGGAACGTTAGAAGATGAAGAAAATGAAACCTTGAAATCTTATGCCATTAATCTCAATCAAAGTGTAGATGCAAATGGAGATTACGTAATAAGATTCGAGCCAACAGAACTGAAGCTGAACAATTTTACTTGGAATGTAGATACGTCTCCAGAACTTAATCATAGCATAACTTATCGTAAGAAAACGGGAGATTTTCTCATTAAAAATCTTCGATTGTATTCTGAGGAAAGCGAATTATTTGTAAAGGAAGCGACTTTTAAAGATGCCAAAGATTTCACTGCAGATATAGATGTAAAAAATGTAGAAATTTCTAAAATTATAGATTTATTACCGAGCCAAAAAGGAAATCTTGACCTAAAAGGAATTGCCAATGGAAACATACAGTTGAAAATGAGCAAAACCAGCTTCGAACCTTTGATTGATTTAGAAGTTAAAGACATTTTCTTAAGCGGAAAACAATTGGGAGATATGGTGATTTCTGCAAAAAATAGTGCTCAACCTAATATTTTTGACATTAATGCAAAAATCCTTTCTTCTGAATTTCTTGGAAAAAATCAATTAGAAGTAAAAGGAACTATAGATAATAATACCACTTCTCCTACATTAAATTTGACTGCAGATTTGCAAGAATTTAATCTTGGGTTTGTGCAGGCTTTTGTGACTAATATTTTCTCTAATTTCCGTGGGAAAGCAACGGGAATTGTAGCGATTAACGGTCCGCTGAATGATATTAATTACGGTGGAGATATTGCTTTAAAGGATTTTGGACTGAAAGTTAATTTTAATGGAGTAGATTATACTTTTGCAGATGCTACTGTCTTGTTGCAAAACGGAAACATTTTAGTTACTGAACCTGTAAAAATTAGAGACGGAAGAAATAATTCTTCGGGAACGCTTTCATTGGCGCAAATTAATTTGAGTAATCTTTCTAATATTGGAGCCAACGTCTTAATTACTTCGGATAATTTGATGCTTTTGGATACCAAACAAAGCGATTTTGATTTATTCTGGGGTAAAATTTATGGAAAAGGTGACTTGTATGTAGGCTTTGACAATGGGAAACTCAGTATTAATGCAGGTAAAGATACGCCAACAGATTCAGAGCCTTTCCAAATTTTGAATAACAGTATTTTTACCTTAAATAGTAATACCACCTCTTCTGTCGATGAGTTTAAAATGCTCAGATTCTTAAAAGAAGACAAAACAGGTGTGGTAAGTATTGACGAAGGAACGAAAAAAGGGGTAAATATGGATATTAACCTTCTTTTGAGTGTTGACAAAGGTTCTACCGTAAGTGTTTTGGTGGGAGATGATATCGGAGATATTGTGGTGAGAGGAGATTCAGATAAATTAAAATTTGTCATGAAACCAAATGGAAGAATTTCTCTCGATGGAACATATTCTGTGGAAAACGGAACGTATATTTCTAAAGCAATTCTTGAAAAAACCTTTCAAATTGATAAATTGAGCAGCATTTCTTGGGATGGAGATCCATTTAATCCAGCATTGAATATTACTGCAAATTATTACAGAACAGTTTCTAATGCTACAGAATATTTAGGAGTTGGTAATTTGCCGCCGATTAATGTAATGCTTCAAACGAAAATTACCCAAAATCTTAGAAATCCTAAAATTGAGTTTGATGTTCAAGCGCCAGATGTTTCTTCTCAGGTAAAAGAAGCTTTGATGGTAAGAATGAGCAATAATGACGAAAAAACGCTACAGTTTGGTTCTGTATTGCTTCTCAATAATTTCAATACTTCTAGTACAGGTGGATTTGGAAATATCAATATCGGGAATGTGGGTTCTGATTTGGGGTATAATTTGGTATTAAAACAATTGGGCAACGTAATCAATACGATTAGTGAGCAGTTCCAAATTGACTTAAATTACATCAAAGGTGACCAAGCTTCTAATACTGCAGATAGAGCCAATATTGGTGGTAATTTTATTCTTTCGCCAAGAGTTACACTGAAAACTGGTTTTGGAATTCCTGTTGCGAAAACTGAAAATACATACGGAAATTATCTTTCTGGTGAAGGAATTATAGAATATGATGTATCTAAGAAAAATGATGGTTCATTAATCCTTAGAGCTTATTCTAAGCCTTCTAACTTAGGTTTAGGAACTACGCTAAATTCTACAGCCAACCAAACTTATGGAGCGGGTGTAGTGTATAGTAAAAGCTTTAATAATCTTTTCAAAAAGAAAAATAAAGTGAAAGATTCTTTAAAGAATTCTAATAAAAATAAACCCGAAACCATTAAAATTGATTCTGCTAAGTGATACATTTTTAGAGATTTTCTGATAAAAATCAATGTTTTTTTGTCAAAATAATATTTTATCATTTCAATAGCGTCCTAAATAAAAAAATAAGAAGGAATTAAAGTAACTCAAAGTATCTTTGAGGTTGCACAACAAAAAAA
>JBKBLE010000040.1:0-11087 GCA_046296655.1 Cloacibacterium sp. | reverse complement strand
TAAAGTTCTAAAAATTTAGAATACAAGACAAAAATCACGGCACACCAAAAATTTGGTGTGCTTTTTATTGTTATTTTTGCAAAAATTTTTAGCATGATTTCTATTTTAGACTCAGAATTTTCGGCACTTAATACGTTTATACAAGAAAAAAAACCTAGTCAGATATTTATATTGGTAGACGAAAACACTCATCAACATTGCCTTCCTACACTTTTAGGAAATCTAGACACCGATGTTCACTTTGAAATTATAGAAATAGAATCAGGAGAAGATGCTAAAAATATTTCTACGGTGGTACAACTTTGGGAGATTTTATCAGATTTCGAAGCTGATAGAAAATCATTACTTCTCAATTTAGGAGGTGGCGTGATTACCGATTTGGGCGGTTTCGTAGCTTCTACTTATAAGAGAGGAATTTCTTTTATCAATATTCCCACTACACTTCTAGCGATGTGTGATGCTTCTATTGGAGGAAAAACAGGAATAGACCACCAATATCTTAAAAACATTGTAGGAACTTTTGCAGAAGCAGAGCATATTTTGGTTTATCCAGAATTTTTAAAAACGCTGGACTTTGTAGAGCTAAGAAGTGGTTTTGCAGAAATGCTGAAACATGGCTTAATTGCAGATGTTTCTCACTGGAATGATCTCATTACCATAGAAGAACTTACACCCGAAAACATTGCTCCGCATATCGAAAATTCTATGATGATTAAAGAAAATGTGGTGGTAAAAGATTACAAAGAAAAAAGTCTTAGAAAAATATTAAATTTTGGTCACACCATTGGTCACGCTGTGGAAAGTCTTTGCCTGAAAACACATCATGTCATTCCACATGGTGAAGCAGTAGCGCTCGGAATGATTGTCGAAACTAAAATTTCGGAGTTAGAAAGTCTTATTTCGCCTGAAAAAGCACAACACATTATTGAAAATATTCAAAAATACTATCCATATATTTCGATTTCTGCATTCAGTAATGAAGAGATTATCTCATTAATGCTCAATGACAAAAAGAACGACCATGGAAAGATTAATTTCTCTATTTTAGAAGGTTTAGGCAAATGCAACTATGATTACAAAGTAAGTCAAAAGCATATAGAACAAGCATTAGAGTATTACAGAAATATTAATGTATAGCATAATAAAAACCCTTTAACAAAAGGTTTTTTGGCAACATATTTGAAGGTTTGGCTTTGGCCAAACTTTTTTTTATGGAATTCTGTAAAAAACAATGAAAATTTTGTAAAATAAAATTTTAAGAAATGCTACAACTTTGCCTTAGAAATCTGAACAACTTTTCAGTTTTAATAAAGCTTACAAGTGTGGAGCAAAAATTTTGAAACAATTGTTTAAAATTATATAACAAGAAGCTTTTACAAAAATTGAAACTTTGCAAAGACAAAAACATAAAACTTAAAAATTAGAAATTAGAAATTAATAAGAACAAAAAATTTAAAATTATGAAAAAATTATTTTTAACCGCTGCAGTAGCAGTAAGCTCATTGACATTTGCACAGCAATTCGGAGCAAAAGCAGGTATGAACGTTTCAACTATTTCAGACGAAGGATTTGATGACACTAAATCAAAAGTAGGTTATTACGCAGGTGTTTTCATGAACGTTCCAGTATCAGAATCATTCAGCATTCAACCAGAAGTTTTATATAACAATTTAGGCTCTAAAGTATCTTCTACCGTATTAGGAACTACTTATTCTTCTACCCTTAACTTAGATTATGTAGCAGTTCCAGTGATGTTCCAATACAAAGCTAGTCCACAGTTTTACTTAGAAGCAGGTCCAGAATTTGGATTTTTAGTAAACGCTAAACAAAAATTTGACAATGGTTCTTCTTCAACAGTAACAGAATTGGATAAAGAAGACTTCAATAGCTTCAACATGGGAGTTGGTTTAGGTTTAGGATTTGACATTTCTAAAAATGTAGGTCTTAACGCAAGATATGTAGCTGGTTTCAGCGATATCACTAAAGAATCAGGACCTTCAACTGACGCGAAAAACAAAAACAATGCTTTTCAAGTTGGTTTAAATATAAAGTTCTAATGAAAGAACACTTGATGAAAAAAATAAAAGCCGAAGATTAATCTTCGGCTTTTATAGTATTGTAAATCAGCAACTTAAAAATTCAGTTCAATTTTTGACATGCTCTTTGGAAATATGAAAGTATTAAACAATTATTTAATTAAGAAAAATAAAAGATTATGAAAAAAATATTTTTGGGTTTAACCGTTTTAGCAAGTTCACTTTCTTTTGCTCAACAATTTGGAGTAAAAGCAGGTCTTAACTTATCCAACATTTCTAATACTTCTACCGCAGTAGACACGAAAATGAAAACTGGATTATATGCAGGTGTAACTGCTACTTTCCCGATTACAGAATCTTACAGCATCAAACCAGAATTGATATACAACCAAATGGGCGCAAAAACAGATTTATATGATTTCGGTGGAATTATCGGTCAAGTTTCTACAACTACTAAACTAGATTACCTTTCATTACCGATTATGTTACAGTATAATTTGCCAAATAATTTATATTTAGAAGTTGGACCAGAATTTAGCTACATGCTTTCGGCAAACCAAAGCTTAAATACCATTATTACACCTTCTACCAACATTAATATGGATTACTTAAACCGATTTAATGTAGGAGCTGGAGTTGGCGCCGGACTTAAAATAAATCAAAATTTAGGCATCAATGCTCGTTATACATTCGGTTTAACAGGAATTGGAAAAGATAGAAACGTAACCGATTATTTCTTAAGCAATTCTAAGAACAATAACTTGCAAGTAGGTCTTGATTTCAACTTTTAGAACACTAACACTTTCATACATACAACCTATCATTAACAAAAAACTCGAGAAATTCTCGAGTTTTTCTATTTATTTAAATTTAAAACTAATCAAATAAATGCGTTTCTTTTGGCTTGCTTACAGGATATTTTTCTGTAAAACAACCGAAACAATGGTCAGAAGAACCTAAAATTACTTTTAAATTATCAATGCTCAAAAATTCTAAACTGTCTACTCCCAAATAATCTTTTAATTCTTCCACAGACATGTTCGCGGCGATTAAATCATCTTTTTTCGGAGTATCAATTCCTAAAAAACATGGCGCAATAATCGGTGGAGAAACACTTCTGAAATGAATTTCTTTCGCTCCACTGTCTCTTAAAATTTTCACCAATCGTTTAGAAGTTGTTCCTCTTACAATAGAATCATCAATAATGACCACTGATTTACCTTTGATTTCAGCAACTATAGGATTCAGTTTCAAATTCACTACTCTTTCTCTCATTTCCTGAGACGGAACAATAAAACTTCTTGCGATGTATCTGTTTTTAATTAAAACTGGTCTAAATGGTATTCCAGAAGCTTTAGAATAGCCAATTGCAGCAGGAACTCCTGAATCTGGAACTCCGATTACCACATCTGCTTTTACAGGGGCTTGTTCCCAAATTTTTTCACCAGACTTTTCTCTGATTTCATGTACATTAATCCCTTCTAAAGTAGTATCTGGTCTTGCAAAATAAATATATTCAAAAGCACAGATTCTTCTTTCGCAATTTTCTTTTACCAAGAAACTCTGTAAACCTTCGTGATGCTCAGAAGTATAAACAATTTCGCCAGGAAGAATATCTCTTACATATTGCGCTCCTACTGCATCTAGTGCACAAGTTTCAGAAGCACAAACGAAAGTTTTTTCATCTATCGCTCCTAAAACCAAAGGACGAATTCCATGAAAATCTCTGAACGCAAAAAATTTATTTCTGGTCATTCCTACAACGGAATAAGCGCCTTCTATTTTTTCCATGGTTGCTTTTATCGCACCCCGCAATCCTAAATCCAGATTTTTTTGAATCAATCTCAATATCACCTCAGAATCTGAAGTTGCTTTAAAAACTACACCTTCTGCTTCTAATTCTGCTTTGAGTTCTTGCGCGTTGGTCAAATTACCATTATGAGCAATCGACAAAATAATTTGGTCGTACTCATTTTTTGCAAAAAATGGCTGAAAATTATAGGTTTTTTTATCTCCAGCTGTGGTATAACGAGTATGACCAATCACTGCATTTCCCAATAATGCTTCAGGATTTGGAATGGTTTTAAAAACATCCAACACCAAACCTTCATCTTTTACGGTAATAATTTTGCCTTGAGAAGAAACAGAAATACCGCAAGCTTCTTGTCCACGATGCTGCAAAGCAAACAACCCAAACTGAGAAAGCGAGAACGTATCTACCTCATTATCAGAATACAAACCAAAAATTCCACATTCTTCTTCCATTTTATCAAATGGGTAATTGGTATTTGGTATTTGGTATTTGGTATTTTGAAAATCATTATAACGATTTTCAAAAGCATATTTGGATATAGTTGAATAATTTTGAAATTCTAATTTCATTACAACGTTTTTTGGAGATTATAATTCATTTTCATTATTGAATCTAATTCTTTAGAAATGGTCTCTAGTTCTTCTTCTGAAATATATTCTAATTCTTTTGAAATAATTAATTGAGTTTTTACTTCAAAACAAGAACCAATTGAAATTTGTAAAAAATTCTTAAACTGAGAATTTGAATTCCTACCCGCACCTTCAGCAATATTAGAAGGAATTGAAATTGCAGCTCATCTTAATTCTTGAGTCAAAACAAACATTTCTTCCTTCGGAAATTTTCTGGTTAAATTATATATATTTTTAACAAGGGAAATTGATGAAATCCATACATTCAGTTTTTTATAATTGTGCATAAAATTTATTTTTTAAAACTTAATACAAAATACCAATTACTAGATACCAATTACTAAATACTAGATACTAGATACCAATTACTAAATACTAGATACCAATTACTTTCCTAGAGCTTTTTTCAATCTTTCATAGATTTCTACATACGCTTCGGTTACTTCTCCCAAATCACGTCTAAATCTATCTTTATCCAGTTTTTTCATGGTATCTTTATCCCAAAGTCTGCATGTATCTGGAGAAATCTCGTCTGCGAGAATAATTTTACCATCAGATGTTTTTCCTAATTCGATTTTGAAATCTACTAAAATAATGTTCATCTTGTCAAACAATTCTTTCAGTAACTCATTGATTTTGTTAGTTAAAGCATACATTTCATCTAATTCTTCTTTCGTAGCTACTCCTAAGAAAATTGCGTGATAATCATTAATCAAAGGATCTCCCAATTCGTCTTTTTTGTAGCAAATGTCAAAAATAGTCACTGGAGATTTAATTCCTTCTTCTACTCCTAATCTTTGAGCCATGCTTCCCGCAGCGTAGTTTCTCACCACCATTTCTAGAGGAATAATGTTCACTTTTCTTACCAATTGTTCTCTTTCATTCAATTGTTTGATGAAGTGAGTTGGGATTCCTTTTTCTTGTAAATATTCAAAAATAAGTGTAGTAATAGCGTTATTCATTTCGCCTTTCAAATCGAAACTTCCACGTTTTTGTGCATTAAATGCTGTTGCATCGTCTTTGAATTTTACGATTACTTCTTCTGGATTTTCTGTTGCGAAAACTTGTTTTGCTTTTCCTTCGTAAAGCATTTCACCTTTAGTCATTTTATTGAGATTTTTATTAATTATCTTGTTTATTGGAATAAATTCCAACTTTTAAAAATCGTTCGTCGCTCTGCGACTCTCCTTTAATTTTATTTGAAAATCTGCGATTTCCAGACAAGTCTATATTTGTCCCTACCTAAAATATTCAACTCCGTTTCTGAAAATATTATGATAATTTGCGGTAGGAATATTTTTGAACAAACCTTCTGCGAAACGTTCTGGATGACCCATTCTTCCAAAAATCTTACCACTTTCGCTTGTAATTCCTTCAATTCCGAACAGCGATTGATTAGGGTTAAAAGGCATTCCGTGCGCTACATTTCCTTCCAAATCAATATATTGCGTTGCGATTTGTCCTTTTTTATACAAATCTAAAAGCACTTCTTCCGAAGCCATAAATCTACCTTCACCGTGAGAAATCGGGATGGTATAAACCTCGCCTTTCATTCCCTTTAACCAAGGAGAATCATCATTGATGACTTTTACATCTACCATCTGAGAAATGTGTCTTCCGATAGCATTGTGCGCTAAAGTTGGCGATGTTTCATCTAAATCTCTGATTTCGCCATAAGGAAGCAAACCAGATTTTACCAAAGCCTGAAAACCGTTGCAAATTCCCAAAATCATTCCGTCTCTGGAAAGCAATTCGTGAACTGCATTTTTCATCTTATCATTCTTCAAAACATTCACAATAAATTTAGCCGAACCGTCTGGTTCATCACCTGCTGAAAAGCCTCCAGAAAATACTAAAATTTGCGACTGTTTAATTTTTCCTACCCAAGCTTCTATGCTTTCATCAAGCAATTGATGGTTTAAATTTTTCAGTGGTAAACTTTCTACAATAGCACCTTCTTTCCTGAAAGCATTTTGCGTTTCATACTCACAATTGGTTCCTGGGAAAATAGGCGCAAAAACTCTAGGTCTTCCTATTTTATGAGAAATAATGTTGATTGATTTTTTCTCTGTTCCATTTAGATTTTCATCAAAATTAATAATGATTTTATCTTTTTCTTTGGTTGGAAACAAATTTTCAAATGTTCCAGAATTAACTTCAAGTAATTTATTGATTTCAAAATCTAAATTATTGATTTTGATTATATTTGAATTTTTAACCTCACCTATTAATTGAAGTAAATCAGTATCTAATTTTTCTGAAGATTCTATTACTAATCCACCGATATTTTTTTCGAGTAATAATTTTTCATCGATAGAAATTTCTGCACCGAGAAGATTTCCAAAACTCATTTTTGCAACCGCTACTGCAACTCCACCATCTTTAATGGTTTTCACAGAAACGATTTTTTTGTCCTGAATCCCTTGATGAATATAGTCAAAAACTTCGATTAAATTTTCATAATTTGGCAATCCATTTTCTTGAGTTTTGTGATGGAAATGATAAATGAAGTTTCCTGCTTTTTTGAATTCTGGAGAAATAGTGTTTAATTTTTTACCATCAGCACAAGCGAATGAAATCAAGGTTGGCGGAACGTTGATATCTTGATACGTTCCACTCATAGAATCCTTGCCTCCAATGGCTGCTAAACCAAGGTTCATTTGTGCATCATAAGCACCTAAAAGTGATGCTAAAGGTTTCCCCCATTTTTCTGGATTATTTCCTAATTTTTCAAAATATTCTTGAAAACTCAATCTAATATTTCTAAAATTACCGCCCATTGCAACGATTTTAGCCACGGATTCTACCACCGCCAAACTTGCTCCAATCATAGAATTTTGCTTGGAAATTTCTGCATCAAAACCCCAACTTGCATAAGAAACCGTTTCTATGTTTTCAGCATTGAGAATAGGTAATGTTTGCACACTACCTTCGGTTTCTGTAGTTTGATATTTCCCACCGAAAGGAAGCGCCACTGTAGTTGCACCCACCGTAGAATCGAACATTTCTACCAATCCTTTTTGAGAAGCGGTATTTTTTTCTGCTAAAATTTTGTAGAAATTTTCTTCGTTAAACTCAATAGAATTTGAGTTAACTTCTTGTAAATGGGCAATCCTTGCCTTTTGATATTTGCTACAACCGCTTGTATCGAGAAATGCTCTGCTTAAATCCACAATTTTTTGCCCGTTCCAGAACATTTGCATTCTTCCAGAATCGGTAACTTTTGCTACTTCAACGGCTTTTATATTTTCTGCTTCACAGAATTTGATAAATTTTTCTTTTTCGTGGGCTTCAATCACTACCGCCATTCTTTCTTGAGACTCCGAAATCGCGAGTTCAGTTCCATTTAAACCTTCATATTTCAAAGGCAAAACATCGAGGTTAATTTCCAGTGAATCAGCAATTTCGCCAATCGCAACAGAAACTCCTCCCGCTCCGAAATCGTTAGATTTTTTAATTAATTTCGTTACTTCTGGATTTCTAAAAAGTCTTTGAATTTTACGTTCTTCCACCGCATTTCCTTTCTGCACCTCAGAACTCATGGTATGAATTGAAGTTTCGTCTTGCTCTTTAGAACTACCAGTTGCACCGCCAACTCCGTCTCTTCCTGTTGCTCCACCTAAAACAATAACCACATCACCAACTGCTGGTTTTTCTCTACGAACCCAAGATTTTGGAACCGCACCTGCAACAAAACCAACTTCCATACGTTTTGCTTTGTAACCTTCGTCATAAATTTCAGAAACGTGCGTCGTTGCCAATCCAATTTGATTTCCGTAAGAAGAATAACCATTTGCCGCTTGTTTAGAAATGGTTCTTTGTGGTAATTTCCCCGGTAAAGTTTCAGAAATAGGCTCTAAAACATCTGCGGCACCTGTTAAACGCATCGCTTGGAACACAAAAGCTCTACCAGACAATGGATCTCTGATTGCACCACCCAAACAAGTAGAAGCGCCACCAAAAGGTTCAATTTCTGTGGGGTGATTGTGCGTCTCGTTTTTGAACAGCAAATACCAAGGTTCTTTTTTACCGTCAAATTCGGCTTCAATCTCTATGGTACAAGCGTTGATTTCATCTGAAACAACCAAATTTTCTAACTTGCCTGTTTTATGGAAATATCTTGCGCAAACAGTCGCTAAATCCATTAAAGAAATAGGTTTTGCTTCTCTGCCCAAGAATTTTCTTTTTTCTAAATAATCATTGAAGATTTTTTCTAAAGTCTCCTTGAACTTTCCTTCAAATTGAATATCAGTCAGTTCCGTTTCAAAAGTAGTGTGACGACAATGGTCGCTCCAATAAGTATCCAGAACTTTTAGTTCGGTTTCTGTAGGATTTCTATTTTCTGATTTAAAATAATCTTGAATAAATTGCAAATCATCAAAACCAAAGGCGAAACCGTGATTGTTGTAAAAATCGTTAAGTTGTTGACTTGTTAAATCATTAAAATCATCGTAGATTTTGATTTGATCTGGAGTTTCTTCCGCAGGAATTTCTAAAATTTCAAGATTTTTTTCTTGAGATTCCACTTTATTGATTAGCAAATTTTTGATTTTAGGCAAATCAGCCTCATTGATTCCTTGTAATTCAATCAGTTTACCACTTCTTACGGTAGATTTTTCATTTCCAGTGAGTAAGGCGATACATTGCTGTGCAGAATCTGCTCTTTGATCATATTGCCCAGGAAGAAATTCTGTTGCAAAATAAATGGATTTTGCAGGATTTTCATGATGTAAAATATCCACCACTGGATCTACAAAAGTATTGTTGACTACTTTTTCAAATTCCAATTCGTCTAAGCCAAAAATATCATAGATATTAAAGACTTTCACCGATTGAATGTTTGGCAATATAGATTTAATTTCATTTAAAACTTTAGGACTTTCTACATCGAAAATTCCTCTTTTTTCTACGAAAATTCTTTTTTTATGAGACATCAGATGTCAGATTTAAATATTAGATTTATTACTTTTCAAACAAAAAGTGCAGCGACAAAGCTGCACAAATTTATACTTTTAATTCTGATTCTAAGCCAATTAAGTCGGCGTATTTTTCTAAAACAGGTTGAATCTCTTGCTGAACAAATTCCTCGGTTTGGATAGGTGCGAAGCCGATGAAATTTTTAGGGTCTAGAACCTCTTTCAATTTCGACTTGTCTAATTTCAGGGAGTCGTCATTCATGATCCTTTCGATTAAGTCATTTTCTTTGCCCTCCATTTTTACCTTTTTCGAGGCTTCCATAGAATGAACACGTATCACTTCGTGAATTTCCTGTCGGTCACCACCCGCTTTTACTTCCTCCATGATGATGTATTCTGTCGCCATGAAAGGAAGTTCTTCCATAATATGTTTATGAATTCTGTTTTCGTACACTACGATTCCATTCATAATGTTATTCCAAATCAATAAAATAGCATCAACTGCTAAAAACGCTTGAGGAATCGTTAATCTTTTATTCGCAGAATCGTCTAAAGTTCTTTCGAACCATTGTGTTGCTGCTACCATTGCAGATGAATTTTGCAATGACATCACATATTTTGCTAATGCAGAAATTCTTTCAGAACGCATCGGATTACGTTTGTAAGCCATCGCAGATGAACCGATTTGATTTTTCTCAAAAGGTTCTTCTATTTCTTTTAAATTTTGTAAAAGTCTTAAATCGTTGGTGAATTTATGAGCTGATTGTGCAATATTTGACAATAACGCCAACACTTTTGCATCAATTTTTCTATCGTAAGTTTGACCAGAAACTCCGAAAACTTTCTCAAAACCAAAACGTTTTGACAATTCTTTGTCTAAGTGTTTCACTTTAGAGTAATCTCCGTTAAAAAGCTCTAAAAAGCTTGCTGCAGTTCCTGTAGTTCCTTTTACGCCTCTAAATCTAAGGGTTTCAAGGAAAAATTCTAATTCCTCTAAATCCAGAAGTAAAGATTGCAACCAAAGTGTGGCACGTTTTCCAACCGTAGTTAACTGTGCTGGTTGAAAGTGTGTGAAACCAAGCGTTGGTAAATCTTTATATTGAAGTGCAAAATCAGAAAGATTTTTGATGACGTTTACCAATTGTTTTCTGATAATTTGCAGTCCGTCTCTAATTTGAATAAGGTCTGTATTATCTCCTACAAATGCCGAAGTTGCACCTAAATGAATGATTGGTTTAGCTAATGGAGCAACATCTCCGTAGGTATGAACATGCGCCATCACATCATGACGAAACTTCTTTTCGTAGTGTGCTGCTTTTTCGAAATCTATGTTTTCTGAATGTTCTTTGAGCTGAGCAATTTGCTCATCGGTAATGTCTAAACCGAGGTCTTTTTCTATTTCTGCGAGCGCAATCCACAGTTTTCTCCAAGTTCTAAATTTCTGATTAGGTGAGAAATTGAAGAGCATTTCTTCACTAGAATAGCGCTCTTCTAATGGATTTTTGTAAGAATTCATCGAAGGTCTTTTTTTACTTTTTTTAGATGCCCAAAAATACAATAATAATGCTTTTGGCACCAATTTATTTAAAGAAAATTAACATTTAATTAACTTTTAACCAATAGCGTCCTAAATAAAAAAATAAGAAGGAATTAAAGTAACTCAAAGTATCTTTGAGGTTGTACAACAAAAAAA
>JBKBLE010000039.1:0-14085 GCA_046296655.1 Cloacibacterium sp. | reverse complement strand
AACCTTATCCGCCTGCTCTTTAATCGGAATATTCTTAACGAAAAACTGAAAATGGCGGCTTGTTAAGGAGTGACTATCTAAAGGAGATGTTATGACTGCAAAAATGCTTCGTTCAATGGCGGAAAATCCTGTGGTTTTCGCATTGGCAAATCCAGCACCAGAGATTGATTATAATCTTGCCATCGCAACCAGACCAGATGTTATTATGGCTACGGGAAGAAGTGATTTTCCTAATCAGGTGAATAACGTTCTTGGTTTCCCCTATATTTTCAGAGGTGCATTAGATGTACAAGCTACTGGAATTAATGAAGAGATGAAACTGGCAGCAGTTCGTGCCATCGCAGAATTAGCAAAAGAGCCGGTTCCTGAAATGGTGAAATTGGCTTACAATGTTAAAAATATAGGATTTGGTAGAGAATATTTCATTCCGAAACCATTTGATAATAGATTATTAACCAAAGTTTCCATTGCAGTAGCAAAAGCGGCTATGGAAAGCGGAATTTCTAGAAAACCGATTGCCGATTTCGAAGAATACGAAAATCAGTTGCTAGACAGAATGGGTAGAGATGAAAAACTCATCAGAATGATGCAAAACAGAGCACGTTCTAACCCAAAACGCGTTACGCTAGGAAATGCTGAAGAATATAATGTATTGAAGGCAGCTCAAATTCTTTATGAAGAAGGAATTGCTCACCCTATTTTATTAGGAGAAAAAAAATTCATTAAAGAACAAATGGAGAAATTCGGAATTCATTTAGACGTCCCGATTGTAGATCCTATGGATGAAGACCAAGACGAAAATCGTAAAAAATACAGAGAAACTCTTTGGAGACTTCGCAATAGAAAAGGTGTAAATGAATATATTGCCAAAAGATTGGTAAGACAAAGAGATTATTTTGGGCCACTAATGCTGAAACATGGTGATACAGATGCACTCATTGTAGGATATTCTAAAAATTACAGAACTGTTCTGAGACCTGTTTTAGAAATTATAGAAAAAGCAAAGGGAGTAGATAAAATTGCTTCTATGATGATGATTTTATCAGATAAAAAACCTTATTTCTTTGCTGATACTTCTATCCATGTAAATCCTACACCAGAAGAAATGGCTAACATCGCGAAGATGGCAGAGTTTGCGATTAAATCTTTCGCTATTCAACCAAGAATTGCTATGCTTTCTTACGAAAATTTCTCAGCCAATTCTGAGACGTCTAAAAAAGTAGCAAAAGCAGTAAATATTCTACATCAAAAATATCCAGATATGATTGTAGATGGTGAGTTTCAGCCAGATTTTGCGATGAGTGCAGACCATCTTCAGGATTATCCTTTCTCAAAATTAGGAAAAACTCCTGCCAATACTTTTATCTTCCCGAATCTAGAAAGTGCTAATCTTTCTTATAAAATTATAAGAGGAATGAAAGTAGCACAAGTAGTAGGACCTATTTTATTAGGACTAAAACAACCTGTTCACGTTTTACAAATGCGAGCAAGTGTAGATGAAATTGTAAACTTGGCAACTATAGCCGTTTTAGATGCACAGATGAGAGAATAAATAACTATCAATAATTATAATAACCCCTCTTTTTGGACATAAAAGAGGGGTTGTTTTTAGAAATTTATTTGTCTAATATTTTCTTAATTAATACAATCTGAGCAGATGATAGTAACAGTGTTCTATCATTCGTCTATATTTCTTTGGTAGCTTCCATATTTTTCATTTACAAAAGCTTCAGCTAGTTTTTCTTCTGGAAGTTTCTCAACTAAATTTGCAAATTCTTCCGAATCTTTCCAGAATTTTATGAGGAAGTTTTGCCATTCTTCTTGTGAATTTATTTCAGGGAAATCAAAACTATATTGGTCTCTTATTTCTAGATTACCTCCCAAAAAAAACATTTTTAACACCATTAATATAATAATGAATGTGCTGTGCAAGAACAGAAATAGTATTTAAGTTTTGAAATTGAGTTGTTGCCGTTTTCCAATCTAGATTTTCTAATTCTTTTTTGAAATTGGTTTTGGCGATCCAAGTTCCATTTAAAATAACTTCTCGGAATCTATTGGCAAGATAGGTTTGTCTATTCATTTTTTTATCAATTTAAATGAGACCTAAAAATAAAAGCGCCAAAAGAAATCTATTTTGGCGCTTTTATTTTTACGCATACATTCCTTCAATCAATGCATTGAATTTTTCTAGAATAATTTTACGTTTTATCTTTAGTGTTGGAGTAATTTCTCCACGTTCTATGGTAAATTCTTCTGGTAAAAGTTTGAACTTTTTAATTTTTTCAAAACTTGCAAATTCCTTTTGAATATCGTTTACTACTTTTTCAAAAGTTTCTTTAATGAAAGGAGTTTCCAGTAATTTTTTCTTTTCTTCAATATTTAGAGAAAGGTAATTTTTAAATTCCTCGTATTTCTCCATCAAAGTTTCAAAATTTGGAACAATCACCGCAGAAACATAAGGTTTTCCTTCGGCAATTACCATCGCTTGTGCAATATAAGGATTGCTTTGTAATGGGATTTCTATGCTTTGTGGCGCAATTTATTTTCCGTTAGAAGTTTTCATTAAATCCTTAATTCTATCGGTAATGTAGAGATTTCCTTCTTCGTCTATTCTACCAGCATCACCCGTTCTGAAATATCCATCTTCCGTGAAAACTTTAGCCGTTTCTTCTTCGTTTTTGTAGTAACCTTTCATCACACCTTGGTATTTTACCAAGATTTCATCATCTGCTCCTATTTTAATTTCTACACCAGGTAGAGCTTTTCCTACGCTTCCGTAAACATAATTTTTCGGAGGAAGTGCAGTAACTGTAGCAGTAGTTTCGGTAAGTCCATACCCTACAATCACTGGTAAACCGATGGCTGCAAAAAATTCTGAAATTTCTTTTTTCAGCATCGCTCCACCACAAGGTAAAAATGAAAGATTTCCGCCCAATTCATTTTTAATTTTTCTGAAAACCAATTTGTCAAAGAAACTAAACTGTAATTGTAAACCAAACGGAACTTTAGCGCCAGTTCTTTTTTTGTCAGCTACTTTAGCGCCTACTTCCAAAGCTTTTTTGAAAAGTTTTTGTTTCGTAGGTGAAGAAGCTTCTATTTTTTTAATTAGAGTTTGATATACTTTTTCGTAGAATCTTGGTACGGCACACATTGCAGTTGGGTGAACATGTTTCAGCGTGTTCAAGATGTTTTTTGGGTCTTCTAAAATGGCAACTTCACCACCTTGAGATAGCACAAAAAGCGTCCAGCTTCTTTCGAAAATATGACTTAATGGTAAAAATGCCAAAGATTTCATGTCGTACAAATTGTCGAAACTGAAAAATTCTTTGTGTGCCGCAACTACCGCTTTGAAACCGCCATGTGTAAGCATTACACCTTTCGGAATTCCTGTAGTTCCAGAAGTGTAAAGAATGGTTGCCAAATCTTCATCGGTAATATCGATGAGGTTTCTTTCTGTAGCAAAATGCTTGATGAAATCTGGGAAATACGTAATGTTTTCGGCTTCGTCTTTTATGACATGAGACGTGAAAATATGTAATTTTTTGCCTAAATGTTTTTCGGCACTTTTCAGAATTTCAAGTTGAGGAGTATCTCCCACCAAAATATGTTGCATTTCGGTTTGCTTGATGATATATTCGGTCTGGTCATAATTATTGGTGGCGTAAATGGGAATGGTAATCGCTCCCAACATTTGCACGGCAACGTCAAAAATAATCCAATCTTTAGAATTTTGAGAAAAAACACCTACACAATCTCCTTTTTTACGTCTAGAGTGTGCAATCCGTTTGCAGTTTGGCAAACCATTGCCCAGAATTTTTTCCAAGTAAGAATCTCTATTTCGTCACCCTTTCTAAAGCTAAGAGCGGTTTTCTGTGGGAATTTTTTGGTGTTTTCTTCTAAAGGCTGAAGTAGGTTTTTCATTGGTATATATGGGGATTTTATGAATTGAATTTTCTCCAAAATTAAACAATATATAAGAATGATGACAATAAAATTTAGTTTATTATCTTTGAGGTTTATTTTAAATAGATTTGAAGATAAATTTATAGATTCCGTAGGAATCTTATCTGTGTAGAAGAATAGTGCAAAATTGAAGGGGCGCTCCGTAGGAGCGCTATCTTAAAAATAATAAAAACTAAAACCTTAAGCATGCCCAATACTTATTCGCAAATTTATATTCAAGTAGTTTTTGCTACGAAAGGAAGAGAAACGCTAATAGAAGATAAAAATAGACAAGAAATAGAAAAATATATTACAGGAATATTGACCAATAAAGGTCAAAAATTAATAGCTATTTATGCCAATCCAGATCATTTACATTTGTTTTTTAGTTATAAAAATTTGAAAATAACTATTCCTGAGTTAGTGAAAATTATTAAATCAGAATCTACTAAATTCATTAATGATAAAAGGTTAAGTTTTGGTAAATTTGCTTGGCAAGAAAGTTATGGTGCTTTTTCTTATGCTAAAAGTCAAAAAGATGCGGTAACTCAATATATATTAAATCAAAAAAATCATCATCAAAAGAGAAGTTTCAGAGAAGAATATTTAGATTTTCTAGAAAAATTTGATATCAATTATGATGAAAAATATTTGTTTGAATTTTATGATAAATTAGAATAAAAAGATAGCGCTCCTACGGAGCGCCCCCCAATAAAAATATTAAAAATTAACTACACAGATAAGATTCCTATGGAATAAAATTAAAAAACTATGATTTTTTCATTAAAAGGTATTGTTCAAGAACTTACTCCTACCTATGTGGTGATAGAGGTAAATGGAGTGGGTTATTATGTAGGCATTTCTTTGCAAACATCTCAGCGACTTTCTTTAGGGAAGGAAGTTTTTCTTTTTACACAGCAAATCATCAGAGAAGACGCACATTTGCTTTTTGGGTTTTATACCAAAGAAGAAAAAGAAATGTTTAATCTTTTAATTTCTGTAAACGGAGTGGGTGCAGTTTCTGCGCTGATTTTGCTTTCTTCATTAGATCTTAAAGACATTGCACAAGCGATTCTCAATAAAAATTCTGCGCTGCTCCAAAAAGTAAAAGGAGTAGGCGCTAAAACCGCCGAAAGAATCATCGTAGATTTACGAGATAAGGTAGAAAAATTCGGGGTTTCTGCGGAGAACATTTCTGCTTTTGCAGACAATAAAGTGAAAGAAGAATCGTTATCTGCTTTAGAAGTTTTAGGAATTCCTAAAAAGATGAGCGAGAAGATTGCCGATAGAATTTTAAAACAAAATCCAGATTTGCAAACCGAAGAATTAGTGAAGCAAATTCTAAAAATGATATAAACACAAGTGAAGAAAACTTTTCCTCTGCATAAAATCTATTTTTCGTTTGTATTTCTATGTTTTTCTGCGTTATTTTTTGCGCAGCAAAAGCCTTCGGATACAGCCAATATTTCTATAAGGAAAGATTATGCCTTGCCCAATCCTACGAGATACGAAGCGTTCTATGATGTAAAAACGGGTATGTATTATCTCTACCCAAAAATTGGAAATACAGTAACAGGAGCGCCCATCGTTCTTACTCCAAAAGAATATTCTACATACACGCTGAATAATAGCCTCAAAGATTATTATCAACAAAAAGCTTTTGGCGGAAATCTCTACAAAGAAGACAAAAAAGAAGCCGAAAAGAAAGGCTTAATTCAAAGTGTGACCATCAAAAATAAAATTTTTGAAACCATTTTTGGGAGCAATAAAATAGAATTGATTCCAAATGGTTTTGCGAGTTTTGATTTAGGAGGTTTGCACCAGAAAATTGAGAATCCATTAATTCTTCCTCAAAACAGAAGCAATTTTGCGATTAATATTCAGCAAAGAATTCAGTTGGGTGTTTTAGGGAAAGTTGGAGAAAATCTTCAACTCAAAGCCAATTATGACACGCAGTCTGGTTTTGCATTCGAAAACAGAATGAATCTCGTTTGGCAAGCCAAAGGAACCTGGAGAGATTTACAAAATCAAGCCATCAGCGAAGCAAAAAATCCACTAAAAGGTGGCGAGGATAAAATTATAAAAAGAGTAGAATTCGGTAATGTGAATATGCCACTTTCTACCAATTTAATCAGAGGTTCTGAATCTCTTTTTGGTCTAAAAACAGAATTCCAATTAGGGAAAACGTACGGAACTTTGGTGTTTTCTCAGCAACAAGGTGAAGCTAGAAATATTGTAGTTCAAGGTGGTGGTGTAATGCAAACCTTCAAAATAAACGCTTATGATTACGAAGATAATCAGCACTATTTTTTAGGCCAATATTTCTTAAATAATTATGACAACGCTTTAGCCAATTATCCTTTAATCAATTCTAGAATTTCGATTACTCGATTAGAACTTTGGGTTTTAGACCAAGGTTCTGGTAATTTGCAAGAGCAAAAAAGTATTCTCGGGATTAGAGATTTGGGTGAAGGCGGAAGTTTTCCAGATAATTCTAATTTAGGGGTTTATAATGCTGTAGCCAATCTTGGCGGAATAAGAGATGTAAACCAAACCTACAACGCGATTAACAATCAATCACTTCCGAATACTACAGGTGACCCCAATTATAAAGACGGCGAACATTTTATCTTTAATAGAAAAGCAAAAAGATTAAATCCTGCTGAATATACCTTTAATCCACAAGTGGGTTATATTTCTTTGAACCAAAGACTAAATGACAATCAACTTTTGGCGGTATCTTTCTCTTATACCGTTTCTGGTGACAGCAAAGTCTATAAAGTAGGGGAATTTTCCGAAGAAAGTCCAGTAGTGATTACCAAATTATTGAAACCAAACGTTTCCGTCAAAACCACTTCACCGATGTGGAATTTAATGATGAAAAACGTGTATTCATTAAATGCCAATCAAATTGATTCACAAAATTTCTTGTTAAATGTTTTATATCGTGATAATGAAAGCGGTGGAAAAGTAAATTATCTACCTGGAACCCCTGTTGCAGACCAAAATTTATTAAAATTATTCAATTGGGATAGACTGAATGTAAATAACGATATTCAGAACAATACGAATGGTCAACAAGGAGATGGTTTATTTGATTTTGTACAAGGAATTACGGTAGATGCACAAAACGGAAGAGTAATGTTTACCAAAGCTCAACCTTTTGGGAATTACTTAGAATCTGTTTTAGGAAGCAATGACCCGAAATTTGTTTTCAATGAGCTGTACACCCAACAAAAACAAGTCGCTTCTGAAAATAATTTAGCACTTAGATACACCATCGAAGGTAGATATAAAGGTTCACAAGGAACGGGAATTTCTTTGGGAGCGATTAATGTTCCACGTGGTTCTGTAAAAGTAACTGCCAATGGAGTAGTACTTACAGAAGGAGTAGATTATACGGTAGATTATATGATAGGTCAAGTAACCATCATCAATGAAATGGTGAAACAATCTGGTCAAGCCATCAACGTGAGTTTGGAAAACCAAATGACCTTTAACACACAGAGAAAAAGATTTTTAGGGTTAAATCTCGAGAGAAAATTTAATGAAAATCTTACCATTGGTGCAACTGTGGTGAATTATTCAGAAACACCACTCACTCAAAAAGTACAAACAGGTTTTGAAGCGGTGAATAACACGATGGCTGGTTTTAACCTAATGTACAATAACCAATCACAGTTTTTAACCAGACTTACAGATAAAATTCCGTTTATCAATACAGAAGCACCATCTAATATTAATTTGAAATTAGAAGGAGCATATCTTATTCCAGGTCAAAATAAAGGAATTAATGATGAATCTTACATTGATGATTTTGAACAAACCACTTCTAAAATTTCTTTAAAAGAACCTGCAGTTTGGAGTTTAGCATCTAAACCTGAAATCGGTTTCGGAAGTTCTAATAATAATGACTTAACCAATGGATATGGAAGAGGTTTACTATCTTGGTATAATATAGACCCAAGGTTTTATGGAGTTGGAGGAAAGGCACCGAATGGAATTAACGCTGAAGCACTTTCTAATCATGCTTCCAGAAGAGTTCAGATGAGAGAACTCTTTAACAATAGAGATTTTGTAGCTGGTGAACAAACCTTCATCAATACTTTTGATATTACGTATTATCCTAAAGAAAGAGGTCCGTATAACTTAAATCAAAATGCAGAAATTCCATCACAAAGATGGGCTGGTTTAATGAGACCTATTACCGTTTCTAACTTCAGAAGCTCTAATATAGAATATGTAGAATTTTGGATGATGGATCCTTATGCAGACGGTAAAATGTTAGGAACTGCCCCTAAATTAATGTTGCAATTAGGAAACGTTTCGGAAGATATTTTGAAAGATGGAAAACTGCAATATGAAAATGGTTTACCTACACCCAATACTCCAGCGAAAACTTCTTCTACCAATTGGGGAACTCAGCCAGACCAATTCCCAGTTTTATATGCTTTCGGTACAGAAAACGAAGAAAGAACAGCTCAAGATGTAGGTTTTGATGGATTGGATAATGTGGCAGAAGCTACAACTTTCAATACCAATTTTATTAATCCAGTAAAAAATGAGCCAGACCCAGCTGCAGATGATTTTGTGTTTTATCTTTCTAATCAGTTTCAGGGAGCATTAGCTTCATCTATGATTGAGCGTTATAAATATTTCAGAAATCCAGATGGAAACTCTCAGTCGAACTCTTTAGAAGTTTCTTCTCAAACTCCAGATGCAGAAGATGTAAATAAAGATTATAACCTAGACCAAAGCGAAAATTACAATCAGTATGATATTAATTTAGCACAGAGCGAATTGGTTTTAGGAAGAAATAATATTGTAGATGTAAAAGAAGTAGAAGTGAAATTCCAAAACGGACAAACTTCTAAAAATAAATGGTTCTTATTCAGAATTCCAGTTGCCAATTATAATTCTTCTACCGAAACTTCTGGAGCAGATCAAATTTTAAATAATGTAAGATTCGCCAGAATGATCCTTACAGGTTTTGATGAAACCGCTACGATTAGATTCGGAACATTAGACTTGGTAAGAAGCGAATGGAGAAAATATGGAAAAGGAATTGCTTCAAATAGAGTAGATGATCAGAACCAATTTGAAGGAACAGGAACTGTAGATAACTCTAAATTTGATGTAGGAAGTGTAAACTTAGAAGAAAATGCATTGGGAACTCCACCTTATGTGTTGCCTCCAGGAATTGAAAGACAAGTCCTCAGCGGAAATGCAGGTGCACAAAGACAAAACGAAGCTTCTCTTTATATGAAAATCAACCTTCCGAATGGTGAAGCAAGAGGTGTTTTCAAAAATATCGCTTTAGATATGAGAAGATTCCAAAATTTAGAATTATTTGTTCACGCACAAGATTTAATTGGCAAAGGTTCTAATCTTGATAAATCTGCGAAATTCTTCATCAGATTCGGTAGTGATGCTACAGATAATTACTATGAATATGAAGCTTCGCTGAAATATACCGCTCCTAATGCCACTTCTCCGCTTGATATTTGGCCCAATGAAAACACCGTGAGATTAGCGATTCAGGATTTTGTAGATTTAAAAATCTTGAGAGATAAAAATTCTACGGTAACCAACGAAAGATTTACTTCGGCAGATTTTGGTGATGAAAATAAAGCCTTCTACGTAAAAGGTAGACCAAGTTTAGGAAATATTACCACCATGATGATTGGGGTAAGAAATAATGATGAGGTAGATAAAAATCTTATTCTTTGGGTGAATGAAATTAGACTTTCGGGTATTGAAAATAAAGGTGGTTATGCTGGAAACGCAAATCTTAATTTCAATTTAGGAGACTTTGCTACCGTAAACGCGAGTGGAGCTTATTCTACGATTGGTTTTGGATTCATCAACCAAAAACCTGCAGAACGTTCACAAACCACCAACTCAGCTTTTGGGATCAATACGATGGTGAATGTAGATAAATTTTTGCCAGAAAAGTTAGGACTGAAGATTCCAGTGAATTATTCTTATTCTCAGACCATAGAAGATCCTAAGTACAATCCACTAAATGATGATGTGGAATTTAACAAAGATCCAAAGAAAGATGAACTGAAAAAAGTAGCAAGAACGTATACACAACAAAGAAGTATTGGTGTACTCAATATGAGAAAGGATAGAATGAATCCTAATAAAAAACCAAAATTCTATGATGTAGAAAACTTATCCATTTCTTTAATTTATAATGATGATAAGTATAGAGATGTTTATACTAAAGACAATTACAGACAATATTTAAGAGGAAATATAGATTACAGTTTTAATTTTAAACCTTGGAATCTTAAGCCATTTAATAAAATTGTAAGCGATACTGCGAAGTCTTATCCTTATCTGAAATGGGCAAAAGAAATTAATTTTAACATAGTTCCGACAAGAGTTTCTTTCAGAGCAGAATTAGACAGAAATTACAATGAATTAGAATTTAGAAATATTGATGCGTTGCTCAATGGAAATTCTTCTGCAGATTTTGATGTGATTAAAAACCGAAACTTCTTCTTCGGTTGGCAATATAACGTAGGATTTAATTTAACCAAATCCCTAAAATTAGATATTTCATCAGCTACAAGAACGATTAATGACCAATTGGATATTCAAACGTTCGACAGAAGTTCTATTTTCCAAAATGTTTTCCAAAAAGGAAGACCGGTTCTTTATAACCATAGAATTCAGTTGAGTTATAGATTACCATTCGAAAATTTACCGTATTTAGATTTTGTAAATACGGAGATTGGTTACGGTGTACAGTACAATTGGAGTGCTCGTTCTACAGCGATGGTAGATACTAATGGAATAAAATTGGGGAACTTGGCGCAGAATACCAATAATATTAATGTAACTGGAGGTGCAGATTTTAATAGTTTCTTCAATAAGTTTAAATATTTTAGAAAAGTAAATGATAAAATGAATGCCAGAAAATCTGAAATAGATTCACTGAACAATGTTTACACTCAGAATTTCTTGAAAAAAGGAAGGAAAAAAGCATTCAAATCTTATACTTTTAAAAATAAATTGACGCCTACTCAAGCTTTTGCTTATGCATTGACGGCGATAAAACAATTAGATTTTAATTATACTGAAAATAATGGAACGGTTTTACCAGGATTATTATCTTCTCCTAATTTCTATGGATATGGAAAAGGAATTGGCGGTCCAACTTTTGGATTCTTGTTGGGTTCTCAAGCAGACATCAGAAGATATGCTATAGAAAACAGTTGGATTTCTTCTTCGGAATACATGACGGAAGCATACTCTCAGATGACTACCAGAAATCTTACTGGGAATATTCAGATACAGCCAATCAATGATTTTAGAATAGATGTGAGTTTTACCAAAAACTACATGAAAAATTTAATGCATGGTAACTTTAATGTAGATGCGATTAGCAGTACACCTCAGTTCGATTTTTCTTTCGCTAGTGAAATGATTACGTTTACCAATTCTAATATTCTCTTGAAAACAAGTTTTGGAAGCGATAATATTTACGAAAAAATCATAGCAAACTCTAAGACCATTTCTCAAATGTATGGAACACCACAAGCTGATGGTTACGCACAACATTACAGCAAAGCCAATGCGTATGTTTTGATTCCAGCTTTCCAAGCAGCGATTGAAGGAAAATCTCCAACGAAAAATAACAATTTAGAAAAATCTAAATTTCCAATGCCAAACTGGAGAATTACTTATTGGGGAATTAAAAACATACCTTTTATAAATAGTCAGTTTGCTAAGTTTGATATTCTTCATGCTTATACTTCTACTTATACCGCAACTGGAATTCAAAAAAGTGTAGACTATTATAATAAGAATGTAAATCCGGGAGCTCCTCAATATGATATTAATAATGATGTGTACAATCCTTATACATTTAACACGATTGGTTATGTAGAAGATTTCTCTCCACTTTTAGGAGCAGATGTTACCATGAGAAATAATATGCAGTTCCGTTTACAATATAATAAGAACAGAATGTATACACTCGGTTTGGTAAATCATACTTTAACCGAAGATTTAGGTTCTGAATATGTTTTTGGTTTTGGATATATTTTAAAAGATTTAAAAATCAAAGTTAGGTATCAAGGAAAAGAAAAAAATCTGAAAAGTGATTTAAATGTAAGAGCGGATTTTTCATTGAGAGATAATCAAACCAGAATTACCAATATATTATTAGATGATTCACAGATTACCGGAGGTCAAAGATTAATGAGCGTAAAAGTTTCGGCAGATTATAACGTCTCTCAAAACTTTAATCTAAGATTCTTTTATGATCAATTAATGACCAAGTATAAAATTTCTACAGCATTTCCGCTTTCTACTGTGAGAGCTGGTATTACGGCAACCTTTAATTTTGGAGGAGGTCAAGGTTTCTAAATACACATATAATATATAGTATATAATATAGAATAGAATCAAATTTATTTGGTTCTATTTTTTTAGAAAAAACTTTTTTGCAACCTCCATATAATTTCATTAATTTTGGGAAAAAAAAATTAGAAATGAACACACCATCAGAATTAAAGTACACCAAAGATCACGAATGGGTTAAACTAGAAGGAAACGTAGCTACAGTTGGAATCACTGATTTTGCTCAAAGCGAATTAGGAGACATCGTTTTTGTAGATGTAGATACTGTAGACGATGATTTAAATGCGGGAGAAGTATTCGGTAGCGTAGAAGCTGTAAAAACTGTTTCAGATTTATATTTACCAGTTTCAGGTAAAGTAATAGAGTTTAATGAAGAGTTAGAAGGTGAACCAGAATTGGTAAACACAGACCCATACGGAAAAGGATGGATTGTAAAAGTAGAACTTTCAGAAGGTGCAGACCTATCAGAATTGCTAACTGCAGAACAGTACCAAGAACTCATTGGATAAGATAACTCACATATTTAGATATTACGTATTGCCCATTTATTGGGCAATACTCACGTATATGCTCCTCAAACCAGGAGTAGAAAACAAAGAATATTGGTTTATGTTCTCAGGAATTGATAAATTATTACATATTTCAATATTCGCCCTATTAGGATTTGTTTTCAGAATAAGTTTTCCTAGAATGCGATTCTTTACCTTTTTCTTAATCATGTTTATATATGGATTAGGTACAGAAATACTACAAAGAGAAATGCATTTAGGCAGAAGTATGGAATTGTTAGACCTTGTTGCAGATATATTAGGAGTCTTGATGGGATATTTTACTTATCAAAAAATAAAAAATTATTACTTCTAAAATTCTAGAATCCCCAATAATACTTAGAGGTTATACTATAAATTATAGTAAATAAGGCGTATTTTCTTATTGTGGATAACTTTGAAAATGAGTGTAAGTTGTTTATTATCAGAATAATGTTTTCCCCAATTTAAACAACTGTATAATTTTTTTGTGTAAAATATTTGCATCGTATAGGTTTATCGTCATACTTTTGCAATCCGAAACAACGGGGAAGCGCAGGAGGTAATTAAGGAAAAAGATACGAAACGAGAACATAAAAATATTTTAAGAAAATATTTGGAAGTTTGGAAAAAAGCATTATCTTTGCAGTCCCTTAAATGAGGGAGCGCAGAAGAGTAAAGTTTTTTTTTGAGAGAGATACGTTAAGTTAAGCTAACATAATAAATAGTGCGACTGAGGTTCTTGAAAAAAATATCAAAAAAAGTTTTGTTGATTAAAAAATAATTAATACTTTTGCACTCGCAAATCAGAAACGCAAGATGACAGAAAAGTTTTCTGAGGAGCGAAAGAAAAAGAGATCTTTGAAATACAATATAACAACCAAGTAAAAAAAATAAACCAAAGCGAAGTCAACTTTGAGTGAGTCAGACAAACATACAATGGAGAGTTTGATCCTGGCTCAGGATGAACGCTAGCGGGAGGCCTAACACATGCAAGCCGAGCGGTATTGTTTCTTCGGAAATGAGAGAGCGGCGTACGGGTGCGTAACACGTGTGCAACCTGCCTTTATCTGGGGGATAGCCTTTCGAAAGGAAGATTAATACTCCATAATATATTGAACGGCATCGTTTAATATTGAAAGCTCCGGCGGATAGAGATGGGCACGCGCAAGATTAGCTAGTTGGTGAGGTAACGGCTCACCAAGGCGATGATCTTTAGGGGGCCTGAGAGGGTGAT
>JBKBLE010000038.1:0-14923 GCA_046296655.1 Cloacibacterium sp. | reverse complement strand
ATCAGAATCTTACTTTTTCTATCGGGCTGAATAAAGTCGCTACTCAGATTAAAGAAGTAACGATTACCAAAAAAGTGTACAAAACCACAGCAGAATCTCCAATTTCCCTTAGAAATATTACAAGCGAAGAAGTGCAAAAAAATGCAGGTTCTAACCGTGATGTTTCGAAAGCAATTTTAAGTTTTCCAGGAGTGGGAAGTACAGCAACTTTCAGAAATGACCTTTTTATCAGAGGAGGAAGTTCTGCAGAAAATAAATTTTATATCGATGGAATAGAATTTCCCGTGATTAATCACTTCCAAACGCAAGGCGCAAGTGGTGAACCAAGAGGAATTATCACCTTTGACTTCATCAAAGATGTCGATTTTTATAGCGGTGCTTTTCCTGCAAAGAGAAATGGGGTTTTGTCTTCGCTTTTTGAATTTAATTTAAAACAAGCCAGAAAAGATAAACTAGGTTACAAAGCGATTGTAGGTCTTGATGATTTACAATTGATGATGGATGGACCGCTGAGCAAAGACAAATCTTGGAGCGGACTTTTTTCTGTAAGAAAATCTAATCTTCAGTTGCTTTTCAAAGGAATTGGGTTGCCTTTTTTACCAAGTTATTATGATGCAACTTTTAAAGTGTCTAAAAAATATAAATCTGGTGACGAATAGTATTTCATAGGTTTAGGAGCAAAAGACCAATTTGAATATAATTTTGATGCTAAAAAACACTTAATAATCTAACTTTGATAGACAGATTACTGAATTCTCCACAGTGGAATTATACGATTGGAGCTGGTTACAGACATTTGGTAGATAACGGAAACTGGTTATTTACTTTGAGCCGAAATATGCTCGATAATCAAGCGATTAAATATTACAGAAATATAGAAACTCCAGATAATTTATTGTACAATTATCAGTCTAGAGAAGCCGAAAACAAATTGAGAATTGATAGAAATTTCAGTTGGAATGATTATCAATTCAGTGCAGGAACCAATATTAATTTCGCAAAGTATACCAATGATTCTACCGTGAAACAAGTCAATCAAAATTCGGTAGATTTTGATGTGATAAACTCTGAATTAAATCTTGTTCAATACGAATTGTATCTACAAACGGCGAAGAAATTTTTCGAAAACAAAGTGCAAGTTTCTCTTGGTGCGAGATTAGATGCAAGCAATTATTCTGATTTAACCAATAATCCTTTAGAACAATTTTCTCCAAGATTTTCATTGAATTATAAATTTGCAGAAAATTGGGCGTTTAATTTCAATACAGGAATTTTCTATCAACTTCCAACTTACACAAGTTTAGGTCTTAAACTGAATGATGCTTTTTTGGTGAATGAAAATACTTTAAAATACATCAAAAATGCACATTTAGTGGGTGGTTTAGAATTTAACGGAAAAGACAATTTAAGAATTACGGTAGAAGGTTACTATAAAAAATATAAAAACTATCTTTTCTCACTCAGAAATCAGATTTCTCTAGCGAATTGAGGCGGAGGTTTCGGAGTGGTAGGAAACGAACCAGTAGATTCTAGAGGTTTCGGAGAAACGTACGGTTTTGAAATTTTAGCTCAAAAAAGAACTTTGAACAATTTCTACGGAATTGTAGTCTATACTTTCGGGAATTCTAAATTTTCTAATGCTACTGGAGATTTATTGCCTTCTAGTTGGGATTCTAGACACATTCTTTCTTTAACTACAGGAAAATATTTTAATAAAAATTGGAATGTAGGTGCAAGATTTAGATTGCAATCTGGTTTGCCAGAAACACCTTATGATTTAAACAGAAGTGCTTTGGTTAATATTTGGAACATTGCCAATGGTCCAGTTTCTAATTTTGCACAATTAAATGCTTTGAGAGGAAATGTAGCGCATCAATTAGACATTAGAGCAGAGAAAAAATGGATTTTCAGCAAATGGCAGTTTACGTTTTATGTAGATGTGGTAAATGTTTATGGTTCTAAAAACGCCAGCAATTTGCCAGTGGTAAATTTGCAAAGAGATGCTTCGGATAACAGAATTATTGCCAATCCTAATGCTCCACAGGATCAACAGTATTATTTGTTAGAAGTAGGAGAGTCTGACAGAAATATGCCACTTCCTTATTTCGGATTTATATTTGAATTTTAAAAACTCAAACCTTCAAGGTTTTTAAAACCTTGAAGGTTTATTTTTCTTTGATTTCTTTTAGAATCCATTCTAATTCTATATCTTTTCGTTCCAGAATTTGTTGAAAAGTAGGTTTTATTTCTACATCTGGAGTAACTCCTTTCATGGTATGAGTGAATTCTATATTGGGCTGAACCAAAAACAATCCAATAGGCAATTTTAGTTTAGAATTTGGCAGTTTTTGAGTGCTATAAATTCCAGCAACTGTTCCGTCATTGGCACCACCAGTTTCTTCTCCTATAATCATGGCGCGCTTGTCGTTTTTTAATTTTGCAGAAATTACAGAAGATGCAGAAAAACTGCTTCCGTTGATGAGTACATAAATTTTCCCTTCGAAAGCATCTTTTTTAGGCTTTTTCGGGGTGAAAATGTTCTGAGATTTTAGATAATATTTGTCATTTTTATGACGAACCATCAATAAACTCATTAATTTAGATGGTAAATATCCCACTGCTGCAATCGGTTTCAGATAATTTGGAAAGTGTGAGAAATAATCAGCATGAGTAATGGAAGTTCTATTTGCAATCTCAAAGTCATTTATGAATCTAAATTTATCTTTTGCTAAATAGCTGTATAAATTGGTGATTTCGGCAAGAGAACCACCCAAATTATCTCTGATGTCTAAGATGAGGTACTTGGATTTTGCCTTTTTGATTTCTCGAAAAGTTTCTCGGTAAAATTTTTGAGAATAAGTCCCCGAAAATGTCTTGATTTTAATGTACGCTACACTGCTGTCTTTTTCTAAAAATTTCAAATTTCTGTTGAAACTTTTAGTCACAGGATTGTAGTCTTTGGTTTTCTTTTCTTCAGTAGGTTTTTTATCGGTTTTTTCCTTCTTTTTATCTTCTTTTGATTTTTTTTCTCGGGTAACGATTTTTTGGTCAAGGGTATTTTCGGATTTTAAATCTATTTTCACGCTGTCCATTATCCCATATTCTACCGTGAAAAAAGTAGGAAATCTTCTCGCCATCGAATATTTTTGATAGGTGGTGTTATAACCATCACTGGTGATAAGTGGTTCGTATTTTTTAAGCAGTTTTTCGGTTTCTAAATTGTTAATGGCAATGATTTCTGAACCGTTTTTAATATTGGCAACTTTTTCTGGGTTGTCCTTTACATAGAGTTTGCCGTTTTCTACATAATAAGATAACCTTCCCAGAAGTCCTTTTTGTTCTTTGAGTTTTTTAATTTCCTTCTTGGTGAGTTTTTTTTCTGGTGGGACCAATCTTAAATGACCTTGTCTCACTTCTGAGATAACCGGTGCGAGTTTAAAATAAAATTCTAAAGGCTTTAATGGTTCACGAATCGTGTTTTTAAGACTGTCAAATTTATAATCTAATTTCTCTTTAGATATATAAGTATATAGAGTAGGATGAAGTTTCTGAAGTTTTAGATAGGCGTAATCTATATCTTGTTTTAGCTTTTCGCTGGAAATGGGTGTTTCTAGGCGTTCATTGTACTTTTTTACTGAAATACAAGAATTTAGAGAAAGGATAAAGAGGAGGAATGCAATTTTTTTCATAAATTTATTTGTTCAAAAATAAGATTTTTTAAAAAGATTATCAATAGTTATAATTTATTGAAATTTTATTTTTGATTGTCAAAATCTATAACTTGAATTTTTTTAATGAATTGAAATTATACTTCACAACACCATTAAACTTTTAATTTTGACAAAAAATAATCAATATGAGTACATCAGAGCAAGGGAAATGTCCATTTCCACATCATGAATTACCAAAAGAAAACAACCCTCATCAAGGAGAAACTATTCACAGTAAAAACGAAGAAAACCCAATTCCAGTGGCAGGAATGTCATTAGGAAATTCAGGGAAATGCCCAGTAATGCATGGCGCAAATACAGGCAGTGACCAATCAGTAATGAGTTGGTGGCCTAAAGCTTTAAATCTTGATATTCTTCATCAGCATGACAAGAAAACCAATCCTCTAGGAGAAGAATTCAACTATGCAGAAGAATTTAAGAAATTAGATTTAGAAGCCGTAAAAACAGATTTAAAAAATTTAATGACAGATAGCCAAGATTGGTGGCCTGCAGATTGGGGACATTATGGCGGTTTAATGATTAGAATGGCTTGGCATTCTGCTGGAACGTATAGAGTTGCAGACGGAAGAGGTGGGGCGAATACAGGAAACCAACGTTTTGCACCACTTAATTCTTGGCCTGATAATGCTAATTTAGATAAAGCGAGAAGATTGCTTTGGCCAATCAAAAGAAAATACGGAAACAAGCTTTCTTGGGCAGACCTTATGATTCTAGCAGGAAACATGGCTTATGAATCTATGGGACTTAAAACCTTTGGATTTGCAGGGGGTAGAGAAGATATTTGGCATCCAGAAAAAGATATTTATTGGGGAAGCGAAAAAGAATGGTTAGCGCCAACTGGTAGCGAAGGTAGCCGTTATTCTGGAGAAAGAGATTTAGAAAATCCTTTAGCTGCGGTAATGATGGGATTAATTTATGTAAATCCAGAAGGAGTAGATGGTAATCCAGATCCATTAAAAACTGCTAGAGATATGCGTATTACCTTCAAGAGAATGGCGATGAATGACGAAGAAACGGTAGCACTTACAGCAGGTGGTCACACTGTAGGAAAAGCTCACGGAAATGGTGATGCTTCTACATTAGGCCCAGATCCAGAAGAAGCAGGTTTAGAAAATCAAGGTTTTGGATGGATAAATCCTAAAGGTGCAGCGGGTAATACGGTAACTTCTGGTATTGAAGGAGCTTGGACTACGCATCCTACAAGATTTGACAATGAATATTTTGAATTATTGTTAAAGTATGATTGGCAATTAACCAAGAGTCCAGCTGGAGCTTGGCAATATGAACCAGTAAACATTGCTGAAGAAGATAAACCACTAGATGCGCATAATCCTAATGTTCGTAGAAATCCTATGATGACAGATGCAGATATGGCGCTAAAAGTAGACCCAGAATACAGAAAAATTTCTGAAAAATTCCACCAAGATCCAGCATATTTCCAAGAAGTATTTGCAAGAGCTTGGTTTAAATTAACTCACAGAGATTTAGGTCCTAAATCTAGATACTTAGGAGCAGATGTTCCTGCCGAAGATTTAATTTGGCAAGACCCAATTCCTACAGTAGATTACACGCTTTCTGATGCTGAAATCGAAGATTTAAAAACTAAACTTCTTAATTCTGGATTAACGAGAACAGAACTCATCAATACAGCTTGGGATTCTGCGAGAACTTTCCGTGGTTCTGATTTCAGAGGTGGAGCAAATGGTGCTAGAATTAGACTAGAGCCTATGAAAAACTGGGAAGGAAACGAACCGGCAAGATTAGAAAAAGTCTTAAATAAACTTACAGAAATTCAGTCAACTTTAGATAAAAAAGTAAGCATTGCAGATTTAATCGTTCTAGGAGGAAGTGCAGCAGTAGAACAAGCCGCTAAAGATGCAGGTTTTGATGTAAAAGTTCCTTTTACAGCAGGAAGAGGAGATGCTACACAAGAACAAACAGATGTAGAATCTTTCGAAGAGCTAGAACCATTACACGATGCATACAGAAACTGGTTGAAAAAAGATTACGTGGTAACTCCAGAAGAATTGATGCTAGATAAAACGCAATTACTAGGTCTTACAGCTCCAGAAATGACGGTGTTAATTGGCGGTATGAGAGTTTTAGGAACCAATTACGGAGGAACTCAGCATGGTGTATTTACCGATAAAGTAGGAGTTTTGACCAATGATTTCTTTGTAAATCTTACAGACATGAACTTCAAATGGGAGCCAGTTGCAGAAAATCTATACAATATTGTAGATAGAAAATCTGGCGCTACTAAATTCACTGCAACAAGAGTAGATTTAGTGTTTGGCTCTAATTCTATCTTGAGATCTTATGCAGAAGTATATGCGCAAGATGACAACAAAGAGAAATTTGTAAATGATTTCATCAAAGTTTGGACGAAGGTCATGAATGCAGATAGATTTGATTTGAAATAAATTTTTTTTTTGTTTTTTATTACTATTTAAACGGGCAATATTGCCCGTTTTTTTATTTTAGTACATTGGTAGAAAATTTTTTTGTAACATTTTTACAACTTCTTTACTAACTCCATAGAAACGCTAATTAATGAAAACTTTAGAATCAGAATTTTTAGAAAAAATAGAAAGTCATAAAGGAATGATTTTCAAAATTTCTAAAATGTACGTAGATGGAAAGGAAGATAGAGAAGATTTGTTTCAAGAAATCATCTATCAACTCTGGAAATCTTACCAAAACTTCGAAGGCAAAAGTCAGTTTTCTACATGGTTATACAGAGTAAGTATCAATACTGCACTTACTTTTCTTAACAAAGAAAAAAAGAAAACCGATAATGCTTCTTTAGCCGAAAACATTGATGTACAAGACGAAAATTCTGACGAAAAAGAAACGCAATTAGAATTTTTTTATAAAGCAGTTCATGAACTCAATCCTGTAGAAAAAGCGCTGATTTTTTTATTTCTCGAAGGCCAAAGTCATAAAGAAATCGCCACCAATCTTGGGATTACAGAAGTTAACGCACGTGTAAAACTCAACCGAACCAAAGAAAAATTACAACAAATCATAAAAAAAATACGGTTATGAATTTTGATAAATTACAAGAACAATGGCAAAAAGAAGAAGTTTCTACACCGGAAATTTCGCTAGAACATCAGCATAAAATAAACAATCCACTCCAGAAGATTAGGAAGAATATGAAAATGGAAATATGGTTAAATGTTTTTAGTCTAATTTTACTAATTCCTCTTTCAAAAGTTTTTAGTGAAAATCCTTTTTTAAGATGGACAATGATGATGGTGTTTTTTTTTATAATATTTTTTTTCACTTTTAAGTTTTATCTATTTTATATAAAAACAAAAGATTATTCAATTGATACATTAAATAATTTATTAGAGATTAAGTTTGAATTAAGAACTTTAAAAGAATTATATCAGGCTTACTATGTGAGTAGTATTCCTTTTTTTATGGGGATGTTATTTTTGTTTTTAGGTAAGCATGATTTTTTTAAATATGAAGATCTTATAATGCACTATGCTCCGTTTATTGTCTTCTTTTCAATAGTAGCTTTAGTTATAGGAATTGGTGTATGGTGGTTTGAAAATTATTACGGAAAATACATCAATCAAATCGAAAATATTTTAAATGAACTAAAATAAAAAATAATGAAATCAATTTTTAAAGCAATCTATAATAATCAGGAAATTAGAGTAGAAAATTCATGGTTTGGCGGCGAAAAATTATTTGTAAATAATGAACTTCAAGATGAAACTGTAAATTATTACACGCCAGCAAGATTAACAGGTCATATCATTGAAAACGGCAACAAATTACCCATTAAAGCCAATTTATATTCCAGTGGAATTGGAGTGAAATGTAGTTTGTTTATTGATGATAAAAAAATTAAAACCCATAAAGTAAAATAACAAAATCCGAGAAATTTTTCTCGGATTTTGTTTATAATTTAAAATCTAAATTTTAGAATTTTATAAAGAATCTACAATTGCATTTAATGTAGCAGAAGCTCTCATGGCTGCGTAAGTTTTTGCAGAATCTGGTTGATAATAACCACCAATGTCTTGAGGTTTACCTTGCGCTCCAATCAATTCCTCATTGATTTTTGCTTCGTTTTCTTTCATTGATTGAGCAATTGGAGCAAAAGTGGCTGCTAATTCAGCATCTGCAGTTTGGTTTGCCAAAGCTTCAGCCCAATACATAGCCAAGTAGAAGTGAGAACCTCTGTTGTCTATTCCGCCCACTTTTCTTGCAGGAGATTTATCAGTAGCTAAGAATTTAGCATTCGCTTCATCAAGAGCATCGGCTAAAACTTGCGCTTTAGGATTGTTTTGAGTCTGAGAAAGGTGCTCTAAACTTGCTTGTAAAGCTAAGAATTCACCTAGAGAATCCCATCTTAAATAACCTTCTTGTAAGAATTGTTCTACGTGTTTTGGTGCAGAACCGCCAGCTCCAGTTTCGAATAAACCACCACCGTTCATCAATGGAACGATAGAAAGCATTTTTGCAGAAGTTCCAAGCTCTAAAATTGGGAACATATCGGTTAAATAATCTCTTAAAACGTTTCCAGAAACAGAAATCGTGTCTTTACCTTCTCTACCTCTTTTTAAAGTTTCGAGCATGGCATCTTTTATATCCATAATTCTGATGTCAAGACCCGTTAAATCGTAATTTTGAAGATATTTTTCTACTTTTTTGATGATTTGTGCATCGTGAGCTCTTCCTTTGTCTAACCAGAAAATAGCTGGAGTGTTAGAAAGTCTCGCTCTATTAACCGCTAGTTTTACCCAGTCTTGGATTGGAGCATCTTTGGTTTGGCACATTCTGAAAATATCACCATTCTGAACGTTTTGTTCTAAAAGGGTAGTTCCGTTTTCGTCTTCAATTTTTACCGTTCCTTCTCCAGAAATTTGGAAAGTTTTATCGTGAGAACCGTATTCTTCAGCTTTTTGAGCCATTAAACCTACGTTTGGAACCGTTCCGAAAGTAGTTGGGTCTATTGCGCCGTTTTGTTTCATATCTTCAATAATCGCTTCGTAGAAACCGGCATAAGTTCTGTCTGGGATTATACAAATGGTATCTTCTTCTTTTCCTTCTTTATTCCACATTTTACCGCCACCTCTTACTAAAGCTGCCATAGAAGCATCTATGATAACGTCTGAAGAAACGTGGAAATTGGTAATTCCTTTATCAGAATTTACCATTGCAATTCTTGGTCCGTTTTCAATTGTTTTTTCGATATCTGCTTTTATTTCAGCTTCTTGAGCATGACCAGCAATTTTTTCGAAAAGGGTAGCTAAACCAAAGTTAGGATTAATGTCTAATTCTTTGAAAGTTGCTGCATATTTCTCAAAAACATCAGCAAAATAAGTTTCTACAATCGCCCCGAAAATAATTGGGTCAGAAACCTTCATCATCGTAGCTTTGAGGTGAGCAGAAAGCAATACATTTTTTTCTTTAGCTTCGTTGATGGCTTCTTTTACAAAAGATTTTAGTGCAGCAATATTCATCACAGAAGAATCGATTACTTCACCAGCTTTCAAAGGAGCAAAATCTTTCAAAACTTTAGATGAACCATCATTTCCGTAGAATACAATTCTATATTTGCATTCGTTTTCTACAGTGGTAGAATTTTCAGAGCCGTAGAAATCTCCATTATTCATGTGAGCAACAGAAGTTTTAGAATCTGCAGTCCAAACTCCCATTCTGTGAGGATTTGCTTTTGCGTAGTTTTTAACAGCTTTAGGCGCTCTTCTGTCTGAGTTTCCTTCTCTTAGAACAGGATTTACAGCACTTCCTAAAACTTTAGCATATTTTTTATTGATAGCAGTTTCTTCTTCGGTTTTTGGTTCTGCAGGATAGTTAGGCACTGCATAACCGTGTTTTTGTAATTCTGCAATCGCTTCTTCTAATTGCGGAACAGAAGCAGAAATATTGGGTAATTTAATGATGTTAGCTTCTGGTTTAGTCGCTAATTCTCCTAATTCTGCAAGTGCGTCTGGAGTTTTTTGTTCTTCGGTTAAATATTCTGGGAAATTTGCCAAAATTCTTCCAGCCAAAGAAATGTCTCTAGATTCTACATTAATTCCAGCAGTAGAAGCATATTTTTGAATGATTGGTAATAATGAGTGAGTTGCCAACATTGGCGCTTCATCTGTATACGTATAGATGATTGTTGAATTGTTAGACATTATATTTCTGAGTTTTTAATTGTTTAAATTTAAGAAGTTAGCAAATTTAGTGATTTTTATAGAATTTATGAAATACATAAATTTATAATTCCTTTTATTTATTATGGGTAAAAACTATATCTTTGACAAAGTATAAAAAATAAAAAAATGGCAAATATTACATTACAAGGAAACGAAATTCACACTTCAGGAAATTTACCAGAACTAGGAACTGTAGCACAAGATTTTACATTGGTTGCAGAAGATTTATCAGAAAAAACATTGTCTGATTTTGCAGGTAAGAAAGTAGTACTTAATATATTCCCGAGTATTGATACAGGAGTTTGCGCAGCTTCTGCTAGAAAATTTAATGAAGAAGCATCTGCTTTAGATAATACAGTTGTGGTAAATGTTTCTAAAGATTTACCTTTCGCTTTAGGAAGATTTTGTGCTTCAGAAGGACTTCAAAATGTAATGAATCTTTCTGATTACAGAGGTAACTTTGGCGAGACTTATGGTTTAACGATTGTTGATTCTCCGCTTAAAGGATTGTTAAGTAGAGCAGTGGTGGTTTTAGACGAAAACGGTGTTGTAAAATACACAGAACAAGTTCCTGAAATTGCTCAAGAGCCTAATTATGCAGCAGCTTTAGAAGCTGTAAAATAAATTTAAATTTTTTGTGTAAGCGCACTTTTTGGTGCGCTTTTTTTAATTTAAAATAAATGGAAATGGAACCACTTATTGTAAATGTCACTATCAATGCGCCAATAGAAAAGGTTTGGGCGTTTTTTACCGAAGCAGAACATATTGTGAATTGGAATTTTGCACACGAAAGTTGGCACTGTCCGAAAGCTGAAAACAACTTAGAAATAGGTGGCGAATTTTTTTATACAATGGCTGCTAAAGATAAATCGGCAAGTTTTGTTTTTCATGGAACGTATACAGAGATTATTCCGCTTCAAAAAATTGAATATCATATAGAAGACGGCAGGAAAGTAGAAGTGTTTTTTCATAAAATAGATGAAAATACTACTGAAGTTTTCGAACGTTTCGAGCCAGAAATGATTAATGCTTTGGAAATGCAAGAGCAAGGATGGCAAAGCATTCTCAACCAATTTAAAAATTATACAGAAGGAAACTTTTAGCGGTTTCCTTTTTCATAAAAACTTATTTTTCTATTTTTGCTCCTCAATCATCAATCCATTGAAAGACTACTACTATTTTTTAGGAATAAAACCGAATGCTTCTTCCGAAGACATTAAAAAAGCGTATCGTAAACTTTCGCTGAAATATCACCCTGATAAAAACGAAAATGATGAGTTTTTTACAGACCGTTTCAGAGAAATAAAAGAAGCGTATGAAACTTTGATGGATGAAGATTCTAGAAAAGTTTATGACCAGCGATTTGGGAGTTTCCAAAGAAGTCAAAAATCAATGCTTCCTCCAAAAATTAAAAACTTTCACGCAGATAAAATTAGAGCACAAAAAGGCGACGAAATTACCATTCATTGGCAAACCTATGATGCAGATTTGGTGAAAATAACGCCATTTGGTTTAGAAAAGTCTCAAGGCGATAGAAAATTTAGAATCAAGGAGTTTGATAAAGAAGGTAAGTTTCAGATTATTCTTCATGCTACCAATACTTTATTACACAAAACAGTAGTTCAAGGAATTACCATCACCGAAGTTTCTGGGGAAATAAAAACTTCTATAAAAGAGGATGTTCCTGCTCAAAATTCTACCACTACACCGCAAAAAAAGGAAGAAGTAAATGCTCGTTTTTATTATAAGTTATTGGCTATTATTCTTTTAGCGATAGCTTTGTACTTGGTTCTTCGTCAATAGTTTTCATAGAAAAATAGAATTTTACCATTCAAAAAAAATTCCTTATTTTTACGAAACTTACAAAAAATAAAAATAATACCTAAAATTTTTATGAACACACAGCAATTTGTGAACCGTCACATCAACTTCAATGAAGCTGATAAAAACGCTATGTTACAAAAAATTGGCGTTTCTTCTGTAGAAGAATTAATTTCTCAAACTATTCCAGATGCAATCCGATTAGAAAATGAATTAGATATTTCTGCTCCTTTATCTGAGTACGAAATGCTTCAGCATTCTAAAGAGTTGGCTGCTAAAAATCTAGATTATGATACGTACATTGGTTTTGGTTATCATAACAGTATTTTGCCAAGTGTTATCCAGAGAAATATTTTAGAAAATCCTAGTTGGTACACCGCTTATACACCTTATCAAGCAGAAATTGCACAAGGTAGATTAGAAGCGTTACTCAATTATCAAACTTTAATTACCAATCTTACTGGTTTTCATTTAGCGAATGCTTCTTTATTAGATGAAGGAACTGCTGCTTCTGAAGCCATGAGTATGTTCTTTTCAAACAGAACAAAAGACCAGAAAAAAGCAGAAGCCAATAAGTTTTTTGTTTCTGATTTGGTTTTACCTCAAACCATTGCGGTTCTTAGAACCAAAGCTGATGGTTTAGGAATAGATATAGTTGTTGGTAATCATGAAAATTTTGAGCTTAATACAGAATTTTTCGGAGCTATTTTACAATATCCGGGTAAAAATGGTGATGTGATTGATTATACGGAGTTAATTTCAAGTTATAAAGCATTAAATCTTCAAGTAGTAGTGGCTTGTGATCCGCTTGCTTTAGTGAAATTAAAATCACCTGCAGAAATGGGAGCTGATTGTGCAGTGGGAACTACGCAGAGATTTGGTATTCCATTAGGTTATGGTGGTCCTCACGCTGCGTTTTTTGCTTGTAAAGAAGAATATAAACGTGATATTCCGGGAAGAATTATTGGGGTAACTCAAGATGCATACGGAAAACGTGCTTTGAGAATGGCTTTGCAAACAAGAGAGCAACACATTAAACGTGAAAAAGCGACTTCTAACATTTGTACAGCTCAAGTTTTATTGGCGGTAATGGCTTCTATGTATGCTGTTTATCACGGTAAAGCTGGTTTAGAATATATTGCAGACCAAATTCATTATAAAACCAATGCTCTAAGAGATGCGCTTTCGGTTTTAGGTTATGATACGGTGAAAGAGCCAGTTTTTGATACGGTTAAAATCAGCATGTCTGAAGAAGAAAAAGATAAGTTAAAGAGATTAATGCTAGATCATAAAATCAATTTAAATTATTTTACAGAAGGTTTTGTAAGTATTTCTATCAATGAAACTACAACTACCGAAAAAATTGATAAAGTAGTGGCTGCTTTTGCGCAATTCAAGCAAAAACAAGGTTTCAAATTAGAGCCAAAAGCGGTTTCTACACTTCCAGAAAATTTATTGAGAAAAGACGAAATCTTAAAAGAAGAAGTTTTTAATAAATACCATACAGAGACAGAATTGATGCGTTACATTAAGCGTCTCGAAAGAAAAGATTTGTCACTCACGCATTCTATGATTTCTCTAGGTTCTTGTACCATGAAACTGAATGCAGCTACAGAAATGATTCCACTTTCTTGGGAACATTGGGGCGCAATTCATCCTTTTGTGCCAGTAAATCAAGCTGAAGGTTATCAGAAATTAATCAAAACTTTAGAAAAAGATTTGGCTACGATTACTGGTTTTGCGGCAACTTCACTTCAGCCAAATTCTGGAGCTCAAGGCGAATATGCTGGTTTAATGGTGATTAGAGCATATCAAAAATCTATCGGTCAAGGTCACAGAAATATTTGTTTAATTCCTCAATCTGCTCACGGAACCAATCCTGCTTCTGCGGTAATTGCAGGTCTTAAAGTAGTGGTGGTGAAAAATCTTGAAGACGGACAAATAGATTTCGAAGATTTAAAAGCTAAAGTGGAAGAGCATAAAGATAATTTATCTGCTTTCATGATTACTTATCCATCTACTTATGGTTTCTTTGATGATAACGTAAAAGAAATTACAGACTTAATCCACGAAAATGGTGGTCAAGTTTATATGGATGGTGCAAATATGAATGCTCAAGTTGGCTTCACTTCACCAGGAAATATCGGTGCAGATGTTTGTCACTTAAATCTTCACAAAACTTTTGCAATTCCTCACGGTGGAGGTGGACCAGGAGTTGGGCCAATTTGTGTAGCAAAACATTTAGTGCCTTTCTTGCCTCGAAATCCTAATATTCCAACAGGTGGAAGTCAAGGAATAGATGCTATTTCTTCTGCGCCTTACGGTTCTGCATTGATTCTTAATATTTCTTATGCTTATATTAAAATGCTTGGAGCAGTTGGTTTGAGAAAATCTACAGAATATGCAATCATCAACGCAAACTATTTAAAAGAAGTTTTGGGTGAGCATTTCCCAATTTTATATGCGAATAAAAAAGGCAGAGTAGCTCACGAATGTATCGTAGATTTCCGTCAGTTTAAACCACTAGGAATTGAGGTGACAGATGTTGCAAAACGTTTGATGGATTATGGTTTCCATGCGCCTACGGTTTCTTTCCCAGTTGCTGGAACTTTGATGATTGAGCCTACAGAATCAGAATCTAAAGCAGAACTAGACAGATTTGCCGAAGCTTTAATTGCTATCAAAGCAGAAATTGAAGAAATTGCTGAAGGAAAAGCAGATGCTCATAATAATGTATTGAAAAATGCTCCGCATACAGAACAAGTGGTGATTTCAGATTCTTGGGATAAACCATATTCTCGTGAAAAAGCAGCTTATCCGCTTGATTGGGTGAGAGAACATAAGTTCTTCGCTTCTGTGTCTAGAGTAGATGAAGCTTTCGGAGATAGAAATTTGGTTTGTACTTGTGAGCCAATAGAAAGCTACATGTAAGATAAACATAAATTTTACAAATATTTTAAATCGCTAAATTCATTTTTAGCGATTTTTTTTGTTTCTAGATGGACTTGTTTTGTAAAATCTTCATAATCAATGGTTTTATATTAAAGCGTTAAGATTAAACAATTAAAAAATGTCAAATAAGATTATTTTAACAATAAATTATCTTTTAATAGCGTCCTAAATAAAAAAATAAGAAGGAATTAAAGTAACTCAAAGTATCTTTGAGGTTGTACAACAAAAAAA
>JBKBLE010000037.1:0-16812 GCA_046296655.1 Cloacibacterium sp. | reverse complement strand
TAAATGTAAAGCTAAATGTAAAATAGGTATTTAGGCTGTTTCTATTTTTAATAATTTTTATTTAGGACAGTATTGATATCGAATATTAAAAATCAAAAAAAATTATCCGTTTACAAACGGATTTTTTTTATCTTTACATAAAACTAAATCCATGCAAAACTGTCTAGAATGTGGCGAAAAAATCATAGGCAGAATAGATAAGAAATTCTGCAGTGATGCTTGTAGAAACGCCTATAACAATAAACAGAACAAAGACCAAACCAACCTTATGCGCAATATTAACAATAAACTGCGCAAGAATTTCAAAATCCTCTCTGAACAAAATTTTGTAGAAAACAAAGCCAAAACTACTAGAAATAAACTTTCGGTTGCAGGTTTTGATTTCGAATATTTTACCAATATTAAAACCTATAAAAACGGAGCTCAATATTTTTTTGTATATGATTTTGGATATAAATTTTTAGAAGATGATTTTATTCTGGTGGTAAGGAAAGAAAACTAAAAAAGAGCAGAAATTTCTGCTCTTTTTGTTTTATTCTTCGTTGATGAGTCTGATTTTGTCTTCCAGAATTTCTATGACTTGGTCTTTATATAAACCGCCAATTGCCTTTTTGAAATTCTTTTTGCTCATTTGCAGTTCTTGCTTAATTTCTTCGGGTTCTGATTTGTCTGAGAGATAAAGAATTCCGTAATTTTCTTCTAATTTCTGAAGAATTTTTTGTTGAAATTCATCATGATTGTTTTCATAACCTTGTTTTTGAAGGGTAACATCTATTTTACCGTCTTCTCTGATGGTTTTGATGTAGCCTTTTTCTTCAGACAGTGGATATAATTTTTTGAACACATCCGAAGCGTAAATTAATCCCAAATATTTTTTATTCACCACTACATTGAACCCAATTTCTGATTCTCCTGCAATGATAAGATTTACTTCTTCTCCTTTTTTGAAAGGAACATTTTCGTAAGATTGATTTCTCTTAAACTTAGTAGTTCCAGTAATTCTGTCTGAAACATCGTCTACATAAACGTAAACCAAATAACGTTTTCCTTCTAGGATTTTACCTTTTTGTTGCTTGTAAGGAATAAATAAATCTTTGATAATTCCCCAGTCCATAAAAGCGCCACTTGGCAAAGATTGCACGCAAGTCATCACTGCAAACTCTCCTACTTCGCAAAGCGGAATTTCTGTAGTAGCTTTCAAGGCAGAATCATCTTGATACACGAAAACTGATATTTCATCACCTATTTCTGCATTTTCGTCTGCAAAAATTTTAGGCAAAAAAGCTCTTTCACCGGTTTGAGATTCTAAGAAAAGTCCAGAGGTATTTTTTTCTGCGATTTTTAAAGTTTGAGTTTTTCCTAACTGCATTTTTGTAATTGATAATTGGTAAGTTTTGCAAAGGTAAGGTTTTATTTCACAGCATCAAGTAAAGCTTGTATATCAAATTTTATCATTTTCTGAAATGCTTCTACTGCTTTTGGTGCTTTTTCGGCGTCATTCATCAATTCTATTAAAACTTTAGGATAGACTTGCCAACACAATCCGAATTGGTCTGTAAGCCAACCGCAAACTTTTTCGTTTCCTCCATTTTTCAATAAATTTTTCCAATAGTAATCTATTTCTTCTTGTGTTTCGCATTCTATACAAAAAGAAACGGCTTCATCAAATTTGAAATTCGGACCGCCATTTAATCCCATGAATTCTCTTCCGTTCAGTTCAAATTTTACGACCATTCCATTATCCGAAAGGACTTTAGAATTAGGGAAAATTTGGCAATAAAAATCTGCAGCTTCTCTGGCTTTTCCATCGTACCAAAGACATGGAAATATAGGTTTTGTAATCATATTTTATTTTTTTTTGAAATGGTGATATTTTAGAATTTTTCAATTTCTCTCGCTGATTTGGCTGATTAAACAGATTTTTTATTTTCAATTATCCGCAAAATCTGCTTAATCTGCGAGAAACATATAAAATCAAATGTACAAAAAAAGTTGCAGAAATTTTCTAAATGATAACCGAATTGCAGCCCGAGTTGAGCGGAGCTCTTTTTGTGTAGCGAAGCGAAACAAAAAAGCGGGAGCGGAACGAGGAAATTGCTGCCCAAATAAAAAAGAGAAGCCGAAACTTCTCTTTAATCTTTAAATATTTAATTTTTAAATTTTTCAATCAAAAATTACATATGAATCGCACGTTTTCCTGTAGCGTCTAATGCAGCCTCCTTGATTGCTTCAGCGAAAGTTGGGTGAGCGTGCGACATTCTCGCGATGTCTTCGGCAGAAGCGCGGAACTCCATTGCAGTTACGGCAGCGGCAATCATGTCTGCAGCTCTTGCACCAATCATGTGAACGCCTAAAACTTCGTCTGTTTTTTCATCAGCCAAAATTTTAATTAATCCGTCAATATCTCCAGAAGCACGGCTTCTTCCTAAAGCTCTCATTGGGAAAGAACCTACTTTATAAGCTGCTCCTTCTTCTTTTAATTGCTCTTCGGTTTTACCCACTCCTGCAACTTCTGGCCAAGTGTAAACAACTCCTGGAATTAGGTTATAATTGATGTGTGGTTTTTGACCTGCTAAAGTTTCAGCTACGAAAACGCCTTCTTCAGACGCTTTGTGAGCCAACATAGCTCCTTTTACTACATCGCCAATTGCATAAATATTGGCAACATTGGTTTGCAAATGGTCGTTTACTTTTACTCTTCCTCTTTCGTCTAATTCTACTCCTACTTTTTCTAAGCCAAGACCTTCTGTAAATGGTTTTCTACCTACAGAAACTAAAACATAATCTCCTTCTACACTTACTTCTTCTCCTTTTTTGTCTTTCGCTGTAATTTTTACAGAATCTCCATTTCTTTCTACAGATTGAACTCCTGTCGAAAGCATGAATTTCATGCCTTGTTTTTTAAGAACTTTAGTCAATTCTTTAGACAAAGCACCATCCATTGTTGGAATAATTTTATCCATATATTCTATAACGGTTACCTGAGAACCTAATCTCAAATAAACAGAGCCTAATTCTAGACCAATTACACCACCACCAATTACTACTAAATGTTTTGGAATTTCTTTTAAATTCAACGCTTCCGTAGAAGTGATAATTCTTTCTTTATCTATAGTGATGAAAGGCAAAGTAGATGGTTTAGAACCTGTAGCAACAATGGCATATTTGGTTTCTAAAATTTCAGAAGAACCATCATTTTTCGTTACTTTTACTTGAGTAGCAGATTCGAAGCTTCCTAAACCTTCAAAAACAGTTACTTTATTTTTGTCCATCAAGAAATTAATTCCTTTAGTAGTTTGGTCTACTACTTCGTTTTTACGAGCCACCATTCTCGCTAAATCAGCTTGAGGTTCGTTGATAATAATTCCGTGATTTGCAAAATTATGTTTTGCATTTTCGAAATGTTCTGAGCTGTCTAAAAGTGCTTTTGACGGAATACAACCTACATTTAAGCAAGTTCCTCCCAAAGTAGAATATTTCTCGATAATAGCAGTTTTGAAACCTAATTGCGCGCATCTTAATGCAGCTACGTAACCACCAGGTCCTGAACCAATTACAGTAACATCAAATTGTGACATTTTATATTATTTTTTATTAAAACTTAATTTTTGCTAAAATACGGAATTTTTCTCTCACAGATTGCACAGATTTTAGAAATTTGAATTGATAAAAAAAATGATATGATTTTTAAATTAATACTTCATTTTTTTTCAAATTGATTTTATTTCTATTAAATTCACAGATTCATAAGATTTTAAAAATGAATTAAATTTTTCTGTGAAAATCTGTGTTATCTGTGAGAAACAATACTTTCTAAAACCTCAAAATATTTGTCTAAAATAATCTCTTTAGAAAATCTAGATTGTATTGAATTTTTAATCGCTTCTGAATCGTATGATTGTTCTAAAATTTCTACAATTTTAGCTGCGAATACTTCGTGATTTTCTATATCTGAAATTTCTCCGTTGATTTTCGGTTGAATAATTTCATGAATTCCACCTTTGCAATTGTTGGCTAATGAATAAGTTCCGCAAGCTCCCGCTTCTAATAAAACATTCGGAAAACCTTCGTATCTGGAACTCAACACAAATAAATCTGCAAACTTCAAAAACGGATAAGGATTTTTTTGAACTCCATGAAAAATCACGTTTTCTAATCCTAAATTTAGCTTCATTTGGTGAAGCATTTCTCTGTCTCTTCCGTCTCCTAAAATATGCAGTAGGATTTTTTCACTTTTTAAAAATTTAAAAACCTTCAAGAGATTATCGAAACCTTTTCTTGAAGATAAATTTCCAATGGCGATAACGTTTTTATAACCTTCTCGATAGCTTTCAGGTTTCGTAGCATTTTCTAACTTTTCTTCTATAAAATTGAAATCTACGGGATTATTGATTTTGATGAGTTTGTTATTTTTAATCTTGAAATTCTTCACCAAATCATTCATCATGTCATCACTTTGGCAAATGATTTTATTGTAATTATTGTAAAATTTATAAAAAAATAGGATTTCTTTTCTAGTAACATGTTGAGAAACCACATTGGTTTCTCTGGCAATGAATTTTGTTTTCGGGAAGAGTTTGATGAATAGTGATAGATATGCATTTACTTCGCCAAAACCACTGAAAACGATGTCTGGCTTTCTCTTTCTGATTTGCTGTAAAATCGGTTTTAGAGCATGACGAATTCTTGGCGTTTTAATGTCAATAATTTCAACATTATTTTGTAAAAAATCCAAATACAAACCTTCTTTTCTCAACAATAAAATGCTTGGAGAAAATTTTTCTCTTGGCAAATGATTGGCAATGGTCGTCACAATACGTTCTGCACCACCTGCATTAAGATCTGGAAGGATAAAAAGGATAGATTTTTTCATATATTATTTTCCCACAGATTTCACAAATTTTCACAAAAATTAATCTGTGCTTTCTGTGTAATCTGTGGGAATTAGATATTTTTAAATTACTTAATTCGCTACATCAGAAATAAACTTAATTCTCAGCATTCTTACTTCTTCATCCGTTAAATCATCACCAAATTCTGCCAAAAGAACTTTCATAGAGTCACTTTCGGATTTTTTCATAAAATCCATAAAATCATCTACAATATCTTCGTCAAAATTTTCTTCAATATAATAATCTATATTGAGTTTAGTCCCTTGATAAACAATAGATTCCATTTCAGAAAGCAGTTCATCCATCGTTAGATTTTTCGCTTTTGCAATGTCTTCTAAATCTATTTTCTTGTCGGTGTTTTGAATGATAAAAACTTTATGAGAAGACTTATTGGCAACTGTTTTTAGTACCATGTCTTGAGTTCTCTCAATGTTGTTATCTTCTACATATTTTGCAATGAATTCTGCAAATTCTTTTCCGTATTTTTTAGCTTTTCCTTCACCAACTCCATAGACTTTTGCAATTTCGTCTACCGAAATTGGATATTGTATGGTCATGTCTTCCAAACTTGGATCCATGAAAACCGTGTAAGGTGGAACGCCATGTTTTTTGGCTACTTTTTTTCTCAATTCTTTTAGCTGAGCAAAAAGATTTTGGTCAAGACCACCTCCAGCTTGTACCTGTACTTGTTCTGCATCTGCAATCGCTGCTAAATCATATTCTCTATCTTCGGCAATCATAAATTCTGGAGTTTCTTTTCCAGAAAGGAAATTTTTAGCTTTCTCAGAAAGTTTCAAAACGCCGTACGTTTCTATATCTTTAGTCAAATAACCTTGTACAGTAGCTTGTCTGATGATGGATTTCCAATAATTATCATTTTCAGATTTCCCAATCCCGAAATGTTTAGAATTTTCTAATTTGTAAGCTTTGGTAGTTGCAGATTCTTTTCCCGAAATAATCGAAATTAAATCTTTAATTCTGAATTTTTCTTCCAAATCTTTTACGATTTCTAAGACTTTTTTCAAATCTTTAGAAGCATCTTTCAGTTTTGGTGGGTTTACAGAATTATCATCCATTTTGGCACCATCACCATTGATTGGGTCAAATTCTTCTCCGAAATAATAGAGTAAATATTGTCTTCTGCTCATAGAAGTTTCGGCGTAACCTACTACTTCATTCAAAAGTTGAAGTCCGATTTCACGTTCAGAAACTGGTTTTTGAGCTAAGAATTTTTCTAATTTTTCTATGTCTTTTGGATCATAAAAAGCAAGACAATGACCTTCTCCTCCATCTCTACCAGCTCTACCTGTTTCTTGATAATAACTTTCAAGAGATTTCGGAATATCATAATGAATCACAAATCTTACATCTGGCTTGTCTATTCCCATTCCGAAAGCAATGGTAGCAACAATTACATCTACTTCTTCCATCAAGAATTTATCTTGATTCGCCACTCTGGTTTTTTGGTCAAGACCAGCGTGATAAGGCAGTGCATTAATACCATTTACCTGCAATAGCTGAGAAAATTCCTCAACTTTTCTTCGGCTGAGACAATATACAATTCCTGATTTTCCTTTGTGTTGATTGATAAATTTTACAATTTCTCTGTCTACATTTACTTTAGGACGAATTTCGTAGTAAAGATTGGGTCTATTAAAGCTATCTTTAAAGACCAATGCATTGTTCATTCCTAGAGTTTTCTGAATATCATCCTGAACTTTAGGTGTAGCAGTTGCAGTCAATGCAATTACAGGAACTTTTGCAATTTTATCAATAATTAATTTGAGATTCCTGTATTCTGGACGGAAATCATGTCCCCATTCCGAAATACAGTGCGCTTCGTCTATCGCTACAAAAGAAATTTTAATTTCCTTCAAGAAATTAAGATATTCTTCTTTTACTAAACTTTCTGGAGCTACGTAGAGTAACTTGGTTTTACCGCTTTTGATGTCATCAAAAACTTGTTTTGTTTGGGTTTTATTGAGAGAAGAATTCAGGACATGACCTACTCCTTCCTCGGCAGAAATACCATTAATGGCATCTACTTGGTTTTTCATTAAAGCAATCAGCGGAGAAACTACAATGGCAGTTCCTTCTGAAAGAAGTGCAGGAAGTTGATAACACAACGATTTACCACCACCAGTTGGCATTAATACGAAAACATCATTACCACTTAATAAAGTGGAAATAATTTCTTCTTGTCTTCCTTTAAAAGTAGAAAATCCGAAATATTTTTTTAGTGCACTTGTTAAATCTTCGTGTTTAGTCTTCATCTGTTCAAGTAAGTTTTACTAAATTTGCATCTTACCAAAGATAAAACTTTTTAATGAGATTTGAAAATTTTTAAAAATTTAAAAAAATCTTAATTTTTGTCTTTTGAAAAATAAATAAATCTAAGAAATTATATTTTGGAAAAAATAGACATTATTAGCCTTGCCAAAAACGCTATTGCAGTAGAAGTTACTGAACTAGAATCGCTTAAAAATAGAATTGATGAACAGTTCGAAAAAGCGGTAAACATCATCAATAATTCTACAGGAAAACTGATTGTAGTAGGCATCGGTAAATCTGCACACGTAGGAAACAAAATTGTAGCAACTTTAAATTCTACTGGAACTCCTTCTCAGTTTTTACACGCTGCGGAAGCGATTCACGGAGATTTAGGCGTAATTCAGAAAAACGATGTGGTGCTTTGCATCTCTAACTCTGGAAATTCGCCAGAAATAGTGTATTTATTGCCATTTTTGAAAGATTATTCTGCTGCTTTAATCGGGATGACAGGAAATTTAAAATCTAAATTGGCAGAAGCTTCTGATGTGGTTTTAGATTCTTCGGTAAAAGTGGAAGCTTGCCCTAATAAATTAGCGCCAACAAGTTCTACAACTGTTCAAATGGCCATTGGTGATGCTTTAGCGGTTTGTTTAATGGAACTCAATAATTTTAAAGACCAAGATTTTGCCAAGTTTCACCCAGGTGGAAGTTTAGGGAAAAACTTAACGGCAAGAGTAGAACAATTCGTTTCTGAACAGAGACCTTTAGTTGAAGTAAATTCTAGTATAAAAGATGTAATTTTTTCAATTTCAAGCTCTAAGCATGGAATTACGGTGGTAACAGACCAAGACAAAATAGTAGGTGTAATTACCGATGGAGATTTAAGAAGAATGCTTCTAAAAACCGAAAATCTTACCGGAATTTTAGCAAAAGATTTAATGTCTGCAAACCCAAAAACGGTTGACAAAAATGCACTTGCAAAAGAAGCGATGACTGTTTTGAAACAAAATAATATTGGTCAATTGATTGTAACCGATAACGGAAATTATTTCGGAATTATCGATTTACATAGATTGTTGGATGAAGGGATTAATTAAAAGAAACAATAATCAAGAGCCAAGAGCCAAGAATCAAGAAAAAAATATTTAGTGTAAGAAAAAATTAGACTGTAAGTTTAAATAATAAAAAATTAAATCCGAAAATTCGGAACTAAAATATATGGCAGAAGAGAAAGAAATGTCCTTTTTAGGGCACGTTGGTGAACTAAGATCGCATCTTATTCGTTGTATTATCGCAATTATTATTGGAGCTTTAATTGTAGGTTTCAATATCAATTGGATTATGGATCATGTATTTTTTGCACCTACCAAAAATGATTTTATCACTTTTAGAGTGATTAATCATTATTCTCAGGAATTTTTTGGTCACGAAAGTTTCGTTTTGCCAGATACGTTTCAAGTTCAACAGAAAAAATTATTGCAACAATTCGATGTAATGATGTCTGTTTCTATTTTCGGAGGAATGGTTTTGGCACTTCCTTATATTATTTGGGAATTGTGGAGATTCATCAGTCCAGCACTTTATCCTAATGAAAGAAAAAATTCTTCTTTTGTGATTAATTTTGTGTGGATTTTATTTCTAATAGGAGCTTTAGTTGGTTATTATCTTATCCTTCCATTAGCAATCAATTTTGGAATGTTGTTTACCATTTCAGATTCTATCACGCAATTATTTGACTTGTCAGATTACACTACTCTATTTTTGCAAGTGGTTTTAGGAATGGGATTGGTTTTCTTATTTCCAGTAGTCGTTTATTTTTTAACAACGATAGGAATTTTGACACCTGTATTTTTAAAAACGTACAGAAGACACGCGATTGTAGTCATTATGGTTGTTGCCGCAATTGTAACACCGGCAGATGCTTTCAGTATGTTGGCCGCAGCATTTCCGCTTTTAGTTTTGTATGAATTCAGTGTATTGATGAGCATTTATGTTTACAAAAAAATTCAAAAAGCAGAACAAAAAGAATTAGCCAAAAGAAAGTCTTAACTTTTAAATGTAACAAATGAAATTTCTCAATAAACAGTTTACGCAAGAAACCTTAAAACTTGCACTCCCAGTAATGCTTACACAAGTAGGGCAAGTTTCTGTAAACTTGTTTGATAACATTATTGTAGGAAAACTTCTTGGCGCAAAAGCATTGGCAGCAGTTTCTCTTGGAAACGCTATGTTTTTCTCAATTTTCATCTTCGGATTAGGTTTTTCACTGGCGATTCCACCATTGGTTTCAGAAGCGCATTCTCAACATGATCACAACAGAATTAACAGCATTTTCCGACACGGATTTGTGGTGAATATCATTTTGGCGTTTGTTTTAATGCTTTTGATATTTGGAATCATTCCACTCATGCCTTATTTGAATCAGCCAAAAGAAATTTTACCCGATACTATTACTTTTCTTTCCATCGTAACCTTGAGTATCATTCCATTTATGATTTTTCAAACGATGAGAGAAGTTTCAGAAGGACTTTCTTTTACAATCGGAGTTACTAAAGCCACGATTTTCGCGAATGTTATCAATGTTATTCTCAATTATGTTTTTATAGAATACTTTAAAATGGGAGTTGCAGGCTCAGCTTGGGCTACTTTTATTGCAAGAGTTGCCATGATGGTTTTCTTGTATTACGTATTGATTAAAGAAGAAAAAACGAGAAGATACATCAAAGATTTTTCATTGAAAATAAAGGATTTCAGCAAGGAAATGTTCGAAAAACTAATCAGATTAGGCTTTCCTACAGCATTACAATTGTTTTTTGAAGTAACGGCTTTTGCTGGTGCCGCTTTTATCTGCGGATTAATTTCTTCCAAAGACATTGCAGCCCATCAAATTGCACTTTCTATGGCAAGTTTCACCTTTAATCTTTGTGTAGGATTCAGTGTAGCTTCTACGGTAATGATTGGAAGAAAACTAGGCGAAAAAGACTTTGTAAATCTAGAAAAAGTAGGTTTTAACAACCTGAAAATCGCTTTTATCTTCATGTTAATGTGCGGATTGGTTTTTATTCTTGGAAAAGATGTTTTACCAACATTTTTCACCAAAAAAGAAGACATCGCTGTAGTAGAATTGGCCTCTCAATTGATGATTATTGCGGCATTATTTCAATTATCAGACGGAATTCAAGTGACTGCACTTGGTTGTCTCAGAGGAATACAAGACGTGAAAATTCCTTCTATTCTTACCTTTATTGCTTATTGGGTGATTACCATTCCATTGGGTTATTATCTTACGGTTCCTATGAAGATGGGCGCTTTCGGAATGTGGATAGCACTGGGAATTGGACTTACCATTTCTGCGGTGCTTTTGGTGATAAGATTTAGAAATCTTTCGGAGAAAAGAATTAAAGCTCAGTCCAACTAAAAATAAAAAAGTCTTGAAGAACATTCAAGACTTTTTTTTTATTAAAACTTAAAGTTTAATCTAACATTAAAAAACCTACCCGTTAATCTTACAGGAACTGGATAAATATAACTTGAATTAACATCGGTAATCCATTGATTAGCAATGGTATTATTGATATTGAAAGCATTGAAAATTTGCACTCCTAATGATAATTCTTTGCATTTTCTCCAGAAATCACCTGTTGCTTTATTGTCTTTTTGGTCAATGAAAACTTTTTCTAAACCAATGTCTACTCGTTTGTAAGAAGGTAAAGTTTTGGTGTATTCATAAGGGTCTGCAAATAATGAAGCTCCATTTGGTAAACCACTTGCAAATAATAAAGTAAGATTAACTTTCATGCTTGGGAATTTCGGCATATAATCCTGATAAAACATAGAAAATCTAAATCTTTGGTCAGTTGGTCTTTCAATATAGCCTCTTCCATCAATATTTTCTTTTGCTCTGGCATAACTTACAGAAATCCAAGAATCTACACCTGGAACAAATTCACCGAACAATCTGGTATCAACTCCATAAGCATAACCTTCGGAATTATTTTTCCCTGAATATCTAATTCTAACATTATCAATATAATACGGAATTAAATCATTCATTTTTTTGTAATACAATTCTGTGGTCAATTTAAATGGTCTGTCAACCATTTTGAACTCATAATCATTTGCTAAAATAAGTTGAATTGATTTTTGAGCTATAATATTTTCATTAAATGTTCCGTCTAAATCTTTGATTTCTTTGTAATAAGGCGCTTGATAATAAATTCCTCCAGAAATTCTGAAAAGCATATCTGCATCCCAATCTGGTTTTATCGCGAATTGTGCTCTTGGTGAAATTAAAGTTTCCTTGTTGAAACTCCATTGTTGCGCTCTTACTCCACCATTGATGAACACTCTACTTTCTCCCCAATATAATTTTTTAGAAAACTGTGCGTAACCAGAAATTCTCGTAGGATTGATTTCGTTATTTCCAGAAATATTGTATTTCAATTTTAAATCAGAAGCGTCTAAAACTCCAGGATTCAAATAAGTTCTCGGTGTGCTGTAACCCAAAGAATCTACCAATTGCCATTCATTCGTAAGATCTTTAAGCATTTCTTTCTCGAATTTTGCACCTACTTCTATATCCGTATTGGCATTTGGAGAAAATTTTACTCTCAATTGACTTCCATACGTTCTTGCTAATAAATCATTTCTTGCATGATCTATTTGTCCGCCTGCATCATAACTAGAATTCGGGTCTCCAGTCGCAGGATTAAAGGTTTGCAATAAATAACCTGAAGCAATGGTATAATATTCTCTTTCTCTGTTTTGATAAGCAAAATTATCTAGCGTTACACTTAATTTTTTACTTGGTTTATAAGTGATAGAAGCAGTTCCCATCATGTTTTTATAAGAATCATCTTCTTTTCCTTCATAACCTACCAATAATTTTATCGGTTGTTGCACGGTTCCAAAATCTACCTCTTTGTAGTTTGGAATCATTTCATAGTCATTTTTCGACCAATATCCTAAAAATGAAACCGACCATTTATCATTGATGTAATAATTGATATACGATTGAAAATCAAAATATTGAGGATTAAAATCAGTGTCTTCATTTAACGTATTCAGAACCAAATTGGTGTTTCTGTATCTTCCTGAGAATAAAGCAGATAATTTTTTATTCTTAGAAGCTAAACCTAATGATAATCTTCCGCCAATAAGACTTGCCTCACCAGAGATTTCAGTTTTTGAAGGCAGTCTGTAATAAATATTAAGCGCAGAACTCATTTTATCACCATATTTCGCTTCGAAACCACCTGCAGAAAAGTTAATCATAGATACCATATCTGGATTGATGATGCTCATTCCTTCTTGCAAAGAATTTCTCACTAAAAATGGTCTGTAAATCTCAATATCATTGATGTAAATTAAATTTTCATCATAATTACCACCTCTCACCATGTATTGCGATGATAATTCTGCATTAGAATTTACCGATGGTAAAGACTTAATCAAACCTTCTACACCACCAGAAAGCGAAGCTACAATCTGTGCTTGTTTTGCAGAAATTTCAAGAGAAGTAAGGTCTGTATTCTTTGGTTTTCCTTTTCCACGGAAGGTAATTTCTTGAATATCTTTGGTTTTAATGGAAAGTACCATCAAAACATTTAAGTTTTGGTATCTTAATTTAGGATTAATTTTCTTGGTAAAAGAAACATAAGATTCCTTTTCTGCCGTCAATATTTGTTCTGTTTCAGCTACGGGAATTTTAGCAAAACCTTGCGCATTTGTGGTAAAGTTTTGATTGTTATAAGTGACTTTTACATCAGAAACTGGACTTCCGTTATCGTCTAAAATTTTCAAATTAATTTGTGAAAAAATAAAGACTGGAAATGTGAGAACTAAGAATAATATGAGCTTTTTCAAAAGTTTATATTTTAAAGGATAAATTTATAAAATTTAATCAAATTGATAAAGAATTATTTCAATGGTTAATTTTAGTAATTTTTTGTGTTTTTCAAAAGAAAAAACCAAGCAAAAATGCTTAGTTCAATATTATAAAATCGCTTCTCTTACTCTGGTTAATTTTCCTAGTAAATCATCTAGCAAATCCAATTTCAGCATATTTGCTCCGTCTGATTTTGCACAAGAAGGATCAGGATGTGTTTCGATGAAAATTCCGTCTGTTCCTACTGCAATTCCAGCTTTGGCGATAGTTTCTATCAATTCTGGTCTTCCTCCTGTTACTCCTGAATTTTGATTCGGTTGTTGAAGAGAATGTGTAACGTCTAAAATGACTGGTGCGTAATTTTGCATGGTAGGAATTCCTCTGAAATCTACCACCAAATCTGTATATCCGAAAGAATTCCCTCTCTCGATAATCGCCACTTTATCATTTCCTGAATCTAAAACTTTTTGCACTGCAAATTTCATAGATTCTGGCGAAAGAAACTGTCCTTTTTTCAAAGTTACGACTTTCCCAGTTTTTGCTGCAGCCACTACTAAATCTGTCTGACGAACCAAAAACGCGGGAATCTGCAAAACATCTACTCCATAAGAAGCTGCGAGTTCTGCATGAGCGTTTTCGTGGATATCTGTAGTAGTAGGAATATTAAAATGTTCTCCTACTTTTTTGATAATTTCTAAAGCTTTTTCGTCGCCAATTCCTGTGAAACTGTCTACTCTGCTTCTGTTGGCTTTTTTAAAACTTCCTTTGAAAATGTAAGGAATCTTATATTTATCTGAAAGTTTTACAATTTTTTCGGCAATTTCAAATGCCATTTCTTCGCCTTCAATAGCGCAAGGACCAGCAATTAAAAAGAAATTTTTAGAATCTTTGTGATGAATTTTATCAAGTAATTGTATCATTATAACTTTAAATTTTAGATTTTAGGTTTGTGATTTGTTGAATAAAATCTTCTGTATTTTCTGGTGAAAGCATGTAGATTTTCCCAGATTTCATAGTAATTTTTACTTTTTTATAAATATTGGTTACGTACCAAACATCATTTCCATTAAAATAGCCAAAATAACCAAAAACGCCTCCTGCTCCAAATGTTCTGATGTTTAATCCTAACTTTTCTACTTTTTCAATTTGACAAATGTCTTGAATTGAAATTTTAAAATTAACAAAAGCATTTTTTACATGAATTGCATTTTCACTCAAACTGATTTTGGGAATCATGAAATAAGCAAGAATAAAAGCTCCTGAAAGAATACTGCCCAAAGTAATTAATGCGAATTTAGGCGCATCTGTATTGAACATGAAAATCACCATTCCAATAGAGAAAAAAATGTATAAAATGGTGTAAAATAACGTCCATTTATCCATTTTGGCATTCGCAAATTCTCTCATATCAATAGCTTTAGGCAAAAATAAAAAATTCCGCTCAAAAAGAACGGAATTTATATTGATTTAACATTTTTAGAATTTAATGATAGAAGCCATTTTTTCGTTCTCTTCCATTACCAACTCATCGTCTACCAAGATTTTACCAGAATGCTCATCGATGATAATTTTCTTACGCTGAGCGATTTCAATTTGTTTCTGTGGCGGAATGGTAAAGAATGAACCTTTTGGTGCACCTCTTTCTAAACCTACTACTGCTAATCCGTTTCTAGAATTATTTCTGATTCTTTTGTAAGAAGCCAATAATCTTTCGTCTATTTTTTCTGCAAATTCTTTAGATTTTTCTAAAAGATAATCTTCTTCTTTTTGCGTTTCTGCGATTAAAGCATCAAGTTCGTTTTTCTTGAAGTTTAAGTGACTTTCTAGCTCTTCGATTTTACCTTTCAACTCATCTAAAAGTTCATTTTTGTGAGCGATTTTTGCAGTAAATTCTTTGATTTTCTTTTCAGCCAACTGAACTTCTAAATCCTGAAATTCTATTTCTTTAGCAAGCGCTTCGAATTCTTTATTATTTCTTACGTTGTCTTGTTGAGATTTATATTTCTCGATCAAAGATTTAGAATGATTAATAACTTCTTTTTTATTATTAATGTCATCATTTAAGTCTTTAATTTCGTTTTCGAATTTTTGTGCTCTCTTGTTAAGACCTTCGATTTCGATTTCTAAATCTTCTACCTCAATTGGTAATTCACCTCTTGTATTGCGAATTTCGTCTAATCTTGAGTCTATGATTTGTAAATCATAAAGGGCTCTTAATTTTTCTTCTACTGAAATTTCTACAGTTTTTTTTGCCATATCTTAAAAGAAATAATTTACAGGGTTGGTTTTTTCTGTGGATTTTGAGAATGCAAATGTAGGAAATTTTTCCGACAAAATCTCAACTAATTGCTCAGCAACAAATTGTTCTGACTCGAAATGTCCTATATCACAGATGATCATTTGGTTTTCGCTTTGGAAAAAATCATGGTATTTTACATCTCCCGTTAAGTAAGCATCACATCCAGAAGCTTTTGCTGCCGAAATTCCACTGGCTCCACTTCCACCTAAAACGCCTACTTTTTTGATTTTTTTATTCAAAAACTCAGAATGACGAATCACTTCTAAATTAAATTTTTCTTTCACGAATTTTAAGAAATCTTTTTCTTCCATTTCTTGTTCTAATTCTCCGTATCTTCCTAAGCCAACGTATTGATTATCATTCTCTAAAGCATAAAGTTGATACGCTACTTCTTCATAAGGATGCGTAGATTTCATCGCAGACAAAATCTGATTCTTTTTGAAACCTTCAAAAATCACAGAAATCATTTCTTCATCAGCATTTTCTCTCACATTATAAGTTCCCAAAAATGGATTAGAACCTTCAATCGGTCTGAAAGTTCCATTTCCTTTCACCGAAAAACTGCATTCATCATAGAAACCAATATTTCCTGCACCTGCTTCAAATAAAGCATTTTTCACTTTTTCTGAATAATCAGACGGAACATAAACCACCAATTGAAAAAGATGATTTGATTTTGGCATCAGAATTTTTTGATTTTTCAAGCCTAATTCATTGCAAATTCTATAATTCACCCCGAAATAATCATTATCAAAAGCAGTGTGAATCGCGTAAATCGCAATTTTATTTTCGATGGCTTTTAGAACTGCGCGTTCTACATAATTTTTTCCTGTAATGGATTTTAACCCCGAAAAAATAATTGGGTGAAAGGTTACAATCACGTTACAATTCTTCGCAATAGCCTCATCTACAACGTTTTCTAGCGCATCATGACACACCAAAATTCCCGAAACTTCTCGGTCAGGATTCCCACAAAGCAAACCTACATTATCAAAATCTTCAGCTTGTTTAAGCGAAAATAGTTTATCTAATTCTGAAGTAAATTCTTTTAAAATCATTTTCAAATAATATTTCTGAAAAATTAAGTTTTACAAAAATACAATTTCATTCTTAGTTTTATCTTCTTGAAATCTAAATATTTCTCTTATTTTTGAAAAGAAGAAGTTGTCACTTGATTAAAATACCAAAAAAACTTAATTTTCTAAAAATGCAAAAAAGAGAACATAATTTAATTGCAGAAGATACTCCTTGGAAAAAGAAAATTTTCAGGATTATCTATTTTTCTGATACTCCATCAGGAAAAATTTTTGACTTATTGCTTCTTTTGATGATTATCCTGAGTACTTTCATTGTTATAATGGAAAGTGTTCAAAAAGTAGATGAACATCAATACTGTCCTAAATAAAAAAACAGATATATTTTATGCACATATAGATAGGCTTTAAGCAGAATTTTCTATAGAT
>JBKBLE010000036.1:0-17533 GCA_046296655.1 Cloacibacterium sp. | reverse complement strand
AGATGCAGAAAATCTTCCTTTTGAGGATAATAAATTCGATGCAGTTTCCGTTGCATTTGGAGTAAGAAATTTCGAAAATTTAGAAAAAGGTTTAGCCGAGCTGAGAAGAGTGGTAAAAGACAATTCTAGCGTTTATATTTTAGAATTTTCTAAAGTAGAAGGGTTTTTAGCGCCTTTTTATATGTTTTATTTCAAAAATATTTTACCGCAAATCGGTAAATTAGTTTCTAAAGATAATAGAGCATACACGTATTTACCAGATTCTGTAAATGCTTTTCCTTTTGGTGAAAAAATGAAACAAATTTTACTAGACACAGGATACAGCAAAGTAGAATATAAAAAACTAAGTTTAGGGATAGCTACCATTTATAAAGCCACTAAATAATCACCCATGAAAAAAACGTTAATCAAAACATTCTCGCTCCTTTTTTTAGGAATGTTTTTGTTTACTCAAGCTCAATTTAGAAACAGAGATAGACAAGACAGAAGACAAGAGCAAGATTCTTATCAATACAGTTATGGTTTTTATTTAAATCTTAACCAATTTGATTATAAACTCGTTCTAGACCCGAAATATGGAATGAAAGACAAAAAAAATCTTGTTCAGACAAAACCTACTTACAGTTTTGGAGCTGGTTTAATTGGGAGAATGAGATTGAATGACAACTTTGATTTAAGAATAGAGCCAGGTTTACAATTTGTAGAAAGAGAATTAACATTTAAAACACAATCAAACGACCAGATAAGAAGAGTGAAATCTACGTATGTAGACATCCCGATTATGCTAGAAATTCATGCAGACAGATGGTATAATTCTAGACCTTATGCTGCGGCTGGACTTAATTATTTGGTGAACCTACAGTCTAATTCTAATGCTACAGATGACAATCAGCAAGGAATTTTCAGAAGCACTACTCATAATTTTGCATGGAGCGCAGAAGCAGGAATTCAGTTTTATTTCTCAAGATTTAAGTTAACTCCAGCTTTTAGAGGAACCTTTGCCTTTAATAACGAAATTGTAGCAGATAACGCTAAAACGCCACCTTATTGGACGGCAGCAATCTCTACCATGCAAACCAGAGCTTTCATGTTTGTATTGAAATTTGAATAAGAAAAATTTTTCTAAATATTTGATTTAAAGAAGATTCTAAGGAGTCTTCTTTTTTTATTTAAAGTTTTGCTTTAAATTATTATTAAATTTCTGTTTAACTGATTATTTTTTTTTATATTTTTGCATAAGTTAGAACTAACACCTGAAATGCTTAAAGAATTAGAGAATAATTTTTCTTTACTTGAAAAAAAGATTTTTGAGATGAATAAAAGTTATCAAAATCTTTTAGAAAAGCATGCTATTCTTACAGAAGACTTTGAAAATCTGAAAGTTAAATATGAAGAAGAGCGTAAGAGAAATCAGGAGTTAACAGAAGAGCAAAAAAAAATAAAATTAATCTCAGCAATATCTGGCAATCCAGACCACAATCGATTGATGAAAAATCATATCAATAGATTGGTTAAAGAAATAGACGCTTGTATTGCACAACTTCAAAATAGTGGCTTGTAATGGAAGTAAGAAGAATTACCATAAACATTGCCGGAAGAAATTATCCTCTTAATGTTCCTGCTGCAGAAGAAGAAATACTTCGTAGAGTAGGGAAACAGATAGAAGGAATGATTAGAGAATTTGAAGCTAATTTTGATGTTAAGGATAAACAAGATGCACTCGCAATGTGCGCCCTAAAATTAGGAGCTAACGCAGAAGTTCATCAACTTAACTCAGAAAAAATTATAAAAAATGCTAATGATAGATTAATGCAAATTAATCAGCAATTAGACGAATTAGAAAAGTAAAAACTTTTCTATAAAAACTTGCCTACAATAGTTCTAACACATTACAGGTAAACTCAACGCTAAACAATTACCGAACGAATGTCTTTGCAATGGCGTGCTGCTTTACGCAGATTACAGAGCATAGAAAACAGTTCAAATCGTGTTGATTAGGAGTTTACTCTATATCACTGAACTGTTGTAGGTTTTTTATTTTTGATGGATGTAGGATGTAATGATGATGGATGTTTATTAGAATTTTATAAAATTTGGAAAATGGAATTATAGATGAGTTTAAAAACTTCCAGCATCTAACTTCCAGCTTTCTACAAAATATAGACAATTAAAACTCGATATATATGGACTTAAACACTATTATTATCGGTGCTGTTTGCCTGATTTTAGGTTTGGTTGCAGGAACCTTGTTCGCAAAAAGTTCCCTAAACTCTAAAGCTAAATTCATCGTAAAAGATGCTAAAAAAAGCGCCGAAAACATTATAGAAAACGCGAATGTAAAGGCTGAAGCTATTAAAAAAGAAAAAGAAGCTCAAGCAAAACTAAAATTCTTAGAACTCAAATCTCAGCATGACGAAAACATTAACAGTCGTGAGAAAAAAATGCAGGAGGCTGAGAAAAGAATTAGAGACAAAGAACAAAAATTAAATGACGAACTTTCTAAAACTGGAAAACTAGAAAAAGATTTAGAAAGACAAAAAGCAGAGTACGAAAAAAAACACGAAATCGTACAGAAAAAACTACAAGAATTAGACGTAGCGATTGCTCAAAAAGTAGAAATGTTAGAAAAAATTTCTAACTATTCGGCAGAAGAAGCAAAAGCAGAACTCGTAGAGTCTATGATAGCCGAAGCGAAAACCAAAGCTCAGGCTCACGTACAATCTATCATGGAAGAAGCGCAATTGAACGCTAAAAATGAAGCTAAAAAAATTGTGATTCAAACCATTCAGAGAATTGGTACAGAACAAGCAATTGAAAACTCAGTTTCTGTATTTAATATAGAATCTGATGAGGTAAAAGGTAGAATCATCGGTCGAGAAGGTAGAAACATCAGAGCTTTAGAAGCAGCAACAGGTGTAGAAATCATCGTAGATGATACTCCAGAAGCTATTTTGCTTTCTTGTTTTGACCCAGTAAGAAGAGAAGTGGCTAGATTATCACTTCACAGATTGGTAACAGATGGTAGAATTCACCCAGCGAGAATAGAAGAAGTAGTAGAAAAAACGCGTAAACAAATAGAAGAAGAAATCATAGAAGTGGGGAAAAGAACCATCATTGATTTAGGAATTCACGGTTTACATCCAGAGTTGGTTAAAATCGTAGGTAGAATGAAATTCCGTTCTTCTTATGGTCAAAACTTACTACAGCACTCTAGAGAAGTGGCAAATATCGCTGCAACTATGGCTGCTGAATTAGGCTTAAATGTAAAATTAGCGAAAAGAGCTGGTTTATTACACGATATTGGTAAAGTTCCAGAGCAAGAATCAGAACTTCCTCACGCACTTTTAGGAATGCAGTGGGCAGAGAAATTTGGAGAAAATCCAGAAGTGGTAAATGCCATAGGAGCACACCATGACGAGATAGAAATGACTTCTTTATTATCACCAATTATTCAAGTAGCCGATGCAATTTCTGGTGCAAGACCAGGAGCAAGAAGACAAGTTTTAGAATCTTATATTCAAAGGTTAAAAGACTTAGAAGCAGCTGCATTAAGCTTTGACGGCGTGTCTAGTGCATTTGCCATTCAAGCAGGTAGAGAATTGAGAGTGATGGTAGAGTCTGCAAAAGTAACAGACGAAGTGGCTCATCAACTTTCTTATGACATTTCTGAAAAAATTCAGAATGAGTTAACTTACCCAGGTCAAGTAAAAGTGACGGTAATTAGAGAAACTAGAGCCGTAAATATCGCAAGATAATTACTCTTCAAAATAACAAATTAAAACTCCTTTCAAATTTTTGAAAGGAGTTTTTTTATTGTAAATTTTTACAAATTATAGATTCTGAGAGTGTCAAAATAATTTGATTTAACCTTTCCTGAATTGGGATGAATAGAAATATTTTTGGTTCAACTTTTCCCAACTTGGGACGGAGAGAAATTGTTTTACTTTAACCTTTCCTGAATTGGGATGAATAGAAATATTTTTGGTTCAACTTTTCCCAACTTGGGACGGATAGAAACTGTTTTGCGACTTACAAGAACGGTTTCATTTCGTCTTCTATTTGTTTCCTCAGATCCATCAGTTTGATGGCGTATTGTTCCATTTGTTTTTCCTGTTCAGTTTCAGGGATGAATTTGGGAACTTCTATGGTGTTTCCTTCGTCATCTACTGCCACAAAAACGATGATGCAGTGCGTTTTTTTCTCAAACTCTTTGCGTTTTATATTTCTAGAAAATACATTGATGGCAATGTGCATACTGCTTTTGCCAGTGTAAATCACTTCGGCTTCTACTTTTACAATGTGACCAATTTTTATAGGCGAAAAAAATCTGATTCCACCTACATAAACCGTGACACAATAACTAGAACTCCAAGAACTTGCGCAAGCATAACCAGCTTGGTCTATCCATTTCATTACGCTTCCACCGTGTACATTTCCGCCATAATTTACATCTCCAGGCTCAGAAATAAACTGAAAAATAGTCTTGTTGCTCATTTGCTCTAAAATTTGAATAAAGATATTCAATAATTTTTGAAATATAGAGATTAATCTTATTTTTGAAAGATGAAAAAAGTATATTTTTTAAAGACTTGCAGCACTTGTAAAAGAATCATGTCTGAATTCGACTTAACTGAATTTGAACAAAGAGAAATCAAATCAAAAGCTGTATCTGAAGAAGAATTGCAAGAAATGTATGCTTTGTCCAATTCTTATGAAGCAGTTTTCAGCAAAAAATCTACTCAAATCAAGGAACGAAATATAGAAGTGAAATCTTTACAAGAAGAAGATTTTAAAAAACTGATTTTAGAGGATTATCGTTTTCTAAAACGCCCAGTTTTTATCATCAATCAAGAGATTTTTATAGGAAGTGACAAGAAAAATATTGAACTTTTAAGAGAAAAATTGAAATAAAAAAGCAGTTCGGAGAGAACTGCTTTTTGAGTATTTTATAAAAGTTTCCTTATACAAATGGTAATTTTACCACTTTAGCAGGAATATTTTTATTTCTGATTTGAATAAAGATTTCAGAATCTAATTTGAAGTAAGGTTTAGCTACATAAGCAAGACCAATTCCCACTTTTTTCAAAGGACTCATGGTTCCAGAAGTTACTTTTCCGATTTCATTTCCTTCTGCATCTACCACCAAGTAATCATGTCTAGGAATGGCTTTTTCTTGCATTTCGAAGCCAACTAATTTTCTAGAAACGCCTTCTTCTTTTTGTTTTAAAAGGAATTCTTTATCTACAAATTCTTTGTCGAATTTAGTAATCCAGCCTAATCCAGCTTCTAATGGAGAGGTAGTATCATCAATATCATTTCCGTATAAACAGAAGCCTTTCTCTAGTCTTAAAGTATCTCTAGAAGCCAAACCACAAGGAATAAGTCCGAATTCTTCACCTGCTTTTGTCAATTCATCCCAAAGTTTTTCTGCATTTTCGTTTCCGAAATAAATTTCAAAACCGCCACTTCCTGTATAACCAGTATTTGAAATAATCACGTTTTCTACACCAGCTACAGTTCCCACCGTAAAATGGTAATAAGGAATTTCAGAAAGATTGGTGTCGGTAAGTTTTTGAAGGGTTTCTACGGCTTTCGGACCTTGAATCGCGATAAGAGAAGTTTCATCTGAAATATTGCTTAATTGAGCTCCGAATTTTTCATTATAATGAGAAAAGTGATTCCAATCTTTTTCGATGTTAGAAGCGTTTACTACTACAAAATATTTTTCGTCATTCATTTTATAAACGATTAAATCGTCTACTATTCCGCCTTTTCCATTCGGTAAACAAGAATATTGTGCTTGTCCGTTCGTCAGTTTTTCTACATTATTGGATGTGATAAATTGGAGTAAGTTTTTTGCTTCTGGACCTTCTACATAAAACTGTCCCATGTGTGAAACATCAAAAATTCCTACTTTTTCGCGTACAGCAAAATGCTCTTCTGTAACGCCAGAATATTGTACAGGCATTTCGAAACCTGCAAAAGGAACCATTTTAGCTCCTAAAGAAACGTGCTTGTTATACAGCGCTGTTTTTTTATTCATTTTTTATTTTTTTAACTTGATAAAAGATATTTTTTTTAATTGCTTAACCTTTGTCTTTACCTTTGCCTCTACCTCTACCTTTGCCTTTACCTTAAAGATGATGCTTGTATTCTTCTAGAATGATTTTAAACCATTCAGTAAAATGTTCAGGGTTTTGTTTCATTTCTTGGTCTAAATTTTCCATAGAAATGTATCTTACTTCGGCTACTTCTTCTAAATTAAGTTGAAAGTCACCTTCATAATTTCCTACAAAAACATGGTCTAATTCGTGTTCCCAAAGATTTCCACCTACATCTGCTTTATAAATAAAATAGAATTTTTCTGAAATTTCGGTATCTATTCCCAATTCTTCTTTTAATCTTCTTTTTGCCGCTTCTTCATAGGTTTCATTCGCTCTAGGATGGGAGCAACAAGCATTCGTCCATTGATTGGGAGAATGGTATTTTTCTGCGGCTCTTTTCTGGAGAAGCATTTCGCCTTTTGAATTAAATAAAAATACAGAAAATGCTCTATGCAACAAACCATTGATATGTGCTTGCTGTTTTTCCATCAAGCCCAGAACTTCATCATTTTCGGTAACTAAAACTACTTTTTCTTCCATAATTGTTCGAATTCTCAAATATAATGATAATCTATGAGATAAAGAATTGATTTTAGAAATTTGAATTTTTTATACTTTACATAGCTTTTTTGTGCGTAAAATTTTTAAAAAACCTTTATTAATTAGGGATTTAATATCTATAATTTTCTCTAACTTTGCAACTTGAAAATCAGATATTGGAGCATTCAATACAAATGCTGCGGCTAAAATTCTTGTTAAAGACAAAAATTTTTTGAGCAACAAGAATTTATAGATTCTAAAATTTTAATGATTAATCTAAAAAAATATAAATGAAGGTATTAGCAAATGATGGATTGACACTATCAGGAATCAATGCTTTAGAAGAAAAAGGTTTCACGGTAATTACAGAAAAAGTTCCTCAAGAAGAACTTGTTTCTTACATCAATGCCGAAAAAATCAGCACACTTTTGGTAAGAAGTGCAACTAAGGTGACTAAGGAAATCATAGACAACTGCCCATCTCTACAAATCATAGGAAGAGGTGGAGTAGGAATGGATAATATAGAAGTAGCATACGCTAGAGAAAAAGGACTTCATGTAATCAATACACCAGCTGCTTCATCTGGAAGCGTGGCAGAATTGGTTTTTGCACATTTATTTACAGGATGCAGATTTTTACAAGATTCTAACAGAAAAATGCCAGTTTCGGGTCAAACAGAATTTGCAAAACTTAAAAAATCTTACGAAAAAGGTTTAGAATTAAGAGGGAAAACCATTGGTATTGTTGGCTTAGGTAGAATTGGTCAAGAAGTAGCAAGAATCGCTCTTGGATTAGGAATGAAAGTAGTTGCTTCTGATCTAATGATAGATAAAACGAGTATTAGATTAGATTTCCAGAACAATCAATATATCGATATAGAAATTGTAACCGAACCTTTCGAAGAAGTGATAAAACAAGCGGACTTTATAACGCTTCACGTTCCTGCTCAAAAATCTGCGATTATCGGCAAAGAAGAAATCGCTAAAATGAAAGATGGAGTAGCGTTAATCAATTGTGCAAGAGGTGGCGTAATAGATGAAGAAGCCTTAATAGAAGCTTTAGATGCTGGTAAAATTTCTTTTGCGGGATTAGATGTTTTCGTGAATGAACCTACACCTTCAGAAAAAATCCTTACCCATCCTAAAATTTCATTAACACCTCATACTGGAGCGTGTACTTTAGAAGCGCAAGACAGAATTGGTGAAGAATTGGCGATGCAGGTTGCAAGTATTTTAAAAATTTCATAATAAAGAAACTCCGAAAATTTTCGGAGTTTCTTTTTGTATTAAATTTATGATTTGTTTTTTAATAAATTTCTTATTTCTGCTAAAAGTTCTTCTTGTGTTGGTCCTGCAGGTGCAGCTGGAGCTGATTCTTCTTTCTTTTTCATCGTATTAATTACTTTTATTAATAAAAAGATGACAAAAGAAATGATCAAAAAGCTGAGTACAGCAGCAAGGAAATTACCATATAAAATTCCACCATCAGTTTTTAATTCTTGGATTTTTTCTAAGTTTGCAGCCTTTAGAGCTGGTGTTAGTAAAGCAGGTGTGATGACATCATCTACCAATGAACTAACGATTTTTCCGAAGGCAGCACCTATGATTACTCCTACTGCTAAATCCATTGCATTTCCTTTAGCAATAAATTCTCTAAATTCTTTTATTAAACCCATAGTTTTATAATTTATATTTTGACAAATGTAAAAATTTAATCTAAATATTCTTTAAATTTGTTTAAAAATTTAGCTAAAAACAGTCTCTATATTGATTATTTTTTGTTGTAACTTTGTAAAACACAATCCCTGTTATGAAAATTTTTTCAGCTGCTCAAATCAAAAATGGAGATTTATTTACCATCAAAAATGAACCCATTGCTTCTGTTCATTTAATGGAAAAAGCAGCGATGGCTTGTACAGATTTTATTCATCATAAGTATCTTAAAACGCAGAATATTCTTATTTTTTGTGGTCATGGAAATAATGGAGGAGATGGTTTGGCAATAGCCAGATTGCTTTATCAAAAAGGTTTTGATGTAGATGTATTCATTGATAAAAGTAAGAAAGATTTTTCAAAAGATGCGGAAATCAATTACCATAGATTAGAAGAATTTTTAGGAATCAGAATTCTAGATTTTACCGATTTTAATGAGAGTTTCATTAATGAAGATTCCATCATTGTAGATGCTTTGTTCGGTACAGGATTGAACAGAAAAATCCAAGGTGAAGTAGCCAAAATCATTCTAAAACTCAACCAGATTCATGTTCATAAAATCGCGATTGATATTCCTTCAGGGGTTTTGGCAGATGGTAATATTCCCGAAAATGCAGTCGTTTTCAAAGCAGATGAAACCTTGTCTTTACAGTTCTGCAAACAATCATTTTTGCATCCAGAGATCAGCGAATATTGCGGTAAAATTCACATTTTAGAAATCGGAATCAGTAAAAAATATATAGAAAATACTGAAACGCCACATTATATTATAGACGAAGAAATCGTAAGAAAAATTTATAAAAAAAGAAAAGATACTTCTCATAAAGGAAATTATGGCAAAACATGCATTGTAGCGGGAAGTTTTGGGAAAATTGGAGCTGCGGTTCTGGCCACGAAATCAGCTTTGTTTTCCGGGAGCGGTTTAACGTATGTATTGGCGCCAAAATGCGGTTACGAAATCCTGCAAACCACTAATCCAGAAGCCATGTATTTATACGGAGGAGAAGATTTTATTAAAAATTTTACAGTAGAGAATGATTTTACGTATGGAATAGGTCCTGGATTGGGAACAGATTACGAAACTGAGGAAAAATTAATGCATTTTCTCAAAAATTATAATGAGCCATTGGTTTTAGATGCAGATGCGTTGAATTTGATTTCTAAAAATTCAGAAAATTTAAATTTAATTCCAAAAAATTCAATTATCACGCCTCATCCTAAAGAGTTTTCTAGACTTTTTGGAGAATCCAAAGATTCTTTTGAGCGATTAGAATTAGCCAAATCAAAGGCAAAGGAATTGAAAATTTATATTGTGCTCAAAGGTCATCATACTCAAATCATCACTCCTGAAGGAAACGTGTTTTATAACATTACAGGAAACTCTGGCTTGGCAAAAGGCGGAAGTGGAGACGTTTTATTGGGAATTATTACCTCATTTTTAGCACAAGGTTATTCGCCCGAAAATGCAGCAATATTTGGAGTTTGGCTTCATGGGAAAGCTGCGGATTTCACCGCCGAAAAATATTCTAAAGAAGCGATGCTTGCTTCAGATGTCATTCAGCACATTGGCGAAGTCTTTAAATATTTACAAAAATAAAGGGAAACAATTTGCTGTTTCCCTTTTTTATGATGTTAAAATTTATCTTCGTATTTGAAATTTTTAGAATAAAGCATTACCGCTAATCCTATAATGACCAATGGAATGGATAAAACCTGACCTGTATTGAGAATTCCAAGGGTGATTTTTTCTTCTCCTTGAGGTTCTTTTAAGAATTCTACTAAAAATCTGATGGTCCAAAGTACAGTAAAGAAAAACCCGAAAAGCCAACCTTGACTGTATTTTTTCTTCGTGTAAAGATAAATTCCCCACATTACAAAAAATAATGCCAAATAAGAAAATGCCTCAAACAATTGAGTAGGATAGCGTGGAACAATTTCTCCATATTCCATACTTTGTTGAGGAAATAATACGGCAAATGGTGAATCTGGTGCTGGTTTTCCTACGATTTCTGAGTTGAAAAAATTTCCCATTCTGATAAAAAATCCTGCTAAAGCCACAGTAATCGCCAATCGATCTAATAACCAAAGTGGATTTTTCTTCAAAACTTTTATCGCAATAATAATGGTAGAAATAACCAGAACTATTGCAGCTCCATGACTTGCAAGTCCCGAAAATCCCGTGAATTTAAATTCTGGAACCGTCTGAATAGGCAAGAAAACACTCCAGAAATCTTGTTTAAATAATTCTGGTTGATAGAAAATAACGTGACCTAATCTCGCGCCGAGAATCGTTCCGATTAAAGTCCAAGTGAAAATGGTGTCTAAACTTTTTTCGCTTTCGTGGTCTATTTTAAACATTTTTACAAATAAATAGTAACCAATTCCGAAGGCCAAAACAAACATTAAACTGTAATAATGTAGGGTAAAAGTCCCAATTTCTATTCCTTTAGAAGGATCCCAAGTGAAATATAATAGCGTAGCTAAATTCATATATTTTTATTGATTTGTTAGTATTTTTTTAATGTTGATGCTCTTTTTTGGGCGGAACAGGATCGTAACCGCTTCCTCCCCAAGGATGACAGCTAGAAATTCTCTTTGCACTGAGATAAATTCCTTTAAAAAGTCCGTGAACTTTTAATGCTTCCACCGTATAATGCGAACAAGTAGGTTCATATCTGCAATTTTTTCCCAACCACGGAGAAATTCCGTATTGATAAATTTTTATCAATACAATGAGCGGAAAAATGAGAATTTTATTCAGCATTACCTTGCAAAAATAGGATAATAATTGATAAATTTGAAATTTAAGAATTCAAAATATTCTCCATGACAGTTAATTACAGCAAAAAGAGACTTTTTTTCAATTTATTTTTAGGAATTCTCTGGTTTTTTATTGGCGCAAGTTATTTAGTTGGCGAAGAAAAACTGATGTGGCATCATTATGGATTTGTAGTTATAGGATTACTTTATTTGTCGACTTTCTTATTTGAATTTTTCAAAAAATATTTTAAAATTACTTCTCAAGAAATCGTTTTGTTTGGACTAAAAAATAAAAAGATAGCTTTTAAAGATTTAGTGGAAATCAAATATTTTGCAGGAGATTATATTTTGAAAGATAAAAACCAGAGCATTACCATTGTCAAGTCACAAATGGACAAAAATCAATTAGAAGATTTTGAAAATATGTGGAACGAAGTAAAATCTACTTTTGAAAATTCGACTCAGCCTTAACCTTAACCTTAACCTTAACCTCAATTTTGAACCCAAACATACCTTTAGCCGAAAAACTCAGACCTAAAACACTAGACGAAGTTTTAGGGCAAGAACATCTTACCGGAGAAAACGGAACCATCCGTAAAATGCTAGAGAATGACACGCTCAATTCTCTTATTTTATGGGGACCTCCCGGAACTGGAAAGACTACTTTGGCAGAAATTATATCTTCTACTTCTGGAAGGAAATTTTTTAAACTGTCGGCGGTTTCTTCTGGAGTAAAAGAAGTGAGAGAAGTGATAGAAGATGCCAAAAAACAGAATCTTTTCACAGGAAAATCACCGATTTTGTTCATAGACGAGATTCACCGGTTTAACAAATCTCAACAAGATTCATTGCTTCATGCCGTAGAAAAAGGTTGGATAGTCTTAATTGGAGCAACTACGGAAAATCCAAGTTTCGAAGTGGTTTCGGCGTTGCTTTCTCGTTCACAAGTCTATGTTTTGAAGTCTCTAAGTTTTGAAAAATTAGAAGAACTTGCAGAAATAGCTCTTTCCAGATACAATGAAGAAGAACAAGCACAATTTACACTCAAAGAAAAAGAAGCGCTGATTCAATATTCTGGTGGCGATGCTCGAAAACTCATTAATTCTATAGAGTTGGTTCTCAATCAATTCAAAAATGTAAAAGAAAAAGAAATTACCAACGAAGATGTGCTTTCGGTTTTGCAAGAAACGATGGCGCTTTATGATAAGAATGGGGAACAACACTATGATATTATTTCGGCGTTTATCAAATCTATGCGCGGTTCTGACCCAAATGGAGCGGTGTATTGGCTTGCCAGAATGATTGCAGGTGGTGAAGATGTAAAATTTATAGCACGTAGAATGCTCATTTTAGCAGCTGAAGACATCGGTTTGGCCAATCCAAATGCTTTAACGGTTGCCAATAATTGCTTTCAAGCGGTGAATGTCATTGGAAATCCAGAATCTAGAATTATTTTGAGCGAAACAGCCGTTTATTTGGCTTGTTCACCGAAATCTAACTCTACTTATAAAGCGATTGATGCTGCTCTTGCTGTCGTAAAACAAACCGGGAATTTACCAGTTCCGTTGCATCTGAGAAATGCACCAACGAAACTGATGAAAGACTTAGATTATGGCAAAGAATATCAATATGCCCATTCTTACGAAGGGAATTTTGTAAACCAAGAATTTTTGCCTGATGAAATTTCTGGAACCCAATTTTATGTTCCTGGCGAAAACGCTACAGAAAGAAAAATCCGCGAAGAATTGCAGAAAAAATGGAAAGGAAAATATTTTTAGGTTTGATGTTTGATGTTGGAAGCTAGATGATGCAAGATTGGATTTCTATGAAGTGTTCCGTAGGAACGCTATATATGTAGAAGCAATACCACAAAGAAAATGCGTTCCGTAGGAACGCTATATGTGTAGAAAATTTTTCCAAATAAAATAAAGTTCCGTAGGAACGATAGGTTTGTAGAAAAAAAAGAACAACTAGAAATGCGTTCCGTAGGAACGCTATATGTGTAGAACATTTTCCCCAATAAAATAAAGTTCCGTAGGAACGATAGGTTTGTAGAATAAAAAGAACAACTAGAAATGCGTTCCGTAGGAACGCTATGTGTGTAGAACTTCAAAGTTACAAAAATCACAAAAAGTTATATTTAGAATTCCTTAAATTTGTCATTCTTTAAAAAATGAGAATTGTAATTGCCATATTTTTATTTTTGGTGATGTCGGTGCGTTCTGTGCTGCCATTATTAGATTATGCGGTGAATTACAACTACATTTCTACTCAACTTTGTGAAAACCAATCTGAACCTGATTTGCGATGCAACGGAAAATGCTACGTGAAACACGAAATGGCAAAATCTTCTGAAAATCAATCGACTAAAATTCAGAAAGTGGAGTTTTTACAATTATTTCTTCCTACGGAAAGTTTAGCGATACAAGAACAAGAGCATCAGGATTTTTCAAAAACGAAAGTTTTCATCCATCACTTTAATCTTACTTTTCAAGATTTTTACCCTGATTTTTTTCATCCACCTTTAGTTTGAAATTAATTTTCGTACTTTTATTCAATTAATTTTAACTTTAAAAAATAAAAAAATGAAATCTATATTAACCGTTGCTTTTGTAGCAATTTCTATATTATCTTCTTGTCAACAAACGCCAAAAACTAAAAAAGTTCACGACCATAAAAAAACGACACAAAAATTAGACGTAAAAGTGGTGAACGAAGAAGACCCGATTTGCGGAATGAAAACAGCAAAGTTTTTAAAAGATACTGCTGTTTATAAAGGAAAAACCTATGGTTTCTGCAATAAACTTTGCAAAGAAGAATTCAAAAAAAATCCAAAAAAATACGCGAAATAATTTCTGAACATGACGAAACCTAAAAAAGCGTCTGGTTTTGGAATGAATAAAATGCTGGTTTACCAAATGATAGCTTTAGTGGCTATTGTTTTGGCATTTATCGCAGGAAATTACTTTTTCAAGAAAAGTCTTCATACGGTAATGAAGGCGCCAAATTTTGAATTAATCGACCAAAATAATCGTAGAATTTCAAATACAGATATGCTGGGAAAAGTCTATGTAGTAGAGTTTTTCTATGCAAGATGTCCTACAATTTGTCCGATTATGAATAACAACTTGAAATTCGTAGATCAGGCGATTAAGAGCAAAGATTTTGGGATTATTTCCATTTCTATAGACCCAGAAAATGACACGCCAGAATTTTTAAAAGCACATGCCAAAAAACTAGGCGTTACCAATCCCAATTGGCATTTTTTGACAGGAAATAGAGATTACATTGGTGATTTAGCCAATGAATTTGATATTTATGTAGGCGATAAAGATGACCAATCAGAAAGTCTTAATCACAGCGGAATGCTGGCTTTGGTAGACAAAGAAGGCAATGTGAGATGCAGATTTGGAAAAGATGGCATGCCGATTCTTTATTATTCTGGATTGAATTATGATGATCAAGAAGGAAAAAATGCGAGTTTAAAAGGCAAATTCCAGCCAGACAGAAAATTATTGATAGAAGACATTCAGAAACTTCTAGAAGAATAAAAAAACGGTGAGAAATTTTCTCACCGTTTCCATTTGTTATTTAATTTCTATGGTTTTCACTTCTTTTTTAGCGTTTTCTCTTTTCGGAACCGCCAATTTCAGAATGCCGTTGTCATATTTTGCTTCGATGCGTTCTACATCTACAATATCAGAAGGCAAAGTAAATGAACGGGTGAATGATTGATAATTAAATTCTCTTCTGGTGTAGTTTTTCTTCTCATCTCTTTCTTCGTTTTCGGTTTGAGATTCCGAAGAAATGGTAAGAATGTTTCGATCGATGTTAATTTTAAAATCTTCTTTTTTCAATCCTGGAACCGCCATTTCAATTTCGTAATGGGTTTCGGTTTCTTTCACGTTTACAGAAGGCATGGTAAATCCCATTTCTGTAAGGTTTTTTTCATTCCAGTTAAATAAATCTTTGGTAAAAAAATCATCAAAGAAACTATTTAACCCTGTCATTGGATTTCTTTTCATTAAAGTTGACATTTTTTTAAGTTTTAAGGTTAAACTTCCGTGATGAGACAGCAATAAAAAAATCGCTGAATTTTCAAAACAAAATTACAGCGATTTAAAGATTTTAGAAAGTGTTTTTAGATAAATTTAGATTGAAAATTTCTATAATTTATAAATTTAATATACTAAAAATCAATAGTTTAACTTTCTAATAAATATTCGTTATAGTGACCTAAAAACTTCACTTCTGTACCGAGAGATTTCAGTTCTTCTAATGCGTTATTAGACAAGACAGGATGCCATTCATTCGCCACATTAATGAAGAAAAAGTAATTTCCTAATCCAGTTTTCAGAGTTCTGCTTTCAATTTTGGTTAAATTCATTTTTCGCCATGCAAAAACAGAGAGAACTTGATGCAAACCTCCTGCATGATCTTCTGGCAAAGTAATGATGAGAGAGGTTTTTTCGGTAATTTTATTTTTGGGAAGGTTCAATCTTTCTCCCTTTTTAGAAATCACAATAAACTTGGTGTGATTTTGTTCAATATCTTGAATATTCTGATGAATGATTTTCAGTCCGTATAATTTTGCGGCATAAGAATTGGCAATCGCAGCATATTTTTTTTCAGGATTTTCGGCCACTCTTTTTGCAGCAGCAGCAGTAGAACCGAATTCTTGCTTAATCACATCTTTATATTCTTTATCCAAAAAATGATAACATTGTGCTAAAGCTTGAGGATGAGAATAAATTTTCTCAATTTCGGTATTATTTGGGTGAATCATCAGTTGATGCGAAATGGGCATCACTACTTCTGTTTCCACAAAAATTCCGTCAAAATCATAAAGATAATCCAGCGTCATAGAAACTGTTCCTTCGATAGAATTTTCGAGGGGAACAACGGCTTTTTCTACCAAATCATCTTGAACTGCCTTGAAACAATCTAAAATATTAGACTGTGGCAAGAGTTCTTCATTGGGGAAAATTTGTGAAGTAGCAAGCTGTGTAAAACTAGCTTGTGGTCCGAGGAAAGCGATTTTCATTATTTGATTTAATAATTTAAAAATGCAAAAATACAGAATATAAGTTTTGTAATTTTAAATATTGATTTAATTAGTGAAGTTAAATTATTTTTTTCTGATTTTTTTTAAGTTTTTTTGTTTTTTTTAGATAAATAATCCTTTTTGTGGATAAATAATAATTACTGATTAATGATTTTTATGATTTTATTAGAAATATTATTTTATTTTGACTATATGATTTTAAATTCGTTTTTTTTTTATATTTTTAGCATATATTTTAAGTTAATGATAAAAATGAAGAAAATTTTACTGTTATTTTTAGTTAGTATTTCAATGTTTTTTTATGGTCAAAAAAAATATGTGGTGGTAATACATGGAGGAGCTGGTACCATCCTTAAAAAAGAAATGTCACCAGAATTAGAGCAAAAATACAGAGATAAATTGAAAGAAGCGCTCACAAAGTCTTACGAAAAGATAAAAGAAGGAAAGTCCTCTCTAGAAGCTGTAGAAGCAGCAATAGTAGTAATGGAAGATAGTCCGCTTTTCAATGCAGGCAAAGGTGCTGTTTTTACCAGTGATGGCAGAAATGAGTTGGATGCTTCTGTAATGTATGGAAAAGATAAATCTGCTGGATCGGTAGCTGGTCTTACTGTAGTTAAAAATCCTATAAAAGCAGCTTTGGCAGTTATGCAAAAGTCTGAACATGTAATGATGATAGGAAAAGGAGCGGAGCAATTTTCAAAAAATCAAGGACTAGAGATTGTAAACCCCAAATATTTTTGGACTCAACACAGATGGGATGCACTTCAGAAAGTGAAGAAAGCAGAGTTGAAAGCTAATCAACCTAATGCAATGAATAATCATCATTATCCAAGCTATTATTGGGTAGATAGAAAATTTGGTACAGTAGGATGTGTGGCTCTAGATAAAGAAGGAAATATTGCAGCGGGAACTTCTACAGGAGGAATGACTAATAAAAAATATGGGAGAGTGGGAGATGCACCTATTATTGGTGCGGGAACTTATGCAGACGAAAATATAGGAATTTCTGGAACAGGATGGGGAGAATTTTATATAAGAACATCTGCCGCTAGAACAGTTGCTGCAAAATACGAATATCAAAATAAAGATGTAAAAACTGCTACTGAAGAAGTAATGCAAGAAATAGAAAAATTAGGAGGAGACGGCGGAATGATTGCTTTAGATAAAAATGGAAACGTGGCAATGACTTTCAATACCGAGGGGATGTATAGAGGCATGGTAACAGAAGATGGCGAAATTACTATTGAAATTTATAAATAAGATAAAATGAAAAAATTTCAATACTGTCCTAAATAAAAAAACAGATATATTTTATGCACATATAGATAGGCTTTAAGCAGAATTTTCTATAG
>JBKBLE010000035.1:0-18478 GCA_046296655.1 Cloacibacterium sp. | reverse complement strand
TGCAAAGAAAAACAAGAAAAATTACAATTATTTTATTGATTGTCAATGCGTTGATGCTATTTTAAGGAGCGACTAAAGACCAATATAGTTTTTATTTTATTGAATACCTAAATTTACGAAAGAAATAGCAGATTTTCAAGGATTTGTAGGAAAGATTTATTATTACTACTCTCGGTGATTTCGACAAGCTCAATCACCGTGTTGCTTTCGGTGCCTGAGCCTGTCGAAGGCACATTCTTATTCTCATCCCTGTGATTTCGACAAGCTCAATCACCGTGTTATATTTACTACTACTCTCGGTGCCTGAGCTTGTCGAAGGCACATTCTTATTCTCATTCCTGTGATTTCTACTCAGCTCAATCAACGTGTTACTTTCGGTGCCTGAGCCTGTCGAAGGCACAATATATCAATCCTTATCCGTATAATTTTTTGATAATAAAGGTAAATCGTTTGCTCTGTTCTCTATCAAAGCCTCTTTCTTTCTCCTGCTCCAACCCTGAACCTGCTTTTCTCGATAAAAAGCTTCATCTATTCTGTCAAATTCTTCGTAATAGACCAATCGCACAGGCAACCTTTTTCGGGTATGGTTAGCTCCTTCACCCGACTGATGTTGTTGCAGTCTTAGCTCTAAATCTGTAGTACTACCAGTATAATAAGAACCATCTGCACATTCTAAAATATACATATATCCTTTCATGGTTTTTAGTTTTTTTTATTGCGTGGCTTCGACAGGCTCAGCCACCGTGTTACTCCCGATGCCTGAGCCTGTCGAAGGCACATTTTCACTCATCCTACCCGTAATTTCGGCTCCGCTCAATCACGGTGTTATATTTACTACTACTATCGGTGCCTGAGCTTGTCGAAGGCACATTTTCACTCATCCTACCCGTGATTTTGTCTCCGCTCAACCACCACCCATTCTTCTGTAAGTCCTACAATAAGGAAATCGTTTCTAAGTTTGTAAAAGTTATCTAAGCTCATAGTTATTAATTTTTTAGTTTTTATGAATTTTCTACCAAGTCTATTTCTTCTGGGGTAAGATTATAGAGTTTATAGACAAGGTTATTTATTTTATAATCTAGACTTTCTGTAAGGTTTTTATAGAGGTTTTTCTCATGGTCTGATTGTGCGTTTTGCTCTTCTTTTTTGGCTTTTAGCATTTGCTCTACCAATTTCACCAAATCATCATGCAATTGTTGATTTTCAGAAGTGATTTTGGGAATGGGAACTTTTTCAATATACTGTTTAGAATATTGAATACTTGTTTTACCTAGCAATCTTAACTCACTTTCTAGGAACCATTCCATTAATTTTGAAGATAATACACCATTGAGAAATTTTAAATCACTACCAGTAATCATAAAACAAGTTTTATCTAAATAAACTTCTTCATTTGTAAAACAAAATTCTGAGCGTCTGACAGTTGTTTCAGGATAAATTATTTTTTCACCCTCAAATAAGTTATAATAACTGCATGCTCTCAGATTCCACCAATGTTCTCCTTGATCACTTCTCTTTTTAATCTTTTCTCCAAAATTCAAAAAATGTTCGTAGATTGAAGGGTAATCACTTTCAACATTAACTCCATTTTTAGAAACAATTAAAAATAGATTTTTCCATTCATAAAAATATTTATGAGTATCTCTTCCTCTTAGAATAGGCTTTATAATCTCTGCATTTTTAGAATCTTTACTTATCAATTCATTTCTTTTTCTTTCATCAATAATAAAGGCTTCATTAAAGCCAGTTTTTATGCCATAATTTATGTTTAAATCATAATATTTTAGAATCTGATTTTTCTTAATTTTATTTTTAAGTAAAATATAATCTTCATTATTTATTTCCCATTTTTCATTGTTTACATTTACTTTAATAAATAGAAGGTTAGATAAATTTGGTTCTTTATTATTAATGACGTTTTTATAATGAAAGCCATTTAAGTTATTTTTGAATGGTTTTTTTTCAATTAAAAGAATTGAACTATCTACCGTAGCATCCTTAAATATCTTGATACCACCAAAATTAATGAGTAAATATGGATTAAATATTGCTGAAATATAGTTTCTAAATACTCTTCCATAATTGGTTTGTAACCATTGATTAGAAGTAATAAATGCTACCACTCCATTTTTTGTTAAAACATTCATAGATTTTTCAAAAAAAACACAATATATATCAGTTCCTTTATCAAAAACTTTGTATTTATTTTTAAAATAATTTAATTGCGTAGAATCTAAGGTAGTTAAAGAAAAATACGGCGGATTTCCTACAATTGCATCAAATCCCCCTTTTCTAAAAACATTTGGGAAGGCGGTTTCAAAATCAAAAGGATTAAGTTTTCGCATTTCTTCTCTTCCAAAATCCAGTACATCTGCCATTATTTCTGTACCTATAAGAGAGTTTCCGCATTTTATATTGTTAGACAAATCGGGTAATATTTTATCTGCCACAAATAATTGGTTCAGCTCTGCTACAGTACCCATGGTTTCGTCTTCTAACAATTTAAGGAAAAGAGAAACTTGTGTTACCTCGGTAGCTTGTAAATCTATATCTACTCCATAGACATTGTTGATGAGTATTTGCTTTTTTTGGTTGATGCTCATTGTCCAGACTCCTTTTTCAGCATCATATTTACAGCCGTCTTTTTCGGCTTCGTCTGTATGTTCGTTATAATAGTTTTTGTGATAATCTAGCAAATAATCAAAAACGCCAATTAAGAAACTTCCACTGCCGCAGGCTATATCTGCAAAAGTAAGTTTAGCAATTTCTTTTGGTTTTTTGTCAACAATAAGTTTACCTACGGTGTTTTCTACAATATAATCTACGATGTATTTGGGCGTGTAAAAAACTCCGCCTGCTTTTCTTACTTCGGGCTTCAATTCTATAGAAGCTTTGCCATTTTCAATAACGATAAATTTCCCTAAAAACCTTTCGTATATATTCCCTAAAATATGAATAGGAATATAATTGAAATCATAAGGGGTATTGGTATGGTCTAGGTCTGCTGCTATACTTCTAAAAAGTTCTTCATCTGCTCCTAAAAATGTTTTTTTATCTATAAAATGCTCCTTAAAAACTACTCCGTTATACTTAGCATCTAGTCTTTTGGATATTTCAATAAACTTTTGCCAAGGATAATTTGCAGTAGAGATGCTGTGCATTAAATCCTCTGGTTCTATTTGTTTATCTTCTAAAAATCTGATAAACACCAATCGGTCTATGGTTCTCTGCGTAGCTTCTGTTAAATCATAGTGGTCTAAAGCAGAATTATTGGCGTGGAAAGCTTGTGCCATTTGTAAACGAATGTCATCTATGTAATTTAGAAAACTTTCGTCTATGCTCTGATATTTACCCCCAAATAATTTGAGTTGTTTTTCTTTAGCTTTAGGTTTTGGCAAACTCTCTATAAAAGTGGTAAGGTTACCTGCTACTATTGCTTCACGAGAAAACAGCCAATATATTTCCGAGAAAACATCTTCATTAGCATAATCTTCATATCGGTAATACTTAATCTCATTTTTGAGAATTGTATCAAAATCTGGCTTAAATCTACAGTCTATAATCACCAATTCCTGAAAATCGGTAAGGATAGAAATACCAGTTTGAGAGTTCCAACCGTATTTTGCTGTCTGAAAATAATCGTCTTTATTTTGTCTGAGTAAACGTGAAGGTTTTTTGGCTTCTACAAAGAAAAGAGTACGTTTAAAATCTGGAGCTAATGAAAAAGCATAATCTGCTCGTTTTTGAGATTGATGTCCTTCTTGTCTTTGTGCTTTTTCTACTTTTACTTCTTGCTGAAAAGGGTTCTTCTGAAAATGATGGTCTACATCCCAGCCTAAAATGGTAAAAAACTTATCTATGAAATCTTTTCTTACTTCTGCTTCCGAATAGGTAGCTGAAAGAAAATGGCTTTCGCTTGCTTTGAAATCTTCTACTAATTGTTTTACTTGGTTATAAGCTTTATCAAACATATGATTACATAATAATCATCAAATATAATAAAAACCCATCTTAACACCAATAAGGAAAAACTTAAAACAAAAGAAAACTCAACATAAAAAAATCCACTCATGCGAGTGGATTTTCTTACCCTAAGGTTACTGCACCCAGATAGACACTGTTACAGGCTTGTGTTTCGGCTTCATTGGCGATAAAAGCGTAGACTTGCGCTTCCATACCTTGATAGGAACTGTGGAGCGTAATACTGGCTTCTGCATCACTGCGGAACGCCACACCTTCAAAAATCTCAAAAGCAGAGACCGCCTCAAAATAACATACAACACTTACTTTGTCGGTGGCTAAAGCGTTGCCTTGTAATCCATTATCTTCCCAAGTGAGATTTATCACGCCACCTGTTGCAGCTTGTGCTTCCACATTTTGAAAACCTGTAAGGTCTCCTCTAGTAATGAGCACTTTATTATAGATTACTGCGGGTAAACCATCTACTATTTCTATTGCATTGTTAATGAAATAAGAAGCAGCTAAGTTTACCTTAGACTTTGCTCCCGCATCTGTTCCAAAAAACCGATTTTGGATATTGCGCAAAGGGTGCAAAAACGTGATAGTAGTTTTAAACTTCAGTTGTTGCAAAATTTGCTTATCCGTCTTCGGTCTCGAAGAAGATTTTGGGGTACTGCGGATAATGTCTTTACCGCGCCAATTGGCTCCTACTACGGGGCCTACTTTTCCGGAAAATCCACCAAGGATTCCTTTTTTAATTTCTGCCATGGCATTTATATTTATTTGTTATACAGGTCAAAAGTAGAAACAAATTTTTAAAGCATTGATATACTTATAGTTACATGTCTTTATTTGACTATTTTTGACCTTTTTTGTCTTTAAAAGTCTGCCAATGACTCAGAATATCCCAATTGGTCTCTGTTTGTCTTTTCTTGTCCAGAAATGTCCAGTTTTGACCACCTTGGTTTTACATTTCTTCGAGTGTTCTTCGAGAATCCTCCCATACTCCTTCGGAAAAAAGGTACTTTTTCCGAAGAAGACCAAAAGAAGAGTAAAAGAAAACTGGTGGCTGAAAATTTCTACGGAAGCTGAGCTTTAAAATATTTCTGGTGGCTGAGCGAAGTCGAAGCCACCGTTTTAAAAAGATAAATATCATTTCTGCCTTCGTGAACTTCGTTCGCAGACCTTCAGTCTGTGCTAAGACATCGGTTCAGGCATCGGTTCAGAAATTATTGGCTCATTGAGCTAGTCTAAGTGAAATATTGTGGCTTCGACAGGCTCAGCCACCATCGACAGGCTCAGCCACCATCGACAGGCTCAGCCACCATCGATAGGTTTAGGTATCGGTTAAGGAATCGGTAATATTTCTAAGTCGGCGATTGAGCCTGTCGAAATCACCGTGGGTGAAAAATTATTATGTGGTTTTAAAAATAATTTAGATTCCTACGGAATGACATAGGGAGTGGAAAAAATCATTTTCTTATACCATGAATTTTGCCTTCCGCCTTCGACAAGCTCAGGCATCGGTTCAGAAATTTTTGGCTCATTGAGCCAGTCTAAGTGAAATATTGTGGCTTCGACAAGCTCAGCCACCAAATCTTTTATTACACGATGCCTGAGCCTGTCGAAGGCAGCATCAAAAAAACCTCATAACTTCATCACCTCATCACCAAGAAAAATTCCACACACAGTGGCTTCGACAAGCTCAGCCACCAATTCTTTTAGTACACGGTGCCTGAACTTGTCGAAGGCACATTATTTCTATTGCATTAAAATCCGTGTACTTAAAGAATATCTACGATGTTCCTTTGAGAACTCAAAAACACCATCATTTCACAAAATCTCCGTGAACTTTGTGTTATTAAAACTTTTAACATAGGAACATAGACGTTGAAAAATTACCTATTTTAATTGATGTCCTAGGAAACCGCAAGCGTAAAAAAAATGAATAACCTTTTCGTTAAAAAAGTCTGCTGTTTAAACTCGGCATTCTGCCGAGTGAGTTTCAGAGTTTTTAGAAAAGGTTATTTATTTTTAGCTGAGGATTTCCAGACTTGAACTTTTGGTTCTTTTGTTTCAAGACAAAAGAACATTAAATCTGAAAAGCAGAGTTTATTTGTTGATGCTGTGGCTTCGACAAGCTCAGCCACCAATTCTTTTAGTACACGGTGCCTGAACTTGTCGAAGGCACATTATTTCTATTGCATTAAAATCCGTGTACTTAAAGAATATCTACGATGTTCCTTTGAGAACTCAAAAACACCATCATTTCACAAAATCTCCGTGAACTTTGTGTTATAGAAACTCCAAAACCAAGCAGAAAAATTCCACACACTGTAGCTTCGACAAGCTCAGCCGCCAATTCTTTTATTACACGGTGCCTTAGCCTCCCGAAGGCAACACATTCCTAGACCTTCCCAAAAACATAGACCCCACCACCATTAAGAACAAAAGCCCTAAATAATAAGAATGCGAGAGCATATCCACATAATTGATTTTATTTTTACTGTATCCGATAATCAATAAAACCTGTGCGCCATAAGGAAGCAACCCTTGAACGATACACGCAAAAATATCAATCACAGAAGCCATCTTTCGGGCAGGGACTTCAAAACGCTCAGAAATAGGTCTCAACACTTTCCCAGAGATTAAAATCGACACCGTATTATTGGCGATACAAAGATTTACCAAACCTGTAATCAATCCTGCTCCCAATTGTGCAGATTTGGCTGAACTAATCTTAGCTTCTATTTTGTTCAATAAATATTGAATTCCCCCTGCTTTTTCTACTAAGGTAGCTAAACCTCCTGTAAGCAAAGACAATAGGAAAATTTCGGTCATAGACGTGAAGCCTTCATAACTGGCTTTGGCAAAACTCAACCACGTAAGGTTGCCTTGCCATAAACCTATGGCTCCCGCTAAAAATATCCCAATCACCAAAACAAGAAAAACATCTAACCCTAAAAATGCCAATACCAAAACCACCAAATAGGGGAAAATAAGTTCCCAAGAAATGGGAGTTGGCGTATATGCAATGGGTGCGACAGGATTGCTTAATCCTATAAAAAGTAAGATGACCACCGTTAATATTACTGCAGGTGAAGCTAAATAAAAATTGGTTCTGAACTTATCTTTCATGCTGCTGCCCAACGTTTGAGCCGCGGCAATGGTAGTATCAGAAATCACCGAAAGATTGTCACCAAACATAGCACCGCCCAAAAGACTTGCTCCAATCAGGTTAAGGTCTGCTCCACTTTTTTGAGCCAACTGTATCGCGATAGGCCCTAATGCGACAATAGCACCAACTGAGGTTCCAGAAGACAGAGAAAGAAATGAGGCCAAAAGGAAAATCCCTAAAGCATAATAATCAGCAGAGATATAGGTTAAACCGATATTCACCACCGCATCTACACTGCCTGAAACTTGCGCTACCGTAGAAAAAGCGCCTGCCAAAAGATAAATAATACACATGGTGAGTACACTGGATTCCCCACAACCGTGTAAGAAAGTTTTGATTTTTTCTTGATGAGGCAACCTAGACATGGCGAAAGCGGCAATAATACCGATACTCACGGCAATGGGCGATGGCAAGGCATAAAAGTCTTGCAAAACAATTCCGGCACCTAAAAATGTACCTACGAAAATTAAAAAAGGAAGTAAACTGAGAAAATTTGCTTTTGTAGAGTTCATAAAATTTAAAAATTTAACACAGGAACTTTACAAAAGATAGACAACATTTTTTCCAAAAAAGTTTGGCTTATCGCTTTAGCACCTTGCTTGTTGTTGCAGGTTGCTACCTCCTGTAGAGGTTCCTGATAATAGGCGGCAAAAGTAATCATTATCTCCCAACTAACCAAATACAATCTATCAATCGCCTTCATAGACCATTAACACAGCCTTTTAACTCCCTGATTTCTAAAAATTAATGAATAAAAAATTTCCTTTCCAATTGCCTATTTTAATACCCCAACATTAACTTCTCTTCTCTTCATTCTCTTAAAAATATCTCAAAAATTAGGAAATAGAGTTCATCTACTTTCTGCCTTCGACTATATTTTGGCACAACATTTTTTATTGCACGTTGCCTTCGACAGGCTCAGGCAACGTTTATTTTTGAAACTGTGGCTTCGTGAACTTCGTTCGCAGACCTTCAGTTTGTGCTTAGCCACCAGCTTTTTTTTCTAAACATTTTTTGCATTAAAAATCCGTGTGCTTTCTAGAACATCTCTGATGTTTCTTTGAGAACTCAAAAACGGTATCATTTCAACAAATCTCCGCGAACTTTGTGTTATAAAAAATTCACATAAAACAATCACTTTACTTCGTAACCTCACAACCTCATCACTTCTTCACTACATCACCTATCCCCCGCTTCTCCCTAGATAAAGCATAGATAGTGTATGAAAAATGTCGTTGAGAGGTATTTGATGTCGGGGAACAATACCCTATATATTCCCTCAAAATCTTATAACAAATCATCAGGATTATATAAGTCCAACTGCTTGATTGTATTTTACTTTTGTATCAATACCCACACAAAATATAATCATTATGAAAGTAGACATTGGCATCAGTGCCGCAAACCTCAAGAAAGTATGTGATAACCTAAACGTTGTCTTAGCAGATGGCAATGTGTTATACTTAAAACTCAGAAAGTTTCATTGGAATCTGAAAGGACCAGACTTCATGCAATTTCACCGCATCTTCGAAGAACAGTATGAGGCAATAGAAAAAGCCATCGATGAAGTTGCCGAACGCATCTCTACTCTTGGCGGAATGGCAGTAGGAACTACCATAGAGTTTGCAGAACTTTCACAGCTAAAAGAAAGCCCTGGAACATGCCCTGCTCCTCTAGAAATGGCAAAAGAACTACTGCAAGACCATGAGAGTATTGTGAAATCCATCAGAACTTCCATAGACGACTGTGAAGAAAAATACGAAGACAAAGGAACCGCAGATTTTTTAACGGGGTTGATGCAAGACCATGAAAAAATGGCTTGGCAACTCAGACAATATTTTGTTTAACCTAAAATTTTACCCTATGAAAAAGTATATCTTATCTATCGTAACTTTATTTTTATTGACCTTATTGACGAGTTGTGAAGCGGTAGAAACCGTTTTCAAAGCAGGAATGTATTGGGGATTTTTCTTAATTGCCTTAGTATTAGTCGTGATATTTTGGCTATTTTCACGAGGAAAGAAATAAGCTCATTGCCAACACTTTAAAACAAAATGATATGAGACTAAGAACCTTTGAATCTTTTTGGCTGCTCAAAAACGGCTTACTCTACACCTATCCTACTTTACAAAAAAATATAAAAACAGAAATTTTGGTGATTGGTGGTGGCATTACTGGCGCTCTGATTTCTGATGCTTTAATGGATGCAGGTTACGAAGTAACTCTCATCGACAGACGAGACATCGGACAAGGAAGCACGAGTGCTACTACCAGCATGTTGCAGTATGAAATAGATGAGCCGCTAAAAGATTTGGCAAAGAAAATAGGTGAAGAAGCTGCTGCACTTTGTTATCAAGAAGGCATCACTGCTATTCAAGATTTAGAACATTTGGTGAAAACCAAAAAATTAAATTGTGGTTTCCAAATGAAGAAATCCCTCTACATTGCTCACAATAAAACCGCTGCAAAAGCTCTTTACCAAGAATTTGAAATTAGAAAAAAATATCAATTGGGGGTCAAATGGTTAGAGCCAGATGCGATTAAAAAAACTTATGGCATTGTTTCTCATGGTGGCATTCTAAGTGATACTGCCGCTAGTGTAGATGCGTATAAAATGGCACATGAACTTATCGCTTTCAATGTAAAAAGAGGGATGAAAGTCTTTGACCAAACCGAAATTAAAAGCATTCAAGATCAAGGCAAAACTCCGAAAGTCATTACGCAAGAAAATCATACTATTAGTGCTCAAAAAATAGTTTTCTGCACAGGTTTTGAATCATTGAATTTACTCAAAGAAAAAGTTGCCAAACTGATTTACACTTACGCAACTGTGAGTGAACCGACACAAACCTATAATAAAAATCTAGAAAAGATTTTGATTTGGGACACACAAGATCCTTATCTCTATATGAGAACTACGGATGATGGTAGATTTTTAGTTGGCGGCGAAGATTCTGTGTATAAAGACACCATCTTTCAACAAAATATTAAAGAAGAAAAAAGCAAAACGCTTATTAAAAAACTCAAGAAAACCCTACCAGATTTAGAATTCATCGAAGATATTTCTTGGGGTGGAATTTTTGGTGCCACCAAAGATGGTTTGCCTTATATTGGGGAATCTCCAGAATATAAAAACTGTTTGTTTTGCTTAGGTTTTGGTGGAAATGGAATTACCTTTTCTGCACAAGGAAGAAAAATTATCGTTGACCTTTTACAGAAAAAAGAAAATACTTTAGCCCCATATTATCGATTTGGGAGATAGGTTTAGGTAAAGGTAAAGGTTGAGGTTAATATTAAAGTAAAAAAACTCGAGTTCTAGTCTCGAGTTTTTTTGTTATTGAAATGAATTTTAATCCTTGTTGTGATTTACCCAGATGAGTTTTGAAACATCGAAACCGTCTTTTTTAGCTTTTTCGATGAATCTTTTTTTGGTGGCTTCTTCTATGGTTTTATTTCTTGAAAGAATCCACATATATTTTGTAGAATTCCCGTAAACAAGCGCATTTTGATAATTTTCGTCTATATCTACTACGTTATATCCGACGTAAAATGGTCCAAAGAAAGAAACTTTCAGTCTCGCTTCAGATTCAGAGCCTATGAATTTGGCTTTTCCTTCGGCAGAATCCCATTCTTTTTTTACATAGTTGTACCCTTGGTTCAGCACTTTGATGCTTCCATCTGGATTGATGGAATATTGCGCTGTGGTGTTGTCTAGATTTCTTTCAAAACGGAAGTCAAACCTTGCGATTTCATACCATTTGCCTAGATATTTATCTTTGTTAAAGTTTTGTACCGCCGTTACTCCATCTGGAATTCCTACACATGAAGTAAAAATGGTGGTTACTACTGCCATGATGGCAAATCCTTTTATGATTTTCATTGTCTTTATTTTTCTACAAATTTCGGTTAAATCAGTGAGGCAAAATTATAGAATTGTGGGAAATGTATTTATTTTATTTGTCTATTAGACTTATTTTCTAGTAGTTCCATAAAATGTAACCGAAGTGTTTTGGAGGGTGAAGGTTTATATTGTATTTTTGTAGGATATGAATAATAACTGTTTCTTATCTTGATCAATAAATTAAAATCTAAAATTTAAAAGTATATGTCATTCGCAATTTCGCAAGTTCCTACTCCTAAAAACGAACCTGTAAGAAGCTATGCTCCTGGTTCTGCAGAGATTAAATCACTTATTGCTACTTACCAAAAAATGTGGTCAGAAGAAGTAGAAATCCCAATGGTTATTGACGGAAAAGAAGTGAAAACTGGTGAAAAAGTTTCACTACACTCTCCTCAAGATCATCAACACACGTTAGGATATTACCACAAAGGAAATAAACAACATGTAGACGATGCCATCAATTCTTGTCTAAAAGCAAGAGCAGAATGGGCTAATTTACCATGGGAGCAAAGAGCTTCTATTTTCTTAAAAGCGGCTGATTTATTGGCTGGTCCTTACAGAGATAAAATCAACGCTGCTACGATGATTGGTCAAAGTAAAAATGTAATGCAGGCAGAAATAGATTCAGCTTGTGAAGCGATAGATTTCTTACGTTTTAACGTGCAGTTTATGGCGGAATTGTATTCTGAACAACCCATTTCTGATGCAGGAATCTGGAACAGAGTAGAATACAGACCATTAGAAGGTTTTACGTATGCGATTACGCCATTTAACTTTACCGCAATTTCTCTTAACTTGCCTACTTCTATGGCGATGATGGGAAATGTAGTGGTTTGGAAACCATCTGCAACACAGATTTATTCAGCTAAAGTCATTATGGATGTATTGATAGAAGCAGGTTTACCAGCAGGTGTTATCAACATGGTTTTCTCTGGTGGTGCAGAAACTTCTAAACAAATCCTAGAACACCCAGATTTTTCTGGAATCCACTTCACTGGTTCTACAGAAGTTTTCCAGTCACTATGGAGACAAATCGGCGAAAATATTCATAAATATAAAACTTATCCTAGAATTGTAGGAGAAACTGGCGGTAAAGACTTTGTAGTAGCCCATGCTTCTGCTGTTCCTAGTCAAGTTGCTACTGCTTTGGTAAGAGGTGCTTTCGAATATCAAGGTCAAAAATGTTCTGCCGCTTCTAGAGCTTACGTTCCGCAATCACTTTGGGGAGAAGTAAAAAGAATTATGGGAGAACAATTGGCTGAAATTAAAATGGGAAGTCCAGAAGATCCTTCTAATTTCGTAAATGCGGTAATTGATAAAGCTTCATTTGAAAAATGCAAAGGCTACATCGAAAGAGCTCAAAATGCGACTGATGCAGAAGTAATCTTCGGTGGTACTTGTGATGATAGCAAAGGTTGGTTTGTACAGCCTACCGTTATTCAAGCTAAAAATCCTCACTACGAAAGTATGAAAGAAGAAATCTTTGGTCCTATTCTTACGATTTATGTGTATGAAGACGAAGATTGGAAAGCTACGTTAAAATTAGTAGATGAAACTTCTCCTTATGCTTTAACAGGTGCTGTATTTGCACAAGACAGATATGCGATTAACGAGGCGACTAAAGCCTTAGAAAATGCAGCAGGAAATTTCTATATTAATGATAAACCGACTGGTGCTGTTGTAGGCCAACAACCTTTTGGTGGAGCGAGAGCTTCTGGAACGAATGACAAAGCAGGTTCTAAAATGAATCTTCTTCGTTGGGTTTCTGCAAGAAGTATCAAAGAAAACTTCTTATCTCCTACTGATTACAAGTATCCGTTCTTAGGTTAAGAATTATTTCAATATCATAAAAAACGCCACTCAAAATATTTTGAGTGGCGTTTCCTTTTCATCATTTGTGCTTTTTCCTTTCGGATAAATAAGTTTGTTTGTGGGAACAAATTTATCATTTGTTAATTAGATTTTAAAATGAAATACATGCACATCTCTAAATATTACCACAAATTGAATAAAAAGTACAAAAAAAACTCTCCACTGTTTATAGTGAAGAGTTCCAAGTCAAATTAATATATTTTTTTTAAAATTTGAAATCTACTCCTATTTGAGCCATAGAAGTGGTCATTTCATACGCTACAGTGCTTCCAGAAATTGCACCATAAGGATTAGATGGTGATGCCATCATCGGGTTTAATAATGCTCCAGAAGTTTTGCCATCACTTGCTCCATAATGGTAATTGGCATTGATGGTGAATTTGTCGTTTAATTTATATCCTACTCCTATTTCGTATGCATCTCTAATGATAGCAGAAGCTGGAACAGAGAACATTGTCAATTCTGGATTAATAGGATTAGAACTGTAAGTATATCCTAATCTAGTTACGACGAGCTATATTGCTGATTTTAAAATACTTAATGTCATTTGTCATGTTCAGTAAAAACTACCACTTGCTGAATAATTATTACGATTTGTAAGGATGCATAAAAACACAAAAAAACTCTCGCTTTCACGAGAGGCACATTTTTTCATAGGTTTTTCATTAATCATATCGATTATGAAACAAAAATAGAAAATATTTATAAAAAACAAAACAAAATAATCATTAATTTGAAAATTCTTTATTCATCGCCTTTATAGAGAAGACTAAAGGCACTTTTTTATCAAATTTACTGATTCTATACTTCCCTTTTTCTACTTCTACGGTGTGTTTAAAACATGCATACGGTGACCAATCGTATTCTAGAAAGTGTTTAATCTCCAAATTTTGGTTGATTAAACTTTGAAATACTTCAGAAAGTGCATGATTCCACATGACGTATTCTTGGGAAATATTGGCTTCTCTATCTGCATAAGTTCCTTCGTAGGTTTCTACAATGGGTTCTGTAGATTGGTAATCATAAGCAACTTTGGTAAAATCATCATCAAACATCCAAATGATAGGATGAAACTCTACCATGATGAATTCGCCATTGGGTTTAAGAAAACGCTGAATTATTTTTGCCCATTTTTCTAAATCGGGAAGCCAACCAATCACGCCATAACTGGTGAAAATGATGTCAAATTTCTCCTCTAAAACATTTGGTAAATCATACACATTTGATTCTATAAAGTTGACATCAACTCCACATTTTTCGGCCAATATTCTGGCTTCAACAATGGCTTTGTCTGATAAATCTACTGCAGTAACTTCGGCTCCCATTCTTGCCAAAGAAATAGAATCTTGACCAAAATGACATTGCAAATGCAGCATTTTCTTTCCTTGAACATCTCCTAAAAGTTCTAATTCTGGCTCATTGAGAGAAGTTCTTCCCGCAATAAATTCTTCTACAAAATAGAAATCAGATTTTAGGTGATAATCTACTTTGGCATTCCAAGAATTTTTATTGATATTGATATAATCCATTGTTTTTTAATTTGTTTAAAGATAAATTAAATACGTAAATACTATAATGTTTTAATTAAATTTTGTAACTTTAATGGGTGATAATACAATAATTTTGTAATCACAACAAACAAACAATATTAATCACTAAATACCAAAATTATGAAAACCAGTTCTAAACTATTGGCACTTTTAGGTCTTGGAGCACTTGCTTTTTGGAGATATAAAAAAGCAACTCCTGAAGAAAAACAAAAAGTTAAAGACCTATTGAATAACGCAAAAGACAACCTTACCAAATACGGTAATGATTTAAAATCTAAAGCCGAAGAATTAAAAGGAAAAGCGGAAGAAAAATTCAATGATTTAAAATCTCAAGCGGAAACCAAAATGGAAGAAGCGAAAGAGACAGTAGAAGAAAAAGTAGAAAACGCTCCACAAGCATAAACAAAAAAGCCATCTTTACGATGGCTTTTTTTATGATAAGAACTCTTCTATTTTCATTGTTTTTTGTTCACCTGAAGTTAAATTTTTGATGGTGATATTTCCTTCTGCAATTTCCTGTTCACCAAGGAAAATAAGGTTTTCTATACCTTTCTTTTCAGCGTAGGTAAATTGTTTTTTCAGTTTGGCACTTTCAGGATAGATTTCTGCAGCGATTCCCTTCTCACGAAGTTTGGCTAAAACCTTCATGGCTTGTGCAGCTTCTTTTTCACCATAATTGGCAAAAAGATATTCTATTTTTCTTTCAGAATTTTGAGGGAAAAGATTCAGTTCTTCTATTACGAGATAAATTCTATCCAAGCCAAAAGAAATCCCAATTCCTGGAATATTTTTCACCCCGAAAACTTCGGTAAGATTGTTATATCTTCCACCACCACCAATGGAACCCATTTCTACACCTTGCGCTTTTACCTCGAAAATAGCACCAGTATAATAGTCTAAACCACGCGCTAAAGTGATGTTGAAAACCAACTCGTCTTCAATACCAAGATTTTTACAGTTTTCTAAAACAAATTCCAGTTCTTCTACTCCACTTTTCCCGATTTCTACATTGGCAAAATTGGTTTTAAGGATTTCTAAAACTTCAGCTTGAGGTTTATTATCAAAAAGGAAAGATAGTTTTTCGATGGCTTCATCAGCAATATTTTTTTCTTGAAGTTCTTTTACCACACCTTCTTTCCCGATTTTGTCTAATTTATCCAAAGCCACTGTAAAATCAATCAATTGCTCAGAAATGTTGGCAAATTCTGCTAATCCAGAAAGGATTTTACGGTTGTTGATATGGATTTTTACAGGAATTTGTAATTCTTTGAAAGACTTCAAATACAATTGAACCAATTCTACTTCTTGCCAAAGACTTTCTGAACCCACTACATCTGCATCGCACTGATAAAACTCTCTGAAACGTCCTTTTTGAGGTCTGTCTGCTCTCCAAACCGGTTGAATCTGATAACGTTTAAAAGGAAAAGTAAGCGTTCCTTGATTCATGGCAACAAAACGTGCAAAAGGAACGGTTAAATCATATCTTAAGGCTTTCTCCGAAATCTGAGCGATGAGCTTTTGAGAATTTTTAGCATTCCAATCTTCGTCTTTAGTTTTAGCTGCGTAATCTCCAGAGTTTAGGATTTTAAAAATCAATCTATCACCTTCTTCTCCGTATTTACCCGTCAAAGTAGATAAATTTTCAAAACTTGGCGTTTCCAAAGGTTGGAATCCGAACAATTCAAAATTCTTCTGTAAAGTATTGATAATGTATTTTCTACGATAAACTTCCTGCGCTGTAAAATCTCTGGTTCCTTTCGCTAAACTTGGCTTCATTCCTTGATGTGTTAATTAGTCGATTTGCTAATTGGTTAATAAATTCTGTGCAAAAATACGGAAATTATCAATAATCATCGCATCAACGCTTCGTCACATCAGCAAATCATCACATTTCTTTCAGCATCCAAAGATTACAGCCATCATGACCAGTATTTCCGAGTGGTTGATTCAGGTATTGGAAACCTTGTTTTTCGTAAATGGAAACAGCGGTAGAAAATTCTGGAATGCTTTCTAAATATATCTGAGAATATCCCAATTCTTGAGCGGTTTCTATGGTTTTTTCTAACAATAATCTGCCAATTCCTTTTCCTCTTCCCTCATTAGAAATATAGAATTTTACGAGTTCTGTACAACCTTCTGGTAGATTTTCGGTGGGAAAAATTCCGCAACAACCTACGATTTTATCATTTGCTTCTGCTACCCAAAGTTGAGATTTTGGCGTTTGAAAAAGCGAGAATAAATCATCCGTTGTAGGATCTGTATAAACAGTTCCTGAGGTACATTTTACTTTGAAATCATGGAAGCAACTTCTGATGATTTTGGCTAGAATAGCGTTGTCTGATGGTTGAATAGGTCTGATATTGATTTTCATATTTCAAAAATAGTGAAAAATTATTTCTAAACATTCTGATTTCAAAAAAACGCAAAGATTTTATAATTTTATGACTATTGAAAGTAAGCAAAGTTTTATTTGCTTTGACAAATTTATCAAGCTGGTATTTACAATTTTTCTAATTTTTTTTGTCATTCTGAATGAAATTTTGCGAAGCATTATGTAATGAAGAATCTAATTAAAATCAATTAAGATTTTTCGACTCCACTTCGTTGCGCTCAAAATGACAAAAATTTTACAAATAGAAAAAAGCCCTGCCCAAAAAATAGCAAGACTTTTAATCATTTGTGTGTTCTCCTTTATTTAGTTCCTAGAAGCAAGAGTTCTTCTACTCTAATTTCGGTGATGTAGCGTTTTTGTCCGTCTTTATCATCATACGTTCTGTAGGTAAGTTTTCCTTCGATGGCAATTTCTTTTCCTTTTTGCACGTATTTTTGAAAAATCTCTGCAGTTTTACCAAAAGCAACCAAATTGTGCCATTGAGTTTCTTCTACTTTTTCGCCAAGAGAATTGGTGTAATAATCGTTGGTTGCTAATGAAACTGTAGCTTTCATTCCTTTTTCGAAATTTACGATTTCTACTTCTTTTCCGGTGTGACCGATAAGCGTCACTTTGTTTCTTAAAGACATAATACTAAATTTTAAATTAAACGTTAGAAACGAGTCGTTCTGTATTTCCCTCGAATCTCTGTGGCAAAGTTGTGACGAAAGCGAAATATTAGTCGGTATTTAGTCATTTATATCCGTTTGTAGTCGTTTGTACGAGTTTTTAAAATTGAAAATCAATTATTTATGAGTATTTTAAATTTTTGTGATTATTGTGTATATTTGATTTTCATCAGTAATTATGACAAAACCAACGCTAGTATTACCAAAAACAATAAGATTCCCAGAAGAAAATGAAGTTCCTATGAATTCATCTGTATTGGAAAGATTAAGAGAAAGCAAAAATGCGAATATTGTTCCAGGTTATGTTTTTAAGCCTAATGATGGCAATCCTGACAACATTGATTTACCATTTGAATTTTATGCTGAAATAAATATTGATAATCCGCAGCTTTGGAGTTTAATAATTACTTTGTCTGAAGAAACTCTTCCAGAAAACTGTGCTTTAATTTTTGGGTATATAGATTCTGAAATCAATTACGGATTTTATGAAAATAAATTTGAAATTTTAAAATATTTAGAAGACTATAAAACGGAGTTAATTCATGACACTTTGTTAATTTGGGGATTAATTTATCATGATAATGAGAATTTAACAGAAATATATGTAGATGAAAGTAAATATCTAAAATATTGGGGAAATAATGAAGAGAAGTTCAGAAATATAATGAATCAATTTAATTTAAGTGAGATTGAGAATCTTGAATTTATTGATGAATATCCAAAAGTTCGAGAAAATATAAATCTTCATTTCGAAAATATTACAGAAACTGGAGAATTAATTGAAACTTTAAGACAGACTTATGTAATATAACTTAAAATAATATAAGCTTTTAAAAATTTTGGGTCAAAAACCAACTCTGAAACATTCTAATTTATATCGAATCAATAGCGTCCTAAATAAAAAAATAAGAAGGAATTAAAGTAACTCAAAGTATCTTTGAGGTTGCACAACAAAAA
>JBKBLE010000034.1:0-18762 GCA_046296655.1 Cloacibacterium sp. | reverse complement strand
TTCTACGCAGCAACGAAGATTTAAAGAAAAAACAAGAACTTTTAAAAACTATTCCGGGCATTGCAGAAGTGGGATCGCTTTACCTACTTTTGGCAACGAAAGGTTTCACACGATTTAAAAACTGGCGAAAATTTGCCTGCTATTGTGGCATTGCACCTTTCGAATACAGCTCTGGAAGCAGTATCAGAGGCAGAAATAGGGTAAATCCTTTGGCAGACAAAAAGATAAAATCTTTGCTTCATCTTCTAGCCTTAACCTCCATACGGCACGATCCTGAACTGAAATTATACTACGAACGAAAAAAAGAAGAAGGAAAACACAGTTTATTAGTCTTAAACAACGTAAAATGCAAACTGGTAAGCCGCATTTTTGCAGTCATCAAACGAGAAACGCCCTATGTAAAAACTCATCAATTTGCCAATTGAAAATATTTAAAATTTTTCTTGTTTTTTGACATAGAATATGTTGTGCGTTCGGTGTTCTTCTTCGTCCGTTGGTTTGTCGGTTGTATTGGTCGTGCGGTTGGGCAGACACACGTTGCCGCCAAGCTTGGGTTGTAGCTTTGGCTTGTGCGGCTTGGCAAATGCGAAGCATTCACGAACTCCATTAAAAACAATCAAGTTGTGAGTAAATGTGTGGCTGTTGAGCGTTGGCATTTTCTTAGATTAATTTTGTTCCGTCCATTTTATACAAGACATCCATCCAGTTTGCTGAACCTGTCAAGGTGTTTACAGTCATAAAATCAGTATGGTTTTCTTGCATTGTCTTTTTGGGTTTATTACCGAAAGTCCCATTTGTAACAACTGCTAAAGAATCAACTTTTTCCCAACCTATAATTCTGCCAGTAAATGTTGACTAATGGGATTAACTTGTTGCTGCATTGATCCTCGCAATGGTTTCACTTCGGCTGCTTGCCGCCAAAATACGGTTGCGTATAGGGTTGTCTTTTTGTTGCAACTCGTAATACACTTTTTGGATGATGGCTTTTGGGTCTTCTGCTTGGGTGATGTCTGGAAATGCTTTTTCGGTTACAAATTGCAATACATCTATTTCTTTGGCTTTCATTTCTTCTTCAAAGTAGAGTTCGTACACCATCATATTGACCAAGTCTTCAAATACTTGGCTTACCGCTTCATTGCTCACTTTTTCTATAACAGGGGCTTGTTTTGGGGCGTTTAGGTAAATAAGATATTCGGCAAGGGTTTCAAAGGGTTTTCTATACATTTCTTCAATGTCTGGAATGGGAAATAATTCAACAAATTGCTTAAAGTACCTTCCTCCGTCTTGACCTAAATCTGTTCCAATTTTCTGAAAATAGAAGTCTATTACCCTGCTATTTAAAACAGTCAATAGGTATTTCAAACTATCACCAACAATAAAATAAACGGTATTATTAAAGTAAATATTTGGGCCCAAATAAGAGAAAGAAGGTTCTCTAGCTATATCTGCCCAAACAATTTTTTCTTTTGTGAACTCTTCTTGATAAGCACAATTTCTTAAATTATAGGGCGTTACTCCTTTATCGCCTCTGTTTGAAAGTTTAGGCTCAAATGTATCCAAATATTCTTTAACTCTTGGAAAATCATTAATGTCAATTGGTGGAATAATTTCTCCATTCAATTTTTTATAGCCGTTATGCGTCTCTATTAACCAAAGACCGTCCCATTTTGCTTTGTATTTTTTTATGTTTTTACCCTTTAAAATGGGTTTAATGATTTTTTGATTATTAGACTCAATTTGACATAACTTTTCTTTAGTTTCATTTTCAATAATAAAGGCTTCATTAAGACCTGTTAGAACACCTCTATAAATTTCATTTTCCCATTCATTAAGAGGTTTTCCAATATTTTCAATTTTCTTTTTAATTTCAAACTCTTCTTTGTCTAAGATTGCCCAAGAATCTGATGACAAATTTTCAATAAAGACCCATCGGTCTTTAAAATCATTGATGTCTTTGATTATTGATTCCTTTGAAATGTTTAAACCCAATACAGATTTATTGCCCAATGAGTTTTTTAATTTTTTGATGATTAAAATATTGGTATCAACAGTAGCGGTTTTAAAAATACCACTTCCTAAATCAATAATTTTTATGGGTTGGTGTTTTAAGAAAAATTCACGAGTTGCTTTTCCATAATTTGCTTTCAACCACTTATTTGATGTGATATAATTTAGATTTCCTTCCTCTTTTAATAGATTTAGCCCTTTCTCATAAAATAGAGAGTATATGTCTCCTGTTCTCACAAAAGTTTCAAACCCTTTATTTTCATATGTATTTGCTAGATAACCTTCATCTTTCTGCAACTGAATATAAGGCGGGTTGCCTATCATTACATCAAAACCACCTTGGTCAAAAACATCTTTGAAATAAAGATGCCATAAGAAATAAGGGCGTTCGTCTGTTTCTTGTATTTTGAGCAAGTTGGCTTTGGTAGCTTGTATTTTATCCAAATCGGCTACATATCCATCGTATTTCTTTTTGGCGTTTTTGTTTAGGTTGTTGGGGTTGCCTGCTTCGTTGATAAAGCGGTTTAGTTGGTTTTCCCTTAGTTCAATGTTGTATTCAATATGCTGCAAAACCAATTGGTTGATTTCATCTCTTATGGCTTTTTTGTCTTCTGCCTTTTCAATGCTAAAAAAGCGTTTGATGAGTTGCTGTATCTTTTCGGTGGTTTCAATTTTTGAAAAGGTCATTTTCATTTGGCTTTCCAATAAATTTCCAAATAAGTCTCTTTGTGGTTCAGCAATAGTTAAATCGCTTTTATTGTTACCCATTTTGCTCAAGTCCACACCTTCAAAGCTTTCCAATAAGCTATTTCCCTGCATGATCTTATAGTCCAAGTTGGGTAGTGGATGCGGGTTGAGTTCATCAACTACCAAAGAGAGCCAAAAACGCAATTGGGCAATGTCCACGGCACCTTTTTCTAAATCCACCCCATATATGGAATTTTGAATGATGTTCTTTTTTACTGCTGCTGGTTTAAAGTCTTGGTTGGTTTTCAGGTATGGATAAATAAAGCGTTTGGCTTCAAAAATCTCTTGCAACATTCCAATCGGGAAAGCACCGGAACCAATGGCAGGGTCGCAAACTTTGATGTCGTCTAACTTTTGGTTGAGCAAGATGGCATTTTCCTTCTCTGCCAAGAAAGGTGACACGATGTGTAAGCGAATAAACTGTTCTATATCTTTTTGTTCCTGGAAAGTATTCAATAGATACTGAATCAAACTTTCCTTACACATATACTGCACAATCTCTTTGGGCGTATAAAATGCTCCTTTGTCTCGGTTGTCTTCCAATAGGTTTTCAAAAATATGTCCCAACATTTCCGGGTCAATCCCTACTTCGTGGTCGTCCGGGCTGTTTTCGTCAATGGTAAAATTGTATTGGTCAAAGAATTCCAACAGTTCTTTGAAATAGTCGGCTGGGAAATCTATTGCTAAAGTAGCTTTGTTTTTTTCGGGTTCAAAAAGTCCACCATTTAGGTAAGGTACACGTGAACCGTTGAGTTTGCCGTTTAATCCTTTTATTTCAAAAATATCATTGGGTCTTTTGGTATTCAGGGTTTCAAAAAACAGCTTGGTCAGGCATTGACTATGAAACTTCTCCGGTTCACTGAAATCCTCAAACAACTGAAACATAAAGCGAGGATTTCCGCCCGTCCATTCTTTAGATGAAGCATCACAACCCATCCAACCTTTTTTCTCCAAAAATTGAAGAAAAACAATTCTACCTAAAAGTTTTTTTACAAAATCACGAATGGGTTTTTCTTGCTTGTCTTTGGTATCTTTTTCTTCATCAATCAATTTTGTTCTGAATGGATTGTTTTCATCCGCCAAGTACTTCCAGAACTTTTCATAGTGGGCTTTGTATGTTTTAAAGAAGTCTTTATTCAAGGCTTCTACCGAGAATACCTCTTTGAGTTCTTTAATGCTTACTTCGCCTTTTTCTTTTTTATCGGCCAAGACTAACATCCGTTTGGCAGCTGTGGTACAAGCTTCATTAGCGCCCAATAGATAGGTGTAACGCTTCGGTTTGGTTTCCCCTTTGATGAGTTCTCCTGTTTCTAAATCCAGACTGGCTTCTTTGGCAATGAAAGAAAAACGATAATCAACTTGGTTTTTGTTGTAGAAAAATGCCAAAGCACCGTGAATGATGTTTTGGTCAATATATTTTGCGGCAATCTCACGCAAACCTTGTCGGTTACGAACAATATTGATATTATCGGATACTTCAACAAGGAAAATGGCGAGTTGTTTGCCATCATCCAGTTTCACCGTTCCCACTTGTTTACTTTCAATGATGTTTTCATTGTTGGTAAACAAATTTTCAGGTTGACTGAAATAATCAATTTTTTTAAAAAATAAAGGCAAAATCTCCTTCCAAATGGAGAAGTCGAATGTTTGCTGTAATTTATGTTTTAAATCTTTTTCTTTCATTGTTAAAAAATTATTTGAGTCCTTTACTTTTTATGAATTGAGTCCTTAGTGAGTCCTTTTGAAAAGTTGTAAATCGTTGATAAACAAGACTTGCTTCCTGTTCAGCAAGCGTTATTGATTTTATTTGAGCCCTTAGTGATTCCATTGTTTAATCTTTTTTTCGTTTCATTTTTGGTTCATTTGGCTCAACTTTGGCCCCACTATTCTGCATTTGGCCCCACTTTGGTTCATTTTGCAAAATTTCATTTATCGGACATATCGGACAATGTTCCATTAGTTGTTATCGGCAATTTATCGGCAAAAACACGAGTATATCGGCAATTTAATTGCGTATTCTGTTTAATGCATTTATATCGATTAATTTGTTTTTGCCTCATTTTTGCCTCATTTGGTTGTTTTATGCCCCATTATTGCCCCACTTGCCCCACTATTGCCCCACTAGATTATAAAATATATTAGAACCAGATGTTCCTCTTCGATTCAATAGTGCATATTTTTCAACTAGTTCAGTTAATTCATTTGTAGCAGTCCGTTTTGATATTTCATTCAATTGCTGATAATCACTGTTTGTAATCTTCCCAATCTCTTTCACAAAAAGCACCGCTTTGATTTGCCTTTCATTCAAGCCCAAACTCGTTAAATACTCCTTATTATAAATATCTTTTCTGAACTCAACCAAGAAATCAGAACCTTCAAAAGAGTAATTAGGTACAGGAATTCCAGTTTCCAAACAATAATTTATCATTTTTTCAATGCCTCTACCCCAAGATTCAATGTAGCCACTTCTAAAAAGAGTATTGGCAATATCAGGATTGTATGGTTTTGAAGCGTGTTTGTTTAAAAGATTGCTTACAGTCCAATTATCGGGTAATTGTCCATCGTTCCAAATCATTATTCGGTCTTTGAAAACTTTGATTTGGATAGGCGCACCACCCGAATAATCTTTGTGAGCCACTGCATTCAATAAAGCCTCTCTGATTGCTTCTCTTGGATATTCGTAAGTCTCTACCCTCGAAATACCCTCATAGCTTATCAATGCTTTGATGTATTTGGTAAAAAGCAAATCCATAGTTTTCTCAATCTGCTCAAACAAATTGCCGTGAGCTTCATCTTGATACATCAAGTCTGCTTCGTTTTCAAAGTAGCCAATTTTGATGAACGCTCCTGTTACATACTTTTCAGGTTTTGGATGAAAAAGTAAAACAGCGGCTCGCTTGAGCATTTTTTCTTCTTCTAAATACAATTGGAGGCTTTCTAATAGTTCTTGATTGGTTCCCTCCAAATCTTCAGGTTCTAATCGTTTGCTTTTTGTGGCTTTCTTGCGGAAAAAATCAAAGGTTTCATTTTTCAAGTCGCCCACAGTAACATTGGGAACTGGGACGCCATCCCATTTTTTGCCTTGTCGTTGCAATAAGAATTTCGTCAAAGCTGCACCTTTTAGTTCCTGCAAAGTGCTACCAGTCCGGTAATAATATTTACCTCTTAAACTGATAGGGAAAGGGTATGGCTCTACCACAATTTCCAAATAATCGTCTCCGTTTTTTGTATGCAAGTTCACATCTACCATCAAACCTAAAAGATCCCTAACCTGATTAGGCAAGTCTTCCAAAAGTTTTTTGGCATTATCCAAATGTTTGGTGTTGCCCTTGTCATCAATACCGATATACAAAGTACCACCTTGAGCATTCGCAAAACCACAAATCCATTTGAAATAGTCATTGTGCCAAGACTCTTTCCACTCTATATTTTGATGTTCCTTGCTGTATTGACTCATTCGCTAAAACTTTCAGTGATAATAATTTCAGGATCTAAGGTTTTTACCCTAACAATCTTTTTCTCTATAGTCTGTTCGGCTTCTTCAATCAGTAGAGGATAACTTTTTAAAATCTCAATCACCTTTTCCAAAACGACTGCCGGTTTTAATGGAGATTTTTTCAGAGACCTCTGAAACTTATTGATGTCTCTTTGTAAGTTTTGAAAACGACCTTGACGCAAAGCATCTTTAGCTTTGATAATTAAAGCTCTTTCTTCTTCATTCACCAACGGAAGATTGAGCATAGCGTCTAAATAAGCATTTGCTTTTTTCTCATTGGGTCCTTGTGTCGTATCTATCTTTTTGTCTTTGGCTTTTTCCTTTTCCAATAAATCAGAAAACAACAAAATACCTGCTTGAACTTGTTCGTGGTGTTTTGAATGTAATGGAATGGCTTTTTCCAACACATCTGCTTCAAATATTTTTACCGTTTCCAAAAAGGTTAGCTCTTCAGTTTCTTCATTGTCTTTTACCAAAATAAAAGCATCACGTTTGCTGTCTTTAATGTAGCAAATGGTACTTTGGTTCAGCTCTTTCTTTTTTCTTCCCACTCGGGAACGCAAAGGCATATTTTTGATTTGCTTAAACAGTCCTGGCGTTTTTTCCTTGATGTCTCGAATCATCATCAAGTAAGCCAATTTTTCATCTTTTTCTTCTTCGATTTCTTTATCAAAAAGACCGAAAGATTCTGTTTCTTCATCAGGAGAATAAATCTGACTGTCTTCCCCCAGTGCTGCGTGAAAAGATTGCAATTTCATAATTGCCTTTTTCTCCAATTCAATGTCGTTATTGACTTTCGCCGTTGGGTAGAAATTGTAAACGTGTACTTCATCTGCTGTTGAGCCAATCCTGTTCACACGTCCAATCCTTTGCATCAAGCGGGTAGAGTTCCACGGAGTATCATAATTTACAATCACATTAGACCGGTGCAGGTTGATACCTTCTGCCAAAACCTCGGTAGTAAGGATGATGCTGTAATTGTCCTCTTGTTCGGCTTTTGGTAAATTAGCATCAAAGTTTTTACGAACGATAGGCATTCTATCTTTTCTGGTTTTACTATCGACCGATAAAATTTTCGCTGAAATATATTTAGGTAGTTCTTTTTCTAAATAAGCGGTTGTTTCCTTACTTTCAGAGAATACGACTAATTTGGATTCAGGATTTATGGATTTACTCAAAAGGGTGTTGTTTAAATAATCAACAAACACATCCAACTTAGGGTCTTCGTTGATTTTTTCCCATTCCGCACTTAATTCTTTAAGTAATTTTAAATCGTGTTGTAGTCCCGGTAAGAAATCATATTCAAAGTCATCCGGTTCGCAGATGTCAATAGTTGGGTCTTCAATAGACTTCTCCAAAACTAAATCCATTAATTCTTCCTCTTTGCCTTCGTTAATCATATCCGAAACTGGCAAATTGGGAGCAATGAAAATGCGACCATTTTCAAACATTGTTACCATTGCTTCTGTGGCTTTCATAAAACGGAAAAGCGATTGCTTGAAAGCATAGAAACTACTGTCAATCCTTTTAACCAAAAGCGTTTTCATAATCTTAGCTAATTGAGCCGAGATCATATCCGCTTGTTTGTATTTATTCTTTTTGTGCGGTTTCAAAAACCCGATAGCACGATAACGATTGTATTTTAACCCTTGCGTCTCGTGACTTAAAACGTGAATGGTTTTGTCATACAATTCTTCCAAGTGTGGTTCAAGCACATACAATATTTTTTTAGGCTGCCTTACTATAGGAAATTTAATACCCTGTTTTTCCAAATCTTTTGCGTACAAGTCGTGAGCCATTAAGTCCGTCCTCGTTCTACGCACTATTAGCGGCTCAATCACCTTTGTTCTAATCTTTTCATAAATTTTCTTTACCCCAGCTTGAACTTTGGCAATATCTGTTTCGTCTTTTAGTTTTTTGTAAGCATCAATCTGTTGTCTAAAAAAGTGTTGAAGATTACCCACTTCTAAGGTAGATTCTTTACTGTCTTGGAATAAATAGATTTGGTTGGCAATGTCTTCTGGTTTGTTATTTAATGGTGTTGCAGATATTAAGATTACTCTTTTAGGTACAGTCTGTCCGTCAGGTAAAACACGTCTAGTAGGCGTTTTACAAATCTTCTGTAAGTCATTGTACATTCCCGCAGTATCCGAACGGAATTTATGGGCTTCATCCACAATGATTAAATCATAAATGGTCGCATCATTGATTTTATGCAAACTTCCATTCGTTATGATTTTCACATTGTCTAGGTTGAACTTTTCAATGGTTTCAATCCAATTATCCTTTAATGCTGGTGGTACGATGATTAGCGTTCGGGACCGATGCTCTGGAAAGCCATTGGTATAAAAATATTTCTTAGCAATTAGGGTTGAAACAATGGTCTTCCCAAGTCCTACAACATCCGACAAGAAAAAACCATTGTGTTTCATCATTTTGGAAAAGCCGTCATTAACGGCATCCACTTGATACGATAATCTTTTGAAACCTTTTGGTAAGTCTGAAATAGAGTTAGGGTCAAACTCAATACTTTTCCCGAAGTATTCAATCAAAAATTTCAAATACACTTCATAAGGTGTATAATTGTCGTTTAGATAGGTTTCCTTTTGAAGTTTTTCAATGCTGTCCATATCAACTGGAACAGCTTCTTCCCAAAGCTTTTCAAAAGTTTGTGTTGCAAAATCAATATCGGAATTGTCTCTTAATTCCACATTGAATTCGAAATTTTTTGAAAGACCTGCATCTGTAAGGTTACTAGAACCAGTAATTACAGAGCCATAACCGTGGTCGTGCTTTTCTTTCTCTCGAAAAATATAAATCTTAGCGTGTATGTTTTGTTTAGGGTGAATTTTGATTTTTACTTTACCAGTGGTGATGTCTTTAATCAATTGCAACATTCCACCTTCAACAGTTTTATCGTATTCTGCTTCTTGAATATTCTTTTTAATTTCTTGGAAAAATTCTTCTTGAGCTTTTTCAGCATCACCGTCAAATAAGACTCCTTGCTGATTGGCTTGATAAATGAGTGAGTCTATGTTGATACCTACAAGAATTCTTATTTCTTGAGCACTCTCAACAAATTCACGGATTTGGAAATATCCTGATGCTCGAAAATATCCAACCAAAGCATCTAAGAAATGGATGTTTTTATGTTTGAAAATACCTTCTATTTTTTTTAGAAGTGTATTTTGCTCTTCGTTTGTGAAAAATTTCGTGCTCATATTTTCTTCAATACATTTTTAAGTCCATCAGTCAAAAACTCCAAGTCTCCGAGTTCTGATAAAACAGTCGACTGGATAAACTCAATTTGTATTTCTTTTTCTTGAACTTCTAAAGTCTTAGCTAATGTCGGCAACATTTCCTTTGTCGCCACTCTTTCATTGCGTTCAATTTTGCTTAGAATAGAAGTGTCAATGTCGAGTTCGGCTGCTACTTTCCTTAATGGAAGTCCTAGTTGTTCTCGTCTGTTTCGCAAATATTCTCCAAAAGAATTCATCTTGTCGTTATTGTTTGGACTAATTCGTCAAAATTACAATTTATTTTTAGTTCTGTCGTCCGTGCAGTGGCAAAAAAGTGGCTCTTTTGGTTTTACTCACGGATTATATGTTTTTATGGTGTTCGTGAATGCTTCGCATTTGCGAAGGGTCGGCTTGCGGGTTGGGCAAAGCCAAATGTGCCATTTGTGCGGCTGGCTAAAATTACTCGCTTGTTTAGTTTTCTTTTTAGCGGTGCTCGTGAATGCTTCGCATTTGTTTTTAAAAAATGTGCAATGGGAAAAAAATAAAAAAACATAGGGTCGGTCAGCATGTAGGTTAAGATGCTGTCCGTTTGTAATATCGTTTCTATGTCTTTGGTCACCTGTCAAAATGGTTTACTTTTTCTTGTTCTTAGTCGTCTGTTTATTGTTGTCGGGTCGTCCTTTACACTTGCTGCCAACGATTCGGCGGATTTGCGAAGTCCCGAGAAGGAAGTTTACTTCCGTTCTAGGGATTTTGCCCATCACCAAATATACAAAAGTATTCTTGATGCTCAAAAGCTTATTAAAAAATCTTAACCCTACCCAAAGCAATGTCAAAGGAAAGTCAAAGGAATGTATAAGGAAAGGGTAGTTAATGTCTGCTTGTTCTTTACTTGCAGGACAAAGGCAAAATACTTGCTTCTTATTATACCCAGAACTTTATATGGCATTTTGAATAAAACAAATAAGGGTTTGAGTTGAATCAAGTGGCAGTCAAACTCGAGTTTTGTTCGCAAAAAGTACCCTTTTTCCGAAGCTGATTCGAACTTGATTCGAACAAGATTCGAACAAATGTCTCAAAAAAGACAAAAAAAGGCGAAATAATTACGCTAATTGATGCGTAATAATAGTGTAAACTTTCATGGTGAGAACTCTAAGTTTTATAACCCAAAAAGCTTATTTTATTTTTTGTCATAGAAGAAGTCGTAAAGCATAAGATGAATTAAAAATCTGTTAAACTAAATTTCCGTAAATTTGAAAAATCATTTATCTCCCGATAAAAATCGGGACAAAATTTATCTATTCAAATGAGCACCAATAAACTCAAAATTATCAATGACCCAGTTCATGGTTTTATAAAAATTCCTTACGAAATTTTGTATGATGTGTTAGAGCATCGTTATTTTCAGAGATTGCGCAGAATTTCTCAAACAGGATTGTTGAGTTTAGTTTTTCCGGGAGCTACTCATACCAGATTTCATCATGCTTTAGGTGCGATGCATCTCATGTTTACGGCGCTAGAAACTTTGAAACTGAAAAATGTAAAGATTTCAGACGAAGAAGAAAAAGCGGCGCTTCTCGCTATTTTATTGCACGATGTAGGTCATGGTCCGTATTCTCACGCTTTAGAAAGTCTTTTGATGGAAGATTGGCATCACGAGAAACTTTCGATCTTATTGATGAAAAAATTGAATGATGAGTTTAATGGTGAATTAGATTTGGCGATAGAAATGTTCCAAGGAAAATACCGTCGTAAATTCTTTAACCAATTGATTACATCACAGTTAGATGTAGATAGATTAGATTATTTGAAGCGTGACAGTTTCTTTACGGGAGTTTCAGAAGGAAGTGTGAACACGCAGAGAATTATTTCGATGATGAATGTGAAAGATGATGAACTTCTGATTGATGAAAAAGGAGTTTATTCCATTGAAAATTTCCTTACGGCAAGAATGTTTATGTATTGGCAGGTTTACTATCATAAAACTTCGGCTTTGGCAGAACATCTTTTGGTGAAAATCTTGAGCAGAGCAAAACAGCTCATTTCCGAAGGAAAACAAGTAGAAGCTTACGGAAATTTAAAATATTTCTTGTACAAAACTGATTTCGAAAAAGCGACAGAAGAAGATGTGAATCGTTTTACACAACTGGATGATACAGATGTGCTGAGCGCGATAAAAACTTGGCAAAATGCGGATGATTTTGTATTGAGTTATTTCTGTAAAGCAGTGGTTCAGAGAAAATTCCCAAAAACGGTATTTTCTTCTCAAAAATTTGAAGAATCAGAAATTTTAGAAAAAATAGAACGAGTCAATCATAAATTTGGCATCGAAAACGGTGATCAATTGGTGGAACAAATCAGCAGAACTTTGCTTCCTTATGATAATCAAAAACAACCGATTTTTTTGCTCAAAAGAGACGGAAGAAAGATAAAGCTGGAAGACGCAGAAACTCAAATTCTATCAGCGCATATCAATCAGCCAACCACCAAAAACATTCTGTTTTTCCCTAGAGAAATTTAAGTTTTCAAAAAACTAAAAATTATATGAGTGTAATAAGATTTTCGTATCTTTGCACGATATGGAATTTACTGCAGCTCAAATTGCAAGTTTTATCAATGGAAAAATCTTGGGAGACGAAAATGCCTTAATTACAGGTGTTTCGCCCATAGAGAATGCGCAAAATGGTCAACTCTCTTTTGTTTCTCAAGAAAAATTTGCAGAATTTATTTCACTTTCAGAAGCCTCTGTGATCATTGTTTCTGAAAAATTTGTTAAAGAAGAAAACTATAAACCTACACTTATTGTAGTAGAAGACGCTTATTTGGCTTTTCAGGTTTTAATGAATCTCTATCAACAGATGAGAGAAGAAAAAAAATCAGGAATTGAACAACCTTCTACCATTGCAGACAGTGCAACAATAGGCGAGAATGTCTACATCGGTGCACATTCTTACATCTCAGATAAATCAAAAATCGGTAACGGAACACAGATTTTCCCTCAAGTTTACATCGGGAAAAATGTAAAAATTGGCGAAAACTCTATTATTTATAGCGGTGCTAGAATTTATGATTACTGTGTAGTTGGCGATAATTGCATCATTCATTCTAACACGGTGGTAGGAAGTGATGGTTTCGGTTTTCAGCCTACGAAAGATGGCTATCAAAAAATTCCACAATTAGGGAATGTAGTTATAGAAAATAATGTAGAAATAGGTTCTAATTGCAGTATAGACAGAGGAACTATTGGTTCTACTGTTATTGGCGAAGGAACTAAAATAGATAATCTGATTCAGATTGCTCATAACGTGAAAATTGGTAAAAATAACGTTATCGCAGCACAAGTTGGTATTGCTGGTTCTACCATTATTGGAGACTGGAATATGATTGGCGGCCAAACTGGTGTAGCGGGTCATCTCAAAATAGGTAACCAGATTAGAGTACAAGCGCAGAGCGGAATAAATAGAGATGTACAAGACGGCGAAACACTCTTCGGAACACCTGCTTTCAATGCTGGTGATTACAGAAGAAGCTATGTACTTTTCAGAAAATTCCCTGAAATTGTTGAACGAATAAAAAATCTAGAAAAAAACTCTAAAGAAAATACTAATGAGTGAAAAACAGAAGACTTTAGGTAAAGAAGTATCACTTTCTGGGATTGGACTTCACACAGGAAGACAAGTAAACCTTACCATGAAACCTGCTAAAGAAAATACAGGTTTTGTATTTGTAAGAACAGACTTAGAAGGTCATCCTCAAGTGGAAGCAGATGTAAATTATGTAACGACTACAGAAAGAGGTACTACGTTAGAAAAATTAGGTGTTAAAATCCATACTTGTGAGCATTTATTAGCTGCTCTAGTAGGAATGGATATTGATAATGCTATCATAGAAATGAATAGTGCAGAACTACCAATTATGGATGGTTCTTCTAAATTTTTCGTAGAAGCAATAGAAGAAGCTGGAGTGGTAGAACAAGAGCAAAACAGAGAATATTTAGTCATCAAAGAAGTGATGAACTATGTAGACCCTAATACAGGCTCAGAAATTACCATTATTCCTTCTGAAAACTACGAAATTACTACAATGGTAGATTTCGGGACTAAAATTTTAGGAACTCAGAATGCTTCTCTTAAAAAAATTACAGATTTTAAAGATGAAATTTCATCAGCGAGAACTTTTAGTTTCTTGCACGAACTAGAAATGCTTTTAGATAGTGGTCTTATTAAAGGGGGAGATATTTCTAACGCTATTGTTTACGTAGACAAAGAATTAACTCCAGAAACCGCTGAAAAACTTAAAAAAGCTTTCGGTAAAGAAGAAGTTACCATCAGACCAAATGGTATTTTAGATAATCTTACCCTTAATTATCCTAATGAAGCTGCACGTCATAAATTGCTAGATGTAATCGGCGATTTAGCATTAACAGGTGTAAAAATTAAAGGAAAAGTAATTGCTACTAAGCCTGGACATTTCGTGAACACACAATTTGCGAAAAAACTAAACAGACAGTGGAAATTACAAAAAAAGAAAAACGTGCCAGATTTTGATTTAAAAGCAGAACCTGTTTTTGATATTAACGGGATTATGCGTCTTTTACCGCATAAACCACCATTTTTATTGATTGATAAAATTTTAGAGTTATCAGATTCTCATGTGGTAGGTCTTAAAAATGTTTCGATGAATGAACCTTTCTTTGTAGGTCATTTTCCTAAAGAACCAGTAATGCCTGGTGTTTTACAAATCGAAGCGATGGCTCAAGCTGGAGGTATTTTAGTCTTGGCAAATGTTCCAGACCCAGAAAATTATTCCACTTATTTTGTAAAAATAGATAAGGTAAAGTTCAAGAAAAAAGTAATTCCTGGAGATACCCTTATTTTTAAAATAGAACTAATAGAACCTATAAGAAGAGGCATTGTTCATATGCAAGGTTACGGTTACGTAGGAGACAGCGTAGTAGTAGAAGCAGAATTAATGGCTCAAGTTGCTAAAACCAAATTAGACTCATGATTCATCAATTAGCCGCTGTAGACAGACGTGCCAAAATTGGCAAAGATGTCACCATAGAACCTTTTACCACCATTGCTGCAGATGTAGAAATAGGAGAAGGAACTTGGATTGGTCCCAATGTTACCATTATGGATGGTGCAAGAATTGGTAAAAACTGTAGAATTTTTCCCGGAACGGTAATTTCTGCAATCCCACAAGATTTGAAATTTGATGGGGAACAAACATTGACCATTATTGGAGACAATACTACCATCAGAGAATGTGTAACCGTCAACAGAGGAACCAAAGCATTAGGCTATACCAAAGTAGGGAATGATTGCCTTATCATGGCTACTTCTCACATCGCTCACGACTGTGTTCTTGGAAATCATGTCATCATTGTATACGGTTGCGGAATTGCAGGACACGTAGAAATAGGAGATTTCACTGTAATGGGAGGTCTTTCTGCGGTGCATCAGTTCGGTAAAATAGGGAAACACGTGATGATTTCTGGAGGAACACTCGTAAGAAAAGATATTCCACCTTATGTAAAAGTAGCGAGAGAACCTATGTCTTATGCAGGAATTAATTCTGTGGGATTAAGAAGAAGAGGTTTCAGTAATGATAGAATTTTTGAAATTCAAAAAATCTACAAATATCTTTTTCAATCTAAAATGAATGTTTCTCAGGCAACAAGATTCATCGAAAACGAAATGCCACCTACGGAAGAAAGAGACGAGATTTTAGAATTTATCAAAAATTCATCTCGTGGAATCGTAAAAGGATACGGAACAGGAAAAGAATAAAAACAAATTTTAAAAAATAATAAATATTAATGGCAACAAGTAATGATATTAAAAAAGGTCTTTGTATAGAATTCAACAATGACATTTATAAAGTAATCGATTTTTTACACGTAAAACCAGGAAAAGGTCCTGCTTTCGTAAGAACTAAACTTAAATCTGTAACCAATGGGAAAGTAATTGATAATACTTTTTCTGCAGGTCATAAAATAGACGAAGTAAAAGTAATTACTCGTAAATTTCAATACTTATATGATGATGAGAATGGTTTCCACTTCATGAATAACGAAGATTTCTCTCAAATATATTTGAGTAAAGAAATGATTGAAAACGCTCAATTCATGAAAGCGGGTGAAGAAGTAACCATCATTATGAAAGAAGCAGATGAAACTCCACTTTCAGCGGAAATTCCACCAACTGTTTACTTAGAAGTAATAGAAGCAGATCCAGGTGTAAAAGGAAACACTGCAACGAATGCACTTAAAAATGCCATCGTAGAAACGGGTGCTAGAGTTTTGGTTCCGCTTTTCATTGAAGTTGGTGACAAAATTAAAGTAAACACAGAAGACGGTACTTACCTAGAAAGAGTAAAATAAATTAGCTGGATGTCGGAAGCTGGATGTTTGATGTTATTCTTCCAGCATCCATCATCCTACATCCTACAAAAATATGACTTTCAAATCTCCACAAACCCTTAAAACCATTGCCGAACTCATCGGTGCGAAATATGTAGGCGACGAAAATTTTCAAATTTTTGGAACCAATGAAATTCATCGCGTAAAAAAAGGAGAAATAGTCTTTGTCAATCATCCTAAATATTATGACAAAGCGCTTCATTCCGAAGCTACCATCATTTTGATAGACAAAGAAGTTGCTTGTCCAGAAGGAAAAGCACTTTTGGTTTCTGATGATCCTTTCAGAGACTTTAATAAAATCAACGACCATTTTACCGGTATTCAAACTTTTGAAACCACAGGAAATAATGTTTCCATTGGCGAAAATTGTAAAATTCACCCTTCTGTAATCATCGGAAATGATGTGAAAATTGGGGATAATTGTATGATTTTCCCGAATGTAGTTATTGGTGACAGAACGGTCATTGGCAATAATTGTATCATTCAGTCAGGAACGGTTTTAGGAGGTGACGCTTTTTATTACAACAAAAATGCGGAAGGTTACAGAAAAATGCTTTCCGTAGGAAATGTGATTTTAGAAGACGATGTAGAAATCGGTGTAAACTGCTGTATAGACCGCGGTGTTACAGATTCTACGATCATCAAAAAAGGCTCTAAACTTGATAATTTAATCCAAATAGGTCACGATACTGTACTTGGCGAAAGAACTTTAGTAGCTTCTGGAGCGATGATTGCAGGTTGTTGTATCATAGAAGATGATGTACAAGTTTGGGGACAAGTGGGTATGGCTTCTGGCAAAAGAGTAGGAAAAGGAGCAGTACTTTTAGGTAAAACTGGAGTGAACAGAGACTTAGAAGGTGGCAAGACTTATTTCGGTAGCTTAGCCGAAGAATTTAGAGAGTATCTAAAAAAAGAGGTTAAATTAAAAAATTTATAGGTCTTTACTTTGTGTGAAATCATAAAAATAGTATTTTTACAAAAATTAAAAAATAAATCATGTCAGTATTAGTAAATAAAGATTCAAAGGTAATCGTACAAGGATTTACAGGAAACGAAGGAACTTTCCATGCAACTCAAATGATTGAATACGGAACCAACGTAGTAGGTGGTGTAACTCCAGGAAAAGGAGGAACTGAACATCTTGGTAAGCCAGTTTTCAACACCGTTGCAGACGCAGTTGCTAAAACAGGAGCTAATGTTTCTATTATTTTTGTACCACCTGCATTTGCTGCAGATGCTATAATGGAAGCTGCAGAAGCTGGAATTAAAGTAATCGTTTGTATTACAGAAGGAATTCCAGTAGCTGATATGGTAAAAGTAAAAGAATATATTAAAGATAAAGGTGCTAGATTAATCGGTCCTAACTGTCCAGGAATTATCACTTCAGACGAAGCTAAAATCGGTATTATGCCAGGTTTCGTTTTCAAAAAAGGTAGAGTAGGTATTGTTTCTAAATCAGGTACTTTAACATACGAAGCTGCAGACCAAGTGGTAAGAGCTGGTTTCGGTATTTCTACAGCAATTGGTATTGGTGGTGACCCAATCATCGGAACAACTACTAAAGAAGCTTTAGAATTATTCATCAACGACCCAGAAACTGATGCAGTAGTGATGATTGGTGAAATTGGTGGTTCTCTAGAAGCTGAAGCAGCAAGATGGTACAGAGATTCTGGTTCTAAAAAACCAGTAGTAGGTTTCATCGCTGGTCAAACTGCTCCTAAAGGTAGAACAATGGGACACGCTGGTGCAATTGTAGGTGGTGCAGAAGATACGGCTCAAGCAAAAATGCAAATTATGGAAGAATGCGGGATCAACGTAGTAGCTTCTCCAGCTGATATCGGTAAAACTATTGCTAAAGTATTAGGATAAATTATTATCTTTGATATTACAAATATTTTAAACTTCATAATAATCTTTATTATGAAGTTTTTATTTAAATAAAACACAATGAAAACAAATGTTAACACTTGGCTTCAGAAATTATTGATCATTTCAGCAGGCTTTATTTTTACCCCTATTTTTTCGCAAGTAGATTTTTCTTCAACTAGATTTGGTCTCATTGCAGGACCTACGTATTCAAGAATTCAAAATGCGCACAACCCTTCTTCTTCTAGAATTTCGTTTTATGGAGGAGCATTGGCAATCATTCCCATTGGAGGAGATGACATGTTTTATTTGCAGCCACAAGTAGAATATTTAAGCGCTGGTGAAAAAGGGAATGGAGAAACCGTTTATGCGAATAATTATCTGAGTGTTCCTGTTTATTTTAAAGCTTATTTTTCTGAGGCAGAATCAGAGTTTTTTGGGCAATTAGGACCAAGATTCGGCTTTTTACTCAGTCAAAAAGTGGAAAATCCTTCCAGAAGCATCTATAATGTAGAAGAATTTGGTAAAGAAGCAGCTTTTGATTTAGCCATTTCTGCAGGTTTAGGATTTAGCTACAAAAGAAAATTAGAAATTGTAGGAAGATTTGATTTTGGAGTAAGCAATAATTTACCAGATTTAATGGGAAAAGAACCACAAGATCCTGCCACTAATTCTACCAAAAGACAACACGTTTTAAGCGCAGGAATTACCTATATTTTTGATTAAGAAGACGGAAGTTGGGAGTCCGAAGTCCGAAGTTGGAAAACAGAAGATTTAAAAATATTGTAAAAAACTCAAGAAACATTCCTTGAGGTTTTGTATTTTAAATATTTAACAAATTACTTTGCTACGTAGTCGCTCCTTAAAATAGCATCAACAGGCAGACAATCAGTAAATTAATTGTAATTTTTCAATACTGTCCTAAATAAAAAAACAGATATATTTTATGCACATATAGATAGGCTTTAAGCAGAATTTTCTAT
>JBKBLE010000033.1:0-20272 GCA_046296655.1 Cloacibacterium sp. | reverse complement strand
AAACCTTATCCGCCTGCTCTTTAATCGGAATATTCTTAATGAAAAACTGAAAATGGCGGCTTGTTAAGGAGTGACTATTTAGCAATGCTTTATTTTTAGTGAATTAATTCAATCTTGATAAAGAAAAAGGCTGTTTCGGAAATTGAAACAGCCTTTTTTTATTTTTTTCAGAAGAACATTTACTCGTAAGGAGCCAATTCTACTTCTAGCCCTTCTAAATCTTCTGTAATGTGAATTTGACAACTTAATCTAGAATTTTCTTTTACATTGTAAGCTTCAGAAAGCATTGCTTCTTCTTCATCAGATTTTTCAGGAAGCGAAGTATCACTTTTTACATAGCATTGACAAGATGCGCACATTGCCATTCCTCCACAAACACCAAAAGTTCCTTCTTCTGCTAATTCATATAGTTTCACGATTTCCATCAAATTCATCGCCATATCTGTAGGCGCTGCCACTTCATGGGTAACTCCGTTTCTATCTGTAATTTTTATATTTACGTCTAACATTTTAGTAATTGTATTTTGGTAATTGGTAGTTGGTAATTGGTAGTTGGTAATTAGTAATTGGTAAAAAGTCTAACTACCAAAATACTCAGTACCAAATACTAAAAATTTAGTCTATCTTCTTTACAACTGCTTTTTCAGCTTCTTTTCTGGTTCCGTCAAAACCATCTACTCCACTTACAGTAGTATATTTCAAGACATATTTTCTGCCAGGATTCATTCTATTGTAGACACTTTGACACATCAAAGTTGCTTCGTGGAAACCACATAAAATTAGTTTTAATTTTCCTGGATAAGTATTCACGTCGCCAATTGCATAAACGCCTTCAATATTGGTTTGATAATCCAAAGCGTTATTTACCACAATCGCATTTTTCTCAATTTCTAATCCCCAATTTGCAATATCACCTAATTTAGGAGTTAATCCAAAAAGCGGAATAAAATAATCGGTTGCCAAATCGTAAACTTCACCTTCTTTATCTACTGTAATGGCTTCTAAATGACCATCACCTTTTAGACCAATTACTTCTGCTGGTGTAATTAAGTTAATTTTACCTGCATTTTTAAGTTCTTGTACCTTTTCTACAGAGTCAAGAGCACCTCTAAACTCATTTCTACGGTGAATAAGCGTAACAGATTTTGCCACATTAGACAAGAAAATACTCCAGTCTAGCGCAGAATCACCGCCACCAGCAATTACAATATTTTTATCTCTGAAATGTTCAGGATTTTTCACAAAATATTCTACTCCTTTTTCTTCGTAGTCTGCAATATTGTCAATCAAAGGCTTTCTCGGCTCGAAAGTTCCTAAACCACCAGCAATTGCAACGGCTTTTGCACGGTGAACTGTACCTTTATTGGTAATCACTTCGAACGTTCCATCTTCTAATTTATTAAGAGTAGTTGCAGTTTCTGCCAAAGTAAATCCAGGCTCAAACTGTTTAATTTGTTCCATTAAATTATCTACCAATTCACCTGCTAACACTGATGGATAGCCAGGAATATCAAAAATTGGTTTCTTAGGATAAAGTTCTGCCAATTGCCCACCTGGTTGTGGTAATGCATCTATGATGTGACATTTAATTTTAAGTAAACCTGCCTCAAAAACAGCAAAAAGACCGGTTGGTCCGGCTCCGATAATCAATAAATCTGTATTTATCATTTATATATTTTTTATTGTAAATTTGAATTACGAATAAAAACTTTTCATTTTTTGCAAATATAGCAAATTTTGTGGTTTGGCCTATGTAACTTTTATGACATTAGTCAATACTGATTATGCGTAAAATTGCCACTTTAAAATTTTGGCAAAGAATTTGCGAAGAAATAAATATTTAAAAATCGATTATGAAAAAAATATTCAATTTTATATTTTTATTAATTTCAATCACTGTTTTTTCACAAATTGACAATATCAAAAGTGGCGAAAAACTCACTTATCGATTGCATTATGGCTTCTTAAATGCAGGAACTGCTACATTGACCACCAACCAAATTACTTATAAAGGAAAACCTCATTACAGAGTAACAGGAGTTGGGAGAAGTACAGGTGCAGTAAGAGCTTTCTTCAAAGTAGATGACATCTATGAAAGTTACATCAATATCGCTACTGGATTGCCAAGTTATTATGTAAGAAACGTTTCGGAAGGCAGTTACAGAAGACATTATGAAACCGAATTCAACCATGACAATCAATCACTTACCCTTACCAATAAATTAGACCAAACTTCTAAAAATTTTAAAACTATGAGAGGAATTCAAGATATGCTTTCTTCTTTTTACAACCTTAGAAGTATGGACAAATCTAAATTTAAAGTTGGAAGTAATATTAAAATGAATGTTTGGATTGATGATGAATCTTATCCTTTTATGTTAAAAGTGATTGCTGTAGAAAACAGAACAACCAAATTTGGCAATATTTCTTGTCTCAAAATCAAACCTTACGTAATGAGTGGTAGAATTTTTAAATCTCAAGAAGGCGTTACGATGTGGGTTACCAATGACGAGAACCACGTTCCCGTAGAAATTAGAGCAGAACTTTTAGTAGGTTCTCTCAAAGCAAGTTTAGACGAATATGCCAACGTAAAATATCCTTTGAATTTTTCTAAATAAAATTTTTTGAAATATAAAATCCGACAAAAATTGTCGGATTTTTTTGTACTTAATGTAATAAAACTAAAAGATTAGTTGTTCTAATTGAAACAAATGAAAATTTTTTGCAACTAATTTCTTTAAACCCAAATTATTAAAGGTCATCAATTCGGCGCAGAAGTTTTCTTGAGAGATAAAAACTATGATATTAACGACCTTGGATTTACTGGACAAACCAATTATGTGAATTACAGCGCTAATTATAATTACCGTTATTTGCAACCAAAAGGCAATATCAATCAATTGAATTACAGCCTTAAAATAAACAATAACAGAAGATTAGAAACTGATTTATTTGCAGATTTCGTGATTCGCCAAAATTTACAAATTACCAATAAAAAGTTTTTCAATTTTGGAGGTGGATTGATGGTAAAACCACTTGGAACCAATGATATTTACGAACCGAGAACCTTCGGAAAATATCTTTTCATTCCGGCAATGTATAATCCTTGGATTTTCGCCAATACAGACGAAAGGAAAAAATTCAAAATCGGTGGTTATGTAGAATTTTATAAATACAACGAAGACAAGAGAATTACGTACATGTCCGAAATCAATACCCGATATCGATTTAATGACCATTTCTCTATTTTCCACACTTTAAATTATGCTAATTTCAATAATGAAACTGGATTTGTAGGAAAAGACGCCACGAATATTTTCATTGGCAGAAGATTAAGAAATTCTGTAGAAAATAGCGTTTCTTCTCAATATACTTTTAATGAAAAAATGGCGATTAATCTTACTTTCCGTCATTATTTTTCGGAAGTTGCTTACAGACAATTTTATACGTTAAAAGATAATGGAGAACTTAATCCAGACACTAGTTTCGCAGAAAACAAAGATGGAACTTTTAATTCATGGAATCTGGATTTACGCTACAGTTGGTGGTTTGCGCCAGGTTCACAGCTTACTTTACTGTACAGAAATCAAGCTCAGAATTTCTTAGATGTAGCGAGATTAAGCATGAGAGATAATTTCGACCGATTGTTTAATGAACCTATGATTAACAATCTTTCGCTCAGAATTACTTATTTCTTAGATTACAACAGAGCAAAAAATTGGTTCAAAAAATCTTAAAAATAAAAAAGCGTTCAAAAAATTTTGAACGCTTTCTTTTTATCATTTCTGAAAATTTCAATAGTAAATTCTAATTTATAAATGCCTGAATTGCTCTAGCATTCTCTTATCATTTTCGAAGAACATTCTGATGTCTCCCAATTGATAAAGCAACATTACGATTCTCTCAATTCCCATTCCGAATGCGTAACCAGAGTATTTATCCGCATCGATATTTACATTTTTAAGAACTGCAGGATCTACCATTCCGCAACCCATAATTTCTAACCAACCGGTTCCTTTGGTAATTCTGTAATCGGTTTCAGAATTCAGTCCCCAATAAACATCTACTTCTGCACTTGGCTCTGTAAAAGGGAAATAAGAAGGTCTCATTCTGATTTTTGATTTTCCGAAAAGTTCTGTAGTGAAAAACTGTAAAGTCTGTTTCAAATCTGCAAAACTCACGTTTTCATCAATATATAAACCTTCTATTTGGTGGAAAATACAGTGTGAACGAGAAGAAATAGCTTCGTTACGGAAAACTCTTCCCGGAGAAAGAATTCTAATTGGCGGCTGATTTTCTTCCATGTGACGAATTTGCACCGATGAAGTATGCGTTCTTAATAAAACATCTGGATTTTGCTCAATGAAGAATGTATCTTGCATATCTCTTGCAGGATGATATTCTGGTAAATTAAGCGCAGTAAAGTTGTGCCAATCATCTTCTATTTCTGGTCCATCAGAAAGTGCAAAACCAATAGATTTAAAAATCTCAATAATTCTGCCTTTCACTAAATTAATAGGATGACGAGAACCCAATTCCAACGGAAAAGCAGGTTTCGTAAGGTCTTCTTTTTCGATAATAATTTGGCTAGAAGTAGCTTCTTTCAGCTCTTCTAACTTGGTATTTACGGCTTGTTTGAGTGTATTGATTTTTTGACCAAATTCTTTTTTCTGTTCATTCGGAACTTCTTTAAATTTTTCGAAAAAATCATTTAAAATTCCTTTTTTCCCATTGAATTTGATACGAAATTGTTCAATTTCGTCTTTGTTAGTAGAAGTAAAACTTTGCACTTCTTTCAATAACTCATCTATCTTATCTAACATCGGTTTGCTTTATAGAATTGCAAAAATACGGATTTTAATTTTTAACCACAAAAACCAGCACAGAATAATCCCGAACTTAAGTCATAAAAAAAGAACTCACAAAACTGCGAGTTCCTATTTTTTACTTGGTTATTTTTACTTGGCTCTTGAGAATTACTTGCTTTCTAAAGCTTTTACCAAAATCTGAAGATTAATTTCTTTGTTCAGCAAACCATTTTCTAGAGGAAGCTCAAATTTCAACCCGAAATCTTCTCTGTTAATGTCAGTTGGTTCTGTTGCAATGCTTACATTTCCGTCTGCTACCGTTACATTTGCTTTAAACTGAACTGGTTTTGTTATGCCTTTAATCGTAAGATTTCCTTCTAACAGCGTGTTGTAATCTCCAGCCGTATTTTCGGTTACTTTGGTAATTTCATAAGAAGCGGTAGGAAATTTTTCTACCTCGAAAAAATCTCCACTTTTCAGATGACCTTCTAATTTGGCTTTCATTTCTTGGTCATCTTTTAAATCTATATTTTCTAGTGTGGTAATATCTGCCACGAATTTTCCTGATTGCAGTTTACCATCTTTTACGGTAACATCTCCACTTTCAAATTTTATCTCTCCAAAATGTGTGGTTTGATCCGACTTTAGCACTTTATAACCTTTCCACTCTATTCTACTGTTCATGGTGTCTACTTTGTAGAGCACACCATCAGTTTCGGTTAAAACTTCATTGGCTTCGCTGGTTACAGGTTTATCTTTTCCACAAGAAATCACTAAAAAAGAGAGCGCTAAAATCCCCAAAACTCTATATAAATTCTTTTTCATTTTTAACTAATTTTTATCATTTTACATCTGCTAAAGTAAGAAATTTCTCTTCAAATTTTCAAAAATTCTTTTATTATGCTTATTTTTGTATATGCTTTTGAATGTTAGAAATTTATATTTCGGTTACAAACCCGGAACTTTACTTTTCAGAAATATCAATCTTTCTGTAGAAAAAGGTAAAATTATTGCTTTGGCTGGCGAATCTGGCTGTGGAAAATCTACTCTTCTTAATATTATTTACGGATTGCTGAATTGGCAAAGCGGAGAAATTTATTTGGAAGACGAAAGACTTTTCGGACCGAAAGGAAACATTGTCCCAGGAGAACTCGGCATGAAGTTGGTTTCTCAAAATTATGATTTAATGCCTTATCTTACTGTGGCCGAAAACATAGGGAAATTTATTTCTAACACTAACCTTTCAGAGAAAAAACAAAAAATTCAGGAGCTTTTACAAGTAGTTGGACTAGAAGATTACGCGCATGTTTTGCCAAAAAATTTAAGTGGTGGTCAGCAACAGCGAGTTGCGATTGCGAGAGCGCTTTCTGTAATGCCAAAACTGCTTTTATTAGACGAACCTTTCAGTAATTTGGATTATTCCAGAAAAATGGAATTGAGAGAACGTTTGTTTAATTATGCTAAAGAACATGAACTTTCTGTGATGATTTCTACTCACGAAATTCAAGAAATCCTTCCTTGGACTGACCAAATTATTGTACTACAAGAAGGAAGATTGATTCAAAATGACAACGCTGAAGAAACCTTCAGAAATCCTTATAATGCTTATGTAGCAAAACTTTTGGGCGAAGTAAATACCATTTCCGAAGAAGAAAAATCTGTACTCAACGTTTCTAAAAATTATTTCTTCCCGCATCAAGTAAAACTCACCGAAAATGGTTTAGATGCTCAAATTGTAGAGAGCAGATTTGCAGGAAACCATTATTGGAACAAGATTTTAGTTCATAATATTCCGCTTGTTATGTATTCAGAAAACAAATTGGAGGGAAATATTAAGGTTGAGATTAAGGATTAGGTAAAGGTAAAGGTAAAAGTTGAGTTTAAAATTCATCGTTTAGAATATCCAACTAAAATTTCATTTTATTTCTAGAAAATTTATTAATTTTGTCTTATCTGAAAAACGTAAGGAAATTTTTGGTTAATTCTCTTTCTGCCTTGATGGACTGAAATTAGATTCGTTTCGTGCGAACAATCAAAGTCTTAGAAAAGAACCCTGCCAAATCTTTCCTTTTTTTTATACATAAAAATAAACGCAAAGATAAAATCCTTGCGTTTCATTTTTTAAAATTTATTGCAGTAATGAAAATCAGAGATTCTCATCTTCACTTTTTAAAATATTAAGCTTTCTTCACGAATTCAGACTTCAATGCCATTGCTCCGAAACCATCTATTTTACAATCGATATTGTGATCAGAGCCCGGTCTTAATCTGATGTTTTTCACCTTAGTTCCTGCTTTTACAGGTTTTGGTGCTCCTTTTACAGGTAAATCTTTAATGACTACCACAGAATCACCATTTTGCAATTCATTTCCGTTGCTATCGAAAATCTTATCTTCTGCACCTACTTCTGCAGGATCAAACTCATGGAAACATTGGCTGCAAACCAAAAGATTGTCTTGTTCGTAGGTAAATTCGCTGCCACATTTTGGGCAAGGCATTAATTCACTCATTTTTTAATTTTTTGCAAAGATACTTTAAAATCTGTAACCTAAAGAAATCCCCGCTCTTAAACCAGCCCAAGGTCCGTCTACTTTTAGATTAGCACCATTTGCATTTACAGTAGCTTTGTATTTTACCACTGGAATATCTAAGTTGTCTAATTCATCCTGAACTTGCTGTTGCTCAACTGAACTTAATGTTCTATCTGTAATACCATCTAAATCTCCGGTTGATGTTCCATAATGAGCACCTAAAAACCATGCATCTAAAACGAAATTATCTTTTTTGCCTAGAAACCATTGCGCACCGATTAATAAACCTGCGCTGTGAGCTGTAGAATTTCCTTTGAAAGTAACGTCTACGGTATCATACACTACTCCATTGGTTTCCATATCTATGGTTTCTGTAAAATTTGAAACTTTGAAGGTAGAATATCTATAATAAGGAGCTAAATAAAAACCATGACCATAACCTTTTTTTCCTAAATAAAATCTGGTTTCTAAAGTAGCATTGCTTCCACCGAGTACTACTTCTTCTAAATTCACCTCACTATCATTGGGTAAAAGTGAAGAAAATGGCAATTTACCTTCTGGTATCATTCCATAACTTACAGACAGTGAAAATGTTTTGGTAAAAACTCTTTCATAATTCAATTGAAAATTCTTAAAAGCAAAAGCAGTAACATTGGTTTTGATAATGTTCTTTCTTTGCGTGTCATCTTCCTGAGCATTCATACTTAAACTCAGTAAAAATAATGTTCCTAATAGTAGTTTTCTCATTTATTTAGATTTTCGGTAAATATAATTATTTATACATAACGAAAACACTCTTTTATTGATTTTTTTCTTCTATATTACTATTTATTGACATAAAAAAACATTTTTAAAAGCAATAAATGATAGAATTAGAAACTAATCAATCTTTAAAGTAAAAAATAAGAAAAGTTGAAATCACTAAATAATTCCGTATTTTTGCAGAAATTTTAGGTTTAAAATCTAAAATTCATAATTTAATATTCGTATGCAACTTATCCACAGAAATCTACTCATCGGTATTCACGATGCACTACAAGAAACTTTTTTCGAAAAAAATAAATACGCAGATAAAGTCATAGAAAGACTTTTGAAGGCTCATAAAAAATGGGGAAGCGAAGACAGAAAGGTAGTTTCTGAAATTTTCTACAACATTATCCGTTGGAAAAAACGCCTAGAATATTACATTGGAGAAGGCGCAAAACCTAATAACATTTACAGACTTATCCTAGCTTATTTGCTTTGGAGCGAAACAGAATATAAAAAATTCGAAGAATTTCAAGGAATAAAAGTTGCAGATATTATTACAAAATTAAAGAAAGGAACCGTTCCTACTAAAGCTTTTGAACATTCTATCCCAGACTGGTTGGTAGAAACTTTAGAAAAAGAACTTGGTGAAAACTGGGAAAAAGAAATGATTGCGCTCAATGAACAAGCGCCAACTATTTTGCGTGCGAATTCTTTGAAAACCTCAACAAAACACTTAATCGAAGAACTAAAACACGAAAATGTAGAAAGTTTTCAAGTTCCAGGCTTCGAAAATGCAGTACAGTTGAAAGAAAAGAAAAATGTTTTCTTGACTTCGGCTTTTAAAGATGGTCTTTTTGAAGTACAAGATGCTGGTTCGCAAAAAATTGGAGAATTTCTAGACGTAAAACCCGGAATGCGTGTAGTAGATGCTTGTGCTGGAGCTGGTGGAAAAACGCTTCACCTTGCTGCTTTGATGGAAAACAAAGGTCAAATCATTGCCATGGATATTCACGGTTGGAAATTAGCCGAACTGAAACGTAGAGCAAAAAGAGCGGGAGCTCACAATATAGAAACCAGAGAAATTACAGATAATAAAGTCATCAAAAGATTACACGAAAAGGCAGACAGACTTTTGATAGACGCGCCATGTTCTGGTTTAGGCGTTTTAAAAAGAAACCCAGATTCTAAATGGAAAATAGACCAAGATTTTATCGATAGAATTAGAAAAGAGCAAGAAACCATTCTTCAAGATTATTCTAAAATCATTAAAAAAGGTGGAAAAATGGTTTACGCCACTTGTTCTATCTTGCCAAGTGAAAACAATGAACAGGTAGAAAATTTCTTGAAAAACAACCCTGATTTTAAACTAGTGAAAGAAGAAAAAGTAATGCCAAGTACAGGTTTTGACGGATTTTATATGGCTCTGATTGAAAGAGTTTAAATAAATTCACAATATAACTTTTAAAGCAACCTTACAAAAAGGTTGCTTTTTTTGTCTTTTCAACTTAAAAAAATTCGCATCCTTGTTTCAAAACAAGCGTTTAAATTAAAATATTTCTAAAATAAAATTAATTTGTTAAAATTATTAATCAATTTTAATATTTTATTTTTATTTATAAACTTTAAATCTATTTTTGCATACGAAACATAAACATTTAATCAACTTTTAAAATATTTATATAAGATATGTGCGGAATTGTATGCTTGTTTGATGCGAAACAAGAAACAGACGCTCTGCGTCCTCAGATATTAGAAATGTCTAAAAAAATTAGACACCGTGGTCCAGATTGGAGCGGAATTTTCCAATCAGAAAAAACCGTTTTTTCTCACGAAAGACTAGCAATCGTAGACCCAACTTCTGGGAAACAACCTTTATTCACCAAAGACGGGAAAGTAGTTCTTGCTGTGAATGGCGAAATCTACAACCATCAAGAACTCAGAAAAGAATTCCCTGATTATGAATTTCTTACTCAGTCTGACTGTGAAGTTATCTTGGCACTTTATAGAAAATACGGCAAAGATTTCATCGAAAAACTCAACGGGATTTTTGCATTCTCAATTTATGACATTGAAAATGACATTTATTTAATCGCAAGAGATCACATGGGAATTTGTCCGCTTTATCAAGGTTGGGACAAACACGGAAACTATTATGTAGCTTCTGAACTGAAAGCTTTAGAAGGCGTTTGCAATAAAATTGAAACTTTTTTACCAGGGCATTTTGTATACAGCAAAGACGGTCAAGAACTTCAACAGTGGTACAAAAGAGATTGGGAAGATTTTGAAAACGTAAAAGACAATGAAACCAGCATTGCTGCCATCAGAAAAGGTTTAGAAGATGCGGTACACAGACAAATGATGTGTGACGTTCCTTATGGAGTTTTACTTTCTGGCGGACTTGATTCTTCTATTATTTCTGCAATTGCAGCAAAATATGCAAAAAAAAGAATCGAAAGTGGAGACGAACAAGAAGCTTGGTACCCTAGATTACACAGTTTTGCGGTAGGTTTAGAAGGTTCACCGGATTTGGCGGCTGCACAAAAAGTAGCAGAACATATTGGTTCTGTTCACCACGAAATTCACTTTACCGTTCAAGAAGGTTTAGACGCGGTTCGTGATGTTATTTATCACCTCGAAACGTATGATGTAACCACAGTTCGTGCTTCTACACCGATGTATTTAATGGCGAGAGTTATTAAATCTATGGGAATTAAGATGGTACTTTCTGGTGAAGGAAGCGATGAACTTTTTGGTGGATATTTATATTTCCACAAAGCTCCCAACGCTAAAGAATTCCATGATGAAACCGTAAGAAAATTAGGAAAATTACACTTATACGACTGTTTGAGAGCCAACAAAGCATTGATGAGTTGGGGAATTGAAGGAAGAGTTCCTTTCTTAGATAAAGAATTTATGGATATTGCCATGACGGTAAATCCTGCGGATAAAATGGTTACTGCTCACGAACCCAAAATTGAAAAATGGTTATTGAGAAAAGCTTTTGAAGATTTGTTACCAGAATCGATTGCTTGGAGACAAAAAGAACAGTTTTCTGACGGAGTTGGTTATAGCTGGATTGACACTTTAAAGGAAGTTGCCGAAAAAGAAGTGACTGATGAAATGATGGCGAATGCAAAATTCCGTTTTCCACAAAACACTCCACAAAATAAAGAAGAATACAGATACAGAACAATTTTTGAAGAGCATTTCCCAAGTGAAACCGCTGCTTTAACCGTTCCATCTGTTCCTTCTGTAGCTTGTTCTACGCCAATTGCTTTGGAATGGGACGAAGCTTTCAAAAAAATGAACGATCCGAGCGGAAGAGCCGTGATTTCCGTTCATGAAGATTCTTATTAGAAATTGTTATTCAAAATTTGATATGAAGAGAAGTCTGTTCTAAAATTAGGGGCAGGCTTTTTTGTAATTTGTAAGACTAAAAACCACAATTTGATTAAGCATTAAAAAATTCATATTTTTGCATAGAATTTGTATCAAAATAGAAATTTAAAAATTCCAAAAAATGTCAAAAGTAAAAGTAGGCACAGTGCAAATGACCTGTGTAAAAGATAAAGAAACCAACTTGCAAAAAGCCATTGAAAAAGTAAGAGAAGCTGCTGCAAAAGGTGCTCAAATTGTTTGTTTGCAAGAACTTTTCACGTCACTTTATTTTTGTGATGTAGAAGATTATGACAATTTTGATTTGGCAGAATCCATTCCTGGTCCTTCTACCAATGCTTTGAGTGAAGTTGCCAAAGAATTAGGCGTGGTAATTATAGCTTCCCTTTTCGAAAAAAGAGCGCAAGGTTTGTACCACAACACCACTGCAATTTTAGATGCAGACGGAACTTATCTTGGAAAATACAGAAAAATGCACATTCCAGATGATCCAGCTTTTTACGAAAAATTCTATTTCACACCAGGAGATTTAGGTTATAAAGTTTTTCAAACCAAATTTGCTAAAATTGGCGTTCTGATTTGTTGGGATCAGTGGTATCCAGAAGCTTCCAGAATTACCGCATTGATGGGAGCTGATATTTTATTTTACCCTACCGCTATTGGTTGGGCAACAGACCAAGACGAAGAAACCAACCAAGACCAATACAACGCTTGGCAAACCATACAACGTTCGCACGCTGTTGCAAATGGAGTCCCTGTAGTTTCTGTAAATAGGGTTGGTTTTGAGCAAGATGGTGCTATGAAATTCTGGGGAGGAAGTTTCGTAGCCAATGCTCAAGGAAAATTATTATATCTCGCATCTCACGACCAAGAAGAAGTAGTAGTTACTGAATTAGATTTATCTCAAACTGATTATTTCCGTAAACACTGGCCTTTCTTGAGAGATAGAAGAATAGATTCTTACCAACCGATTACTAAAAGATTTATAGACGAGGAGTAAAGTCGGATGTCGGAAGTCGGATGTCAGAAGATTTGAAAAACCAAGAGAACTAAAAATAAAAATATGGCGTTCAAATTTGAACAATTGAGAGTTTGGCAAAAATCTTTAGAATTAACATCATTAGTCAACAATACAACAAAATATTTCCCTAAAGATGAACTATTTGTTTTAACATCACAAATAAAAAGAGCCGCAGACTCCGTAACTTTGAATATTGCAGAAGGTTCTACAGGACAATCAAATAGAGAGTTTGTCAAATTTTTAAGATATGCTTTACGCTCAAATATAGAAGTGTGAGTTGTATTTTTATTGCCAAAGAAAGAGATATTATTTCTAAAGAAAATTTTGAAAAAATATATTCAATGAGTGAAGAAATACTAGCCATGATTTCCGCACTTATTAAAAGATTAGAAAATGAATAACGAAAATAATAATCATATAAACGCATTAGACTTCGGACTTCGGACTTCGGACTTCGGACAAAAAACTCCGAAACAATTAGGCTACACTTTCCCAGCAGAATGGGAAGAACACGAAGCTACTTGGCTTTCTTGGCCTCACAAAGAAGAATCTTGGCCAGGTAAATTAGAAGAAATTTATCCTTATTACTGTCAATTTATCAAAATTCTTTCCGAAGACGAATTCGTGAGAATTAATGTAAAAGACGAGGAAATGAGAAAATTTGCGATGGATTGTATTATGCAAGCTGGCGCAAATCTCGAAAATATAGAATTCTATTTCCATGAAACCAACGATGCTTGGTGCAGAGACCACGGCCCCGCTTTTTTGATTAATAAAAATGGTAACGAACCAAAAAAAGTAATCGTAGATTGGGGTTATAATGCTTGGGGAAACAAATATCCTCCGTTTGATTTGGACGATGTAATTCCTACAAAAATCGGGAAAGAATTTGATATTCCTGTTTTTCATCCAGGTATCGTAATGGAAGGCGGAAGCGTAGAATTTAACGGAAAAGGCACTATTTTGACTTCAAAATCTTGTCTTTTAAACAAAAATAGAAATCCTCATCTTTCAAAAGAAGAAATTGAAGAATATCTTAAAAATTATTACGGACAAGAGCAAGTTCTTTGGGTAAGTGACGGAATTATTGGCGATGATACTGATGGACACATCGATGATACCGTTCGTTTTGTGAATGAAAACACTGTTTTAACCGTTGTAGAAGATAATCCTGAAGACGAAAACTACGAAATCTTGCAAACCAATCTCAGAGAATTGCAAGAAATGAAACTTTTAGATGGCTCTCCTTTAAATATTATTGAATTGCCAATGCCGGATCCTGTAATTTGGGAAGACCAAAGATTGCCAGCTTCTTATGCTAATTTTTACATCTCGAACAAGCACGTTATTGTACCAACTTATAGATGTGATAAGGACGAAAAGGCGTTAGAAATCATCCAAAAATGTTTCCCAGAAAGAAAAGTGGTAGGTATAGATTCCACAGAAATTATTTGGGGATTGGGCAGTTTTCATTGTTTAAGCCAACAAGAACCATTAGTATAAACTATCAAAACCTGCAAATTTGCAGGTTTTATTTTTTGTAAATTTGATGTAATGAAATCACAGATTGAAAATATAGAAACCACCAAAAAAATTCTTCCATTAATATTGGCTACTGCTATTTTTATGCAGATGTTGGACTCTACTATTCTCAATACTTCTCTCCCATCCATTGCAAAAGATTTGAACGAGTCACCTCTCAATATGCAAAATGCTATTATTAGTTATGTTTTGACATTAGCTTAATTTATACCTGTTAGTGGTTTTTTGGCAGATAAATTCTGGTTTTGTCTTTAGAAGACTCCATTTCAGAGATGGCGATAATATGAAATCTTAAAATCTTTCCTTGAAATAACTTTCTGAAAACGCAAAAAAAACTATATTTGCTCAACTTAAAATCAAATCAATGAATCCAGTTTTTGTAGGAGTAATTTTATCTGTTTATTTTCTGGCGCTACTTGGCGTTTCTTACTACACTTCTAGAAATGCAAATAACCAAACATTTTTTATAGGAAATAAAAATTCTAACTGGCTTTTAGTAGCTTTTGGAATGATTGGCACTTCACTTTCTGGAGTAACATTTGTGTCAGTTCCCGGAACGGTAGGAACAGGAGGTTTTACTTATTTCCAAGTAGTTTTAGGTTATTTTTTAGGATATTTTGTGGTGGCATTTGTCTTACTTCCTTTGTATTACAAACTGAAACTCACTTCTATTTACACTTACCTCAACGAAAGATTTGGGTTTAATTCTTACCAAACTGGCGCTATTTTTTTCATTATTTCTAGAACTTTAGGCGCAACTGCTCGTTTATATCTGGTTATCAATATTTTAGACTTGCTTATTTTCCATAATGACATTACTAAAGCTACCGATATTTCTTGGAGTTTTGTTGCCATTTCTGTGGCTATTTTATTAATGATTTTAGCTTATACTTTTAAAGGTGGTGTGAAAACTATTGTTTGGACAGACACTTTGCAGACCGTTTTCATGTTAGGAGCATTGCTTATTACTGTAGGTTATATCCTTACCAAAATGAATTTAGGAATTGGCGAAACGTGGACTCAATTTCAAGGTTTGGGTTATGATAATATGTTTGTTTTAGATATTAATTCTAAAGATTTCTTCTTAAAATCAATTCTCGGAGGAATGTTCATTACCATTTCTATGACAGGTCTTGACCAAGAAATGATGCAAAAAAATATTTCCATAGAAAAATTAGGAAATTCACAGAAAAACATGTTCACTTTTTCGGTGGTAATGGTGATTGTAAATTTCATTTTCCTTTTTATGGGCGGACTTCTTTATATGTACGCTGCTCAAATTGGAGTAAATGCAAAAGGAGACGATTTATATCCTATTTTAGCGTTTCAAAAAATGTCGCCCATTATTGGAGTGGTTTTCATTATTGGACTTATTTCTGCGCTATTTCCTTCTGCAGATGGTGCAATTACAGCACTTACTTCTTCTTTTTGTATTGATATTTTAGGCATCAACAGAAATCAAAAATCAGAACTTGAAAATTCTAAAACCAGAAAAATAGTTCACCTAACGTTTACTTTAATTTTCTTGATTTTGGTTATTATTTTTAAAGTTATCAATGACAAATCCATCATTGGCTTAATTCTAAAAATCGCAGGATATACTTATGGTCCACTTCTTGGCTTATTCGCATTTGGAATTCTGACCAATCATCAGATTAAAGATAAATTGACACTTTGGGTTTGTTTAGCGGCGCCCATTATCACTTATGCACTCAGTACTTATCTAGAAAAAGCTGAATACGCCTACCAAATAGGAATAGAAGTCTTAATTATTAACGGCATCATCACCTTTTTAGGACTTTGGTTCATCAGAAAGAAATAAATTTTGAGAAATTCGGTAAATCATTGCCGAATTTTTTTATTTCAAAAGTAAGAAATCTTTTCATTTTTAATTCTTTCATGCCCCTTAAATTTAGTAAATTTGCAAAACTTATTTTATAAATCATGAGTAAATCTATTGAAGAGTTAAAAGCTCAGGCAACACAAATTAGAAGAGACATTTTAAGAATGGTTCACGCCGTAAATTCAGGACACCCAGGTGGAAGTCTTGGCTGTGTAGAATACTTTACAGCGCTTTATGGCAAAGTGATGAACTACAAACTCCCTTTCTCTATGGAAGGAAAAGGCGAAGATCATTTCTACCTTTCTAACGGTCACATTTCTCCCGTTTTCTATTCTACATTAGCGAGAAACGGATTTTTCCCAATTTCTGAACTTTCTACTTTTAGAAAATTAAATTCTAGATTGCAAGGTCACCCAACTACACACGAACATTTAGAAGGCATCAGAATGAGTTCTGGTTCTCTTGGCCAAGGTTTATCTGTAGGAATAGGAGTAGCTTTAGCTAAAAAACTAGATGGAGATTCATCTTTAGTGTACACACTTCACGGAGACGGAGAATTACAAGAAGGACAAATCTGGGAAGCATTAATGTTTGCTGCTGCTAAAAAAGTAGACAATTTAATTTCTACAATAGATTATAACGGAAGACAAATCGATGGTGATACAGATGATGTATTATCTCTAGGAGATTTAAATGCTAAATTAAGAGCTTTCGGTTGGGAAGTTTTAGAAGAGAAAAACGGTAACGATTTAGAAGCAGTGATTGCAGTTTTAGAACATGCAAAATCTAAAACAGGAAACGGAAAACCAGTGGCCATCATTCTTCATACAGAAATGGGACAAGGTGTAGATTTTATGATGGGATCTCATGCTTGGCACGGAAAAGCTCCGAATGATGCACAGTTAGAAAGCGCACTTTCTCAACTTTATGTAGAAACCGAAGCAGATTATTAATTCTTCTAAATTTAATACACATGAAATTTACATACACAGAAAAAAAAGATACAAGAAGCGGTTTTGGAGCAGGTTTAGCTGAATTAGCAGACAAAAATCCAAATGTAGTAGCACTTTGTGCCGACTTAATCGGTTCTCTAAAAATGGAGAAATTCATAGAAAAAGCTCCAGAAAGATTTGTACAAACAGGTATTGCAGAAGCAAATATGATGGGTATTGCTGCTGGTTTAGCTACTGCTGGTAAAATTCCTTTCGCGGGAACATTTGCTAACTTTGCTACTTCTAGAGTTTTAGACCAAGTTCGTCAATCTATCGCTTACTCTAATAAAAATGTGAAAATTGCTGCTTCTCACGCTGGTTTAACTTTAGGAGAAGATGGTGCAACTCACCAAGTTTTAGAAGACATCGGTCAAATGAAAATGTTACCAGGAATGGTTGTAATTAATCCTTGTGATTATAACCAAACCAAACAAGCTACTCTAGCTGCTGCTGAATATGAAGGTCCAGTTTATCTAAGATTTGGTAGACCTGTAGTTCCTGTTTTCATTCCAGAAGATATGCCTTTCGAAATTGGTAAAGGAATTTTACTACAAGAAGGAAAAGATGTTACGATTGTAGCAACAGGACATCTAGTTTGGGAATCTCTTCTAGCTGCTGAAGAATTAGAAAAAGAAGGTATTTCTTGTGAAGTGATTAACATTCACACCATTAAACCTTTAGACGAAGAAATCATTCTAAAATCTGTAGAAAAAACGGGTAAAATTGTTACTGCAGAAGAGCACAATTACTTAGGTGGTTTAGGTGAATCTGTAGCAGGAATGTTATCTAGAAAAAGACCAACTCCACAAGAATTTGTTGCCGTAAATGATACTTTCGGAGAAAGTGGAACTCCAGCTGAATTAATGCACAAATACGAAATAGATGCAGAAGCTGTAGTAAAAGCGGTAAAAAGAGTTTTAGCAAGATAATTACTTATCATAGCATATAAAATAACCCTAGAAGTTTTTCTAGGGTTATTTTTTGAAAAAAACAATTAAAGTGAATTTAATTTTGCAATTCTTTTTGCAACTCAATTGCTTTAGGAAACAGAATATTATTCTCTAGATGGATATGAGTATGTAAATTTTCTTCGAATTCCTGAAGCATTTTATAAGTAACCTGATGCGTGTTACATGCATCTGCAGGTGGTGTATATTGATTTAAAAGTTGAGCAATTTTTTCGAAACGATCTCCTTCATTTTCATGTTCATGCTTCATCATCTCAATTGGATTTTCTACTGTGCCAAAATGAGGTTTTGGTAATTCTACGCCTCTTCTTTTAGCCTCTACCATGTTTCTGATGAATGGAAATAACACCAATTCTTCTTTTTTCATGTGAGCTCCTAAATCTTCGGCAGATTGTTTAAACAATTCGTGAACTTCAATTAGCTCTGGATATCTATCGCCTTTTACTCTTCTTAATTTATCTAAAAACTGAAGCAGATAAACGGTTTTTTCTTCTACATAACGGTGGTGCGTTTTCTCGATATAATCTGACAATAAATCTAAATCCCAAGCTTTAAAATCGATGTTCTGAGTTGCGTTTTGCGTTACTCTTTCTAAATCTGCATAAATATCTTCTGGATTTTTCTTTTTCACTGCACAAACTTCTTCTATACTTCTATTTCCTTTGCAACAAAAATCAATTCCGTATTTTTTAAATACAGCAGCTGTTCTGAAATCTTCGGCTACTATTTCGCCTATTGTTTTGTCTTTTATTTCCATATTTTTTTCTTTTTTGACAAGACAAAAATACAAAAATATTTTAATAGGACAAGTTTATCCGAATTAAATTTAAGAAATAAAAAAAGAACTATCTCTAGTTCTTTAAGAAGGCAATGCCTTGTTCTGTTTTAAGCGCCATATCATAGACTGATATTTCACTGAGAGAATCTCTTAATTCTTCCCTAATTCCTTTAAATTTATCGTGAAAAGGACAAGGTTTCTCTGAAGAACATTTCTCTAGTCCAAAAGCACATCTAGTTAGAATATCTGGTCCATCTGTAGCGAGTACAATTTCTATGAGTTTTATCTTATCAATCTTGTCTAATTCTACCGAAAACCCACCTTGTTTTCCTTTATTTGAAATCAAAATTCCTTTTTTTGAGAGAGGTTGTAGAATTTTTGCGACAAAAGCTTCTGGAGCATTTGTAGCTTCAGCGATTTGTTTTACATTGGTTTTTTTACCAGCAAGAGCTTCTTGTGCTATATAAATAACTGATTTAATAGCGTATTCACAAGCTTTAGAAAACATTTTTAATCATTTTAATCATCATTACGACATCAAAGTTAAGTATTTTATTCGGATTTTTTTATCTTATTTGAAAAATTTCCATTTGGGTATGATTGCCAATAAACCTAATGCCACATAAGAAAACAGCGTAAACAAATCTGAATACAGCATGGTAGAAAGATAAAACTCATGCAAGTAAAAATGAAACAGAATTGCTACTGGGAACAAGATTACGCCTATTTTTCTATAAAAATAAATCCCCACAATTGATAAAAGTCCGATAATATCTACTGCGAAAATCAAATAAAAATACCAACTAGGAATATTAATGTCCGTTTTCTGAGAATACTCGGTAAGATCTACTCCTATTCCTAAAAAAGATAATGCTACCATAAAGAAAATGGCAACATAAAAAAAAGTGGTTTTTTCAGGATTTTTGTCAAAATAATTGTCTTCCATTCTTTCTAAATTTATAAAAAAAAGCTTTTGAAAATTCAAAAGCTTTATACTTTGCGAAAATAATAAATTATTAAACAGAAATAGCATTAATTAATCTATTTTTATCACTTAGAAACTCTTCCATAGAAATCATAGATTCAGTTCTCATAACATCTTGAATGTCATCTATTTGATAAATGATTCTTTTAGCGTCTTCAGTATTTTTAGCTCTTACTTTGCAGAAGATGTTATACTTACCAGAAATTACGCTTGCTTCTATCACATTTGGAATAGACGCTAATTCTTTAAGAACTTCTTGAGTTCTGTTAGATTTTGTTAATAAAATTCCAATAAATGCAGTAAAATGATAATCTAATTTACCATAATCTATATTTAAAGAAGAACCTAGGATAATTCCTGCATCTTCCATTTTCTTTACTCTTACGTGAATAGTACCTGCAGACACATCCATCTGTTTAGCGATTTCTGTGAAAGGCATTCTTGTATTTTCTACTAAAAAATCTAAGATTTTTTTGTCTATTTCATCTAATTGATAATTCATACCAGTATTTTTAGATTATTAAATTTATAAAAATTGCTATCTTTTTTTGCAAATTTAGGAAATTTAATTGAAATGATAACAATACTGTCCTAAATAAAAAAACAGATATATTTTATGCACATATAGATAGGCTTTAAGCAGAATTTTCTATAGATT
>JBKBLE010000032.1:0-24674 GCA_046296655.1 Cloacibacterium sp. | reverse complement strand
CCTGCAAAGAAAAACAAGAAAAATTACAATTATTTTATTGATTGTCAATGCGTTGATGCTATTTTAAGGAGCGACTATTTACAGCGATTTAAAGAAAATTTTTTTAGAGAAATTTAAAACTTACTGATGATTCCCCAATGAATTTTGGTGTCTTGGAACTTGAAAGGATTGTTAAACTCCTGTCCGTTGGAAATTTGAAAAGTCATTAAACCAATCGGTAATAAAAAATTAAAACCCAGTCCGAAACTATAGAGTTTAGAGGTCGTTTTCAATGTAGAATTTCTTACATTAGCCAATTGTCCGAAAACATCAAAAAATGCTTGATTGCTCACCAAATAACGATATTCTACGCCTCCAAAAGCATAAAAATCTGTAAAAAGCGATTGCTCATTAAAACCTCGCAATGAGTTATAACCGCCAATTCTGAAAAGTTCGTTGGTGGTAATTTCTCCGTCTGAATCTAGCATTGCAGACTCAGCTTTTGCGTTGAAATAATGATTTCCTTTGAGATGAAAATTACGCTCTGCAAAGAGAAAATAACGGGTTTGTTGAAAAGTTTTATCTAAATTTTGGTAAAAAGAACTGAGTAAATCTGCCTCGCCAATAATTTTGGTTTTGTAAACAAAAAGCGGTTCTTCCGAAGTTTCTGTAAATTCGTAAAAAGCTCCAATTCCTTTTTTGCTAAAGTCTTGTCCCGAAGTATAAGTATCATCTAAAACAGAAGAAATCTCGAAATTTCCTCTCGCTCCAATTTTTTGTTTTGACGAAAGATGAAAATACAACGCTGGACGAAATTTCACATTGGCAAAAGTAGAATCTTGACGGTAAATATTCATATTGAGATTCGTGCCGATGTTAGAACCAAAAAGATAAGGAATATCGGTTTGTAAATCGAAGTTTTGTCCGCTTTGTTGGTTTCTTTGCCAATACAAAGAAATGGTCTCAAAACTATTAAAAACGTTCTTCAGATTGAGATTAATGCTTCCTGTGAAAGTAAATTTCTTCTTATCATTATTCCCAAAACCTATAATTCCATCAAAATTATTGGATTTTTTCTTCTGAAAAGTAAGGTAAATTTGTGTAGAATCTTTTGTGAAAAGGGTTTGCGGAGCTTTTTCTAATATCAAAAACGGATGGTTTTCTAACCGAGAATTGATTTTGAGAAGATTGTCGTCATCATACGTTTTTCCAACAAATTCTTTTTCTAAATTCTTGACAAAACGTTTCGGAACTTTGGTGAATCCTTGCATAACAAAACCATTGATTACTCTTTTATCACCTTTGAAAACAGAAATTTCAACTTTCGGAACATCGTTTTCAAATCCTAAAAATTGTGTTTTCACTCGGTTAAAAGCAAAACCTTCGTCTGTATATTTTTGATTGATAACTTGTTTGAGAGAATCTAAATTTTTGGTAAAAATCTCTGGTTTTGATTTTAAAAACAAAGCAGTTTCTGACGAAAATTTCACTTTGGCTTCATTGAAATTTTTGCCTTTGTCAAAAACGATTTTTGTGGTATTCTCTACTTTTTCAACATTTAAAATCTTGGTGAAATAATAATTGTTTTCCGCTAAAGAATCTAGAAATTTCACTGCAGAAAGTGAGTCTTTTTTTACCAATTCTTTTTTTGTTTGAGCATCTATTAAGATGAATTGTTTCTGTTGGGATTTCAGAAAAAAAGGAAGAAAAATTAGGAATATGTATAGATTTTTTTTCACGCAATGTCGCAAAGATGATTATGCAAAGAACGCAAATTTTTATTGAATTAGTATTACCAATCCTTCAAGGATTTAGAATCCTTGAAGGATTAAGTTGGCTAATCCATTTTATTATACTTTTTCATCAGATTTTCATAGGTTTTCTGAGGAAGAATCCATTTCAAAGGAACGCCAATTTTTTGTCCGAACTTCCCGAAATAATAATGTGCTTTCCAAGATTTTTTTTCTAATAATTTCTCGATGTAAAGCGCTACTTCCAAAGGTTCTGTCCCGTCATCTACATGAGCGTTCATCAAAGAATACACTTTGTCAAAAACGTTTTTATACGGTTCTGAAACTTGAGTTTTCACCCTATTTTCTGCGATTTTGGTTTTTATATCTCCCAAATGTAAACTGCAAACTTCTACATTCCATTGATACACTTCATAACGCATTGCTTCTGTCACTTTATCTAAAGCCGCTTTCGAAGCCGAATAAAATCCACGAAACGGAAGTCCCATTTCTGAACCAATACTCGATACATTGATGATTTTTCCCGATTTTTGTTCCCGCATTTTTGGCATTACCGCGCTCATCATTTGCACCGCACCAATTAAATTCAGATTGAACAACTTCAAAATGTCTTCTTTAGTAGAATCTTCTACAGCGCCTACCATTCCCATTCCTGCATTGTTGATGAGCACATCTATTCTACTTTCAGTTTTTAAAATTTCTGAAATCGCAGCTTGAACTTGTGCATTATCTGTAATATCGGTTGGAATTGTAATAAAATATTGATTTTCCAAATTTTTTCGACTTAAGCCAAAAACTTTATGCCCTTTTTTGCCGAAATATTCAGCGAGTGCAAAACCAATTCCTGTGGAAGTTCCAGTTATTATTATTGTCATAAATTAATTTTTATATCACAAAGTTCTCAAAGCACTTCACAAAGTTCACTAATTTAAGATTGTTGAGACGCTTCGCTTTTTGAAGAAAAATATTAAAAACCTTTGTGCTCTCCATGCAAAACTCTGTGAACTCTGTGTTACAACTTCTCTGTAATTTCAAAAAAATCCGTCCAAAAATCTGGATAAGATTTTTCTACTACATTTTCGTTTTGTATGTCTAATTCTTTCACCAAAGCAAACGGCGCAAAACTCATCGCCATTCTGTGATCATTGTACGTGGCGATAGAAATCTCACTCTTCGGCTCAAAAAACTCTAGAGATTTGATGGAGTTTTCGGTGATTTCTGTTCTACAACCTATTTTTTCTAATTCGTTTTGAAGTGCAACCAATCTATCGGTTTCTTTAACTTTCAAAGTTCCTAAACCTGAAATTTCAAAAGGTAATTTTAGAGCAACACACGTTACACAAACGGTTTGAGCAATATCTGGACAATCATTCATGTCCAAAACGAATTTTTCTGGATATTGAAAATGAATATCTGGAAGTAATGTGATTTTATTCTCTCCTGCATCAGAAATCGTATTTACTCCGAAAAATTTCAAATAAATTTCTTTTAAAGCTGAATCTCCTTGCAATGAATGAGCGTAAAAACTCTTGAGATGCATTTTTTTCATACCAATTGCCACCAAAGAATAAAAATAAGAAGCAGAACTCCAATCGCTTTCTACGGTGTAATGCTTAATCTTAGAAGAGTGATAATGTCTATCTAATTTTTGATTCGATAAAGACGACGCTGCACTTAATATTTTTATACTATTTCCTTCAAAACGTGTTTCAACTCCAATGTCTTTTAAAATTTTTAAGGTCATTTTGATGTAAGAACGAGAGGTAATTTGGCCTTGCAAATCTATTTCTAAACCGTTTTCCAGACTTGCCCCTATCAATAATAATGAAGTGATAAACTGTGAAGAAATATTCGCAGGAATTTTCACAAAATTCTTTTCAATTTTCTTTCCATGAATTTCTAAAGGCGGGAAACCTTCATTTTCCAGATAATTAATTTCTGCACCTAATTCACGCAATGCGTCAACCAATGGTTTTATGGGTCTTTGCTTCATTCTTTCAGAACCAGTAAGAATGGTTTTTCTTCCTTCTTGAATGGCATAAAATGAGGTCAAAAAACGCATTGCAGTTCCGGCGTGATGAATATCTACCGTTTCAGAATCTTCGTTCAGTGCTTTTTGTAAAAGTTGAGTATCTTGGCTATTTGAAAGGTTTTCTATTTTTAAATCTCCGAATAATTTGCCCAAAATAAGCAATCGATTCGAGATGCTTTTCGAACCTGTAATGGAAATAGTTTTTCCGTCTAAAAGATGTGATTTTGAAATTTTCATATTTTACAGAAATGCTAAATTATAAGGAAATTTAATCAAATGCAATTATATGATGTTCGAATTTTAAAATTTCTTACTTTTATAAAAATTTAGATTATGAATTTAATTTTTGAAAATCATAAAAACGGAAACGGAGGCTTTATTTCTCTTAAAAATGAAAGCGAAGAAATCGGAAGGCTGACTTATACGATTCAGCCAGAGAAAAACACTTTGATTATTTCTTATGTAATGGTTTTTCCTAAATTCGAGGGACAAGGAATGGGAAAAAAACTAGTAGAAAAAGGCATAGAATTTTCGAGAGAAAACCAATGGATTATTATTCCACATTGTTCTTATGCTCGTTCTGTAATGCTTAGAATGAAAGATATAGAAGATGTATTTCCTCAATAAGAAAGCCGCAAATTTTGCGGCTTTCTTATTTTTATAGAGAATTCATCAGTTCATCTGTAATTTCCATATTGTGATAAACGTTTTGCACATCATCATCATCTTCGAAACGTTCTAGCATTTTCATATTGGCTTTGAACTGTTCTTCGTTTACTACTTTGGTATTATTTGCAATTCTTTGTAACTCCGCGCTTTTAGCTTCTATTCCAAGCTCATCTAATTTATGAGACATAGAACCAAAATCTTCAAATGCTGTGGTAATCATCACTTCTTCTTCATCGCTATCAATTTCTTCTGCACCTCCATCAATCATTTCCATCTCGAATTCTTCCCAATCCATTTTGATTAAAGATTTATCTATGGTGAAAATCCCTTTTCTGTCAAAGATGAAAGCTAACTCTCCGTTTTTACCTAAATTACCATCAAACTTATTGAAAATCGCTCTTACGTTTGCAACAGTTCTGGTAGAGTTATTGGTTGTACACTCTACAAAGAAAGCTACACCACCTTGTCCATAACCTTCATAAGTAACCTCATCATAATGTTCTGCATCTGCACCAGAAGCTTTTTTTATTGCCCTCTCTACATTATCTTTGGGCATGTTTGCCCCTTTTGCATTTTGGATACATCTTCTAAGAGCAGGATTAGAGTCAGGATCTGGACCACCAGCTTTTACTGCAACAGCGATATCTTTCCCAATTTTAGAAAATGTTTTGGCCATTTTATCCCAACGAGCCATTTTTGAAGCTTTTCTATATTCGAATGCGCGTCCCATAATTATAAATTTTCGAATGCAAAAATACAAAATTTAACACAAAAAAACACCCTCAAAATTGAGGGTGTCTATATTTATTTAGAAATTTTAATTATTTCTTTTTAGATGTTTTTTTAACTGCTTTTTTAGTTGCTTTAGCAGGAACATCAGATTTTTGTAGAGCTGCCCACTCGTTTAAGTCAACGATAGCTTTAACTTGTACTTTTCTGTCAACTAATCTTTCAGCATCAGATGCAGTTTCAGGAACAGTAGCTTCAGCTTCACCAACACCCTTAGATTTTAATTGTTCAGCTTTAACACCTCTAGCTTCTAAAGCTTTCACTACAGCCGCAGCTCTTTCTCTAGAAAGTTTTAAGTTGTATGCTTCAGAACCTTTTTTATCAGTATGACCAACTACTAAATATTGACCACCGTTAAATTCTTTAATGTATTTAGCAGCTAAGTCTAATTTTGGTTCAGACTCTGGTCTTAATGTAGCTTTGTTAAAGTTGAAAAGAATATCTTTAAGAGCAACTTCAGTATCTTTAGCTACATCAACAGCAGTTCTAGGGCAACCGTTAAGTTCTTTTAAACCAGCAACTGTAGGACAAGCATCATCTTTATCAAGAACACCGTCACCATCTGTATCTGGCCAAGGACAACCATTGTTTGCAGCAGGACCTGCTACTGATGGACAAGCATCATCTTTGTCAAGAACACCGTCACCATCTGTATCTGGCCAAGGACAACCATTGTTTTCTACTGGACCAGCAACTTCTGGACAGTTATCATCTTTATCAGCAACACCGTCACCGTCTGTATCAGGACAACCTTGGAATTGAGCTAAACCTGGTACATATGGACAATCATCTTCGCTATCTTTGATACCATCTTTATCTCTATCTGTATTACCAAATCTGAACATTAACGAAGCAGAAGCTTGCCAGAAATGAGGTACATTTGTATTATCTCCAGGTGTAGCTACATAATCACCTTGTAAGTTTAAACCAAAGTTTTTTGTCAACCATAAATTTGCACCTAACCCCGCAGCAGCTGAAAAATGGTTTGCTTTTCCAGTTACATCATCACTATTATAAGTCCCTCTTAATTCATCATTAGCAAGGTCTGTTCTTGGGAAAGTAAGACCTGAATAATCATGTCTTAAATAGTTAGCTCCAACTCTTGCATATGGATCAAACCAAGATTCTTCATTCCAAAGACCAGCAAATTTAAATTGTAAACCAAGACCTGTTTGCAAGAAGAATTCTTTCCCCATTGCAAATCTCTTGTTGTCTACATTTCCTACAGAAGTTTGCCAATCAAGAACAAAATACTTGTTAAGGTTTCTTGCAACAGTTAATTTTGATAATGGAGGTGTAATAGTATAGTTGTTAAGCGTGAAAACTTGATCGAAGTTGTCAAATACTTTGTCAACACCACCGTTAGCAACACCCATGTGATTCACTCCATGTGCACCAACTCCGATAACCCAAGGGTTAGAAGTAGTTTGAGCGAAAGCAGTAGAGGCAAGTGTAAGTGCCAATGCTGAAATTCCTAATTTTAGATTTTTCATAGAATTAAATGATTAAATAATTGATAATGCAAAATAAACACAAAATATCTTTAAAAACAAAGTTTTTTTAGGTTTTCTTTAATATTCTGTCTAAATTTCTTTTATTATCTCTGTTTTTTATTGTTTCTCTTTTATCAAAAAGTTTTTTACCTCTACCTAAAGCAATCAACATTTTCGCTTTCCCTCGGTCATTTATGTAGAGTTTTAAGGGCACTATAGTCATCCCTACATCTTTCAGCTTCCTTTGAAACTTTTGCAATTCTTTTTTGTGTAATAAAAGCTTACGCTCTCTTTTGATTTTATGATTATAAAAAGTACCCAATTTATACTCATCAATACTCATATTCACAACGAACAACTCATTTTCTATAAACTGACAAAAACTCTCTGTAATAGATGCTTTAGAAGAACGAAGCGCTTTAATTTCGGTTCCTGTGAGAACAATTCCTGCTTCTATCTGTTCTAAAATTTCATATTCGAATTTTGCTCGTTTATTTAAAATATTTATGGTTTTTTCTATCTTCATTGTATACTGCAAATGTCTAATTATTTCCAAAATATAAATTTACATAATTTATATTAAAGTTTATAAAATTTTACCATTTTTATTGAATTCTGAAATCTTCATTAAAATGACAAGTGACTTGAAAAACCTTGAAAAAAGCACCAAAGCACGTGCCAAATTCAGTTTTTCCGCTCATTTTAATTTAATTAAAGAACCAACTTAATGATAATCATTTATTAAAATTTATTAATTTTTATGAATCAAATAATTTTAAAGGTCAATTTACTAACCCTAGAAATCTATTTTCCTTTATAATAATTCATTCTTTATCCGAAACTTAGCCTCGAAATACCAAATTCTTTTCTTACTTTTGCGCCAAATTTACGAAACAATATGTTAACAGTATCTAATTTATCACTACAATTCGGGAAGAGAGTTTTATTTGACGAGGTAAACATCATGTTTACCAAAGGAAATTGCTACGGAATCATCGGAGCAAATGGAGCAGGAAAATCTACTTTTCTTAAAATATTAACAGGAAAACAAGAACCAACTACAGGAAATGTATCACTAGAACCGGGCAAAAGAATGTCTGTTCTAGAACAAGATCACTTTGCTTACGATAATTTTACCGTTTTAGAAACTGTATTAAGAGGAAATAAAAAACTCTTCGAAATCAAAGAAGAAATGGATGCACTTTATGCAAAACCAGATTTTTCTGATGAAGACGGAATTAAAGCTGGAGAACTCGGTGTAATCTATGATGAAATGGGAGGCTGGAACGCAGAATCAGATGCGCAAACTATGCTTTCTAACGTGGGAATCAAAGACGAAATGCACTGGCAAATGATGGGAGAGCTAGAAAACAAAGACAAAGTAAAAGTTCTTTTGGCGCAAGCACTTTTCGGAAATCCAGATGTTTTGATTCTAGACGAACCTACCAATGACTTAGACATTGATACCATCGCTTGGTTAGAAGATTTCTTAGCAGATTATGAAAACACCGTAATTGTAGTTTCTCACGACCGTCACTTCTTAGATAGCGTTTGTACACACATTGTTGACTTAGATTATTCTAAATTAAATCTTTACACTGGTAACTACTCTTACTGGTATCAAGCTTCTCAGTTAGCAACAAGACAACGTCAACAAGCGAATAAAAAAGCTGAGGAAAAGAAAAAAGAATTACAAGATTTCATTGCTCGATTTAGTTCTAACGTTGCTAAAGCAAAACAGGCAACTGCTAGAAAGAAAATGCTCGATAAACTCAACATTGAAGACATCAAGCCTACTTCTAGACGTTATCCTGCAATTATTTTCGAAATGGAAAGAGAAGCAGGCGACCAAATCCTTGAAGTAAAAGATTTAGAAAAAACCAAAGACGGCGAATTGCTTTTCTCTAACGTGGATTTTAAGTTAAAGAAAGGAGACAAAGTAGCTATCATTTCTAAAAACTCTTTGGCAATTTCAGAATTTTTTGAAATTATTTCTGGAAATGCAACTGCAGATAAAGGAGAATACAATTGGGGAGTTACTACTAACCAATCTTACATGCCTCTTGACAATACTAACTTCTTCCAAGATAAGAGCTTAAATTTAGTAGACTGGTTAAGACAATTTACTAAAAATGACGAAGAAAGACACGAAGAATTCATTCGTGGTTTCCTTGGTAGAATGCTATTCTCAGGAGACGAAGCACTGAAATCTTGTACCGTACTTTCTGGAGGTGAAAAAATGAGATGTATGTTCTCTAGAATGATGCTCCAAAAAGCAAACGTACTTCTTTTAGACGAACCAACCAACCACTTAGACTTAGAAAGTATCACTACACTGAACAACTCACTTTCTAATTTCAAAGGAAACATTTTATTGGCTTCTCATGACCACGAAATGCTTCAAACGGTTTGTAACAGAATCATAGAACTTACGCCAAAAGGTGTTATCGATAGAGATATGACTTACGATGAATATCTAGAAGACAAAAAAATTAAAGAATTACAACAACAAATGTATTCTTAACCTGAAAGGCTAATGTAAAAAATAAACCGCTCAAAAATTTTGAGCGGTTTTTATTTTTATAAACTTTGATTTAATTCTTCTTAAAAGTGAAAGTTCCTTGAAAAGTCGTATTGTTAAAATTCTGCGTCCAATTTCCTGAGTAAGTTTTAGCATTTACATCTGTAATTTTCCCTTTGAACAAAAATCCATTTCTGGTATTGCAAGAAAATTCTCCATCCGCAAAAATATAGCCTAAAAATTCTTCAGAATAATTTTTAGAAGTAGATATTTTGGAGCCTACAATGTTTCCTTCAGGAGTAATCTTAAAAGCGAGCGTTCCATTTTCTGCACCTTGATAATCTCCACTCCAATTTCCTTGAAAAGGTGAATTAATTTGCTCTGGAAGTTCTCTACAAGAAATAAAAAATGTAAAAAAACCGAGAAGAAGAACTGAAATAAATTTCATGATTTTTAGTTTTAAACAAAAATAGAAATTATCATGTATATAATAGTCAATAGACATAATTTATAACTATTCTAATTTAAATGAATTTAAATTTCTAACTTTGCATTTATGAGCCAAAAATGGATATATAAACCAGCACCTGATGAAGAAATTGTAGACAGCATCAGTTCTTCAATTGGTTTCGGGACTTTAGAATCAAAAATTTTGGTTCTAAGAGGCATTGATGATTACCAAAAAGCCAGAGAATTCTTCAAACCAAAGTTAGAAGACATTCACAGTCCGTTTTTGATGAAAGATATGCAATTGGCAGTAGACAGAATTGCCTCTGCAATAGAAAACGGCGAAAAAATTTTGGTTTATGGCGATTATGATGTAGACGGAACTACTGCAGTTTCGCTCATGTATCTTTATCTTTCTAAAATTGTAGAAAAAAAATATTTAGATTTCTATATTCCAGACCGTTATTCTGAAGGTTATGGAATTTCTGATGAGGGAATTAATTTTGCTAAAGAAAACGGATTCTCGCTTATCATCGCATTAGATTGTGGCATTAAAGCATTAGACAAAATAGAATATGCCAGTTCTCTAGGCATTGATTTTATTATATGCGACCACCATTTACCAGGCGAAGAATTACCAAAAGCTTTTGCCGTTTTAGACCCAAAAAGAACCGATTGTAGATATCCTTACAAAGAACTTTCGGGTTGTGGAGTGGGATTTAAATTATGTCAAGGTCTTAATACGATTTATAAAATTCCAGAAAACGAACTCTATGAACTTACCGATTTACTCGCTATTTCTATTGCGGCAGATATTGTAGCAATGACTGGAGAAAATAGAGTTCTAGCAAAACTGGGATTAAAAACATTAAGAAAAACCAGAAAATTAGGATTAAGACTCCTGATTCCTGAAGAAAAAATTGCTACGTTTGATATTTCTAACATCGTTTTCGAAATTGCTCCGAAAATCAATGCTGCAGGAAGAATTTCTCATGGAAAAGCTGCGGTAGAACTGATGATTTCAGACAATTTGAAACACGCTCATCAAATTGTAAATGACATCTTAAATCTCAATGATTCCAGACGAGAATTAGACGCCAATACTACTCAATCTGCCTTTAACCAAGTCATCGAAACCCAGCAAGAAAATAATTTCACCACTGTGGTTTATCACAATGAATGGAACAAAGGCGTAATCGGGATTGTAGCTTCTAGACTGACGGAAGTGTACTATAAACCGACTTTGGTTTTCACCGATGGTAACAATGGCGAAATGGTAGCTTCTGCAAGAAGCGTTTCAGATTTTGATGTGCACGAAGCCTTAGAAGCTTGTAGCGAATATTTCATAAAATTCGGGGGACACCAAGCTGCGGCTGGACTTTCGATGGAGAAAGATAAATTTGAAGCTTTCAAAGAAAAATTTGAAAAAGTAGTGGCCGAAAAAATTCAGGAACACCAAAAATTCCCTTCTATTACGATAGATTCTGTTATTGAAATAGAAGATTTAAACCGTGATTTCTTTAATTTTCATAGAAAATTATCACCTTTTGGTCCACACAATATGAAGCCTGTTTTAGAACTGAGAAACCAAAAAGTTTCTGGTTATGTAAAACAAATGGGCAAAGACGGAAATCACCTAAAATTCTATATTCATCAACCGGTTTCAGGCAGAAATATAGAATGTATTGGCTTTAAATTAGGTCAATATCTGGATGATTTCAAAACTAAAAATTTCGACATTGCTTTTACCGTAGAAGAAAATCACTGGAAAGGAAATGTAACCTATTATTTGAACATTCGTGATGTGAAGTTTCATTAGAGATAAGATACATGTTACGTGGTAAAAACTCGGAACTCGAATCTCGGAACTCGAACCCAAAATTTATGAAAAAAATTGGACTATTTTTCGGCTCATTCAATCCCATTCATATTGGGCATTTGATTTTGGCGAACTATATTTTAGAAAATTCGGATATGGATGAACTTTGGTTTGTAGTTTCTCCGCAAAATCCATTTAAAGATAAAAAATCATTGCTTGCAGACCATAATCGTCTTGATATGGTGCAACTTGCAGTGAAAAACTATCCTAAAATGCGCGCTTCAAACGTAGAGTTTTCTTTACCAAAGCCAAGTTACACGATTGATACGCTTACTTATCTCAAAGAAAAATATCCCAATTATTCTTTTGCGCTGATTATGGGCGAAGATAATCTAGACTCGCTTCCTAAGTGGAAAAACGCTGAAAAACTGATGTCTGATTATCAAATCATTGTCTATCCCAGAACTTTTGAAGGCGGCACTTCGACTTCGCTCAGTGTTTCAAAAATCAAAAATCAAGAAAACATAAACATTATTAATGCACCGATTATAGAACTTTCTGCCACAGAAATTAGAAAAATGATTAAAGAAGGTAAAAATGTAAGACCGATGCTTCCACCAGAAGTTTTTGAATATTTAGACGGAAGTAGTTTTTATAAGTAAATTCATTATTAAATCTTTATTTTTGTACTTCAAATCAAGTAACTATCAATATAATGGAATTCATCGAAAATTTCTTTTTATCCAAATATTCTCAAGAAAAACTCATCAAATGGTTTAAGCAAGTTTGTATTGCAGAAGCAATTTCTTGGCTTTTACTTTTCTCTGCTATGATTTGGATTCGTGAGGACAAGGAGGGAATTTTACCCATTATTTACATTAGTGTTATGGGGAGTATTCATGGTTTATTTTTCACACTATACTTGATTCTAGCGATTCCCTCTAGAAAAATTTATCAGTGGGATGACGAAGATTCTGTATTCGCACTTCTGGCTGCGTTTTTTCCATTAGCAACCATTTGGATTGACAAAAAATTAGCCAAATTCAACCGAGAGTAAAGGTTTGATTTTTAAAACAATATAAAAAGTGGAAAGAAATTTTCACTTTTTTTTGTTTTTTGATGTAATACTCTTTCCATTTCGATTGTCTTATTTCTGAAAGCAATTCATTAGCTAAAATTTTTATCACTGAAAATCAACAAGTTAAATCAAGTAATAAATTTTATTACTACTTTGTATTACATAATACTAAATTAATTATATATCTTTGCAATGTAAATTATTAAACAAAACATACTTCATCTCAATAGAAGAAAAATTTTTAGAAAAACTATTAACTATTTAAAAACGAATAACTAAAACTTATATGGTTATCACAAAAAAGAAAGTGGGTATGTAAATAAAACAGTAATCAGCTATAGTATTCCGTTTTCATCTGGCGCATTAATGTCTACCACTGAATATTTATTACAATGGCAAAATGCTTTAACACAAAATAAATTATTGAAAAAAGAGAGCCTAGAAAAAGCTTTTAGAAAATACAAACTTAACAATGGAGAAGAAATCTCTTATGGTTATGTATGGCACATAAAAGATATAGCGGGAATGCTTTCTAGAGAACACGGAGGTCATCTTTTTGGCTATGAATCAATGGCAGTTTATATTCCTTCGAAACATATTTATGCCGTTACTCTTAGCAATTGTGACTGTAACTCTCCCACCGAAATCACAAGAAAAATCGCTGAAATTGCCCTTAAAAATTTTGAAAATTAATAGAAAATAAAAAAATTGTAAACTCATATCACAAAAAATCCATCATATTAAACTAAATTTTAATTAAAGAAATCACGAGCAAAATTTTGTTCGTGGTTTTTTTTATTTTTACAATATGATATACAGAAAAGCAACCATTAAAGATATTCCTCTGATACAAGTTGTGGGAAATTCTGTAAAAGAAAATCAACTTTCAAACCCTAGCTTAATTTCTAATGAATTGGTAGAAGAGTTTATCACCAAAAGAGGAACTGGTTTCGTGTGCGAAATTGATGATACAATTGTAGGCTTTTCTATTGTAGTTTTTATAGAAAATAATGTTTGGGCGCTATTTCTTCTACCCGAATACGAAGGAAAAGGTATTGGCAAAAAACTTCATCAATTAATACTTGACGAATATTTTAGCAAAACCCAAAAAACCATTTGACTTTCAACAGAAACAAATTCTAGAGCAGAACTATTTTACAAAAAACAGAGCTGGAAAAACGTAGGATTCCACGGAGAGGAAATAAAATTTGAAATGAGTTTTGAAGATTGGAAAAAATAAAAGCACCGAAAACTTCGGTGCTTCAGTTAATGTTTTATTTCTTCGGTAAGAAAACCTCAGCGAGCATGCATCTTGCGCTTCCTCCACCGTTTATTTCTATGGTTTCCAGATTAGAATAAATAATTTCATTGTACTTTTTGATAGCTGAAATTTGCTCCGGAGTTAAAGAATTGTAAGCCGTTTCGCTCATCACCAAAAATTTTTTGCCATCTTCATTTTGCACTTGAAGCATATTTCCAGCGAATTGTTGCATTTGATCTTCAGAAATTTCTATAATTTCCTTTCCTGACTCTAAAATCGTATTCACTACGTTTACTCTTTCGGTTTCATCATCAATACAATCTAGGCAAATCACCACAAATTGTTCTGCTACACACATCATCACATTGGTATGATAAATTGGTAATCTTTCTCCATTAGCTGTTTGAAAAGAATGAAAAACGACAGGGGTATAACCAAATTTCTCACAAAATTCTCTGAACAAAGCTTCGTCTAACCTCAGCGAAACAGAACCATACGCTAATTTGTGGTCATGATCGAAAATCATGCTTCCTGTTCCTTCTAAAAATCTTCCTTCTTTTTCTGGCGCCGAAAAATCGATGATTTCTTTTACCTCAAATTTCTCTTGAAGCATTTCTAAAATATCATTTCTACGTTCCCATCTTCTGTTCACCGCACACATAGGATAGAGCACTACCTTTCCATCTTGGTGCATAGAAATCCAATTATTAGGAAAAATAGAATCTGGAGTATGAGGTTCTAAAGTGTCTTTAATCGTTATCACATTGATGCCATGACTTCTTAATTTTTCTGCAAAATTTTGAAACTCTTGCAGTGCTTTTCCTTGTGTTTCAGCATTTTCTGAATTCACTTGAAAATAATTATTCTGTGCCGTTTCTGCATTAAAACCAAATGCAACGGGCTCTATCATTAAAACGGTGCTTGTTGTTTGCATATATTTTTCTTGTCTGCTCAAAAATACGAAAAAAAAGCATCATTTTTCATAGAAAAATAACGCTTAAGGAAAAAACAAGTTAATAATTATAAAATATCAATCAACACAAATGACACCTCATCTTGATGCTTTGTGAAAACGTCTTTTAGTTGCTGAAAACGAATGCTTCCTACGAAATAAGCATCTTCTCTATTGCCATAAAACTCTTCAATTTCTTCAAAATAATTTTCAAAATTTTGGCTGTCTTTGGCTTTATGTCTAAATAAAACTTTCAAAGGAAAATCTTGAGCCAATTTCAAATTTTCGGAGTTGGCAATTTTCTTATATTCATATCTGTAATCATAGGCAATCGCAGAAATATCAGACAAAACTGCACTTGCAGTAGGCAATGAACCCGCTCCTCTTCCGTAGAAAAATTGCTTATCGGCAAAAGCGGTTTGTACTTTTACTCCGTTAAAAACATCACTCACTGTAGAAAAAGTATCAGTAGATTTTACAAATTTCGGAATCACGAGTGCGATGACTTCTTCTTCATTTCTTTTTTGAGCGTAAGCCAATAATTTAATCTGTAGATTCTTTTCTTTGGCATATTTGATTTCTAAATCTCCCAAATTCTGAATCCCCACATTGAAAACTTCTTCTGGCTTCGTGGTAATTCCAAAAGAATGCGTCAATAGAATTTGAAGTTTAGAGCGTGCATCAAAACCGCCTGTATCCAAAATAGGATTGCTCTCTGCATAACCTTTTTCTTGGGCTTCTTTCAGTGCTTCTTCATAGCTTAAATTATCTTGGAAAGTTTTGGTCAAAATATAATTGGTAGAACCATTTACAATTCCTTGAATGGATTGCAGAAAGTCATTATTGTAATATTCTTCTAAATTTCTGATAATCGGGATACTGCCACAAACTGCCGCTTCATACAGGAAAGGAACTTGATGCTTTTTTTGCAGTTCATAGAGTTCTTCGAAATGTTCTGCAATCATTTTTTTGTTCGCCGAAACCACTGCTTTCCCTTTTTCTAAAGCGGTTTTTACAATTTCAAAAGCTGCATCTGCATCATCTATCAATTCTACTACAAGATTGATTTCTTCGTCTTGCAGAATTTCGTTTTTATCATAATGAAAATGCTCTTGCGAAATATTTCTAGGCTTATCTTTATGCTTTACCACAATTTTTTTGATGGTGGCATCTACCGTTTTACTTTTGTGTAAAACGTCATAAAGACCGGTTCCTACCACTCCATAACCAAACAATCCTATCGTTAATTTTTTGCTCATTTTTTAATTTTAATTTATGAAAATCATCTATTGTGCTTTCTTATAGGTTGAAATGCTTTTTAAGCAATGTTGAAATTTTCTCGGTTTCGATTAAAAATCCATCATGACCATAGAGTGAAGAAATCACTTCTAGTTTTGCGTTTTTTATATGTTCAGCTAAAAATTTTTGCTCCGAAACAGGAAAAAGAATATCGCTATCTATGCCAATCACCAAAGTTTCTGCGGTAATTTGGCTCAAAGCATTTTCTACTGAATTTCTGCCTCTTCCCAAATGGTGAGAATCCATAGCTTTAGAAAGCATGAAATAACTTTCTTTAGAAAATCTTTTTCTGAGTTTTTCGCCTTGATGTCTTTGATAAGAAGCCGCTCTATAATTTTCTAATTTTTCTTCTTCATCAGTTTGAGTCGCTTCAAAAGTAGCATAATTTCTGTACGAAAGCATGGCGATAGCTCTTGCTGCATCTATTCCGTTTTCTCCTAATTCCAGTGCCATTCTTTGCGCTTCGTTAAAAGCAATTCCCCATGCAGAATGCTTTGCATTGGTAGCAATTACAAATAATTTTTTAATAAAATCAGGTTCTGCAATCGCCCACTCTAAACATTGCATTCCGCCGAGAGAACCTCCTAGAAGCAATTCTATTTCAGAAATTTGTAAAAATTTGGCTAATTCTTGGTGAAGTTTTACCATATCACGAATGGTGATTAATGGAAGTTTTTCTTGTTTTTGGAAACTCGTTCCGTAGCAAGAACCTAAAATATTGGCACAAACTATGGTATATTTTTCGGTGTCTAAGGTTAAATTTTTGCCAATGAAATTAGGCCACCAATCTTGCGCATCTGAATTTGCAGTTAAAGCATGACAAACCCAAATCACTTTTTTTTCTGGGGCTAATTCACCAAAAATGTGATAAGCAATTTCTACGTTTTCTAATAACTGATTAGATTCTGAAATAAAATTACCTAAGGAGAATTTATACATTTTTAATTCAATTGAAAATTTACAGGAGTAGGATTAGAAAGGTTGTCATTAATTGGGCATCTTTCTTTGGCATCTTTTATAAGATTTTCTATGACAGACTTTTCAGCGGAAGAATCTATGGTGATCTCTAAATCTATATTTTTAAATCCTGCTCTTTCTTCTTTAGAAATTCCCAACAATTTTTGAGGATTGATATTTCCATTAATATCAATTTTCAAATGATTGATTTCTATGTTTCTTTCTTTTGCTAAAAGATGAAGCACTACATTGAAACAACCTGCATAACTTGCCAATAATGTTTCTACAGGATTTGGCGCTTCGTCTTTTCCTCCTAACTCTTGAGGTTCATCTATTATGATTTCAAACTGTCTTGCTTTTGCAATCACTTTGGTTGCAGATTTACTTTCTGCGCTTATTTTAAAATTTAATTCTGACATTTTTCTTCTTTTTTACTTTTTATAATTGTTGAAATGATTGCTCTAAATCTGCGATAATATCATCTATATGTTCTATTCCTACACTTAATCTAATTTGCCCTGGAGTAATTCCTGCTTTCAATCTTTCTTCGTCTGAAAGTTGTTCGTGTGTGGTAGAAGCTGGATTGATGATAAGCGTTTTAGAATCTCCTACATTTGCTAAATGCGAAACCAATTGTAAGTTATCGATGAATTTTACCGCTGCTTCTTTTCCGCCTTTGATTTCAAAATTAAGTACCCCTCCGAAACCTTTTTTCAGGTATTTTTTGGCATTTTCATAATCTGGGAAACTTGGCAAACCTGGATATAATACTTTTTCTACTTTTGGATGATTTTCTAAAAACTCCGCTAATTTCTGAGCATTTTCTACGGTTCTGTCTACTCTCAGCGATAATGTTTCTAAACCTTGAAGCAATAAAAATGAATTGAATGGAGAAATAGCTGGACCGAAATCTCTAAGACCTTCTACTCTGGCTTTGATGATAAAGGCAATATTTCCAAAAGGTCCGTTAACTCCGAAAACATCAGAGAAAACCAAACCATGATAACCATCTGAAGGTTCAGAAAACTGTGGAAACTTACCATTTCCCCAATCGAAATTTCCTCCATCAACAATAATTCCACCAATAGAAGTTCCGTGACCGCCAATCCATTTGGTTGCAGATTCTACCACTACATTTGCACCATGTTCAATCGGTCTGAAAAGATAACCGCCTGCTCCAAAAGTATTGTCTACGATAAGTGGAATATTATGTTTTTTAGCCACTGCAGCGACTGCATCAAAATCTGCCACATTCAACGTAGGGTTTCCTATGGTTTCTAAATAAATTGCTTTGGTGTTTTCGTTAATGAGTTCTTCAAAACTTTCTGGCTCATCATCTTTAGCAAATTGTGCTTCGATTCCTAATTTTTTGAAAGAAACTTTGAACTGATTATAACTTCCTCCGTACAAATAAGGCGAACTCACGAAATTGTCTCCTGCTTGTAAAATATTGGTAATTGCCAAAAATTGCGCAGCGTGACCAGAAGCGGTAGCCAAAGCAGCTACTCCACCGTGAAGTGCAGCCACACGTTTTTCGAAAACATCTGTAGTAGGATTCATGAGTCTGGTGTAGATATTCCCAAATTCTTTTAACCCAAAAAGATTGGCAGCATGTTCTGCACTGTTAAAGGTATAAGACGAAGTTTGATAAAGCGGCACCGCTCTAGAATTGGTAGTTGGGTCGATTTCTTGACCAGCGTGAAGTTGAAGCGTTTCAAATTTTAAATTGCTCATTTTTTAATAATTTTTTAATTGTTAAATATTAGAGCAACTTATTTGCAGAAAATTCTTGACGAAAGAGCATAAAAAAAAACTCTTCCGATAAGTCGAAAGAGTTTTTGATATAGTGTATGACTATTTTAAACTGATTTCAGACTTATCTTTCCCTATTTTCGGGGTTGAATTTGGCACCTTACTCTCATTTCTGTTAGCAGGTTGCCAAGGTTTCGCAGGGTCAATTCCCTCCACCTTTCTTAATAAGTTGCGTGTATAAAAGAACGTTTTTCGTGATGCAAATATAAAAACAAGTTTTACAGAAAACCAAATTTATAGAAGAAAAAAATATTCTTTTCGTTTTAAACAAAATATAACTAACTGATTAGTAATTGATTATTTATTTATAATTATGAAATATTCAATCTCAATAGAAGTTTTTTGAAAAATTTATTATCTCATTTTGAGATAATAATAAAAAGTTGTAGTTTTACTGAACCAAAAATTAATTCTTATGTTCAAGAAAATTGCACTTGTTTGCTTAGTCTCGTTAATGAGTTTTCAAGCAAAAGCACAAGAAAAAAAGACACAAATTTATTTAGATAATTCTCAACCTATAGAACTCAGAGTAGAAGATGCACTTTCTAAAATGACTTTAGAAGAAAAAGTAGCCATGCTTCATGCTCAGTCAAAATTCAGTTCACCAGGTGTTCCAAGATTAGGAATTCCAGAATTTTGGACAACTGATGGACCACACGGAATTCGTCCTGAAGTAAAATGGGATGAATGGGATCAAGCTGGTTGGACCAATGACTCCATCATTGCTTTTCCTGCGCTTACTGCACTCTCTGCAACTTGGAACAAAAAAATGTCTTGGAAATACGGAAAAGCTCTTGGAGAAGAAGCTCGTTATAGAAAAAAAGATATTCTATTAGGACCAGGTGTAAATATTTACAGAACTCCATTAAACGGTAGAAACTTCGAATATATGGGAGAAGACCCATTTTTATCTTCTAAAATGGTGGTTCCATACATTAAAGGGGTTCAATCTAATGGTGTAGCTGCTTGTGTAAAACATTATGCACTTAATAATCAGGAACAATTTAGACATACCAGCAACGTAATTGTAGATGATAGAGCTCTATATGAAATTTATTTACCAGCTTTTAAAGCAGCTGTACAAGAAGGAGACACTTGGTCTATCATGGGAGCTTATAATATGTACAAAAATCAGTATGCAAGTCAAAATCAATATTTATTAAACGATATTCTGAAAAAAGAATGGGGTTTTAAAGGAGTAGTGATTTCTGATTGGGGTGCTGTAAATGATACTAAACAAGCCATTATGAATGGTCTTGACATGGAATTCGGAAGCTGGACAAATGGACTTTCTGAAGGAACCAGCAATGCTTATGACAATTACTATTTAGCACGTCCTTATTTAAAACTCATCAAATCTGGTGAAGTAGGAACCAAAGAATTGGATGATAAAGTAAGAAGAATCCTAAGATTGGCTTTCTTAACCACAATGAATAAAAACAAACCTTTTGGAAACATTGCTTCTGAAGAACACAGAGCGATTGCCAGAGAAATTGGTGAAGAAGGAATTGTATTGCTAAAAAATCAAAAAAATATATTGCCAATTAACGTTGCTAAAACTAAAAAGATTGCTGTAATTGGTGAAAACGCCATCAAAATGATGACTGTAGGTGGTGGTTCTTCTTCATTAAAAGCAAAATATGAAATTTTACCTTTAGACGGAATTAAAGCAAGATTCGGGAAAGATGCAGAAGTAGTTTTTGCGAGAGGTTATGTAGGAGATGTAACTGGAGAATATAACGGTGTAAAAACTGGAAGAGACCTTACTGATAATCGTTCACAGGCGGAATTAACCAAAGAAGCGGTAGAACTCGCTAAAAATTCCGATTTTGTAATTTTCGTGGGTGGACTTAATAAAAGTGATTTCCAAGACAGTGAAGGAAATGATAGAAAAGATATGGGCTTGCCTTATCATCAAGATGAATTAATTTCTGCTTTGGCTAAAGCAAACAAAAATTTCTCTGTGGTTTTAGTTTCAGGAAATGCTGTAGAAATGCCTTGGGTAAAAGAAGTTCCTAGTATTGTTCAAGCGTGGTATTTAGGTTCAGAAAGCGGTCATGCTATTGCTTCAGTTTTAGCGGGTGATGCTAATCCTTCTGGTAAATTGCCTTTCACTTTCCCTGTGAAATTAGAAGACAATTCAGCGCATCAATTAGGAGAATATCCTGGTAACAAAGAAGAATTGGCACAAGGAAAAGGAAAAGACCAACAAAACCCTATCAACATTAAATACAACGAAGGTATTTTCGTAGGTTATCGTTGGCATGACACCAAAAATATCAAACCACTTTTCAGTTTCGGGCATGGATTAAGTTACACCACTTTCGAAATTGGTCAAGCTAAAGCAGACAAAACCGTTATTACCGAAGATGAGACTATTACGTTTACCATTCCAGTAAAAAATACAGGTAAAAAAGCAGGTGCAGAAGTAGTTCAATTGTACATAAGAGACGTAAAATCTTCTTTACCAAGACCATTAAAAGAATTGAAAGGTTTTGAAAAAATTTACTTAAATCCGGGTGAACAAAAAGAAGTAACCATTACGATTGACAAATCTGCGTTAAGTTTCTTTGACCCAGTAAAACACGATTGGGTAGCAGAACCTGGTGATTTCGAAGCGCTGATTGGGAATTCTTCAGACGCTATAAAAACGAAAATCAAGTTTTCATTACAATAATTTCTTATTTCTTTAAATCGAAAGGACAACCTCTAAATGAAGTTGTCCTTTTTTTATTTTGATCAAAATAATCTTATTATTCTCTAACCAAAGGCATGGTAGAACATCTGAGCAAACCGCCCATTTTAGAAATTTCACGATACGGAATTTCTTCTACCGTAAAACCCCACTCATTTCTCAGAAAGTCATTCATTCTGGTAAAAGTTTCGTCTGAAACCACCACTTCTGGCGAAATAGAGAAAATATTAGGATACATCTCGAACATTTCTTCTGGCGTAATGTGGAAACAGTTTTCTTCCCCAAAAATATCGATGATGAGTTGGTAATCACTTTCATCTACAAAACCGTCTTTGTAGATAATACATTTGTCTTTTCCGATAGGATTAAACGTACAATCTAAGTGCAAAACTCCTTGATACGGAACCTTGTCATTTTTCTTAAGGTCAAGGTCTATGATGCGTTTTTTCGGGAAATATTCTTTCAGAATTTCTATAGCATATTCATTGGTTCTTGCCGTTTTATAATTTCTGTAATCTTCGGAGAAACATGTTCCCACAAAGAGAAAATCATCCCAAACAATTACATCTCCACCTTCTATATGAGCGGTTTCGGGTAGATTAATAATTTTGCGCCATTCTACTTTTTCAAAAATTTTGCGATAAGCTTCCTGTTCATCTGCTCTATCTTTGATGACGTTTGAGATAATCATTTTATCTTCGATGACGAAGGCTACATCTCTTGCGAAAACCTGATTGTAATCTTTGATAATATTCGGTCTGAAAACTTCTACATCATATTTTTTGAGCACTTTTTCGAAGGCAGTCATTTCTGCGATGATGTCTTCTTCTTTAGGATAAATGCCATTTTCTATGGAGTAATATGACTTAGCATCATAACTTTCTTCTAAAGTAGGAACTGGGCCAATAGACTTTGGCTGACCTAAAACTACCGATTTTAATCTGCCTGTTTCGTTTTTTATATTGAGCTTCATAAATAATTTCTGCTTATAGCAAATATAAATAAAGGTTTTGAAGTGAGGAAATTTTTATTAGAAAATCAAGCGGACTTCTTAATTTATGTTTCTGAACATCTGTTATATGAGTGTAAATTTCCGTAGTCTTTATTGAGTTATGCCCAAGAAGCTCTTTAATAATCCTTATATCAGTTCCATTCTCTAATAGATGTGTGGCGTAAGAATGTCTGAGAGTATGCACAGAAGCCTGAGTATTAATTTTTGCAATTTCTATTGACTTTTTAAGAATCTGCTCAACGCTTCTTGCAGAATATTTTCCGCCAAGTTGCCCTTCAAAAACATATTCTTTTGGTTTGTATTTTTTATAATATTCTCTTAATAGATCTAAAAATTTGGGTGAAAGCATTACTATTCTATCTTTATTTCCTTTTGATTGTCTAATAACAATACAATCTTGTTCTGATTTTATGTCAGATATTTTTAATTCTAATAATTCACTTAATCTAAGCCCGCAAGAATATATAGTAGTAATGATGGTTTTAGGTTTTTTGTAATATCAATATTTTTTTTTAATTTCATTTTGTGTAAGAAATTTTGGTAATTTATTTTCTTTTCTTTTAGGATAAAGATGAGACAGGTTAACTTCTCTATTAAAAATTTCATTATGAAATTTTTTTAGTGTTGCTAACATTGCTTTTTGATAAGATTGACCAATATTTTTTTCATTCACTAACCATATAATAAATTTTTCTAACTGATTATCAGTTATATCTTCTAGTTTATACTGATTAGAAATTTTTAAAAAATAAATTAGTTGACTTTTATAATTCTCAATTGTATTTTCTGAGAATCTTTGTACCCTCAGTCTAGTTAAAAATTTTTCTACTAATTTGTAGTCCATATTACAATTATTGCGCAAGTCCAAAATTAATAAAAATACTGATTATCAAATATTTATATATTTTTATTGTTTTTTTACGCAGGTTTATATAATTAAAATATACGCAATGCATATATTTGGGTGTTATGTGTAACCATTCTCAACGGGACGTTTTAAATGCTCTATTAAAGGTAGTTTACGCTTTAATATCATTTGAAGTTTTCATAAAACTTGCGTCATATTTTTCGATTAAAAACTTGATATTTTCCACATTGTACATCAATTATGAAGATGGATTTATAAGGCGTGGATTTTTTGGGGCTATTTTATTTTGGTTTTCAAAAATTACAAACATCAATCCCTTTTATTTTCAAATAAGTTTGACCATAATTGTTTTGTTGGCTTTAATCATTTGGATTTTAAGGAAGTTTCTAAATCAAAAACTTAATTTTTACATTTTCATTGGTTCTTTTATGTTAGCCAATGTTTTGGCTTACAATATGTTTTTCTTTGTAGAAGTGTACATGATTTTATTATCGATAATTTTGTTTACGGTTCTTAAACAAATTGAAAAACCAATTTATAAGATCTTATTTGCCAATACGATATTAATTTTAGGAAGTTTAGTTCATGAAGCATTTTTAGTCTTCAATATTATTCCAGTTTTATATTTTCTGAAAGAAGAAAACGAATCATTTCTCAATGTAAAGAAAATCATTTCATTAGTTCCGTCATTTATAATTTTTCTTTTATTAGGATTGTATTTTAATGGAAAATTTACGGATGAAAATGTTATAATTAATTCATGGAAAATCTTTAATCCTTCGTTTATTCAAGAAATAACTCAATTATATTGGACATTTAATACAACCGACGAAGTCTTGATGTGGCGTATTCCGATATTTAAAAATAATCCTACAAATATGATTGGTTATTTCATGAACTTGTTGATGATATTTTTTAGTTTCAGTTGGTATGTAAAAAGATATTTTTCAGAAAATTGGGGTTCTATAAAATTTGTGATAGTTTTTCAATATTTAGCAATAATAAGTATAAGTTTGATAGCAATAGATTATGTTAGATGGTTTTGGTGGGGAAACATAACATTGTTGATTTCATTCATATTACTGCAAAAAAATAGAGAAAAATCAAGAATGCAAATTCCGAAAACAAGGGGAATAGAATTGAATAAACTTTTAATTTTGTTCCAATACTGTCCTAAATAAAAAAACAGATATATTTTATGCACATATAGATAGGCTTTAAGCGGAATTTTCTATAGATT
>JBKBLE010000031.1:0-25824 GCA_046296655.1 Cloacibacterium sp. | reverse complement strand
GTTTTTTTGTTGTACAACCTCAAAGATACTTTGAGTTACTTTAATTCCTTCTTATTTTTTTATTTAGGACGCTATTGTAAAATTGTAAAAACATTTAAGCGCTATTTAGTATTTACTTTATTTTTCTAAATCATTGTTTCAAATTTTTAATTTTTTTTTGACAATAAAGTAATAAAATTTCCTTTTTTATGGAAATTTTAGTGTAAAAAAAGTAATTATTTTACGTGCTTAAAAAAAGATTAAAAAAATAACTTTGTATTTTTTCTTAAATTTGAAAAAAAATAAAATAATGGATACCAGTTCAAAAATTGCTAAAAACATTAGACATTTCAGAGAAATGAAAAACCTAACTCAATCTTATATGGCTGAAAGATTGGACATTGATGTAAAAACATATAGTAAAATTGAGAAAGGAGATGGAAAGATTACCGTTGACTTAATAGATAAAATTGCTGAAATACTTGACACGTCATTTGAACAAATAACAAAATTTGACAGTTCTGTTTTTTTTTAATATTAATGAAATGAAAGATAATAGTGTAGTTGGTTATAATAACTATTTTAATTTTGGGCAAGAATTAAATATTATCAAAGATAGGATTTCAGAACTTGAAAAAGTTATGAGAAAAACAAATTAATAATTGGGAATTAACATGCTCGAAGATAAAAAACCACAATTAACACCCATTTCTGAATTAGGAGAATTTGGGTTGATTAAACACCTTACCGAAAATTTTCCGATTAAGAATTCTTCCACTGAACGTTCTATTGGTGATGATGCTGCCATCATCAATCCTGAAGGGAAAAAAGTAGTGGTAACTACAGATGTTTTGGCAGAAGGAGTGCATTTTAATTTGGGCTATGTTCCATTGAAACATTTGGGTTACAAAGCGGTTGTTGTGAACTTGAGCGATATTGCCGCAATGAATGCTGTACCAACTCAGATTTTGGTTTCTATGGCGGTTTCTAACAGATTTCCTGTGGAAGCTCTTGATGAAATTTACGATGGAATTTACAGAGCTTGCGAAAAATACAATGTAGATTTGGTGGGTGGTGATACTACCAGTTCTACGTCTGGCTTGGTAATTACGATTACTGCAATAGGATTAGAAAATTCTGAAAATTTAGTTACTAGAAATGGTGCAAAACCTAACGATTTATTAGTAGTTACCGGAGATTTAGGTGGTGCTTACATGGGTTTACAAATTTTGGAAAGAGAACATGCTGTTTATCTAGCCAACCCAAATATGCAACCCGAAATGGAAGGCTACGATTACATTTTGGAACGTCAATTAAAACCTGAAGCAAGAACCGACATCAAGAAAACTTTAGAAGAACTCGACATAAAACCGACTTCTATGATTGATGTTTCTGATGGTTTAGCTTCGGAAATCTTGCATCTTTCTGACCAAAGCAAAGTAGGTTTCAGATTGTATGAAGAAAAAATTCCTTTGGATACACTTACGATTACTACTGCAGATGAATTTAACCTGAATCCTGCAATATGTGCATTAAGTGGCGGCGAAGATTATGAATTATTGTTCACCATTTCTCCAAATGATTACAAAAAACTAAGAAATCATCCAGATTTTACAGTAATTGGTCACGCTGTAGATTTGGAACAGGGGAATTTTATGGTTTTACGAGGAAGCAACGAACTGGCTCAAATTACCGCTCAAGGTTGGGATGCCTTTTTGAAGAAATAAATTTCTAAGGAAAATCTCTCGCAGATTTTACGGATTAAGCAGATTATCAAATAATCATCTGCTAGATTTGCTAAATCTGCGAGAATTAATTTAAACTTTTTGAGTTGCAAATTCTGCAAAAACTTTTGGATGAATGAGTTCTTCCATATTGACTGAAATATCATTTTTCTCAATAATTGGTTTTTCAAAATCCTTTTCATTGAAGAATTTTAAACTCCATTCTCCATGATTGTACTCTAACCAAGAGAGATTTTCAATCCAGTCGCCTGAATTTAGGTAATGAACACTTCCTTTTTCCGTTGTCCAAATTTTATCTGCGGGTTGATGAATATGTCCGCAAATCACATAATCATAATGATTGTTGATGGCAATTTCAGTGGCTTTTTTCTCAAAATCACCAATGAATTTCACCGCTTTTTTTACAGAATTTTTTACTTTTTTAGAAAGCGAAACTTTTCCTTTCCCAAATTTTTCTAAAATCCAATTAATAGCTCTATTCACCAAAATCAACCAATCATAACCCATTCCGCCCAATTTGGCAATGAATTTTGCAGAACCTGAAGTAGTATGGTCAAAAACGTCTCCGTGAAAAATCCAATGTTTTTTTCCTTCAATTTCTAGTAAATATTTATCGGTAAGGAATAAATTTCCCATCGATAAATCGGTGTATTTTCTTAAAAATTCATCGTGATTTCCGGTGATGTAAATCACTTGAGTTCCTTTTTTCATCATTTTGAAAAACTCACTCAAAACTGCCATGTGAGAATTTGGAAAATACCTTTTAGAAAAAGCCCAACCGTCGATAACATCACCATTGAGAATTAACACTTTCGGAGAAACACTTTTGAGATACGCCACCAATTCTTTGGCATGACAACCATAAGTTCCCAAATGAATGTCTGATAAAACTACTACTTCTACTTCGCGTTTTTGTTTTGCCATAAATAGTTTTTGTAAAATTAATCTGGCAGTGTTAATTATTGATTAACAGAGTTTTAAATTTTAATCCTTCAAGGATTTAGAATCCTTGAAGGATTGTGTTTATTTATTTCCTCGCTTTCGCAATATTCACAATTACTTTCACGGCTTTTTCCATAGATTCTAGCGCTACATATTCATAAGGTCCATGGAAATTTTCTCCCCCTGCAAAAATATTTGGGCAAGGCAATCCCATGTAAGACAATTGTGCACCATCAGTTCCACCTCTAATTGCTTTAATTTTTGGCTCTATGTTAGCGTCTTTGATTGCTTGTTCTGCAATTTCTACAATGTGCATTTTGCCTTCAAATTGCTGTTTCATATTTCTATACTGCTCTTTAATTTCTATTTCGGCAGTATTTTCACCGTGTTTTGCATTAAATTCTGCTACTTTTTCGGTGATGAATTTTTTACGATTTTCAAATTTATCAGCATCGTGGTCACGGATAATGTATTGCAATTTAGCTTCAGAAACATCACCTTTAATTTCCATTAAATGATAAAAACCTTCAAAACCTTTGGTGGTAGCTGGTGTTTCATTAGCAGGTAACATCTGTGCAAATTCCACTGCGAGAAGTCCTGCATTTTTCATTTGACCAAAAGCATAACCTGGATGTACAGAAAGTCCATTGATTTTCACCACTGCTCCTGCTGCATTGAAATTTTCGTATTCCAATTCGCCCACTTCACCTCCGTCCATTGTATAAGCATATTCTGCTCCGAATTTTGCCACATCAAATTTGTGTGCACCTCTTCCGATTTCTTCGTCTGGTGTAAAACCAATCGCAATTCTTCCGTGTTTAATATCTGGATGCGCCAAAAGATATTCTGCAGCGGTTACAATTTCTGCAACTCCCGCTTTGTCATCAGCTCCAAGAAGCGAAGTTCCGTCTGTAGTAATCAATGTTTTTCCTACATATTTTTTCAGACTTGGGAATTTTTCCGAAGAAAGTGTGAAACCCGTTTCTTGGTTGAGTACCAAATCTCCACCGTTGTAATCTTCCCAAATTTGTGGATTTACATCTTTCCCGTTAAAATCTGGTGAAGTATCATAATGTGCAATAAAACCTACAGTTGGCTCATTTTCAGAAATATTAGAAGGAACATACGCCATGATGTAACCATTTTCGTCCATAGAAACATCAGAAAGTCCTAAATCTTGCAATTCTTGGAAGATGTATTTCGCGATGTCCCATTGCTGTGGAGAAGAAGGCGTGGTTTCGCTTTCTGCATCACTGGTTGAATATATTTTTACATAAGTCAGAAAACGGTTCAGAAGACGCATTTTCCATTCGTGATTGAATTCTATTGTCTGCATTTCTTTATTTTATTTCTCACAAATTTACAGATTTTTGACGGGATGATGGATGTAAGATGATGGATGTTTTTTTTAAAAATATTTGGCGCCAAATTCCAGCTTTCGCTACTCGCTTTTTTTCTAAAAATCCATCCTCTAAGCCATCTTTTCAAAATTTTTAGAAAAAAGAGCTCAAACATGCCGCTCAATCTGGGGCGCAGTTTGGCACACAGAATCAAGGGTTTTCATAAAATTGACTTTCCATTTTCTTTTGGTCAAAAAAATCGTATTTTTAGACAAGAAATAAAATCTAAAAATTAGAAATGTTTTTAACTGAATGTCCACGAGACGCCATGCAAGGTTGGGGAGAATTTATTCCCACTCAAATAAAGATTGATTACATTAATGCATTGATGGAAGTAGGCTTTGATGTTCTTGATTGTGGAAGTTTCGTGTCGCCAAAAGCCATTCCTCAAATGGCAGATACTAAAGACGTAATCCCAGAAATTCAGAAAAAAAATAACACCAAAATTTCTGTCATCGTTGCCAATATTTCTGGCGCTGAACGAGCCTTGAAGCATGAAAATATAGATATTTTAGGCTTTCCTTTTTCTATTTCTGAAACTTTTCAGTACAGAAATACCAATAAAAACCAAGAAGAAGCATATCAAGAAATTGTAAAAATCTGGGAGTTGGTACAATCCGAAAACAGAGAATTGAACCTTTATTTTTCTATGGCTTTCGGAAATCCTTATGGCGAAATCTGGAAATGGCAAGATGTAGAATTTTGGGCAAAAAGATTTGCTGAAATTGGAATCAAAAATATTTTGCTTTCAGACACTACAGGAACAGGAAATGTAGAGCGAATTTCGCAATTGTTTGAAAAAATTCCTGCGCAGTTTCCTGATATTCATTTCGGGGCGCATTTTCATAATAAATACGAAGATTCGTACGTAAAACTGAAAGCGGCTTATGATAAAGGTTGCAGAAGATTTGACTCTGCAATTAAAGGAATTGGCGGTTGTCCTTATGCAAAAGATGATTTGGTAGGGAATATGCCAACAGAACAAGTCATAAATTTTATGGCATCTGAAAAAATAGACCACAAACTGAATCTTCTTAATTTTGAAGCAGCTTGGAATAGAGCAAAAGATATTTTTAAGTTTTAATTTCCCACAGATTTTCACAGATAAACACTTCGCTTTGCGAAGCATTTTAATGCCTTTGCTAAACGAAGTACCTTAAAATTTACAGAAATAAATGAAAATCTTTGCGTTAAAAAAAAATTACACACAATGAAACCCATCATCACCGCAACCGAACTTTCAGAAATTTTCCATCAAGAAAACTTAGTAATTCTTGATGCTAGAACGGGAAAAGATGCCCGTGAAAATTATCTACAAAATCACATCAAAGGTGCTAGGTTTATCGACCTCGACAAAGATTTGGCAGAAATCGGCGAAGATGCAGCTTTCGGAGGAAGACATCCCTTGCCAAAGATTTCAAAATTTGCAGAAACTTTACAAAATTTAGGGATTTCTGAAGATTCTCACATTGTGGTTTATGACACTTCTAACGGTGCAAATGCAGCGGCTCGTTGTTGGTGGATGTTAAAATCTTTTGGAATTGAAAAAGTTCAGGTTTTGAGTGGTGGATTTCAAACGGCAGAAAAAGCAGGAATTCCTTTAAAATCTGGGGAAGAAATTTTTGAAAAAACTTCTTTTATCTTGAAAGAAAACTGGAGTTGGCCAACCTCAACTTTGGAAGAGGTAGAAAAAGAAATTTCAGAAAATTCTGCGATCGTCATAGATGTACGAGATGCTTACAGATACCGTGGAGAAAGTGAACCGATAGATTTAGTAGCTGGACATATTCCTGGTGCGATTAACATTCCTTTTTCTGAAAATTTAGATGAAAATGGCGAGTTTCTGTCTCCTGAAATTTTGAAGGAAAAATATCAAATTTTATTATCAGATGCTTTGACTCCGCTCAGCATGACAAAAAAACTTATCATTCACTGTGGTTCTGGAGTTACGGCTTGTCATACCATTTTGGCTTTAGATTATGCTGGTTTCGTCACACTGAGCACAGACAGAAAGTCTGCGGACCAAGTCCTCGAAGTGCCGAATTTATATGTTGGTTCTTGGAGCGAATGGAGCCGAAGAGAAGGTAAGGAAATTGCGAGGGAAGTTTAATTTTCTCTCAGATTGTGCTGATTCGGCAGATTTTAAAAATTAAGAAAATCAGCAAAATTTGCAAAATCAGCGAGAGTTATAAAAAAACGCTGAAAATTTTCAGCGTTTTCTATATTTTTCAACGGTTTTCTGCGTCGTTTTATTCCTCGCAATGACGGTTTAAAATAAAATTCCTAATTCAAATTTTGCTTCCTCGCTCATCATATCTTTGTTCCAACTTGGCTCAAAAGTGAGTTCTAAATCTACAGATTTTACATTTTCTACCGCTGCTACTTTTTCTTTTACTTCTTGAGGTAGAGATTCTGCTACAGGACAATTCGGTGTAGTAAGAGTCATTACTACTTTTACATCTCCATCTTCAGAAATTTGCACATCATAAACCAATCCCAACTCGTAGATATCTACAGGAATTTCTGGGTCGAAAACGGTTTTTAATGCTTTAATGATATTTTCGCCTATTGTTGCAATTTGTTCGTCTGTATATTTCATAATTCTTAATACATTTGAGATTTGATTTAATCTTCTCTTCTTTCTAATAAATCTTCTTGTCTCATTTTGCGAAAGATATTGGCCAAAGTTAAGACATCTTTTTCGCAATATTTTACAATTCTAGGCAAGTCTTTTTCTATATAATAAATAGACGAAACCATAGAACCATCTATATCATCTTTGGGAGTAGGAACGCCAAAAATATGTGCCATTAATTCCAAAGAAATAAAACTTTTCCAATCACCAAATTTCCACAATTCCATCGTATCAAGATGTGGAATTTCCCAAGGCTTTTTTCCAAACATCTGGAAAGGAATTGGCGGTTGCATTCCGTTAATCAGAAATCTTCTAGCAATCCATGGAAAATCAAATTCTTTTCCGTTGTGTGCACACAAAATTACGTTTTGCAATTTCGGGCGATTGAAAATTTCTCCAAATTCTTTTAATAATTCTTCTTCATCATCTCCTGCAAAACTTCTGATGATAATTTTATTGTTTTTATCATAAATTCCAATAGAAATGCAAATAATTTTTCCAAATTCTGCCATTATTCCAGCTCTATCTCTGTAAAAATCTTCGGCAGAAATATCTTCTTCTCTTTGTCTTGCAGTTTTTTTATCCCAAAGTTTTTGTTCGGTTTCAGATAATTTAGAAAAATCTTCAACTTGCGGAACGGTTTCTATATCCAGAAAAAGCACTTTTTCTATCGGAATGTTTTTTATCATTTTGGTTGGTTTTAGTTTTTTTTTAAAATTATGGTTGAACAGATATAAGTTCCTCCACTTCTTTTTTCTGTTCGGCATATTTCTGCTGCAATTCAGAACCTTCTCCCATTCTTCTGTAATATTCTAAAGCTTTCTCGCCAAATTGTTTAATGTAAAAAGGCGAAAGCTCTGGAATTTGTGGGAAAACTTTATGAAAAAGCATTTCATAATACGCTTGAAATTCCCTTTCATTTTTATCTTCCACTAGAGAATTTGGGTCTTTTTGACGAACATGAAGCATTTCGTGAGCCACCATATTCAAAACCAATTTGATATCAAAATCAAACAAATTTCTAGGAATTTTTACGATTTGCTTTTCTCCTATTTCTCCTTCTGCAGTTAATAAAAGTCCATCATTTTTCAGTTCTTCTCTAAACCCAAAACCTGCAAAATTCTCATGTTCTAAGTCGAAATTTCTTATCAGATACTTGGCTGCATCTAAAATTTGGTCGCTTTCTTTATAAGCATTAAGATGTAAATTAACTTGTTCTAAATTCATTTCTCAACGAAAATATGAATTTTAATCTAAATCTTCAAAATCAATTTCTACTTCTAATTTTTCCGCTAAAAGTTTAGAAATTTTCAACTTTAAAGGCTCTATATCAATATTTTGCATCGCATCATTCGCGAAAGCATATAATAACAATGCTTGAGCTTCTTTTTTAGAAATTCCTCTTGCTCTTAGATAAAACAGTGCATCTTCATTCAGCTGACCAACCGTACAACCGTGAGAACATTTTACATCATCAGCAAAAATTTCTAGCTGAGGTTTCGAATCAATCGTAGCACCTTCGTCTAACAAAATATTATTGTTTTGCTGATAAGCATTGGTCTTTTGAGCGATTTTATCTACAAAAACTTTCCCGTTAAAAACACCATGAGCTTTATCCTTGAAAACACCTTTGTAATTCTGATAAGATTCACAATTCGGTTGGTTATGATGAACCGCAGTGTGATGATCTACCAACTGCTCTCCACCGATAATGGTAATTCCGTTCATAAACGAGTTGATGTTTTCTCCGTTATGAATGAAATCTAGATTGTTTCTCACCAATTTTCCACCGAAAGAAAATGTATTTACGGTTGCCAAAGAATCTCTTTCTTGCTTCGCAAAAGTGTGATCAACCAAATAAGAAGTATCACTATCATTCTGTAATTTATGCCAATCTGCTTTTGCGTTTTTATCTGCAAAAATTTCGGTTACAGAGTTGGTAAATACATAAGTTTCATCAAAATTATGATGAGATTCTATCACTTCTACTTTTGCACCTTCTTCTACTATCAATAAATTTCTGGTGTTGTAAAAAGTGTTTTCATCTTGATTCTGAGATAGATAAAAAACGTGAATTGGCTTTTCTATCACCACATTTTTAGGAACGTGAAGGAAGAAACCATTCTCATGAAGTGCTTCATTTAAATTGCAGAAAGCCAAATCTTGATTAGCAATCGAATTGAAGTGTTTTTTAATTATTTCTGAATAAGATTCGTGAGAAAGAGCATAATTCAATGTTAAAAACTCAGCATTTCCTACAGAAATATTCGATAATTCTCTGTGCAATTTTCCATTTACAAAAACAATAAAATCAAAATGTTCTTCGCCAAGGTGAAGTTCATCCAATTGTTTTTTTGTAATAGAATGATGCTCTGAAGCAGAAAAATTGTAATCTTTTTCTACAATTTCCTTCAGATGGGTATATTTATATTCTTCGTCTTTCTTAGTCGGAAACCCTTTGCTCAAGAATTGTTCTAAAGCCTGAAGTTTGCTCCCAGAAAGTGAAGATTTTTGAAGTTCTATTTGTTGAAATAGTGACATTTGAATTTTTTTATTTAAAATATCTCTACAAAATTTGTTTAGATTCCTTCGGAATAACAAACGTTGCGTTTATTTTCTTAATTAACTTTGAATTTTGAACTCGGAACTTTGAAATCAAAGAAGCCAATCGTATCCTTTTTCCTCGAGTTCTAACGCGAGAGATTTATCACCCGTTTTAATGATTTTTCCGTCTGCTAAAACATGTACAAAATCTGGCTGAATGTAGTTTAATAACCTTTGGTAGTGCGTAATTAACAGCACTGCATTTCCTTCATTTTTGAAAGCATTTACACCATCAGCTACAATTCTAAGAGCATCAATATCAAGTCCAGAATCGGTTTCATCTAGGATAGCCAATTTAGGATTAAGCATCATCATCTGGAAGATTTCATTTCTTTTCTTTTCACCACCAGAGAAACCTTCATTCAACGAACGAGAAAGGAAGTCTTTTTTGATTCCTAATAATTCTGATTTTTCACGTACTAAGGCCAACATTTCTTTAGCAGGCATGTCTTCTAAACCATTTGCTTTTCTGGTTTCGTTAAGTGCTGCTTTGATGAAATTAGTTACTGTAACTCCTGGAATTTCTACAGGATATTGGAAAGAAAGGAAAATTCCTTTGTGCGCTCTTTCTTCAGGAGCGTCTTCTATAATGTTTTCTCCTTCGAAAAGAATTTCTCCTTCGGTTACTTCGTAATCTTCTTTTCCTGCAATTACAGAAGAAAGTGTAGATTTTCCTGCACCATTTGGTCCCATAATCGCGTGAACCTCGCCTGGTTTTATTTCTAAATTAATTCCTTTCAGAATTTCTACGCCGTCTTCAATTTTGGCGTGTAAGTTATTTATTTTTAACATTTTGTATATTTTCTTATTTAAAAATTATCCTACAGAACCTTCTAATGAAATTTCTAATAATTTCTGTGCTTCAATCGCAAATTCCATTGGCAATTTGTTCAAAACTTCTTTACTGAAACCATTTACAATTAGAGCAATTGCTTTTTCGGTATCAATTCCTCTTTGGTTACAGTAGAAAATTTGGTCTTCACCAATTTTAGAAGTGGTAGCTTCGTGTTCTAATTGAGCAGTTGGATCTTTGATTTCGATGTAAGGAAAAGTGTGAGCTCCACATTCATTCCCCATCAAAAGGGAATCACACTGTGAGAAATTTCTCGCTCCTTTTGCAGAAGGCATTACCTTAACCAAACCACGGTAAGAATTATTAGATTTCCCCGCCGAAATTCCTTTAGAAATAATCGTAGATTTGGTGTTTTTACCAATGTGAATCATCTTGGTTCCAGTATCTGCATACTGATGATTATTAGTCACTGCAATCGAATAAAATTCGCCCACAGAATTATCTCCTTTCAAAATACAAGAAGGATATTTCCAAGTTACCGCAGAACCTGTTTCTACTTGAGTCCAAGAAATTTTAGCATTTTTTTCGCATAAACCTCTCTTAGTCACAAAGTTATACACTCCACCTTTTCCGTTTTCGTCTCCTGGAAACCAGTTTTGTACGGTAGAATATTTAATTTCTGCATTGTCCATTGCGATCAATTCTACCACAGCAGCGTGCAATTGGTTTTCGTCTCTTGCAGGAGCAGTACAACCTTCCAAATATGAAACGTAACTTCCTTCATCGGCAATCACCAAAGTTCTCTCGAACTGACCAGTTCCCGCCTGATTAATACGGAAATAAGTTGAAAGTTCCATCGGACATTTTACACCTTTTGGAATATAGCAGAAACTTCCGTCTGAAAATACAGCAGAGTTTAAAGCTGCATAGAAATTGTCTCCTCTTGGAACAACTTTTCCAATATATTTTTGAACCAACTCAGGATATTCTTTAATCGCTTCAGAAATAGAACAGAAAATAATTCCTTTTTCTTTCAAAGTCGCTTGGAAAGTGGTTTTCACAGAAACCGAATCCATTACAATATCTACCGCAACTCCAGCTAAACGCTTTTGTTCTTCGATATTGATTCCTAACTTTTCGAAAGTTTTCAATAATTCTGGATCTACCTCATCTAAGCTTGCCAATTCTGGCTTTACTTTCGGAGCAGCGTAATATTTAATCGCCTGAAAATCAGGTTTTTCATATTTAATATTTGCCCAATCTGGCTCTTCCATTTTTTGCCAAATTCTGAAAGATTCTAGACGCCATTCGGTCATCCAACTTGGCTCATTTTTCTTTGCAGAAATCATACGAACAATTTCCTCGTTCAAACCAACGGGAAAATCTTCATATTCAATATCTGTATAAAAACCAGCTTCGTATTCTTTGGTTTTGAGGTCTTCCCTCAAATCATCTTCTGTATATTTTGCCATACTTATAAACTAAAACTTTCTCCACAACCGCAAGTTCTTGCAGCATTTGGATTATTAAAAACGAAACCCTTTCCATTCAAACCACCAGAATATTCTAACGTGGTCCCAACAAGGTATAAGAATGATTTTTTATCTACCACAATCTTTACCCCATTGTCTTCAAAAACTTGGTCAGCTTCTGTTTTTTCATTGTCGAATTTCAAAACATACTCTAATCCAGAACAACCTCCACTCTTTACGCCAACTCTTATATAGTCGGTTTCTGGGTTGAAGCCTTCTTCTTTCATCAATTGAGATGCTTTTTCTTTTGCTAAATCTGATACTTTAATCATTATTTTTATTTAGAATGATTTTAGATTGCAAAAATACTACATTTCAAATCAATATCAAATTTGTGGCGAAATATTTGTCTATGTATTTCATAGATAAATTTTAACTTTGGGGAAATTTAAACATCAAAAAGAAAAATTATACATGAAAAAAATAGGAATATTATTTTTAGGACTCATTTCAGTATTGAGTTTTTCACAAAATACACGTTTTGTGTATCAAGTTTCTATGAAAACAGATTCTACCGCAGCTCCTAAAGTAGAAAATGCTTACTTAGATGTCTCAACAGAAAAATCTATTTTCTATGGCGAAAAAAGAATGAAAAGAGATTCTACCATTCGTCAAGCGATGGAAACCAGAAATTTCAATTTTGACAGAAATTCTATGGAGCAATTCAGAACCGCAATCACTTATTCCATCGAAAAAAATCACGCTACCAAAACCATTAGTTATAAAGACAGAATCGCTAGAGACCAATATTGGTATGATGAAGACAGAACCTTTATGTGGAAAATCTTACCAGAAACCATAAAAATCGGTGAATATGAAACTCAAAAAGCAGAAACTACTTTTGCAGGTAGAAAATGGTTTGCTTGGTTTACACAAGACCTTCCTTTTATAGATGGTCCTTATAAATTTTCTGGATTGCCAGGATTAATCGTAAAAGTAGAAGACGAAAAAGGAGATTATTCTTTTGACTTGAAAGAAACCAAAAAAATTGCTGAACTTCCTAATTTCGAAAGCAGATTTGGCAATAATATTAAAGTTAAAAGAAGCGAATTCTTAAAACAGCAAGAAAAATTCTATAAAGACCCGATGTCATTTTTCCAAAATCAAGGCGGCGGATTTGCAATGAGAATGGGAGGAAACCAAAACCCACAAAATGAAGCCGAGAGAAGAAAAATGATGGAAGAAAGGCTGAAAGAAGAAGCAAAAGCCAACAATAATCCACTCGAAAAAAATTAATCACAAAAAAGTTAAACTTTGTCAAAAACTCAACAAATGTATTTTGGCAAAGTTTTTTTTTATAATTTTGCTCCATAAATGGCAAAGCATTTAAAAATAATTGTAATGATTTTCGCATTGGGAATGTTCATCGTTCCGAATCAAATGCTTTTTGCCCAAAATACAGAAACAGCTTGTTGTACTACAGAAAAATCCGAGAAAGATTGCTGTAGTGCTTCTAAAAAATCTAGTCCTTGTCACGATACTTCCAAAAAATCACAATCATGCAATAGCAATTGTGCAAAATGCACTTCTTGCTCATTAAGCGTGGTTTTCATTGGTGAAGAAACGGATAAATCTCTGGGCGAAATTTCTTCTCACGCTATTTCTAATAAGGTAGAAAATTTCTACTTAGCGCCTTATTTATCTCAACTTTCTATTGCAATTTGGCAACCGCCTAAAATAGGTTAAATAAAATTTGTACAGCCATAATTGTGGCTTATCCTGAAAAATTATTTCAACAAAATTTATTTAACTTATTAAAAATGAAAAATATACAGAAAAGTCTTCTTACTTTACTCCTTTTATTCGTATTCCAAATTACCTTTTCACAAATCACCAAAGAAAAAGCTTTAGTAAAAGGCGAATGTGGAATGTGCAAAGACAGAATAGAAAAAACGGCACTAAAATCTGGTGCCAAAACCGCAACTTGGACCGCAGAAACACAAACCTTAGAAGTGGAATTTGACACTTCTAAAACCTCTTTGGACAAACTTCTGAAAAACATTGCAGATGTAGGCCACGACAACGAAAAATATAAAACCTCCCAGGACGTTTATGACAATCTACCCGCTTGTTGTCATTACGACAGAACGGTTACTCTTAACAAAAACGAAGAGAAAAACACTCCACAAGTCATTACAACACTAGCAAAAGTGAATGGCGCTTGTGAAATGTGTAAAGAAAGAATAGAAGAAACTGCCAAAAAATCTGGCGCAACTCAAGCAGAATGGAACGCAGAAACACTTCTTCTAAAGTTAGAATTTGACCAAAGCAAAACTTCTTTAGACCAAATTCTAAAGGACATTGCAACAGTAGGCCACGACAATGAAAAATATAAAACAGACGAGAGCACCTACAATGCTTTGCCTGGATGTTGTCATTATGATAGAACAGCCAATATGGAAGAAGCAGTTACTTCTAAAAATTCTGAACACACAGCATCTTCTGAAAGTCATTCCGAAGACCATTCTGAAGACCATTCTCAACACACCGAAAAAGAGAAAACCATAGAAGGTGTAAAACTAACCAAATATCAAGAAGCAACCGCACTCAATAAAAAAGAAGCGGGGTTGGTTTTCAATATTAATTCAAAAGAATTGTTGAAAGCGGCGTGTTGTAATCTTTCTGAAAGTTTCGAAACCAATGCAACAGTAGACGTTTCTTTTTCCAATGCTGTTACTGGAACCAAACTGTTGAAAATGCTCGGTTTAGATCAAAAATATACCGCTTTAACCAAAGAACTTTTTCCCGAAATTAGAGGATTAGCTTCTGCTTATGGTATGAATTTCATTCCCGGTCGTTGGATTTCTGGGATTCAATTAACAAAAGGAGGAAGCACCGTAGTCAATGGTTACGAAAGCATTACAGGACAAATCAACACTGAATTTGTAAAATTCAATAAAAATCCGGAAAATTCTGTGAATCTTTTTGCAGATTTTAACGGAAGATACGAAGCGAACATTGTTTCTACTTCTAAATTGAATGAAAAATGGGGACAATCTATTTTACTTCACGGAAACGCAACTGTGGACGAAATAGATGATAATAATGACACCTTCCTTGACAGACCAAAAGGAAACCAAATTAATGCAGCTTATTTATTGGATTACAATGATTTAGAAAACTCTGGCTTTGGTTCACATTTTGGAATTCAATATTTGGTAGACAAAAGAATTGCAGGACAAGTGGGATTTGATGACAAACTTCCGCAAATTTCTCAGAATAAATATGGAGTGAATATTGACATCAATCGTTTTCAGGTTTGGAACAAAACAGGCTATATTTTCAAAGGAAAACCTTACCAAAGCATCGGTTTGATGAACCAATTTACTTATCATAAACAAAATAGCTTTTTGGGTCTTAGAAATTATTTCGGCGAACAGAAAACCTACTATTCTAACTTGATTTTCGAATCTATTTTTGGGAATACCAATCATAAATATAAAACTGGAGCAAGTTTTTTATATGATGACTATAACGAAGATTATTTAGCTCAAAATTTCCAAAGAACAGAAACCGTTCCGGGATTGTTTTTTGAATATACTTTAACGGGACTTAAATATACTTTGGTAGCGGGTTCGCGTGTAGATTTTCATAATTTAGCGGGAACTCAATTCACGCCGAGAATTAATTTCAAATATGACTTTTCGCCAAAAACCATTTTGAGACTTTCTGCTGGAAAAGGCTTTAGAACAGCAAATATTTTTGCAGAAAACCAACAGTTTTTTGCATCAAACAGAAGTATTGAAATTTTACAAAACGGAGGGAAAACATACGGTCTAAAACCAGAAATCGCTTGGAATTATGGAGCAAGCCTGCAACAAGATTTCAAACTTTTTGGCAAAAAGGCAAGTTGGATTACAGATTTCTTCAGAACAGATTTCCAAAATCAAGTTTTAGTAGATTTAGAAAATCCACAAAAAATCGTTTTCTATAATTTAGATGGAAAATCATTTGCCAATTCACTGCAAACGCAATTAGATTTTAGTGTGGTAAAAAATCTAGATTTCAGAGTAGCGTACAAGTACTATGATGTACAAGCAGATTTCGCTAGCGGAAGAAAAGAAATTCCTTTCATGGCGAAAAACAGAGGGTTTTTCAACGCCGCTTATAGCACTAAAAAAGAAGGTAAAGATGCTTTTTGGACCTTTGATACAACCGTTCAATATGTAGGAAAACAGAGAATTCCGAATACAGCTTCTAATCCAACGAATTTACAGTTGCCAGAATTTTCTGATGCTTACATGACTTGGAATGCACAAATTGCTCACAATTTCAATAAAAACATCAGAGCGTATTTCGGTGGGGAAAACCTGACTGGAACTCGACAAAAAAATCCGATTGTAGATGCACAAAATCCTTTCGGGAATTATTTTGATGGAGGAATGGTTTATGCGCCTATCATGCCTGCCAATTTTTATGTAGGATTAGACGTTAATTTTTAATTTTTTTTTGCCACAAATACACGAATTATAGAAAATATTTGTGCATTTGTGGCAAATAATTTATTTATCCCTCTGAAAATCTAGACTCACCGAATTCATACAATAACGCATTCCTGTAGGTTCTGGACCGTCATTAAAAACATGACCAAGATGCGAATCACAACGCTTGCACAACACTTCTATTCTTTCCATTCCGTGAGAAGAATCTCTCTTGTAAGAAACGCCTTCTTTATCTGCTTCGAAGAAACTTGGCCAGCCACAAGTAGATGCAAACTTAGAAGAACTTCTGAATAAATGATTTCCGCAAACTGCACAATAATATTCTCCTATTTCATCAAAATCATTGTACTTGCCTGTAAAAGGACGCTCTGTATCTGCTTCTCTCGCAACATAATATAAATCTGTAGGAAGAATTTTTTTCCATTCTTCATTAGAAACATTCAGTTTCGTTTTATCTGTTCTAGAATAATATGGGTTTTTAACGCTTTGATTTTCCATTGATTTTGGTTTTTGTGTTTGTGAACAACTATGCATAAATAACAAGCAAAATAATATTTTCAAAATTTTATTCATAAGAAAATCTTTGATTTTCGGAAAACTTAATTTCCTTAATACCTTAACGTATTCTTAATGTTAAAATTTTACCATTAAATTTTAATTAAGAAATTAAGTTCATTAAATTAAACTCTTGGTTTGTTGTTATTTTAATTTTATAATAAAGTTTGGTAAAAATAGAAAGAAAACAATTTTTAGGATTCGTATCTTTATAAAAAATTTCGATAATCATTATTGAGATGAATGAAGAACTAAAAAAACGCCAACTCAGAAATCATAAAATGCTCGCAACAGGACTTTTTGTTTTGATGACTTGTATTTTTTTGACGATGACTTATCTTCAGAAATATCAAAATTTCGGACATTGGGTAGGTTATGTGAAAGCCTTTTCTGAAGCAGCGATGGTAGGAGCTTTGGCAGATTGGTTTGCCGTGACAGCACTTTTTCATCATCCGCTTGGTTTGAAAATTCCGCACACCAATTTAATTGAACAATCCAAAGAAAGAATAGGCGATAATCTGGGAAATTTTGTGGTTACTAATTTTCTTTCGCCACAAAATATAAGACCTTACATACAGAATTTGAAGGTTTCTCATTTCATTGGAGAATGGCTTCAGAAAGAGAAAAACGCCTCTGTTTTGGTGAAAAATTTATCAGAAATCGTACTGGATATTCTCCATAAATTAGAAGATGACGCTGTAGTAAATTTTATCAGCAAAAAAGCGAAAGAAATGACGGGAGATGTTAAAATCAACCAAATTTTAGGAAATGGAATGGAATATCTTCTCGAAAAAAATGACCATCAAAAACTCATTACCAGTCTTTCTGCTCAAATCAAAAACTATATTCTGGAACACCACGAAATGGTAAGAGAACGTGTAAAGAAGGAAAGTTTTACACTTATCCCAAGTTTTGTAGATGATAAAATAGCAGAGAAAATCACTTCTGGACTTTCTAAATATTTTGAAGAAGTAGAGCAAGACACAAACCACGCTTTGAGAAAAGAAATCACTCAAAAATTATTCGATTTTTCTTCTGAAATCAAAATTAATCCTCAATACGAACAAGAACTCAATGCGATGAAAGATGAATTTCTGCAACCAGAAAAAATTCATCAATATTCCCATGATATTTGGGTTTCTTTGAAAAAAACATTGACGGAAGAATTGATACAAGAACATTCTTCACTCAAAAATTACCTTCACAAAAACATTGCAGAATTTTCTAAAAACCTAAGAACAGACGAAAAACTACAGCATAAAATTGACCATTGGGTACGAGTAACAGCTTATAAATACATCTTGCGAAACACCAATAAATTTGGGGATTTAATTGCAGATACCGTAGGAAACTGGCAAGGAAAAGAACTCTCCGAAAAACTAGAATTAGAAGTTGGGAAAGACTTACAATTTATTAGAATTAATGGGACTTTGGTAGGTGGATTGGTTGGTTTATTGATTTACAGTATTGCGCAGTTGATATGATGTTTCACAAGTTAACTACTTTATCAATATTTTTCTAAAATCCTTTTATTTATTTCATTAATCAATCCTGGACCTTCATAAATAAATCCTGTATAAATTTGCACCAAACTTGCACCTGCTTCTAATTTTTCGATGGCATCTTCAGCACTGTGAATTCCGCCTACACCGATAATTGGGAAAGAATTGTTAGACTTTTCAGCCAAATATCTGATGACTTCTGTACTTTTTTCACGGATGGGTTTCCCTGAAAGTCCGCCGTTTCCAATTTTTTCTAAAGTTTCTTTAGAGGCTTTAAGGTTTTCTCTTGAAACCGAAGTATTGGTGGCAATAATTCCATCAATTTTGGTTTCAGCAACTAATTCTACGATTTCATCGAGTTGAATTTTATTGAGATCTGGAGCGATTTTCAGAAGAACAGGTTTTGACTGAGCATATTCAGCATTCACTTTCTGAATTTCTGTAATCAGTTCCTTTAAATATTCTGCGTCTTCTAACTTGGCGTGACTGGAAACATTTGGGCAACTGACATTCAGTACAAAATAATCTACAAAATCGTGCAAACCTCGGAAACATTCTACATAATCTGCGGTGTAATTTTCGGGTAAAGTTTTTGTGTTTTTACCGATATTTCCACCGATGATTACTTTATGAGGAGATTTTTTAAGATTTTCTACAATTTTTGCTAAACCTTCATTATTAAAGCCCATTCTGTTGATAATCCCGCCGTCTTCTATCAATCTGAAAAGACGTTTTTTCGGATTACCAGATTGTGCTTTTGGTGTTACGGTTCCTATTTCTACAAATCCGAATCCTAAATCTGCTAATTCATTAAACAGCACTGCATTTTTGTCAAAACCTGCAGCTAAACCTACTGGATTTTTGAATTTCAGACTAAATAATTCACGTTCGAGACGTTTGTCTTCAATGGGTTTTGGGAAAAATAATTTGGTTAAAAAACCGAAGTTTTTAAGGATAAAAAAAGTGAAATGATGGACTTTTTCAGGATCAAATTTGAAAAAAATCGGACGAAGAAGTGATTTGTACATTTTGAAAAAAGGTTTTACAAATGTACAGAATTTTTTAAACACGGAGACACAGAGTTTCACACGAAGTTCATAGAGTTTTTTTCCTTAATTGATTTTGGGAATATTTTCCCTCTGTAATCTCTGTGTAAACTCTGATTTCTCTGTGGTTAAATCTTTAATGCAATGAGCGCAAAGGTTTTTGACAGTTTATGATGAAGAAATTTCTCGCTGATTTTGCAGATGATGCTGATTTTAGTGAAAGAAATATTCTAAAGTTTTTTTTCATGCAATGTCGCTAAGTGTTTCGCAAAGTGCGCAAAGGTTTTTTTAAAATGATTGAATATATTTTTAAGTTCGCAATGATTCATCAAAGATGAATTGCAAAGTTCGCAAAGTTTTTTCAAAATTCTTAACGGTTTTTTTGTCATTCCGTAGGAATCTAAACTTAAAATTATCTGTAATTATTTGTAAAGATTCCTGCGAAATGACAAAGTGGATGTTAATTTTTAATGCAGATTTTTCAGTGAATGAAAACTGAAAGGTGTTTATAGCCCTGATTGCAGTGGAAATCCCGCAGTAAGCGTTGGGTTAAGTAATGGAACGAGGAATTGCAACGGAAAGCAGGACTGAGTTTCTATAAATTTACGAAACGTCTTGCTTCTTAAAAATGTAGAAAATTGCTATAAATTCCCTATTTTTGCAATTCAATTCAAAAGTTATGGCAAAACAAGAAGACGTTTTCAAGAAGGTAGTTTCTCACGCAAAAGAATATGGTTTTATTTTCCCGAGTTCTGAAATTTATGACGGACTTTCGGCGGTTTACGATTATGGACAAAATGGTGCAGAACTGAAAAATAACATCAAGCAATATTGGTGGAAAGCAATGGTGCAACTGAACGAGAATATTGTAGGACTGGATTCTGCAATCCTGATGCACCCAACTACTTGGAAGGCTTCTGGACACGTGGATGCTTTTAACGACCCATTGATTGACAATAAAGATTCTAAAAAACGTTTCCGCGCAGATGTTTTGATTGAAGATTACTGCGCAAAACTAGAAGATAAAGCGCAAAAAGAGATTGAAAAAGCGGCAAAAAGATTTGGTGATGCTTTTGATAAAGCACAGTTTGAGGCTACCAATCCTAGAGTTTTAGAATACAGAGAAAAACAAAAAACCATTCTTGCAAGAATGGCGAAATCTCTGGAAAACAATGATTTAGCAGATGTAAAAGCACTCATTGAAGAATTAGAAATTGCTGATCCTGACACGGGTTCTAAAAACTGGACGGATGTAAGACAATTCAACCTTATGTTCGGGACTAAATTAGGAGCTTCTGCGGAAAATGCGATGGATTTATATCTTCGACCGGAAACTGCGCAAGGTATTTTCGTGAATTTCTTGAATGTACAGAAAACTTCTCGTCATAAATTGCCTTTCGGAATTGCACAAATTGGTAAAGCATTTAGAAATGAGATTGTTGCAAGACAATTCATCTTCAGAATGAGAGAATTTGAACAAATGGAAATGCAATTTTTCGTTCCACCAGGAACAGAATTGAAATTCTACGAAGAATGGAAACAAAAACGTCTGAATTGGCATCTTGCACTTGGTCTTGGTCAAGAAAATTATAAATTCCACGACCACGAAAAACTGGCGCACTACGCGAATGCTGCTGCTGATATTGAATTTAAATTCCCATTTGGTTTCAAAGAATTAGAAGGAATTCACTCAAGAACTGATTTCGATTTATCTGCACATGAAAAATTCTCTGGCAGAAAATTACAATATTTCGACCCTGAAAGAAATGAAAGCTACGTTCCTTATGTAGTAGAAACTTCTATTGGTCTTGACAGAATGTTTTTGGCTTTATTCTCTATTTGCCTGAAAGACGAAGTTTTAGAAGATGGTTCAGAGAGAACAGTTTTATCACTTCCGCCAGCTTTAGCTCCTATAAAAGCAGCGATTTTGCCATTAGTGAAAAAAGATGGATTGCCAGAATTTGCAGAAAAAATATTCAATGATTTGAAATATGATTTCAATGTGATCTCTGAGGAAAAAGACAGCATCGGAAAGCGTTACAGAAGACAAGATGCGATCGGAACGCCTTTCTGTATTACCGTTGACCACGATTCTTTAGCAGACGGAACGGTAACTTTAAGAGAAAGAGACACCATGAAGCAAGAGCGTGTAAAAGTAGAAGATTTAAGAAGAATTATTGATGAAAAAGTGAACTTTAGAACTTTGCTTTCTAAAATTTAGAAATTAATTCTACATTTATAAGAATCCCAAGAAAATTTCTTGGGATTTTTTTTTACATTTGAGAAAATCATTCTTATGAAAATTTTGAAGAAAATCGTTTTCGGCTTTTTCGCTTTTATTGCTTTACTCATCGCTTTAGCATATGCTTTTAATTATCAACATCTCTTTAATGCCATTGCACTTACTTATCTTAAAGGAGAAACCAGTGCAACCATAGATGATGGTGTAGATTTTCCGTCTAGAAATATAGAAAAAGGAGTTGCACAACCTTGGCAAAAAGATTCTTTATACAATAAAACTCCTTTACCGAAAAACATCGTTGACAATTTAAAATCTACCAATTCTGCTTCATTTTTGGTCATAAAAGATGGAAAATTAGTTCATGAAGAATATTTCGGAGAGTACAAACCTTCTACCCAAACCAATTCTTTTTCTATGGCAAAAGCCATTACCGTTTTATTAATGGGATTGGCAATAGAAGATCAAAAAATACAATCAGAAAATCAAAAATTTGCAGATTTTTATCCTCATTTTAACGAAGTAGAACACGGTAACGAGTTAACCTTAAGAGATTTAGCCGCAATGGAAGCTGGCTATTATTGGGATGAAGATTACAGAAATCCGTTTTTACAAAATCCTAGAATTTATTACGGTAAAAACATGGCAGAAGCACTCTTAAAATCTCCTCAATTTGAGGCAAAACCAGGAAGCAGATTCGAATATCAGTCTGGTGCTACGCAATTATTGGGATTTGCAATTAGAAAGGCGGTAAATGTTCCACTTTCTGCATATGCTTCTCAAAAACTTTGGAAACCTCTAGGAATGGAATCAGACGCTTATTGGAATGTAGATGAAGACAATAAAATGGAAAAAACGTTCTGTTGTATCAATGCTATTCCTCGTGATTATGCAAAATTAGGACAACTGATGCTCCAAAAAGGAAATTGGAATGGAAAGCAACTGATTGATTCTACTTACATTCAAAAAATGATTACACCAACTAAAAATTCTGGCGGAATCTATGGTTTGGGAATTTGGATTAATAATGACGCACCTTATAAATATTATCATTTCTGGGGATTTACCAGCCAATTAATCATCGTAATTCCTGAAAAAAATATGGTAGTGGTAAGAACTGGCAAGTTTAACAATGAAGCCAAAGACGATAAAGGCCGTTCTGTACAAGCTGCGTTTTTAGCCGAAAATGCTGTGAAAACGTTTGCCAATTAAAGCAATAGAAGAAATTATTAGAAATTTTAATAATTAATTCCGTAATTTTGAACCATTCTAAACAAGTTTTAGAGTGGTTTTATTTTTTACTTAAACGATTTACCACAAAAGAGACAAAAGAAAATATTGAAAACAAGCAATTCAAAAGTAAAAAAAGTGAAATTCAACTCGCTTTTTCTTCTTTGTAAAAACTTAAAAATAAAAAATTTGTTGCTTTTGCGGTTTAAAGAAAATTTACTATGTTTAATATAAAAGAAATACGCAATCAGTTTCCTATTCTTCAGCAGCAAGTTAATGGTAAACCATTGGTTTATTTAGACAATGCAGCTTCTTCTCAAAAGCCAGTTTCTGTACTTGAAACTTGGAAAAAATATTACGAAGAAATCAATGCCAATGTACACAGAGGAATTCACACTTTGTCTCAATTGGCAACGGAAGAAATGGAAAATTCCAGAAAAAAAGTACAACATTTTATCAATGCAAAGCATGATTATGAAGTGATTTTCACCAGAGGAACCACCGAAAGCATCAACTTGGTTGCTTATGCTTTGGGAAATTCTAATTTCTTAAAAAAAGATGACGAAATCATCATCGGTTATTTAGAACATCACTCCAATATTGTTCCTTGGCAAATGCTTTGCGAAAGAACGGGAGCAAAATTGAAAGTAATTCCGATGGACGAAAACGGAATCCTTCAACTCGATTTTTTAGACAAAAACCTTTCAGAAAAAACCAAAATTGTATCTGTAAATCACGTTTCTAACGCATTAGGAATCATCAATCCTATTGAAGAAATCATCGCAAAAGTGAGAAAAAATTCTTCTGCACTCATGATGATTGACGGAGCACAATCTGTACCACATTTTGAAATAGATGTTCAGAAATTAGACTGCGACTTTTTTGCATTTTCTGGTCACAAAATGTACGCACCAATGGGAGTTGGTATTCTCTACGGAAAGGAAGAAATTTTAGAAAAATTAGCGCCTTTTCATGGTGGTGGAGAGATGATTGCTACTTGTAGTTTTGAGAAAACCACTTATGCTGCACTTCCCTTTAAATTCGAGGCGGGAACACCCAATGTTGGCGGAAATATTGCAATAGGAGCAGCCATAGATTTTATGAAAAAAGTAGGCGTAGAAAATATCAGAAATCATGAAAATGAACTGCTAAATTATGCCCAAAAACGACTTCTAGAAATAGATAGAATTAAAATTTACGGTGAAAAAGCGAATAGAACCAGTGTAGTTTCTTTTAATTTAGAAGGAATAGGAATTGCTTCGGATGTGGGAATGATTCTGGATAAACTGGGAATTGCTGTAAGAACGGGACATCACTGTACACAACCAATTATGGAATTTTTCAAGATTGCAGGAACGGTGAGAGCTAGTTTTGCAGTGTATAACACCTTAGAAGAGGTAGATGCTTTAGTAGAAGGGGTAAAAAAGGCTCAAAGAATGCTGATGTAAATTTCAAATAAATTTGATAAAAATACAAACTCCCGAAATTTAGATTTCGGGAGTTTTTTTATAGCTTTTAAAAGTTTTATTCAATAATATTTTTAAACTCTTTTCGGTATTGAGATGGGCTTTTCTGCGTATATTCTTTAAAGGTTTTATTGAAATAACTAAAGTTATTAAATCCGCTTTCGTAACATATCTCGTTAATACTCAATGGTTTCTCCGCCAACAACTTCATAGAATGAATGATACGATATTCATTCACGAATTGTGTGAACGTTTTATTGGTAATTTTTTTAAAATATCTGCAAAACGAAGGCTCCGTCATATTGGCGAGATTTGCCACTTCTTCTAAAGTAATTTGCTCTTTGAATCTATTTTTCACATGATTGAAAATGAGGTTAATTCTCTCATTATCTTCCACTTGAGTTTGAATATAGAAATTTCCAGCATTTAGAATTTTGAAATCTTCGGTATTGGCAAGAACATTTAAAATCTCTAAAAATTTAATCAACTTGTCCAGTGAAGTTGCCTCATACATTTCTAAAATTTTACTTTCCAAAGATTTTTTAACCGATTCACCAAAGACAATTCCTCCTTTTGAAGCATCTAATAAATTCGTAATCTTCTTCATTTCAGGCGTTTTCCAGATGTAAGGTCCTAAAAAATCTGGCAAAAACTGAACTACGATTTCGTACTCATTTCTGGTATTTTCATTGGTTAAACCACAATGCGGTAAATTACTGCCTATTAAAACCAAATCTCCTTTAGTAAAATAAGAAATGGTGCTTCCAATTTGTCTTTTCCCTGAACCTCCACCTACAAAAACCAGTTCTATTTCGGGGTGATAGTGCCAAAAATTAGATTTTAAATTTTCATTTTGAAGGAATTTGAAACAAGAAAAACTACTGCCAATATTGGGGTTAACTGCTTCATATGTAGGATTTGTCTGCTTCATTTTGTTTTATTTTGATTTACAAATATACTATTTTATCTTTAAGTTAATGTTAATTTTGTATTAATGTTAAAATAGAACATATATAAGAAAATTATCTTGTATAATAACCCAAATTTCAGGTCTAGATTTGCACAGTACTTAATTGACTAACACACTAACAATTATAATTATGAAAAATTTATTAAAATTCAGCTTCCTTATAGGATTTCTATTTATTTCGGCGAATGTAATGGCCAATGACAAAGATTTCTCTATCTCTATTGACAACATCAATGCTAAAAAACTAAGCTTTCAGATGACGAATGCTAAGAATGTAGCGCTATATGTTTATAATGACAAAAAAGGACAACTTTTGGCTGAAAAAATTAGAAAACACGATGAAGTTTCTAGAACGTATGACTTGAAAAACTTTCCTGTTGGAACTTATTATCTAGTAGCAGAATCTGATTCTAAAATCGAAAAATATAAAATTACTATTGACGAAACTAATGCTTCAATTGAGAAGACACCAGTTTCTGAAATTTTCAAACCAGAATACACTATTGAAGGCAATCATGTAAAATTAGTGATGCCTAAATTAACTGATGGAGTAACAGTTTCTGTTCAAGATTTCACGAATACGGTTTATTATAACCAAACCTTAACTCCAAATAATGGCGAATTGGTTGTACAATTTGATTTAAACCCAGAAAACGCTGATGCGTATGTAGTCACTCCTTAACAAGCCGCCATTTTCAGTTTTTCGTTAAGAATATTCCGATTAAAGAGCAGGCGGATAAGGTT
>JBKBLE010000030.1:0-26210 GCA_046296655.1 Cloacibacterium sp. | reverse complement strand
ATTGCTTCTAAAGAGGTCAAAATTTTATGTTTTTGAAAACTATTTTCTAAAAAAAGAGAGTTGTGCAACAGCTACCCGTGTTAGCGGTTCGGTTTTTTATCTATTACATTGTTCGTCTCAATTCTTGTTGATGTTCTGTATAACAGTAATAACATTGTGGTTTATTCATACTTGTCATTTCGTATTCACCACATCTATGACAAACGTTCTCTTGGTAGTCTGGATTTTCAAATTGAGCCCAAATAGAAAAACAGTCACCACAATAAGGTCTTGTTGGGTTGTAGTCAATTCGAGTTTCACAACGTATACAATAACCTCTAATTATTTTTCTATAATTTGTCTGCTTGTTGTTAGCTTGTTTTTTGTCAACAAAAATTGGTCTGTCTGTTTTACGTAATGCAGTTTGTTCGGCTGATTGAATAATAGAAAGTGTTTCTGCAACCGCTTTGTCAAATAGGTCTTTGTCTGTATTACGGTCAATGAGAACACCCATTTCACGATTATTTTTCTCCGAGAACTCATACATATTCATTGATGTAATAACCATTTTCGTTTCGTTGAAATAACACTTTGCGTGTAGGTTTTCAAAAAAATAAAGTTCTACATTTTTCAGTTCAGCAAGTGAGTTTCTTTCGTTTGGTTTTAGTTCATCTTTACCGTAGATAATTTTTATTGAAACATTTTTATTGGAAGCATCTTTTAGTCGTTCGTAAAATGTTTTTGAGATTTGCAGATATGGTGAAACAAGAATAAGTTTTGACTTAGCGTCAATAATTATATTCTCAATATTGTAAGATGTTCCGTTTGTCGTTAAAAATTCTGCCATTTTTTATTGTCCAATTGTTTCTGTCTGCTCATTTTTTTGTGTCGTCCTAAACTGACCGCTAACGTTTTGCAGCTACCCGAAGGTGGCGATTTCGAAGCGATTCACTGTCAACCAAGCACAAACTTTTATAGAAGCACAAAGCTTGATTTAACCACTGAACCGCCACTTTTGGGTAGGTGCTGTTACCAGCCGTTTTTCTTGGTCATTCAATTGCTTTGTTGTCATTTTTTGGTTATGAATTTCATAAATGTCGAAGTCAGGTCAATTATAAATTCAATTTCCTTTTCGTTTACATTGTCATCGTGTTTAGCGTATTTATTTTGATATTTACCGTAATAGTCCAAGAGTGTATTGAACATATTGGTCGTTTCAGGGCTTATTCCTTTAGCTTGTTGAAATTGTCCCACGTCTGCAATTTGTTTCTCCAAAGGCTTGTCATTGTTAAGGATTTCTTTTAATAGTAACTCTAAAGAAAGTCTTAAATCATCTATCAAATTTCTTTGATAAACATTTTTATTTAGCTTGTCTAATGCGGAGTTATAAAGTTCAAAAGGTTTCTTATGAGCCGAAAGCCAATGTTGAGTTTCTTTAACAAGTTCTGTTGTCAAAATATTTTGTCCGCTTGGGATATACTCAGGATATTGAGAATATAATTTGTTTCTCAAATCTTTTACACTGTCAAGATGTTCAAGTTTTTGAATTGTTTCATTAATAATTTCAAATTGTTGGTCAGCGTTAAAACGTTTTAAGTTTTCAAGAAATGCTGTTCTTTTATTGGGAACATCACTAAATGGTGGTTTGTGAAAGGGAATGTCAACATTATAGTCCAAACTTTTTGCAGAAAAGTATTTACCTATTTCAGTTGAAGTAAGTCCCGAATTAGTGTCCGCTAAAATATCTGATGCGTATGTTAGAAATACATTACTGATTGGTTTCTTCATTTCCTAATTCTTCGTTTTTGATAGTTTCATCTGTTTGTGTGGTTGCTTCTTCCTTTTTTGTCTCTTCTGTTTCTTTTGCTCCAACTCGTTTAAAAGCAATATTGCTTTTATCTTTTGTTGAAATTAGAACTAAGTCATCTTGGTTGATTTTTTCAATTTTGTAAAAAAGTTCTTTGTTAGGATAAGAGAGATTAATCGTGTTACCCTTATCCGTAAATTTTATGATACCTTTTGAAACTTTATCATTGATGATTTCAACAAAAGTATGTTTGCCGAAAAATGAATGTTCAAAGAAAAATATCTGCTCTTGATATGAAGTATTTTTCCAACGCTTACCAAATAAGTTTAGATTTCTAAAATACTTTGGTTTGGCAAATAGTAGAATTAATAATAATAAAATTGTTGTACCTACTGTAATTCCTAAATAAGTAAAAAGGTCTTTTCTTATTGCTGTTTCATTCTCAGTAATCTCGTAGTGCTTACCGTAGGTTTTGTAATAAACAGCCCAATCTTCTGTATTTATATTTGCTCCGTGGTCACCTGAACTTTCCCAAGAAGATGAAAAAATTCCTGATGATGAATATTGTCTTGGGGTTGTATTGTCCATATAGAAATATTCATTTCTAATATCCGAGAAATTTGAAATATCAATGTATTTCCCGGGTGTATATGCTCCAGGTGAATGTCTATCATCTTTTGTAAAATATTCAAAAGCTTCTGTGTAGCACTGTCTTACAGACAATCTATAATTATTTGAATAATAACCACCACTAATTTTGAATCGTCCGCCCCAACCATCGTCCATATATTGAGGCTCTACATAACTCCTTGATGGTTTTTTATACCCCATATCTCCAGAATAAATTGTTTCTACATCAAAACCATCATCATTTTGTTTTGTGAGTTGCTTTATAGTAAATCCACCGCTTGTTGCTTCATAAATGGTGTATAACTTTTCTCTTTCCCACCAATCTTGAAATAAATACGATAGGTCATCGCTATTCTTATTTTTGGATTTCGGATAACCTGTTTCTTTCAGTTCTCCTTGTGTTAATGTTTCTATCCCGTCAAGAACGACAGTTTTTCCGCCAAGTATGTTGTCTACTTTTGCATAAATTTCTTTTTTTAATTTTTGTTTTTTATTGTTTGAAATGGAATAAGCTAATAATGTAACAAGTCCGATTAACAAAAACGCTGTTCCATATATTTTAAATGAAGCCCAAAATTTCACATTACTGTCTTCAACTAAAACCTTCCTATCTTCTTGGTTATCTTGAGATGGCTGAATTGTTGAATTTGGTGAGTTATCAATAATTGGTGGTGGTGGTGGTGTTTTTTTGAGTAACCCCTTAAGTTCTTCAACATCTTTTACAGGTTTCCAATTTTCAAACCCGTCAGTCCATACTAACGTATCAGGTTTTAAGCCAACTGTTTTAAGTTGGTCAATGCTAAAAGGTCCTTTTTGTTCCTTTTCGTCTAAGTAGTAAAATTCTCTTTCCATACTTTATTCTATTTGTTGTCTGTCGTCATAAAATGGCTGGTAACGTTCTGCGGCTTGGCGTAGTGGGGGCTTTTCAGCACAACACTTGATACGAAGCACACAGTTCAAATTTAGTAAAAATGTTCATACGAAGAACGTCCGCCCCCATTACGCCAAACCGCTGTTACCAGCTGGCGTTCTTGTCCACCGTGTCTGTAAACCATTGTCATTGTTAAGTTTAACCGTCATTGTCTGTGTCGTGTTGGTCAGTGCGGTTGTTTATTTTTTATTTTCAGAAGGGGAGGAGATTTTTTTAATTCAATTTTGTCTGCGTTGGAGAGGTGGAAGCTCTTATGCAAGCTTTGGTCTGTGCTTGGGCTTGTGCGGCTTGCAAATGTGCTTACACCTGTGTGTTGGCTTGTTCTCATAATGACATTTTTACTCCGTTTCTTTTTAACCAATCTTCATGTTCACGGTAATTGGGCATTTTCTTGTCCAGTTCATTCCAAAATTCAGGTGAGTGATTTGGATGTTTTAAATGAACCATTTCATGAGTAATGATATAGTCAAGAACCGAAACAGGTGCCATGATACATTTCCAGTGAAAATTCAGTCCGTTTTTAGGTGTCCATGATGCCCAACGGTTTTGCAGTTCCAAAACTTTTATTGCTGTTGGTTTAGTCTGAAACTTTTCTTCTATCAATTTGAGTCTCTCCTCAATTTTTTGCAGTCCTTTTGCACGATAAAAATCCTTAAAAACCTTTTCCGCTTTTGGTAAATACTTTTTGTCAAGATGAAAAAAGCCGCCTGATATTTTCAATGGCACATCTTGATTCTCGGTTAGTTGTAATCGGTAGTTTCTGCCCAAATAAAGAAATGATTGCCCAACAACATATTCACGTTTTACTTTACCCTGATTAAGTTCTTTCCATTTAGCCAGTTTCTGAAATATTTGATACTCTTTTGCTTTTACAGCTGCTTCAATTTTATCATCACTGGCAGTAATGGGTGCAAGCACTTTTACTGAACCGTTTCGTTCAATGAAGATGCTCACCGTTTTTCTTCTTTCGGTTTTTTCAATGTCAATATGAATACTGTCTAACTTCATCTTAATTCTGCTTCACGGTTTTTAGCCAACTTCAAAAGTTCTGTTGTCAGTTCTGCTGCTTTACCTATTAATCCGTTGATTCTTGAATAATAAATTTCGTCTTCTATTCGACCCGAAATCAAACGCTGTTCTGCTGGTTTATTCCAGAAGTTATTTATCTGTGCTGTTTCTTTCAGAATGAGTATCAAAGTATGTGACAATTCCTTTGTTTTCTCAATCTCTTTTTCATCTTCGATAGGCAGAGCAGATTTCAGAATTTCATAAAATGGTGCTTCCACAACTGAAACGCCTTCGGTTTCCACTTTTCTACCTTCAGCCATTTCTTCTCGCAAACCTTCCAGCTGCTTTACTATTTCTTCCCAATTCTCTTTGTATGAATTTAAAATTGTTTCAAGGCGGTCTTTGAAACGACTGTATAATGTTGGGTCTTTTTCAATATTTACTTTAATGTGCCAACGAATGGCGTGTTCCATTTCAGATGCTTTCGATTTTGGCGTTTTGTTCAGGTAATCAACTTTAGATTTAAACTCATCTGAAAGGATAGAAACCTGTTGAACTTTTGTGTCAATGCCTAAGGAATATAAATGCTTGTCAATTAGCTGGCGGACTTTCTTTGAAGCCCACTTCAAATCCATGGTTTCGTCTTTATAGCGGTCTTTAATTCTCCAAAGTAAGTATCCTAATCGTTTCGCAATTACCCAATATTCGCCACCTGCTTGTGTATTGAAAAGCAAATCCAGACTGTCAAAGAAGCTTTTGGAATAGGTGAGTAATTCGGCTCTGAACTTTATATTCTTGGCTTGTTCAATGCAACTTTCAGCAAACTCAAATTCGGCTGTTGGGTCTGAAAATTTCTGATTCAGGAAGTTTTCAATTTCGTTCAAGTTGTTTTCTGTGAACAAATTCAAAACCCTTTTATAGCGGGCTTCCAATACAGGAATTTCTTTGTTGATGTCACGGAACACATTCAGGAAATGCTGTGCCTTTTCTTTGTCCTTGTCTGTGTAAATACCCAATGCTTGTTGCAAGTGTTTGGTGATGCCGATATAGTCCACAATAAGCCCAAAGGTTTTTCCCTTTTTAGTTCTGTTTACCCTTGTGATGGCTTGGAACAAATCATGCTCTTTCATGATTTTGTCCAGATACATTACTTGCTCAATGGGAGCATCAAAGCCAGTCAATAAGCGGTCGCAAACACACAAAATTCCTATACCTGATTCGGGCTTTTTGTATTGTCCGCCTTCCTCCTGCGAATAGTCAAAGTCTTTTTTGAAGCTGTTTACAGCATCCCAATCTTTGGCTTCGCTTCTTGCCTTGCTGATATAGCCGGGTTCATTGTTACCCATGCCCGAAACTACGGCAGCAACTTTTAAAAATTCCAGTTGCTTTATGCGTTCATCATCTCTGGCTTCATCAGGCAATGCTTTCAATTGAGCAATTTTATCCTTGATGGCAGTTTCCAGTTCATACTTGTATCGAACGGCTGCCACAATGCTTGATGCCACTACTTGTGCTTTAAATCCGTTCACCAAAATATCGGTGTAATAGTGTTCTACAATGTCTTTGGCTATTTCGGCAATTCGGTCTTTGCTTTCGAGATAGGCAATAAATGAACCGTAACGCCTTTGAATTTCTTCTCTTTCTTCTTGTGTTCTTTTCTGAAACAAGTCTTCAAACTCAGCATCAAACAGTTCCCTATCGTCTATTTTGTCGTTGGAAACTTTTCCTATATACTTTATTTCAACGGTGGCTCTGTCGGCTACTGCCTTATCAAATTTGTAGCTGTCAATCCACGGCTCACCGTTTTCATCCAATTTACCACCAAATCGTTCATGGGTTTTGATTTCGTGTCGTTCGGTTAGTAAGGGAGTTCCTGTAAATCCAATTCTTACTGCTTGTGGAAAAGCATTGAACAAATTATCACCCATGTCTCCGCCTTGTGTTCGGTGGGCTTCATCTACCATTAGTAAAATGCGGTCGCTGTTGTTGATAGTTTCAAATTTTTCAAACTTGGGAACTACTCCGGCATCAATCAGCGATTGTGCCGAAACATTGTTGTCTGCCAAAAACTTGTGAATCATCACCAGATTTAAGTTTCCGGTATCATCATCCAAAAGGTTCAAATCTGTTTTGCTGTCAATGATGGACAATGATTCATTGGCATATTTTAAGGTGTCTGCCAACTGCTCTTCCAAATCCACACGGTCAACAATGGAAATAATTTTCAGGTCTTTTAAATCATCACTGCTGCGGAGTTTTCGGATAAGAAACACCATAGTCAAACTTTTTCCGCTCCCTTGTGTATGCCATACTACACCACCTTTCTCTTTCGGGTTTGTTCCTTCACGGAGATTACGAATGATTTTACCAACGGCTCTATATTGATTGTAACGAGCTACAATTTTCACTTCCACGCCTTTCTTGATTTCCATAAATAGCGTGTAGTGTTTCAGAATGTCCACCAAGATTTCTTTGTTCAGCATTCCGCAAATCATTACTTCCTGCCGTTCTTCGTCAGGTGGGAAAGCAACCGTTTTGTATTCTTCGGGGAATATGTCCACCCAATTGTTGTAAAAATCAAAGTCGGCACTGATGGTTCCCACACGGGCTTCATGTCCGTGGGTGATGATGCTGAATAAATTGTAGTGAAAAAGCCGTTCTTCGCCTTCTTTTACTCCGTAATCATCTTCTCTGGTATTGGCATATCGGGTAACCTGCAAAAAAGCTTCGCTTAATGGTTCAGCCACATCAAAATCTTTTGCTTCTACTACTACCAAAGGCAAACCATTCAGAAACAAAACAATATCGGGGATAATGCCCTGACGGCTTGCTCCTGGTGTTAGCAAACGAAACTGATTGATGGCAATAAAACTATTCTTGTCATAATTTTTGAAATCCACCAGACGAACTGTTGGATTTACTTCACCCGTCAATTCGTTTTTATTTACCGTTGTGCCTTTAATCAATAAACGGTGAATTTCTTTATTGGCTTCATGTAAGGTTTTACCTGAAAAGCTTTGAATTTCTGTAAGCAATTCTTCCAATTGCCTGTCGGTTAGCCATTCTCTGCCGTCTGCGGTTTTGTTGATGGATTTTATGGTGTCTTTAAATATTTGGGGTAGCAACACCTGTTTAAAGTGTTCTCTAAAACTTTTTGCAGGATCTTGCGGAACGCCAATGCCCTGGTCTATCACTTGCCAACCTAATTGGCGTAACTTATCTAAAAACGGTTTTTCTACATTGATATATTCAGCCATATTAGTTCTCGCTTTGGGTTAATACTTCTTCTGCAACTTTCACCTGCTTCCTCCCACTCAATAAATCTTCCATCAATCCCTTTTTAAGGCTTTGCATTTTCTGTAAGTAGGTTTGCTCGATATGGAGTTTATTGTCTATTGTTTTTAATCTTTCAGCAATTAATATTTGTTCATCTTCTGGAATTTCCTTTACAACAACTTTGTTAATCAACCCTCCGGTTATTACTGGCTGTGCACCAACAAATGCCAATGAATTTAGGTCAAGAAAATTCAAATAATATTGCCAGAAGTTCATTAAGAACACTTTTTTAAGTGGAGTTACAACTAATGCATTATCAGTAACCCATGAAAATGGTTTAGTGATGTAGGCATTTCCGCAATATTCGCCAACCCTACCAATAATAAGTTTTGAATCTTCAAATAAATATTCTGAGTGTGAACCATTAATACCATTACCGCCATAAATTAAATGTATACCGGGTTTGATGTTTTCTTGCGTCAATCCCTCACCACTTGAAACACTAATTATATTTCCCAAAACATCGTCGTCCCACTCCCTCGGTATCATCCCCAACTTACTTTCCTTATATAACTCCGGTGCATCTTGGTAGCGGGGGCGGAGTTTGTTGGTGTTCAGGTCTATGCCACGGGTAAACAAATCCTGCAACATGCCTTGCTTAATGGCTTTGTATTTGGCAATGGCGGATTGGGTTTTTTCTATTATTGAATCTGCTTTTGTTAGTATTGCAGAAATTTTCTTTTGTTCGTTTTCGGAAGGAAGTGAAAGCTTTAACTTTTTCAGTAACTCTGTTTTTGGCAGATTAAAACGAGTATAACCTTGTCCTAAATTGATGATTTGCTTTCTAACATCATTGCCACGGAATAGATAAGGAGCAAACTCAGGTATTAAATCATCAAAGTTGAAAAGCCGAAATCCAAAACAAAAGCTATTCAAATAACACTCGCCAACATCTTCTAATAAAACTGATGTCATTCCCACTTCTTCAGGGGTTTCAGATGATGTAGTGAAAAACAAATCACCTTTTTGAACAGCATTTTGTCTTTCATTTGGAGCAACATCAACAAGCCCCATAAACTTCGGGTCAATTTTTCCATTTGACATTATGTTCATAAATGGAATAAAAGGCTTACCTCTCCCAAAATCTTTTTGAGTTTTACCGGAAAGGCCAGCGTAGGTGAAACCAATTTCACCCAATATTTTTTCCTTCCTTTTACTCATAGCCCAATTCGATTAAAAATTTATTTAGAGCTTTTGTATCGGCTTCTCTTGAATTCAATATTCCATGAAGAGTAGTAGTATATTTCTCCCATACATTCTCCACTGCCTGCAACAATTGGCGCTGGTGGGCTTGCAAATAATCGTTCACAGTTTGTTGCAAGGTTTGCAGCCAGCGTTGCATTATCAGTTCTTTGGCTTCTTCGGGAGTAATGAGCAGGCGTGCCTGGTCAACCAATGCCTGCTTACGGTCTTTTATTTCTTTAATTTTTCGCTTGCATACTTTTAGTTCTTCTTCCAGTTCACTGTGCTTGGCTATTCGGTTTTCTTCCGTTTTAAGCCGTGCATCCAATCGTTGCACTTCGGCAAGCAGTTTTTCCGCTTCTTTGGCTAAAGCAGCAACTTCTTCCGTCAATTCGGGTTGTTTTTTCAATGCCTTTTCGTTGGCTTTTAACCTTTTCAAAAGCAGTTTATATTCCTTATCGGCTTCCTTACGTTCGCCTTTCAGTTCTTTAATGCTGTCTTTGTGTTCTTTCAGTTCTTTGCTTCGCCATACTTCGTAATCTTCTTCATTCCAAACATCATCTTCCAGTTCGTTTACCTCGTCAAATTTGGCTTGCAGTTCGTCTCGCCTTGCTTCATTGTCCTTCAGTTCTTTTAGCACTTCAGGAAACTGGCTTTGCAAAATTTCATCATCGGGTATCAGTTCGGCATTCCATCCGCTGGCAATCACACTTTTTATGTCGTTGGTAATGCTGTTCCAGTATGCAGCAAACGAACCACGGCTTTTAAAGTCGTCTAAAATGGGTAGTGCGTTTAGCTTCTCGGTCAGCGTTCGGGAAAAATCATGGTAAAGGTCAAACACATTGGCTTGTCCTTGGGGTAATTGCTCAATAGCAGGAATTTGCTGTTGCCACCACTCGGCAATGGCTTGGGTGTATTGGGCAAAAGCATTTTTTATTTCAGGGCTTTCATCAAATAGTTTTTTAATGTCCTCTTTGTGAGCAAGAGTTTCAAAAAATTTCAAATAGTTTGGTTTTAATGGCTCAAACAACTTGGCTTCCAAACCTGCATAGCAGTTGAAATAATCGGTTAATGCTTTTACTTCACTTTCAGGAATGCCGCCTTGCAAGTGGGCATGCACATCCTGCGGTTCGGGTGGCGGTGCATTGTCCACAAACCTGCGAATGTTGAAATTGAAATCTTCGTTCTCCAGATTGTTGTGTTCATCAATGGCTTTGCTCTTTGCCACTAACTTGCTGTATTTGGGTGTTTCCTTTTTGTGACGGTAGGTGTAGGCAATTTTCTCCAAATCTTCGGGGCGAAGTTTGTTTTGGTTTTTGCCCTCTTTGTATTCACGGTCGGCATTGATAAACAGCACATGGTCTCTTTCGTGTGCTCTGGCTTTGTTAATCACCAAAACACAAGCACCAATACCAGTTCCATAAAACAAGGCAGAAGGCAAGCCAATCACCGCTTCCAGATAGCCGCGGCCAACGAGCCACTCACGGAATTTTTTTTCCTCACCACCCCGATACAACACTCCGTGCGGCATTACCACAGCCATACGTCCGGCATTGTTCAGCGAAGCCACCATGTGTTGCACAAACATGAAATCGGCTTTGTCTTTGTTAGGCATCCAAAAACTAAAGCGTTCCTTGAATTTCATATTGGTTGTGCTGTAATCCTGCGAAAAAGGTGGATTGGCAATCACAATGTCAAAGGTTTTCAGTTCCCCATGCTCCTGATGTAACGGATTGAGCAAGGTATCGCCATTCAGAATTTTGCTGTCGTAAATATTATGGAACAACATGTTCATTTTACACAAGCCCCAAACTGTTCCGCTTTTCTCTTGTCCGTATAGTGTAATGTTTCTTGCTGAACCGTAACGGCTTTCCACATAGTTTTTACATTCAATCAGCATACCGCCACTTCCCACAGTCGGGTCATAGATTTCTGCATTTTCACCCGGTTCAAGAATGTTTACCAGCAGTTTTACAATTTCGTTTGGTGTGTAGAATTCTCCGGCTTTCTTTCCGGCACTGTCGGCAAAATGCTTGATGAGATATTCATACGCAGCACCCATCAGGTCGGGGAACTCCAAATTATCATCCCGCAAATTCATTCTGTTGAAATGCTGAATGAGTTTTCGCAAATCTTCATCACTGATTTGCTTGTTGTTTTTCCCAAATGTCTTGTTGAAGTTGATGTTGTCCTGATTGAACACACCGTCCAGTTTGTCAAGGTTGGCTTCCTGCAAAGCAGCTAAAGCCTTATTGAGGTGGTCGCCAATTTCTTCGGTCAAATCTTTGATGAAATTGTAACGCTGTTCGTTGCCCTCACTGTCAATATAGGTTTCAGGGTCGCCTTCAAGTTTTTTCCAACGTGCAGCAAGGGGAACAAAGAAATCATATTCAGGTGCATTTTGTCTTTCCAGTTCTCCGTAAAGAATTTCTGGGTCACTCACACCACGAACATCCGTCAATGTTTTCTTTCTTCTGTCACGGTGCACTTCAAACTGGTCGTTTACCCGTTTCAGAAACAACATGGAAATAATGTATTCCTTGTATTCAGATGCGTCCATGTTACCTCTGAGGATGTCACATGCATCAAAAAGGAAGGTTTCTAAACGAGATAATGAGATTTTATTAGCCATCTATCTATTGTCAAAATTTATTAGTTCGTGAATATCGTAATTTCTGTTGGTGCGTGGGCAAAAAACGGCTCTTTTGCAAGCTTGGATTGCGGGTAGGCTTGTGCGGCTTGCAAATGTGCCGTTTGTGCGGCTGCCATAAATTGAATTAAAAAAAATGTGCTGTGGGGAAAATAAAAAATACAGAAGCGTAGGCAATGAGTGTCGGCTTACTCGCTGTCCGTTTGTAATATCGTTTCTATGTCTTTGGTCACCTGTCAAAATGGTTTACTTTTTTCTCAGTTTAAGTTCGTGTCTGTCTGCTGTGTCGTTGTCTTTTTACGCTTGCTGGTAACACTCAAATATACGAAAGTTTTGCGAAAGTGCAAATTTTTTGATAAATTTTGCCTACATGCTATATATTCAGTGTTTTTTGTATATATTTGGTTTCGTATTTCGTATAGAGATTTATAGAATTTATTGCACTCTATTTTTTTAATCTACACAAAATGCGCAATTTAAAATATAACTAAACGGTTGTATAGTTATTTTAGGACGACACAGGACGAAACACCACCTAACCCAAAGCAATGTCAAAGGAAAGTCAAAGGAAAGTATAAGTAAAGGGTAATGAATGTCTGCTTGTACTTTACTTATAGGATTTTTCATAAAAGAACAGAAAACATAAAATGACAAGACAAAAACAGAAGTCAGAATAGGGTTTGAGATGAATCAAGTGGCAGTCAAACTCGAGTTTTGTTCGCAAAAAGTACCCTTTTTCCGAAGCTGATTCGAACTTGATTCGAACAAGACTCGAACAAATGTCTCAAAAAAGACAAAAAACAGGGTAAAAAAGAAACAAATAGATTCTGAAAATAGCCAGATGATGTTGACTAAAAGATCGCAAGGTCTCTTGACTTTATGCAGCGGGGTAGTCATTTTGTTAGTAGGCTTTAGAGCATAAAAAAACCACCACAAGATTGTGATGGTTCTGTGAGCGCGTCAGGATTCGAACCTGAGACCGTCTGCTTAGAAGGCAGATGCTCTATCCAGCTGAGCTACGCACCCGAAGTTTTTAAAAAAGGTTTCTCTCGAGACCGTTCCGATTAAAATCGGAATGCTCAATTTAGCTGAGCTACGAACCTTAATTTTCTTAAAATTTTCGATTTTTTTGTCGGGGTGGCAGGATTCGAACCTGCGACCTCCTGGTCCCAAACCAGGCGCGATGACCGGACTACGCTACACCCCGATTTTCTTGGTTGCGGAGGGTAAGGGATTCGAACCCTTGCGACCCTTGCGAGTCGACAGTTTAGCAAACTGCTCCGTTAACCACTCCGGCAACCCTCCTTGCAAATTCTTTTAAGAACTTCTCTTCCGTAATTGCGAGTGCAAATATAGAACAGTTTTCCTTAATAACCAAAAAAAAATTGCTAAAAATTTTCGTATTTTTGAATAAATAATCTTTTAAAAAATCAATAAAATGCGTAATTCATTATATTTCATAGGTTTAGCATCTTTAATAATTTCTTGTGGTTCACAAAAAGAAATTGCAAAACCTAATAATTTACCTCAACCTGCGACATCTATGATACCAAATCCTCCCAAATCAGAGATAAAACATGATGTACATGGCGATTATTTTACAGTAAATATAGCAGACCCAACTAAAAATGATAACACCATCAGTTATGGTTCTTTGGTAGGAGCAAAACCAGAAGGTTATAAAGTAACCAGAAATCATTTTCCTGCCATTGCACAAAATTTCAGACAGAAATATGTGATTTTACATTACACAGCTTTGGATCATGATAAATCTGTGAGGGTTTTAACCACTCAAGCCGTGAGTTCTCACTATTTGGTGAATGATTCTAACGATATAGAAATTTATCAGTTGGTAGACGAAAATAAAAGGTCTTATCATGCAGGAATCAGTTCATGGAGAAAAGATACATCGCTTAATGATACTTCTATCGGGATAGAAATCGTGAATGAAGGTTTTAAAGTAGTTGACGGAAAAAGAGTTTTCTTTCCATTTCCTGAGCATCAAGTGAAAAAAGTAGCAGCTTTGGTTCAAGATATTGTAACGCGTTATCAAATTCCGCCTACGAATGTTTTAGCACATTCAGACATTGCGCCCACTCGTAAACAAGATCCAGGTCCATTATTTCCTTGGAAAAAATTATATGACGAATACGGAATAGGAATGTGGTATGATGATGCTACAGTGCAGAGTTTCCAATCTCAAATCATTCCAGAAGAATTTAATGCAAAAATCAATGACATGGCTTTTGTGATGAAAGTACAGATTGCTCTAAAACAATTTGGCTATGGAATTACAGAAACTGGAGTTTGGGATGATGCTACAAAGAAAACTATTGAGGCTTTCCAATATCATTTTAGACCACAGAATTACGATGGAAAAATAGATATAGAAACGTGGGCAATTTTACAAGCTCTCATTCAGAAATATCCGAATAAATAATTAAGAAATAAGAAATTAATGCAGACGAAATTAGTATTAAAAACTAAAAATTTTACAGATAAAAACGGGTACACTTACCAACAAGTAGAAGGAGATGAAACGGGTGTAAGAATCTACAAATTAAACAATGGATTAACGGTTTATTTGGCTCAAAATGATGATGCTCCTAGAATCCAAACCTATATTCCAGTAAGAACAGGAAGCAATAATGATCCATCAGATAATACAGGATTGGCGCATTATTTAGAGCATATGATGTTCAAAGGAACGAGCAAATTAGGAACTCTGGATTGGGAAAAAGAAAAAGTGTTATTAGACCAAATTTCTGATTTATACGAACAGCATAAAGCAGAGCAAAATCCAGAAAAAAAGAAGGAAATTTATAGAAAAATCGACGAAATTTCTCAAGAAGCCAGTCAATATGCGATTGCTAATGAATATGATAAAGCCATTTCTTCTCTTGGTGCAACAGGAACCAATGCTCACACTTGGTTAGACGAAACTGTTTATAAAAATAACATTCCGAATAACGAGTTGGAAAAATGGCTCAAAATAGAAAAAGAGCGTTTTTCTGGTTTGGTTTTAAGGCTTTTTCATACTGAGTTAGAATCGGTTTACGAAGAATTTAATCGTGCACAAGACAATGATGTGAGGTTGGTAAATTATGCGCTTATGGAAGCCCTTTTCCCGAAACATCCTAATGGTCAACAAACCACTCTGGGGAGATCTGAGCATTTGAAAAATCCTTCTATGAAGGCTATTCATCAATATTTCAATGATTTTTATGTGCCTAATAATATGGCGATGGTTTTGGTAGGAGATTTAGATTTCGAAGAAACTATTCTTTTGGTGGATCAATATTTTGGAAAATTTGAGTACAAAGAACTTCCGAAGAAAGAAAAAATTATAGAAGAACCTCAAACTGAAATTGTAGAAAGAATTGTAAAAAGTCCTTCTGCGCCTAGACTAAACATCGCTTGGCGAACAGATTCTTATGGAACCAAAGAAGAACATTTGGCAGAAATTGTGGCACAAATTCTCTCCAATTCTGGCGAAGCAGGTTTGCTAGATTTAAATATCAACCAAAAACATAAAGCACTCAGAAGTTATGCTTATGAACTCGGTTTTAAGCAATACGGATTGTTCTCGCTGATGATTGTTCCTAAGGAAAATCAATCTTTAGAAGAGGCAGAACAACTGCTTTTGGCAGAGATAGAAAAAGTGAAAAATGGTGATTTCCCAGATTGGCTTATTCCTGCGATTATCAATGATATGAAATTGCAAAAAATCAGAAATTTAGAAACTGCAGATGGTTTAGCAACAGCACTTTACGGAATTTTTATCAATGACAGAACTTGGGAAGAAGAACTTTCAGAAATTGAGAAATTTGAGAAAATTACCAAGCAAGAAGTGGTAGATTTTGCACAAAAATTCTTCCAAAAAAATTATGTAATCGTCAAAAAACTTCGTGGCGAAAACGAAAATCTTATCCGAGTAGAAAATCCGGGAATTACTCCTGTTAAAATCAATAGAGAAGCACAATCTGAATTTTTGACCGAAATTCTTGAGGAAAAATCTTCAGAAATTACTCCGAAATTTATTGATTATAAAAGCATCATCGAAGAAACTCAAATTGGGGATAAAAAAATCAGTTTTGTTAGAAATAAATACAATCACATTGCGCAGTTGCATTTGATTTACAAAATCGGAACTGACCATGATAAAGAGCTTTTCTTAGCGGTGCAAGTTTTGCAATATTTGGGAACTTCTCGTTTTTCGGCGGATCAATTAAGTCAAGAGTTTTTTAAATTGGGAATAAGCAATGATTTCAAAACGTATGACGACCAAATGATTATTTCGCTCACTGGTTTTGAGGAAAATCTAATCAAAGGTTTTGAACTTTTAAAACATTGGATTACCGAAGTTAAACCAGATGATGAAGTCTATGAAAGTACGATAGAATTGATTTTAGAAAGTCGAAATGTTGCTAAAAAAGATAAGTCAAGAATCATGACGGCATTAAGTCATTATGCTAAATTTGGTGAAAATTCCAGATTCAGAGATGTGATTCCTGAAGAAAAATTGAGAGCAACGAAAGTAGAACATCTGACTGAAAAAGTGAAGAATTTGACCCAATTACCTTATGAAATTTTCTTCTACGGTAAAGATTTTGAGGGGTTCAAAGAAAAAATTCAGCCGTTGTTAGAAAAAGCAACACTCACCATTCCAAAGCCGAAAATTTATCAAGAACTGGAAACTCAAGGAAAAGTTTTCTTTACCAATTATGATATGGTACAAATGGAAATGAGTAAAATTGGTAGGGCTTCTCAACTGAATATCGAAAACTACGGAAAAATCAATGTTTTTAATGAATATTTTGGCAGAGGCTTGTCGTCTATTGTTTTTCAGGAACTCAGAGAAAGCAAGAGTTTAGCGTATTCTGCGTATGTAAATTACTCTACTGCGACTTATTTGGATAGACATAATTATGTGGTAAGTTACATTGGTACACAAGCCAATAAATTGCATTTAGCAGTAGATGCGATGGCGGATTTAAAGCAAGATTTGCCTCAAATTCCTACGCAATTTAATAATGCTAAAAATTCTGCGCTGAAACAAATTGCTTCTACCCGAATAACCAGAACCAATATTTTCTTTAATTTTTTAAATCTTAAAAAAATAGGAATAGATTATGATATTAGAGAAAAAATTTACCACGAAATAGAAAGTTTACAACTCGAAGATTTAACCCAATTTTACAATCAAGAAATAAAACCCATCTCTTATAACGTTGCAATAATGGGCAAAAAAGAAAATTTAGACCATTCTGCGATTGAAAACTTAGGAGATTTTCACGAATTGAGTTTAGAAGAAATTTTTGGATATTAAAACTGAAAATAATATAAAATCAGGTAGTTATAGTGTAACAATTACAAATTTTAATAGACTTACCTTTGTATAACTCTACAGAGGTAAGAGTAAATTTCATCATTTGTGTTTGGCCTCAGAAGAAATTCTGAGGCTTTTTTTATGTTTAGATTATACAAAAAGAACGCACCTCTTGGCGCGTTCTTACTAAAATATTTATCGAAAATTATTTCACAATTTTCATTTCGTCTAATAACCATCTTGCTCCAGCAAATTTATCGATGATAAATAAAATATATTTGGTCTGAACCATAATATTTCTGCTGAATCTAGGGTCAAAATTAATGTCACTCATCGTGCCTTCCCATTGTCTGTCAAAATTTAAACCAATAAGGTTTCCTTTTTTGTCGAGAGCTGGACTTCCTGAGTTTCCACCAGTGGTGTGGTTGGTTGCGGTAAATGCTAATGGAATTTTTCCTGCAGCATTTTTGTAATCGCCATAATCTTTCGTGTTGTACAACTGAATCAATTTTTGTGGAACATCAAATTCATAATCTCCCGGAACATATTTTTCCATTACACCATCTAGAGTGGTTTCGTAGTGGTAAGAAATCGCATCTGCAGGATTAGAACCTTTCACTTTTCCGTAAGTCACTCTCAGTGTAGAATTGGCATCTGGGAAAAATTTTCTTTCGGTATCTGTAGCCATCATTTGTGCTAAATATTTCTTTTGCAAAGCATCTATTTTACTTTGTAAACCTACATATTGAGCATCTGTTTTAGTTATATAAGTTTCTCTCATTTTGGTTAAAGTCTGATAAATAGGGTCAGCTTTCAGAGTTTTTACCAATTCTGGAAGATTTGAGAAAACTTGGTCAATATTAGAATAAACAGTAGCTCCGTTTACCGAATTTCTTCCTGAAATCACAGAATTTCTGCTCCAGTTTTCAAGAACTTGAAGATTTTGGTTCACATCTTTAAATTGAGCAAAACCTTCTGGTAAAAATTCTGGAGCGGTTTTATTTGCATAAAGAGCCAAAAGTTTAGCAGTAACTTTAGCATCTAATTCGCCGTCATAATCTTTGTAGAAGCCAGAAAGTCTGTTTTTAAAGCCTTTTACAGCTTTATCATCTACTTTTCCCGCTTCATAATTTTGTACAAAAGTATAATACAGATTAGCAAGTGTTAATGTTTCAGCATTTCTTAGAATTTCACTGTAATAAGCATTATTTAAAGCAAAAGGCGCTTGTTGGTCATAGAGTTTTTTAAATTCATCTAGAGACGTTTTAATTTCTGAATTTTTAGCCACTAGAGAACTTTCATAAGCTTGTTTTTTAGCAACAGCATTTGATTTTTTAAGACCTTTTGTTTCGCCAATCCATTTTTTCCAATAATTGGCAACAGAAGCGTATTTAGATGCATATTTAATTCTGGTAGCATCGTCTGCACGCATTTTTTCGTCTAGCGTTTTCAGCGCGATGTCTCTTACTTCAATTCTAGCAGGATTGGTATCTGTGATGATTTTTTCAATCGCTACACTTGGCAAATATTCATTGGTTCTGCCCGGAAATCCGAAAACGAAAGTGAAATCATTTTCTTTAATGTCTTTTACAGAAATCGGTAAGAAATGTTTTGGTGTAAAAGGAACATTGTCTTTAGAGTATTCCGCTGGTTTGTTGTTTTTGTCAGCATAAATTCTAAACAAAGAAAAATCACCAGTATGTCTTGGCCAAACCCAGTTATCTGTATCAGATCCGAATTTACCAATGCTTTGTGGTGGTGCTCCTACTAATCTAATGTCTTTATAGGTTTCTACTACAAACGCATAATATTTATTACCTGCAAACATAGGTCTTACAATAATACTTTGGTAAGATTCTATTTTTTGAGATTTCTTGTAAGCGTCTATATTTTCATTGATTTTTTTAGTCAATTCTGCTCCGCTTAATGAAGAAGTATTGCCTAAAATATCTTGAGTAATTTCTTTAATATCCGTAACAAAATCTACGGTAACGCCAGGGTTTGGCAATTCTTCCTCCATGTTTTTTGCCCAAAATCCATTGGTCAATAAATCATTTTCTACGGTAGAGTGACTCTGGATGATATCATAACCGCAGTGGTGATTGGTTAATAATAAACCTTTCGGTGAAATAATTTCTGCGGTACAACCTCCGTCAAACTGAACTACAGCGTCTTTGATACTCGGTTTTTCAGTGTTCCAAATGTCTTGGGCTTTAATTTTCATTCCCAGAGATTTCATCTCTTTTTCATTAATTTCAGTAGGAATCCACATTCCTCCGTATTGCTGACCAAAAAAAGCAACAGCCTGAAATAATGTCGCTATAATAAACGTTTTCTTAAGCATTAATTCATATTTTAAAATGAGTGCCTAAAATTAATCAAAAAATATCATCATCTCATAATTTTGAAAGCATTTATCATAATTGTATAAAACATTTGGAGACGTGTCCATCTATCTTTGTCTTAACCAAATCACAAAATTTTTACAAAATGACTACACATCACACAGAAGATAGATTACAGCATTATGAATTTGACCAGTATACGGTGACCACCAATTTTGCAACCTATGAAGATGCGGTAAATTATGCCAATGAACACCAAGGTGAATTGGTAGAAGTAGGTTTTACAGATGGTTCTGATAATCCTACACCGAATGATTCGGCGAAGTTGGTAGAAAGTAAAAAACCTTTTAAGGTAGAATTACCAGATCATCCCAATTATAGAGTGCTTTATTCTGATGCTGAAGGATTTCAAGAAATGGCAGACCAAATTCTTTTGGAAATGAAAAAAGCAGAAAATGACATGCTGCCAGAAGATATTTTGTCTGACCAAAATATTGCACCAGGAGATAGAATCATTATCACAGATGAAAGCGGTGTAAATACCGTTACGACTAGAGAAAGAATAAAGTTTTTAATGCGAGGAAATGTATACGAACTTGCCGTAAAAACAAATAACATTTAAAAAGAAAAATTTTCTTCATATTTTCAGTATTTGATTTTTAGACAGTAAGCCTTCATTGTTTGGAGGCTTTTTTAGTGAGAAAATGCAGCAGTTTCTACGGTTTCTATATTAATCATTTTTCAAAATCTATACGGGTTTTGGAAACTACAAACAAGCAGAAGAGTTTGCCCAAAAAACCAATGGTGAACTCACAGAGATTGTATATCATGACGGAAAAATAGAGCCAGAATTTTCAGATAAAGCCAAATTAGTAGAAAAGAAAATGCTGTTCAATGTAGAACTTTCAAAGGATTACACAGTTTTTTATTCTAATGATGAGTTTTTTGAAAAATACACTCCAGCCGAACATGAACAAAATTATGATTGTGATAATCAAAACACACTTAATGCTCAAAACGTGATTATTTTTAATGGAGATTATCATAATTCTCCTTGTTTAAAAGAAAGATTAAAGAAACTTGCCAATTCTCATTTTTATGAATTAGCCGTAAAAGTTTCCATTTAAAAGCAAAAGCTCAAGAATTTTCTTGAGCTTTTTTATTTATTTTCAAAAGACAATTAATTGTTGAATTTTAAAAACGCAAAGTTTTTCACAGCTAAAAATAAAATCAAAGGAAGCAAAGAGTAAATTCGCTAGCGAATTTAAAAAACGCACGCTTCAAAGCGAATGAATTTCGCCAACTTTGCATTCTTAAAAGATTAAGCAAAATAAAAAATCTTTGCGATTGAAGAATATTGAACAACATCTTTGATGTTGCTTAGAGTTCTCAAAAACAGAAACAGATCAACTGTTCTCCGTGAACTTTGTGATAGAAATGACTTGCATTAACTTTCAATCAAATCCAAAAGCATTTGTTTGAAACGAAAGAAAAACATACGCTTCAAAGCGAATGAATTTCGCCAACTTTGCATTCTTAAAAGATTAAGCAAAATGAAAAATCTTTGCGATTGAAGAATATTGAACAACATCTATGATGTTGCTTAGTGCTCTCAAAAACAGAAACACATCAACTGTTCTTCGTGAACTTTGTGATAGAAATGACTTGCATTAACTTTCAATCAAATCCAAAAGCATTTGTTTGAAACGAAAGAAAAGCGCACGCTTCAAAGCGAATGAATTTCGCCAACTTTGCATTCTTAAAAGATTAAGTAAAATAAAAAATCTTTGCGATTGAAGAAAATTGAACAACATCTTTGATGTTGCTTAGAGTTCTCAAAAACAGAAACAGATCAACTGTTCTCCGTGAACTTTGTGATAGAAATGACTTGCATTAACTTTCAAGCAAATCCAAAAACTGTTGTTCATCTAAAATCGTAATTGTACCGATGTCTTGTGCTTTTTTGAGTTTGCTTCCTGCCTTTTCTCCAACCACCAAATAGTTGAGGTTTTTAGATACTGCCGAAATGTTTTTTCCGCCATGTTTTTCTACCATTTCTTCGGCTTGTTCACGCGTGAAAAGCGAAAGTTTCCCTGTGAAAAGAAAGGTTTTGCCTTCTAAAACAGTACTCAAAACTTCTGTGGTGTTTTCGCCTTTTTCCAGTTGAACGCCATAACTTCTCAATCGTTCTATCATCTCCCAGTTTTCGGGATTTTGAAGATAAGAAACAATGCTTTCCGCAATTTTAGAACCAATGTCTTCTACTTGGCAGAGTTCTTCTACTGTGGCATTTTTTAAATCATCAATACTTGGAAAATTCTTCGCTAGTTTCTTCGCAACCGTTTCTCCTACGTGTTTGATGCCGATTCCGTACAATACTTTTTCGTAAGGAATTTGTTTAGATTTTTCTATGCCGTCAATGATGTTTTGGGCAGATTTTTCCGCCATTCTTTCCAATGGAAGCAATTGTTCTTTGCGCAAAGTGTAAAAATCTGCAATGTTGGTCAGTAAACCTTCTCGGTAGAGTTGTTCTATGGTTTCGCTGCCTAAATTTTCAATATTCAAAGCTTTTCTGGAAACGTAGTGAATCATTTTTCCCACAACTTGTGGTGGACAATGCGTTTCATTAGGGCAAAAATGAGCAGCCTGATCTTCTAAACGAATCAGCTCACTGCCACATTCTGGACAATGCGTTGCATACTGAACTTCTGTAGCAAAAACATTTCGTTTTCCTAGATTTACGCCTACAATTTTCGGAATAATTTCTCCGCCTTTTTCTACATAGACGAAATCTCCTACATGCAAATCCAGTTTTTTGATAATATCTTCGTTGTGCAGAGAAGCGCGTTTTACAATGGTTCCAGCCAAGAGAACGGGAGCCAAATTCGCAACAGGTGTTACTGCGCCAGTTCTTCCCACTTGATAATCGATGCTGAGCAATTCTGTTTCTACTTTTTCGGCTTTAAATTTATAAGCCATCGCAAAACGGGGAGATTTGGCAGTATAACCCAATAATTGCTGTTGTTTTAGGGAATTTACTTTGATGACAATTCCATCAATGTCGAAATTCAGGTTCTTGCGTTTCTCGTCCCAGAAATTGATGAAATCTTGTACTTCCTGTAGGTTTTTACAGAGTTTGGCGTTTTCAGAAATTTTGAAACCCCAAGTTTTTGCCTGTTGAAGCAGTTCGAAATGCGTTTCCGCAGGACTATTTTCACTTACAAATTGATAGAGCACCGCCGAAAGATTTCTCTTTCTCACTTCGCCAGAATCTTGCAGTTTTAGGCTTCCAGAAGCGGTATTTCTAGGGTTCATAAAAGCGTCATAACCTTCTGCCAATCGCTCTTCATTAATTTTGTTGAAGTTATTGTGTGTAAGATAAATTTCGCCACGCATGTAAAATCTTTCTGGAAAATTTCCCTGCAATTGTAGCGGAATATCTTTGATGGTTTTCACATTGGCAGTGATTTCATCACCTTGGAAACCATCACCTCTGGTTACGGCTTGAGTAAGCTTTCCGTTTTCAAACAAAATGGAAATAGATGCGCCGTCATATTTCAGTTCGGCGACAAATTCTATGTCTTCGGTTTCTAAAATTTTAGAAATTCTATTGTGCCAGTCCTGTAAATCATTGAAATCATAAGAGTTATCCAAAGAATACATTCTGAACTGATGCTGAACGGTAGGGAAATTTTTGGTGATTTCTCCACCTACTCTCAGTGTAGGAGAATGCGGGTCATAAAACTCTGGATGAGCTGCTTCCAGTTCTTGCAGTTCCTTAAGTTTGGCATCAAACTCAAAATCCGAAATGGTAGGCTCATCTAATACATAATAATTGTAATTATGCTGATGCAGTTCTTCTCTTAATTCTTCTATTCTTTGTAGGATATGTTCAGGCATTTTCTTTAGAAAGATTTTAGCAAAAATAACTAAAATAGTTGGAAACTGAGTTACCGAAAAGAGCAAGTGTCCTGCCTTTATCTTGTAAGTATCTAGTAAGTATCTTACCGAATGTCTAGGATTCATAATCCGAATGTTGAAAACATAACCCTGTCATTCTGAACGAAGCGCAGCAAAGTGAAGAATGTTTTCATGAAGAAAAAGATTTTCTAAAAGTGTAAATAGAAAAACCTGTGTACTTCATAGAACATCTATGATGTTCCTTTGAGAACTTAAAAACGAAATTATTTCACCAATACTTAGTGAACTTTGTGATAAAAATATTCCGTTTCATAAAGCCCTGTCATTCTGAACGAAGCGCAGCATAGTGAAGAATCTCTACATTATGAATAAGATTTTTCGCTTCATTCTTCCGCTCAAAATGACAAAATGTTTTTACATGTAATACAAACTTCCAATCCATGAGCATATAAATACAAGCACGGCAATCTACGCTGTGCTTTTTCTTCTTCTAATAACATTTTTCCAAAACTTTTCATTAATTTTATGCACTTCAATAATAACTATGATTAATCAATACCTTTCTAAACTTTCTCAATTATATTTTGCAGGAAATGCAACCGAACATTCTTATCGTGGAGATTTACAAATTCTGCTTCAGGAGATTCTAGGCAAAGAATTTGCCGTAATTAATGAGCCAACCCGCCAAAAATGTGGCGCTCCAGATTATATTGTTTCCAAAAAAGAAGTGCCCATTGGTTACATAGAAGCCAAAGACTTAAAATTAGGAATAGACCATAAGAAAAATAAACCACAGTTCGACCGTTATAGAAACGCACTCGAAAATCTGATTATTACCGATTATCTACATTTTGAATTCTATAAAAATGGCGAACTGAAAACCAAAATCGCTCTTGGCGAAATCTTGATGAACGAAATTGTTCCGCATGAGAAAAACTTTGAATCTTTCATTCATCTCATCAAAGATTTTGGGCAAGAAGTTTCGCAAACCATCAAAAATTCTGAAAAACTAGCAGAAATGATGGCTAATAAAGCTTTGTTAATGGCAGATGTGATTCATAATGCTTTAGACGAAGACGATTTGACGGAGAAAAACACAGAATTGGTACAGCAAAGAACAGCGTTTAAAGATATGCTGATTCATGATATAGACAATCAGTTGTTTGCAGACCTCTATTCTCAAACCATTGCTTACGGACTTTTCGTGGCACGCTATCACGACCCTACTTTGCCTACGTTTGATAGGATTGAAGCTGCCAATCTTATCCCGAAATCTAATCCTTTCCTCAGAAAATTATTCCAACATATTGCAGGTTTTGATTTAGATATACGTCTCAAATGGATTGTAGAAGAATTGGTGCAGATTTTCCTCGCTTCTGATGTGAAGGATATTATGAAAAACTTCGGGAAATCTACCAGACAAGAAGACCCCGTTATTCATTTCTACGAAACATTCTTGGGAAAATACAACCCAAAACTCCGTAAATCTCGTGGCGTTTGGTACACTCCACAACCTGTGGTGCAATTTATTGTACGTGCAGTAGATGATTTGCTGAAATCTGAATTTGGATTGTCTCAAGGTTTAGCAGATACTTCTAAAATTAAAAGCAAAGTAGATTTTCACGGCAAAAAAGTAGATAAAGAATTTCACAGAGTGCAAGTTCTAGACCCAGCAACAGGGACAGGAACCTTTTTAGCCGAAACCATAAAACACATCTACGAAGAGAATTTTAAAAACATTAACGAGGGAATTTGGCCTCAATATGTAGAAAAAGACCTCATTCCTAGAATTAATGGTTTTGAGCTCCTGATGGCGAGTTATTCTATGGCGCATCTTAAACTAGATATGCTGCTTTCTGAAACAGGTTACCAAACCAACCAAGACCAGCGTTTTAATATTTTCTTGACCAATTCTCTGGAAGAACACCACAAAGATACAGGAACACTCTTTGCCAGTTGGCTTTCTGATGAATCTACATTGGCAAACCAAATCAAGCGAGATACACCTGTAATGTGCGTCATTGGAAATCCGCCTTATTCTGGAATTTCTTCTAATAATGGAGAATGGATTTCTAAATTAATTGATGATTATAAATATGTTGATGGAGTTCATTTTAATGAAAGAAAACACTGGTTGAATGATGATTATGTGAAATTTATAAGATTTGCTCAATATTTGGTAGAAAAAAACGGAGAAGGTATTGTTGCTTTTATCAATCCTCATGGTTATCTTGATAACCCAACTTTTAGAGGAATGCGTTGGAATTTATTGAAAACTTTTGATAAAATCTATACCATAGATTTGCACGGAAACAGTAAGAAAAAAGAAACTGCACCAGATGGAAGTGCTGACCAAAATGTGTTTGATATTATGCAAGGAGTTTCCATCAATCTATTTGTAAAAACCAATAAAAAAGCTAAAAACGAATTAGGAAAAGTTTATCATTATGATTTATTTGGGAAACGAAATGATAAATACAATTTTTTACAAAATAATTCTCTAAAAACAGTAGAATATAAAGAATTAAATCCTGAAAAACCCTTTTATTTTTTAATTCCTAAAAATTTTGATTTAATTGAAAAATTTGAAAAAGGTTTTAAAGTTGATGATTTATTTAAAAAAAATGTGACAGGTATAGTTACAATGGGTGATGGTTTTATAGTAACAGAAAATCCTGAAGAATTAGAAAATAGGTTGCAAAAATTTTTGCTAAATGAATTTTCAGAAACTGAAATTAGTAAAATTTTTAATCTGGGTAAAAATTATTCTAAATGGATTTTTGAGAATAAAAATGATGTTTCATTTGATAAAAAAAATATTATTAAGTTATTATATCGTCCTTTTGATATAAGATATACTTATTTTGATAATAAAATTATTTGGAGGTGGAGATATGATGTTATGCAACATTTTATTAGAGGTAACAATATAGGACTAGCTATAGGAAGGCAAGGTCAAGTTATTGGAAGTGATGTTTGGGATATAATTTCAATTACAAAAAATATAATTGATTTTAATTAGTCGCTCCTTAAAATAGCATCAACGCATTGACAATCAATAAAATAATTGTAATTTTTCTTGTTTTTCTTTG
>JBKBLE010000029.1:0-27044 GCA_046296655.1 Cloacibacterium sp. | reverse complement strand
GCTTATTTTTTTCTACTGCTACGCAGTTGGATATTAGAATACTAAAATACTCTTTTTTTTCTATTGCGGAATTTGGGATTATAAGAATTAGTGTAATTAGAAAATAATTAAATTTGATATCAGTATACCACATCTAAGTCAACTCCATATCAAAAGCATAGATAGTGTATGAAAAAAAAGATTTTTTAGGCTGTGCATCTACCCAAAAGACGTAATGAAAATTACAGGCAAAAGTGAAACCTATTCACGCACACTTATCGCCAAAATTAAAGCCTCATTAAACAGACCTCCACACCAGTTCATCACCATAGAAGAATTCTGCCAATACACAGGTCTAGAAATAGAAAAAGTATTAGAAATAATCACGGATTAATCACAAATTAATCAAAAATATAGTGATATATTAGACCAAATTTTGTAAATTTACTTTATCAAAATGAACCAAAAACCTACAAATTAATAGGTGAGTAATTAGGTGAGTATTGATATTACATTATTAAAAAAGTCCTATAAATAAAGGGTTTTCAGAATAGGTGGTTTTCCCTTCCTTTCTGCAAAAAATCCGCAAACTATTGCGGATTTTTTTATTGAAATCTTTTCAAATCTACTTCTGGATGAATTTCTTCGCCGTTTTCTAAATGATGATAAAGGTTAATGGAGAAATAATTTCCATTGAGAATTCCTCTTGCTCCCAATCCGTTAAACACATATAAATTCCCAAATTCTAGATGATTTCCTAAAATCGGCCTTCTATCTTTAACGGTAGGTCTAAAGCCAAATTTCACCTCTTTTACTTCGAAATCATGAGGATAAAACTCTGCTAAAGCATTGGTAAGTTTTTCTACCGCAACATCGTCTATTTTATGATGGATTTGTTCACGGTCATACGTTCCGCCATAGTAATAATTTCCGTTGTTCAATGGAAAAATAAAATGCTTCTTTTTAATCGTAAACCCATCTTCTAAAGGGACAGAAAGTTGAACTTCTAAATGATGGCCTTTATTCTGATGTACTGGAATTTCAGCAAAAAATGGGTTTTCTTTGACTGCCATTCCTTCGGCAAAGATTATTTTTTTAAACGAAAGATCTTTGTAGGTAGAATCATTTGGTTTCAATAACTGATAATAAAATTTTTCTTTGATAAGATAATTTTGACTTTCTAAAAAGTTCATCATATCTGTGAAAAAACCACTTACATTTAAACGAGCCGATTGATTCACCACTCCACATTCAAATGGATTTTTGACTGAATTAAGTTTTATAAAATCTTTGGAAAGAAAAGGTTTCAAATTTTCGTCATCTGATTTTTTCAGCCATAATTCTTTTTCTTTTTCGTCATGAAAAACTCTTAGAATAGGTTTTTCTATCAAGTAATTTTGACCTGTATATTGTTTTATTTCGGTCATGGTATTTTTAAGAGAATCGATTTGTTCTTGCGCTAACCAAAACGTGGTAAAACGTTTAAGAACCACAGGATTTATCATTCCAGCAGAAACCATTGATGCACCTTTTTTACCTTCGGTAAAAAGAAAAAATGATTTATTATTTTTAATGAATTGATGCGCTAAAAACATTGCTGCATAACCATCTCCTACGATAATATATTCTACGGATTTCGTCATAAATTGTCAATAAAAAAACCTAAGCAAAGATACTTAGGTTTTTGTTTATACAAGGATATTTGGATTAATAATTCCACATATCGTTTTCCATTTCTAGAATTTGATTTTTAATTCTGTCAGATTCTTCTAATTGTTCTTCAGCATCATTAGGAATATAATCTTTAATAATTCCTGTTCCTAAACCATTATCTGATTTATAAATAATTGAAGAAAATCTTCTCGCATTAAGAATATCATCATAAGTTAAATCTGAAGATAAGTTTTTGCTATTGAAAACTACTGAGTTCGCAAGAACTTCTCTAGCATCCGGATAATACACCCAGAAAAGATCAATTAATTCATCTTTATTACCTAAAGAAACACCATCAGCAGTTCTTTCCGCCATCATGGTAGGATCTGGTCCCATCGCAGCAATACCTAGAAGTCTGTATTTCATTTGACCATCTCTTCTGTCTACATACCACATTCCTTTAATTTTAAGAAGTTTTACGTTTTCAGTTTTGGTTTCAATAACATCTGTTCCAGCTTTGATATCTTCTGGAGTAAGTTTTTCTCCAGCATTTCTTTTATCAATTAACCAGTCAGATTCTTTAGTTACTGATAACCTTTGCTTAATTGCTTCAGGAGCAAGCTTAGTCATGAACATTTCATCATCATATACTTCTTTAATATCACCACTCATGATGTTATCAATCAACAATTGATATAAAGATTTATTTTGAGAAACAATTCCGTCAGCATTATGATAAAATGGCTGATTGATTTTTTCATTCATATCAATAATTTCCCAAACAACCATACTTCTTAGCACATCCTTTTCATCTATGTAACCATAGCTAATAGGCTTGTTTCTAGCTGAAATAACTGAATCACCTTTTTTAACAGTGCCAATCTCTCTGTAAACTCTGAAAGATGCAGGAGATTTAGCATTTAATATAGATAGTGAGTTAATAGGCTCTAAATCAGCTTCTGGTTGTGCTGTAGCTGTAACTTCAGTATTAACATTAGGAGTAACAGTAGCTGCTTCAACTGCGGGAGCTGGCGTTTCTTGTTTAGCAACTGTAGTTTTTTTAGCAGTTCTCTTCTTCGTAGTTCTTCTCTTCGTCTGCGCGTCTACAGAAAAAACACTTAATGCTAATAGTAAAATTAAAATCTTTTTCATTTTAATGATATGATATGTATATTCTTAATAACTAAATTATTGAACATTTATTACAACGGGACTGATTTTTTTCAGAGTTTGACCTCCTAAACCAGTTGCAGTTGCTTGAATACCTGCAATGTAACAAATATCTCCTGATCTTAAGTTTTTAGTAAGACCTGCTACAGAACTTAATGAGTTACCATTTACAAACATCGCAGCTTTTCCTGGAACTTTAAATTTAAATCCTGTTACTTGGAATGACACAGGGAAATCGAAATCTGGGATAGCAGCACCTACTGTTTGATTAGCAATAGAAGTTGCTGGCATTGTAACCTCGTTTTCACCTCTAATTTGTCCTTGAGGAGCTGGAACATTTTTAATTCTGAACTCAAATTTCTGAGAAATTGTTTGTCCTTTTGGTCCTTTTCCAGAAATGGTTAATGTAGTAGTATTTCCTGAACCTGGAGTTACTACCCAAGAACCACCTCCTTTTTTAATAACCGTTCCGCCAGTTGCTGTAAGTGTAGTTTGGCTATTATCAGCACCAAGGATAGAACCAGAAATAGGGTTCTGCACTCCACGGTATAAAACGTTCATTTTATCAGCAGATAATAAAGCTCCACTTTCGAAGGCTACTTCTTTAGCTCCTGGAATTACTCTATATGGATGAGAGAATTTGTATTCTAATTTTTTACCATTAGCATCATTAAATGAAACTACACCATTGAAAGTATATTCACCAGGAGTAGAAGAAACTAATGATTTATAACCAATTCCGTTTTCTATTCTGTCTGCACCAGCAACACTAAATCCTGGTAAATTGCTATCATAAGTACCAATAAATACTTTCGCTTCAGCTGGTTCTCCTTGAATAATTACATCTGGAGCAGCAACTACAGCTTCGAAAGCATCAAATTTGATATCTGCGTCTACTTTTTCTCTTAACATTAAAGAAAGAGCATCTGACTGTAAATTTCTCGCTTCTGATTGGATAACTTCTAAGTTAGAAAGCGCAGCAATTAAAGGCTGGTTATAGAACTTATACTGTAACCAATTTTTACCTTGTTTTTTATAAAGAGCATCATCAGTTGATAATCTCTCTTTAGCTCTTTCTACAACAGAAACTAAATCCTTATTGTTTCCAAAATTTTGGATAATATAATTTTGAAGCGCAGCCATTTTAGTTTTTAATTCCTCAGAATTTTTAGAAGGTAACTCTGCATCTCCTCCCTTAAAGAACTTTTTAGTTACAGCGTCTGTATTGTTTAGAGAAGAAAAATTATCTTCTACATTTTTGTTTGCATCAAATCCTGCTTCTGTTTTTAATTGTCCTTTTATTGTTTCAATAAAACCAACTAAGTCATCAGCTTTTGACTTCATTCCTTGGTATTGTTGACTTGCCAAACCAAAGGTTTCTGGTGAATTATCAGCTTTTTGTTTAAGGGTTAATTCAAAAATATCGTTCTTTTTCTCTGCTAATGTTCTAGAATCGGTAAGAGATTGATTAGTATCTTGGTATGATCTGATGATTTCTTGGTCTATCTGCATTGCAAGCATCGCAATGAAAACCAGATACATCAGGTTAATCATTTTCTGACGAGGTGTTTGTTTTCCTTTTGCCATTTTAATTCTTTTTTTTAAATTTTTATTGATTAAAATATTGAAAGAAAATTAAGCTTTCATTGCAGAAAGCATACCTCCGTAAACTCTATTAAGATTATTTAAATTAGATGTAAGAGCTGCTAATTCTTCATTAAATTTCTGAGATTGGTCTGCAGATTTTTTGATATCTTCTACATACTTTTTGCTCATTTCGCTTTGTGCTTTACCATGCTCTAATTGTAGTGCATATAATGCATTCATGCTTTCTAAGTGACTAGCAGCTAAAGTTAATTGATCATTATATTTTGTAGTAGCTTGTGATACGTCTACTGTAGAATTAATTTGTTCTACAGAAGTTGAAAATTTTTCAATTCCTGTTTTTAGTCTTTCGAATAATTCTACATCTAGTTTAGCATCAGCTAACATTTTATCTAATTTATTTGACAAGGTAACGTCTAAGTCAGAAGTTTCTACCGTAGCTACTTTTCTAGCTTTTGGTTGTGCATCTGCATCTAATAATTCTGGATAAACATTTTCCCAAGCATAAGAAACTTCTTCTTTTGGTGCATCGAATGCGAAGATTAAGAAAATTAAAGCTTCTACCCCTAAACCGATTGCTAGAATCCAAGTACCAGTTAATGGTCCAATATTCCAGTGATTTAACTTAAATAATGCTCCTAAAATTACAACAGCAGCACCAGCAGAATATATAAAATTTAAAGTTGATTCTTTAGTTTTGAACGGATTTCCTAACATACCTTTGATTTTTTAATAGTTATTGATAATTTAATTTTTACTTTTTATTTGCTTGATCTTCTTAATCTAACTGTTCCTGCAGGAATATCTTGTATTGTTCTAAAACCTATATAACTTCTAGCAGAATCTTTTCTTTCCCAATCTCTGTATCCAGTCATTAAAAGATAACCTACATCCTTCCAAGAACCTCCTCTTACAGATTTTTTAACCTCTCTATAAGCTTGATTTGATAAATAAGGATTCAGTGTAGACGAAAATTGATAGGTTGAATTACTATAAGGAGACTCTGTCCATTCTGCTACGTTTCCAGCCATATCATATAATCCAAATCCATTTCTATGGAATTTTTTTACAGGAGCGGTATATGGATAAGTTCCTTTCTTTTCGTCTTCTATATAATTACCTCTTTTCGGTTTAAAGTTTGCTAAATAACAACCTCTATCATCTGTAAGATAAGGACCGCCCCATGGATAAGTTGCATTTTCTAGACCACCTCTTGCTGCATATTCCCATTCTGCTTCTGTTGGAAGTCTAAATCTCATAGGATTGTCTCCTCTTTTTTTACCAGATTTCACGTAGTCTCTTTTTGCTTTCGTTTTATAATCACAAAAAGCTCTTGCTTGATCCCAAGTTACTCCTACTACAGGATAATCTTTATAAGCTCTATGCCAAAAATATCTATCAAATAATGGTTCGTTATAAGCATAGTTGAAATCTTTAACCCAAACTGTAGTATCAGGATAAACTGCAATGCTTTCTTTTTTAAGATAGCTTGCACTTCTTGTTTTATCTTTTACCGCAGTTGCTATATCTTCCCACTCATAAGAATATTTTAATTTCTGAGTATCAAGAAGTCTTTCGTTGTTAATTCTTTTTGCTGGCGGTAAGTAAAGAGATTCCATTACCTCTGCATATTTTTCGTCTGGATATTGACTAGGTTTCCAGTATAATGGCACTCTCCAATCTAATTTTTTAGAATCATTATACCCGTCTCTTTCTCCTTGAGCTTCTAAATATTTTTGATATGCGTTTGCATCATCACCCGCTTTTTTAGCTAAAAAAGCATATCTCCCTATTCCATCTTCATTGGTATCATCACCTGCAGCTTCTGCTAATAATGTTCTTGCAATAGAGTCTCTTACATAGTTTACGAAGAGTCTGTATTCTGAATTGGTTACCTCAGTTTCGTCCATAAAAAATGAAGAAACGGTAACGGTTTTCAGAGGAGCTTTTTCTGGTGTTGCGGTAAAGTCTGCATCAGCCAGCCCCATTACGAAAGAACCACCAGGAATGGCCACCATGCCGTAAGGTCTTTGAGCCTCGAAAGATTTTTTACTTTCTTTTGGCACCAATTCTCCTCTAGAGTCTGGTTTTCCAGAGCTTGCTCTTCCTCCACCTTTAGAACATGAAACCACAAAAGATGCTGCAAGCATCAAAAGAAACATTCTTTTCATTATACTATTATAGTTTAAAGCGGTAAATATATACTTAATTTTTTTTTAAACAAATCTTTAAGATTTTTTTTAAACGAAAATTAAAGTAAAATATTTTGTATCTGATTAAAAATTTATTCTACTGTTACAGATTTTGCAAGATTTCTTGGTTGGTCTACATTGGCACCTCTGTAAACAGCAATGTAGTAAGCTAATAATTGCAACGGAATAGATGCTACTATTGGCGAGAAACATTCTGAAGTTTCCGGAATTTCTATTACATAATCTGCCATAGAAGCAACTTGCTCATCTCCATAGTTTACTACAGCAATTACCTTACCTTTTCTTGCTTTAATTTCTTGAACGTTACTTACAATTTTATCATAATGACCTTTTTTAGGAGCAATGATTACAATTGGCATATTTTCGTCTATTAAAGCGATAGGTCCGTGTTTCATTTCTGCTGCTGGATAACCTTCTGCATGGATATAAGAAATCTCTTTCAATTTAAGTGCTCCTTCTAATGCTGCAGGAAAATTAAATCCTCTACCTAAGTATAAGAAATTGGTAGAATTCACAAAATCATGTGCAATTTCTTTCACATAATCATGTGTAGATTTTAGAACCTCTTCTACTTTTTTAGGAATATTGTCTAACTCTGTGATGAGTCTCATGAACTCTGCATTACTTAGATTACCATTATGCTTGCCTAATTTAAGGGCGATAAGTGATAAAATAGTTAATTGAGCCGTAAATGCTTTGGTAGAGGCCACTCCAATTTCTGGACCAGCATGAGTATAAGAACCTGCATCTGAGAATCTTGCAATTGATGAATCTACCACATTACAAATTCCATAGATGAATGCTCCTTTTTCTTTAGCCAATTTAATCGCTGCCATAGAGTCTGCGGTTTCTCCTGATTGAGAAATAGCTACAACGATATCTTTTTCGGTAATGATAGGATTTCTGTATCTAAATTCAGAAGCATATTCTACTTCTACAGGAATTCTTGCAAATTCCTCGATAAGATATTCTCCGATTAAACCAGCATGCCAAGAAGTTCCACACGCAATGATGATGATTCTTTCTGCTTTATTAATTCTATCCAAGTGATCCCAAATTCCAGCCATTTTTATAATGCCTTCGTTTACAAGTAATCTACCTCTTAATGTATCATGAATAGATTTTGGCTGTTCAAAAATTTCTTTTAACATGAAATGCTCATAACCTCCTTTTTCTATTTGTTCTAATGATAATTTAAGTTCTTGGATAGCAGGTTCTATTTTTTTATTTTCTTTGATGCTTCTAATATCTACTCCTTTTTCTAAAGAAATGGTAGCCATGTGTCCATCTTCTAAATAGACTGCTTCTTTTGTAAATTCTACAAATGGTGAAGCATCTGAAGCGATAAAATATTCTTTGTCTCCTAAACCAATTGCCAATGGCGAACCTAATCTTCCTACTACTAAAACTCCTGGATAATCCTTGTGCATTACGGTAATTGCATACGCTCCATAAACTTCATTTAGAGCATATCTTACTGCTTGTGGAAAATCTACATTTTGAGTATCTAAAATATATTGAATAAGATTAACTAAAACTTCTGTATCGGTTTCAGATAAAAAAGTAAAACCTTTGCCAATAAGCATGGTCTTAATTGTATCATAATTTTCGATAATACCATTGTGAACAATAGCTATTTTACCATCGTTAGAAACATGTGGGTGAGAATTTCTATCGCTTGGAACTCCGTGAGTGGCCCATCTTGTATGTCCCATCCCAATATGAGAAGTTCCTTTTAAGTTTTCTGAAATAGCAACTAAATCAGAAACTTTACCCTTTGTTTTTTTAACTTCGAAGCTATTATTTGTATCTTCTAGTACAATTCCTGCACTATCATAACCTCTATATTCTAATCTTCTCAAGCCGTTGATAACAATATCATAAGCGTCTTGAAAACCTGTATAACCTACAATTCCGCACATAGTTATTTATTTTATAGTTATTTATTTTTTTGAGTAAATTATTTTTAATTGAGCATATTTGGTATTACTAGGATTCGGGTTAGCATCTATACTTGGATCTGTTCCTACTAATACAATTCTTTGAGGAGCATACGCTTTAGTTGTATATTCAGTTCCTAAAAGAACTCCGGTTGAACTAGAAGTTTGGAAGCTTCCTATATTAATAGAAATAGGTTTATTCGCTTCTTCTTTTTCTACAATATTTTTAATAAACTGAGTAATACTAATTTCATAGTAAGCAGGATTTTTATTTAAATCTACTGCGTTTACCATTTTATAAACACCTGAATAAGCAAAAACATCTTTATCTGGAAAAAATGAATATGTAGTAGTATTATTCGTACCTATTGTTTTTACTAATGTAGCAAAGGTATCTGGCTTAGCATAAGAATTATTCCATAAAACTTCGTCTGTATATAATCTTATTTTAGCAGAAAGCAAACCTGCTTTTTCGTTTTTATATAAATTTTTAAGTTTAGCAATAATGGCATCAGGAATAACTACTTCAGCACCTGGTCCGCCCATTCCTTGTAAGAAAAGTTTAGCATCTCCACTTGTATTAGGAGTACTTGGTACGTGATTAACAAATGTATTACTTCTATTATATTGAATTTGATTAAAATGAACATTAGATGAACCTAAATCTAGTGTATAAGTTCCTTGAGTTCTTGTAGTAGTATTATTTTCTGTCTTATCATATTTATAATAGATAATAGCAGATAATTCATTAGGGTTAAAACTAAAAATATAACCATCATTTTCTACTACAGAAAGCTTTAAACCTCTGAAATGTCTGATAAAACTCGCCGCGTCTTTTAGTTCAAAAGAACCTTTTTTGTCAATAATTTTAGATTGAAAAAAATCTTTATCTAAAGGTATTCTTAAACTTGCATCTCTGCTGAATAATTCAGAATTATCAGAGTCTTTGGTAATTTTAATAGATCTAATGAATCCATCAAATGATTTAGTTCCTAATAAAGTTCCTGTATTGACTTGTTGATTAGAATAGAAGTTGGTTTCTGTAGAATATAAAAAATCAGTTACTTCATGTACGTTGATGGTAAAATTTCTTTTCGCTTTTCCGTATTTTTTAATAGGATAACTCGTTACTACTTTTTTTGCAGCGATATTATCTGGATGTATATAATCTTCATAAGTTTTAGTTACCACAGAATCGGTTGCTGTGTGGTAAAGAGGTTTCATCTGTAAAACTACTGAATCCACTACAGCATTTGCACCAAAATCTGGATCATAAGAAGATAATCTTACTTGGGTAACATATGATGACTTTTGCATCCCAAAGTTTGGCTCATCAAAAGCACCTAAAGTAGCTTCTGATAGTCTATCATTATCTGCTTCTAGCGCATCATTATTATAAACATTATAGGCTACTACATCGAAACTTTCTTCTGTTCCTTGAGCTGTACCGTTTTGGAAAAATTGCATTCCTAATTCGTCTGGCTCAGATTCACAAGCTACTGTAATAGCAGCTCCCGAAAATAAAATAAAAAATAGCCTAAAGATATTCTGAATTTCTTTTATCATTTAAGTAATTATATTTGATTTGTGATTAGTAAATTTCGCTTATAGAACCTCCGTCTACATATTCGTTTTTAGGTGTTTTAGATTCTTCAAAGGCTTTGTCTAGTTTTTCTTCTAAAAATTCATCTCCTTTTACAATAGTATCTACCAAATTCATGCTTTCTATTACAAAATTTTGGATGGTAGGCTCTTCTAATGCTTTAAGGTTTTCAATATTATCAAACTTTAATTTTTCAGTAATATTGTCACCTAGAGATAAATCTTTTTCATTGTACACAGAAAGTACAAGTTTAGTATCGTTAAAATAAGAATCTGTCTTATAGTAATTTTTAAGGTAAATCGGGATAAATGAAGCCATCCAACCATTAAAATGGATAATATCTGGAACCCAATTTAGTTTTTTAATGGTTTCGATTACGCCTTTTGCAAAGAAAATTGCTCGTTCATCATTATCTTCAAACGGTTGATTATCTTCATCCTGATAATATTGTTTTCTCTTGAAATACTCTTCATTATCTATGAAATAAACCTGCAATCTTTCTCCTGGCAAAGAAGCTACTTTTATGATTAACGGCTGGTCTAAATCATTGATAATAATGTTCATCCCAGATAATCTAATCACTTCATGCAACTGAAATTTTCTCTCGCTGATAAATCCAAATCTCGGCATAAAAACTCTTACGTCATTGCCTTCTTGGTGCATCTTCAGTGCCATCTTGTTCACCATCATCGCCATATTACTATCTTCCTGATATGGAAACATCTCTGTGGTGACGTATAAAATCTTTTGATTCGGCATAATGTTTTTTTCTTCTCTATACAAAGACGGTTAATTATGCAAAAATACAAAAAAATAACCGAATTTCTTTTAATTAACAATTTTTTATAACTTTACCTTAAATACAATTTTTATGAAAGTTCTGAAAAGCAAAAAAACACTGATTGATTATGTTGAAAGACAGAGAGAAATGGGCAAAAAAATAGGATTTGCTCCTACAATGGGCGCACTTCACGAAGGTCACCTTTCTCTTTACAAAGCTGCTAAAAAAGAAAACGACGAGGTTATTTCTTCCATTTTTGTAAATCCTACCCAATTTAATAATCCAGATGATTTTCAAAAGTACCCGAAAACCTTAGAAAAAGACTTAGAACTTTTAGAAAAAGCAGAAATAGACGCTGTATACATTCCTAATGTAGAAGAAATGTATCCAGATGGACTAAACAGTAAAAAATATGATTTTGACGGACTCGAAAACGAAATGGAAGGCAAATACAGGCCAGGTCATTTTGACGGAGTAGGAACCATCGTAGAAGAACTTTTCAGACAAGTACAGCCACACAATGCTTACTTTGGTGAAAAAGATTACCAGCAATTAGCCATTATCAAAAAAATGGTAGAAAAAACAAAACTACCCGTAAAAATTCACGAAGTTCCTACTTTAAGAGAAGAAGATGGACTTGCCATGAGTTCTAGAAATGTAAGACTCACTGAAACTCAAAGAAAAGAGGCAACCATCATCTACGAAACCCTTGAAAAAGTAAAAGAGTGGTTTAAAGTGCTTTCTGTAGAAGAAATAAAACAAAGAGTGCTAGAAATTTTTAGAAATTCTAATTTCGAATTAGAGTATTTTGTCATTGCAGATGAAGAAACGCTTAAAGAAGCAAATGCTATAGATGAAGATAAAAAATACAGAGCATTTATCGTAGCGTATGCTGGTGAAGTAAGATTAATAGACAATATGCATTTAGGATAAAAACAAATAAAAAGCCTTCAAGTTAACTTGAAGGCTTTTAAACACCAAATCACAAAATATTAATATGAAAAAAATTTACTTTCGTAAATTGTGACCTGGCTGGGATTCGAACCCAGGACCCATACATTAAAAGTGTATTGCTCTACCAGCTGAGCTACCAGGTCTTTGAAATTTATAAAAATTTCTAAGTTTTTATTTTTTGCTCTTCGTGCCTACGACTGGACTCGAACCAGCACATCCTTAGGAAACCACCCCCTCAAGATGGCGTGTCTACCAATTTCACCACGTAGGCAAAAAAAATCCGTAAAGGGTATACGGAATTTTGTTGTGACCTGGCTGGGATTCGAACCCAGGACCCATACATTAAAAGTGTATTGCTCTACCAGCTGAGCTACCAGGTCTCCTTAACATCTCTGTTAAAAAGTGGTGCAAAGATACGCCTTTTTTTAAATTCTCAAAATTTTTTAAGAACTTTGTGCAAAATAAAATTATGATAATTTCACTTGTAGGCTACATGGGAAGCGGTAAATCTCACATTTCCAAAATATTGGGAGAAAAAATAAATTTTAAAATTTTTGACCTCGACAAAGAAATTTCTAAGAAAAAAAACATGACCATACCCGAAATTTTTGAAAAAAAGGGTGAAATCTACTTTAGAAAATCAGAAAAAGAAACTTTAGAAGAGCTTCTTGCCACCCAAGAAAATTGCATCATTAGTCTAGGTGGTGGCACTCCCGTGTATTATAATAACATGGAAATCCTTAATAATAATTCTATCACCATTTATCTAAGATCAAATATTGGCACACTGGTTCAAAGATTATCTAAACAAAAAGAAAAAAGACCTCTTATTGCGAGAATAAACGACGAAGATTTACCAGAATTTATTGCCAAACACCTTTTTGAGAGAAATATTTTTTACAATAAAGCACAATACGTTGTAGATACCGATTATAAAACGCCAGAAGAAATAGTAGAGGAAATAACTACTATTCTTCAGCTACATCCTTAAAAAAAGAATCCCAATCATCTTCTGTCATAGAAGTTTCATCATGGTCTTTTTCTAAGAAATCATCCATATCTCTTCTGTCTTTTTTGGTTGGTCTTCCTTCTCCTTTGGTACGATAATAATCCTGAGACATTTTTCTGAGTTTTAGCAATTCATATTGCTCTTTCTCGGTCATGTCTGCTACATGAAGGGCAACTAATTTGGCTCCTATTCTACTTTTGGGAATTTGTAAAACCTTAATTTTATAGTCGATTTGATTTTTTCTTATCTTGATAATATCTCCTTCTTTTACTTCTTTGGAAGATTTTACGGTATTTTCTCCTATAGAAACTCTATTTTTCTTAATTTCTTCGGCTGCTATATTTCTTGTTTTGTAAAACCTAATACTCCATAAAAATTTATCAATTCTCATAATTTATTTATACTTTTGCAGTTATTGAAAATATCGAGCAATTTAATTAAACAAATCTAAAGGATAAAAAACTTATGAAAAAAATATTTTTGTTTCTTGCTTTAGCTTCTCTAGCTATCACATCATGTAATAATGATGATGACAATAACAGCACTACAGAAGAAGTGAGTATAGAAACTCAGAATACATATGATGATGAGGCCATTCAAAAATTTTTAAAAGATAACTATTTTGATTCTAGAGGAAATATCGTAGCATTTAGCAGTACTTCTACCACAGATGATAATGAGAAACCTCTATCTGATTACAATCCCGTAAAACTTAATTCTGGAGTAATTTACATCAGCAGATATACTCCTACCAATGGAAAAGCCATCGCAGCTACTGATAAAATAAAGTTGATGCACAACACTTACACGTATGTAGCTGTAAAAGGAAGCGATAATGTAGTGAAATTTGACTCTAAATATCCTTTTAGAACCACTATTATTACTACTGGAACACCAGAAATAGACCCTGCTTATTTCCATGTAAGAACAAGTGTTTTAAACAAGTACAATACAGACAATAGCACTACTAAAACCAGAGCATTCTACGAAATGGAAGGTTTCCAGGAGGCGATTAAAAATTTCCAAAGTTGTGAATTAAATGATACGGATAACTACAACTTACAAGGTGTAATCATAGTACCTTCTAGAGCTGCATTTGCAAGAGATGATCATTTTGCTTATTCTGCTTATAGCTTCAGAAATAGAACATTTGTTTTCAACTTCCAAGTGTTTAAAACAGAAACGAGAACATCAGCAGAAGACTAAAAATACAACCGCCTAATTAGGCGGTTTTTTATTCAAAAACTTCTAAAATTACAGCCAAAGACTTAGGCGAATAAAATTCTGGAAAATGCGTTTTATAGTATTGCAAAATAGAATCTAATAAAGGTTTTCTGTATTTTTTTTCAACGATAAAATCTTCTTCTATCTCTTCGTCTAAAATTTTCTTCCAGAGAAAAGATAGTTCTTCATCTACTTCTTTTTGTGAAATCTCTTCTTGAAAAATTCCTTTTTCTATATTTAAAAATTTTTCTTCAGATACCAATGGAGAAATTCCAAAAAACTGAAGCATCCTAATCAGAAAAAAGTAATGCGCATGCATCTTTTTCTCTAAAATTTTCTGTTTGAAAAATTTAATTTCTTGATAAAGAGCAACGTGCTGACTTTCATTCTTCAAAATTTGATTGAGAAAATCAGAAAGAAAGAAAATCACCGCGTTCTGATGAACATTTACCTCATCTGGTAATTTTTCACTCAGTTCTACTTTTTTAATGGTAGGAAGATTGCCACGGTGATTACAAAAGGTTATTTCCAGCTCATTAAGCGGCGAAAGAAAGGCTTTCTTTTTGTTTTTAGCAGAATATATACCTCGCATGAAAAACGACTGAAAACCGCTTTCTAACGTGTAACAATGCAGAATGGCATCATAATCTCCGTATTTAATGTATGAGAGTAAAAATCCTGTGTTTTTATCCATTAATTCACCACTGCAATTTTCGCGGTAGCTTTATCGGTTCCATCTTCATTGGTCATTAAGACAAAATAAATTCCCGATGCTACTCTAATACCTTTTTGATTATTGAGATTCCATTCGTAATAACCTCCTCTAGCTACTGCTTGATGCACTACGTTTCCTGCTGCATCTGTAATTCTAATATTGGTTTTTTCGGCAAGTCCCGTAATTTTTACATTTCCTCTGTATTGACTTGTAACAACTGGATTTGGATAAACTTTTATATCCGAAAAATCGCTAGAAACATTGATTACATCTCCTTGATAGACCACAATTCCATCAAAAGTTACAAAATAGACTTTTCCGGTTTTAGGGTCAACTTTTATATCTGTCACTACATCACTTGGTAATGGTGAATTTACTTTTGTAAAATGAGAAATGGTATTTTCTCCATTAGAACTGAGGTAAAACACGCCTCCACCTTCTACAGAAACCCATTTTTGATTTCCTGAGTCAACTTCAATTTGAAGAATGGGTAAATCCTTAAAAAGTTCTTCTGGAATTCCATTTTGGGTGATGACAATAGGCTCTACTTTAGGTGTTTTTTCAATCGCTGAAGAACCTCCTGATAAAATTCTTAAACCTTTATCAGTACCTATCCAAATATCTCCTGATTTATCGCCAGCTGCACTTAATGTTCCTGCTCCACTATCTGGTAATCCACTATTAGCATCTAAGAGAAACACTTTGTCATCTGATACATTATCAATGGTTTTGTTAAAATTAAAAGCTACAAAATAGTTTTGTCTTGGAGTAGGCAACCATACGTAACCATCAAAAAAAATAGGTTTTTGAGCGGCTGCAGGAACTTTTAAACTAATGGTTGTAAAATTGTCATTCGTTTTGTTATATAAGAGCAAAGATGAAGCAATTTCTGTCCCTGTAAAAGCCATACTCCCAATTAAATTATTCTGATCATCATAGGTAAAACCTACTGGTCTGTTATAACTGAAATTTGTAGAAAGACTATAATATTTAACAAAATCAAAATCTTTTTTAGATTCATTATAAGTAAATTTATAAATACCTTGACCTGTTGTTTGATTATAGTTTGCGATAAAAACTTCTTTGTAATTGATTGGGCTTGCAATAACATCTAACGTATTAAATACTGTTGGATTATCTATAAAATAAGAAGGATACACCCATTGTCTTCCATCATAGAAATAAAATCCTAAATCTGGTCTTGGACTTATAGGAAAATTATACCTTCCTTCTCTTCCCCCAGTTGATACCCATAATTTGTCATCTTGAATTTGAATCTTATAAGAAACATTAGAATATGGACCATCTGGTTTATAGGAGTTTTTTTTAGACTCATCATAAATTCCTGAAAGTTTAGTTCCTGTATAAATTTGATTGTTTACAACAAAAGCCGTATTTACTTCTTCTCCGATATCTATTGTTTTTTGCAAAGTTCCTGAAAGTGTATACGCGTATACTTTGGTTTGGTCTGCAACAATAATTTGGGAATCCGTAATCTTAATATCTTTAATTTTGTCAAACCTTTGTGGAATAGAACTTAAACTTCCCACATTACCATAATACACCGTATTGTTATTAGATAACACCAAAGTAGATTTAGAATCTATTTGTGTATAATTTCCTGCTACAGAATTCCAATTGCTGTACACCGAAAAAGTTACGTCTATAGGATGATATTTAAGGCTATTTTCTGTAATTGCATAAACCGTATTGTCTTTTATGGTTGCTTCTAAAACTTTTTCGTAAGAAGTACCATTAAAAAAGAAACAAGTATCCCGAAATTCTTTTTTGGTGATGTTAAAAATAGAAACGCCATAACCTACAGAAATCACGGCTTTGTCTCCATTGATAGAAATATTATTAATCGTTTTACTTCCGGTATAACTTTGAGAAAGCGGAATATCTACCACATACGTTACACCATCTGCAGTTACCACATCTAGATTACCAGATTTATAACCTATGATAGCTGTATTGGTAGCAGCATCATAATCAAAAGCCGAAATTTTCACTTCATGCAAACCATTGGCTTTAGAAAGTTTGGTAATTTCTCCAGAAATGGTATTATAATAAAAAACTCCGTTCTCGGTTGCTGCAATGATTTTCCCGTCTTTTTCTTTGAAAGCCAAAACATTATTGTAAGAGAACAAATCGCTCCACTTACTATTGGTGCTTTGCGAAAACACTGAAAAATACGACAAGAGCAGTAAAAAGACTAATATATTTTTTTTCATCATCAATTTTTAACCTAAAATGCTATCATCTATAACTTGATTATTCCATGAAATATTTTGTAAACTCTTATTTTTGTCAAAATAAAAATCTATTCTTCCTAAAAGCAAACCAGCCCAACCTACTTGATTCACCAAAACGTTTTTCCCACTTTTATTGGTAAAAGATTGTGGTTCTGGTAAAAAAGTATGGGTATGACCTCCTAAAATTAAATCAATATTATCTGTCTGAGCTGCTAATTTTTTGTCAGAAATTTTATCAGCATCATCTCTGTAATCATAACCAATATGTGATAGACAAATTACCAAATCACAACCTTTTTCTTTTCTCAGAAAATCTGCATAATGTTGTGCAATTTCTACTGGGTTTAAATACTTAGTTTCCTGATATTGTTTCTTGCCCACCAATCCATCTAATTCTATTCCCACTCCGAAAATACCTACTTTAATTCCATTTTTTTTGAAGATTTTATATTTTTCGGTTTTTCCATCAAGAATGGTATTGCTGAAATCGTAATTAGATGTGATAAAAGGGAATTTAGCATTCGGTAAAGCTTTCAAAAAACCCTCTAAACCATTGTCGAAATCATGATTTCCCATAGTTGCAGCATCATAACCCATCATAGACATTAATTTAAACTCTAGTTCACCTCCATAAAAATTAAAATATGGTGTTCCTTGAAAAATATCTCCTGCATCTAATAACAGAACGTTTTTTTCTTGGCTTCTAATCTGCTGAATTAAGGTAGCACGTCTTGCAAAACCTCCTTGATTAGGATTTCTAGAGTAACTAGAATCAAAAGGTTCTATTCTGCTGTGTTGGTCATTGGTATGTAAAACGGTCAATTTATAAGCCGAATTTCTATCAAGAATACTTTTTTGACTGGCAAAAACTAAATTAGGCGCTAAAGAAAGTGCTAATGTTCCGCCTCCTACTGTTTTTAAAAATTCTTTTCTGTTCATTAGTTTTTCCCTTTAAAATTTAAACGAATATCTGTATTAGCTTTTACTTCTGGATTTTTCTTGAAATATTCTAAAAATAAATCTCTTAATTTAATTCCAGTTGAAATGAGTTCTCCTTTGCTGAAAAACTTCATATTATCACCACCAAAAGCAAGATAATCAGACGTAGCAATATAATACACCTTTTCATCTTCTACATTTTCGCCATCGATTAAGGCTTGATTGATTTTACCGTTTTCTGTTTCGATGTAAAGATGAGAAACAGGGTTATTTTTCTGTGTTTCTAGATAATATTGAAATAAACCTCTTAAATCACTACCCTTCATTTTTACAATTACCACTTCATTTTCAAAAGGCATAACTTCGAAAACATGTTTGGTCAAAATATCTCCTGCTCCAATCGTAGAACGAATTCCACCGATGTTAATTACCGCAGCATCTACATCAATATCATTTTTTTCTCCCCATTCTTCTGCTCCTTCATAAGTAAAATCTGCCAAAAGGTTCCCTAAATTGGAATTGTCTCCCGATTTATTAAGGTCTACAGAAGTGTAAGAAATTTTAGAATTCATTTTTTTCTCCAACTCGGCTTTGTAAGGAGCAATAACGGAAACAAAATTCTGACTTTCTGCAATTTCAGAAGTGATAGAAGTATTTTTCTGCGGTTGAACTTGAGCCACTTGAAGCGGAGTTCTGCATGCAGAAGCAGTAAGCGCAACGATGGCCAACAACCAAATTTTATTTTTCATGATTTTATAAAAATTGTAATGCAAATATAATTGATTATCTGTTATTATGAATAGATTTTTTGGCGGGCGTGAACCGAAGAAATTTGCGTAAAAAATAGCCCCGATTGCCTCTTTGTTTCGTTATATTTTTAGAGAAATCGGCGAAACTCGTGCCTCGTTTTGAAGCGGAAATCCTTTTAAAATTTTCAGGTTTTTTCTTTTTATGAAACCTGAGTGAAAAAATTTTAAAAGATTGCAGCGAAAAGCGGGACCAAAAGTGATGAGAATTAGTAAACTTCTTGCTCCTGAAAAAAATTTTTCACTAATTTTGAACAAATTTATTTTTATAACACAATTTAACAATGAGTAACTTAAAAGGAGTAGGTGTAGCATTAGTAACACCTTTCAACGAAGATTTATCAGTAGATTTTGATTCGCTAACGAGATTAGTAGAATACAACATCGAAAATGGCACCAATTATTTAGTAGTTCTAGGAACCACAGCAGAAGCTGCTACTCTTTCTGCAGCAGAAAAACAAGAAGTTATAAAACACGTTATAAAGATTAATAATAAACGTTTACCATTGGTTTTAGGAATCGGTGGAAACAATACTCTAGAAGTTAAAAAACAAATTGAAGAAGCAGATTTAACGGATTTTGATGCAATTCTATCAGTATCTCCTTACTATAACAAACCCAACCAAGAAGGACTTTATCAGCATTACAAAATGCTAGCTTCTACGGGAAAACAAATTATTATTTATAACGTTCCGGGAAGAACTGGTCAAAATATAGAAGCTTCTACCACATTGCGTTTAGCAAATGAATTCCCTAATCTTTTTATGATTAAAGAAGCCGCACCAAACATCTTACAATATTTTGATATTCTAAGAAAAAAACCTGCAAATTTCTCTTTAGTTTCTGGAGATGATGAATATACGCTTCCAGTAACTTTAGCGGGTGGAGACGGTGTAATTTCTGTAATTGGACAAGGTTATCCTAAGGAATTTTCTACAATGGTACAACTTGCTTTCGAAGGAAAAGTAAAAGAAGCTTATGAAATTCATAACAAATTGGTAGAAATCACCAGACTTATTTTTGCTGAAGGAAATCCATGCGGAATTAAAACCGTTTTAGCAGAGAAAGGAATCATCAAAAACTATTTAAGACTGCCTCTAGTTGTTGCTTCTGAAGGCTTACAAGCCAAAATAAAAGCAGAAATGGCAAAAATTTAATTTTATAAATTTTAAATTTCAATATTAAGAACTTACCTTTGTGTAAGTTCTTTTTTTATGATTACAAAAGCCACCATAAAAGACATTCCTTTAATTCAAGATTTGGCAGAAAAATCTTGGCGAAGTCATTATCCGGGAATTATTTCTCCTGAACAAATAGATTTCATGCTGGATTTAATGTATTCGGAAGAAGAAATCACCCGTCAATTTAATAATCCCAATTATCATTATTATCTTTTGGGTGATGCAGAAAATTTCTATGGAATTATGGGCTTCGAAAATCATTATGAACAAAAAACTACTAAACTCCATAGAATCTACATTACCAAAGAAGGAAAAGGAAAAGGTCTAGGAAAAGAAGCCATTCAATTTCTTAAAAATCAAATTCTAAAAATAGGTGACCAAAGAATTATCCTTAATGTAAACAAGGAAAATCCATCTTATCATTTTTATCTTTCTCAAGGCTTCAAAGTCTATGAAGAGGGCATTTTTGACATTGGAAATGGCTTCGTAATGGATGATTATTTGATGGAATGGAATGCATAAATTATTATATCTTTAACTTGTCATAGACATTCTTTATTAATTTTTTCACTAACTTTGTGAAATATTCAGATGAAAAGACTTTTTTCAATATTTCTCTTAACAATTTACCTCTTTAGTTTTACAGAGGGAAAAGAAGTATTGAAAATTCCTGCATTAATCGAACATTATCAGGAACATAAATCTGAAAATAAAAACATCAGTATTATTGGGTTTATCGCGCTTCATTATTTAAGCGGTAGCCAAAAAGACAGTGACTATGAAAAAGACATGAAACTGCCTTTTAAAGCCTATGAAATTTCTTCCGTTAGCTTTGCTATCCAAGATTTACCAAAATCTTTTGAGCTGAATTTAACTCAAACTAAAAAGTATTTTGAAGAAAAAAACCAGAACTTTCATTACGCTGAAAGTTTTATCAATCCACATTTACTTTCATTTTTTCAACCGCCAGAGCTTATTTAATTTATTGGTATAGAAAACTCATTACTATTTGGTTTTGAGACGTTTCACTCTATAAATTAAATTAAAATGCTTAACAAAATCATAGAATTTTCCATCAAGAATAAACTGATTATCGCTTTATTCACGCTTGGATTAATCATTTATGGAATATTTGAGGTAAGAAAATTACCTATAGATGCTGTTCCTGATATTACAGACAATCAGGTACAGATTATTACCGTTTCCCCAAGTTTGGGAGCACCAGATGTAGAAAGATTTATCACTTTTCCGCTAGAACAAGCCAATAATAACATTGCAGGAATTAAACAAATGCGTAGTTTTCGCGTTTCGGACTTTCTGTAATCACCATTGTTTTTAAAGATGAAGTAGATTTACATTGGGCGCGTCAACAAGTTGCAGAAAGGCTTCAGCAAGTTTCTAAAGATATTCCTACCAGTTTGGGAACACCTTCTATGGCTCCGATTTCTACAGGTTTAGGAGAAATTTATCAATATGTAGTTCGCCCGAAAAAAGGTTATGAACACCGTTACAATGCGATGCAACTCAGAACCATACAAGATTGGATTGTTCGCAGACAATTATTAGGAACGGAAGGAGTTGCAGATGTAGCTAGTTTTGGTGGAGATTTAAAGCAATATGAAGTTGCTGTAAATCCTTCTCAACTGAAATCTATGGGCGTAACCATGACAGAAGTTTTTGATGCATTACAAAAGAACAATCAAAACACTGGTGGTGCTTATATAGAAAAAGGTCCGAGTGTTCTTTTCATCAGAACCGAAGGATTAATGGGGAAAATTACAGATATTGAGAACACTGTAGTTAAAAATTTAGAAGACGGAACACCAATTTTGATTAAAAATATTGGAACCGTACAATACGGAAAAGCCATCAGATACGGCGCAATGACTTACAACGGACAAGGAGAAGTTGCAGGAGCCGTGGTGATGATGATGAAAGGAGAAAACTCAAACGAAGTCATTAAAAAAGTAAAAACAAGAATAGAAGAAATCCAAAAAACATTACCAGAAGGCGTAAAAATAGATGCATTCTTAGACCGAACCAAAATGGTAAATAATGCCATCGGAACAGTTGAGAAAAACCTTTTAGAAGGGGCACTAATTGTAGTTTTCGTATTGGTATTATTACTCGGAAATCTGCGTGCTGGATTTTTGGTAGCATCTGTTATTCCGCTCTCCATGCTTTTTGCCATCATTATGATGAACATTTTTGGAGTTTCAGGGAATTTAATGAGTCTAGGAGCATTAGATTTCGGGTTAATTGTAGATGGAGCCGTCATCATTGTAGAAGCTGTTTTGCATAGATTACAACACTTGAAAATCTATCAAAATCAAAGCATTACTCAAACCATGATGGATAACGAAGTCTATACTTCTTCTAGCAAAATGATGAATTCTGCGGTGTTTGGACAAATTATTATCCTTATCGTTTACTTACCGATTCTCACTTTAGAAGGCGTAGAAGGCAAAATGTTTATTCCGATGGCGCAAACCGTAATTTTTGCATTATTGGGAGCATTTATCCTTTCTTTGACCTATATCCCGATGATGAGCTCTCTTGTTTTGTCTAAAAAAATTGACAATAAGAAGACCATTTCGGATAAAATGATTGAAAAAATTGAGAAAAACTACGATAAATCATTAGAAAGAGTTTTAAAAGTTCCTAATTTAATATTCTTCGGAATTGTTGGTGTATTTTTCTTTGCAGTCTTTATAATGACCAGATTAGGAGGAGAATTTATTCCTAGTCTTCCTGAAGGAGATTTTGCGGTAGACACCAGAGTTTTACCAGGCAGTAATCTTAAAACTTCTACAGATGCTGTTCAAAAGTCATCACAGATTTTGATGAAAAAATTCCCAGAAATTGAAAAAATTGTAGGGAAAACAGGAAGCTCCGAAATCCCAACCGATCCTATGCCAATTGACGCGAGTGACATGATGATTATCTTAAAACCTCGTGCTGAATGGACTTCTGCAACAACTTATGATGAACTTTCGGAAAAAATGTCTGCCGAATTGAAGAAAAATATGATTGGCGTTACCTACTCTTTCCAATACCTGTTGCAATGAGATTTAACGAATTAATGGCAGGAGCAAGACAAGACGTAGTTTGTAAAATTTTTGGAGAAAATCTTGACACTTTAAAAGTTTATGCTGAAAAATTAGGTCAGATTTCCAAAAAAATTGAAGGCGCACAAAACATTTATGTAGAACCCGTTTCAGGAATGCCACAGATTGTAATTACTTACAAACGTGAAGCCATGTCACAGTTTGGGCTTAATGTAAGTGATGTAAACAATATCGTGAATACGGCTTTTGCAGGACAAGCTACAGGCTCTGTATTCGAAGGAGAAAAGAAATTTGATTTGGTGGTTCGTTTAGATGGGAACCAAAGAAAAAATGTAGACGATGTCAATAATCTACTCATCTCTACTCCTTCTGGAATCGAAATTCCACTCAGTACAGTTGCCAATGTAGAATTAAAGGAAAGCATTAACCAAATTCAGCGTGAAAATGCTCAGCGAAGAATTATTGTTGGCTTCAATGTTAGAGACCGAGATATACAGTCTACGGTAGAAGATTTACAACAAAATGTAGAAAAACAACTGAAACTTCCTGCTCGTTATTCCATAAAATATGGTGGAACTTTTGAAAATCTTCAACAAGCGAAATCACGTTTAGCAATAGCCGTTCCGGTGAGTTTATTTTTAATTTTATTGATGCTGTATTTTGCATTTAATTCCGTAAAATACGGATTGCTCATCTTCTCTGCTATTCCGCTTTCCGCTATTGGAGGAATTCTCTCACTTTGGTTAAGAGATATGAATTTCAGTATTTCTGCGGGAGTTGGTTTCATCGCATTATTTGGGGTAGCAGTTTTAAATGGTATTGTTCTTATTTCGGAATTTAATCGCCAAAAAACAATACAACCAGATTTAAAAACTGCAGTGATTGTCGGTGGTAAAACCAGATTAAGACCTGTTTTAATGACTGCCTTTGTAGCATCTCTAGGATTTTTGCCAATGGCAATTTCTACTGGCGAAGGTGCAGAAGTTCAGAGACCACTCGCTACAGTTGTAATTGGTGGTTTATTGTTGGCCACTTATCTTACGCTTTATCTTTTGCCAGTAATGTACATTTGGTTTGAGGCACATTTCCCTGAAAAAAAATAGAAAATTGCAAGAAATAGAAGATACTAAAGATGGATACCAACTATAAATCTAAACACAGAGACACAAAGAATTTCACGGAGAACACCGTGAACTCTAATAATTTCTCTGTGACCTCTATGGTAAAAAATAAATCAAATAAAATGAAAGATAAATTTTTAAAAACATTCACTTTTCTAATTTTTGGAATAGGGTTTTCACAAACTCCTATTTCGTTAGAAAGTGCCATCAATAAAGCCCTGAACAATAACTTAGCCATCAAAGACGGAAAATTAAAGGTACAATACCAGGAAAAAATGCAACGTTCTGCTACCATTATTGATCCATTGATAATTTCTGGAGAAATCGGGCAAATGAATTCAGCTTATGTTGACAATAAATTTTCGGTTTCTCAAACGATTAGATTGCCAAAATTTTACAACAGTCAGAAGAAAGTTTTAGCAGAAGAATATAAAAATTCTACGCTACAATTGGATGTTCATAAATGGCAAATCAAAAAAGAAATTTCTTTGATTTACAATGAGTTAAAAATATCTAGACGAGAAGAAAAAACTGCTCAAAAAAGCAGACAGCATCTTTTCTCAGTACTACAAAAGAGCAGAACTCAGACTTAAAAAAGGAGAAAGCAATCTCTTAGAAAAAGCGACTGCCGAAAACTTGAGAAGTCAAGCAGAACTGCAACTCAACGCACTCGAAAAAGACAGAGAAATTGCTTTGCAGAAATTTAATTTCCTCATCAATGATGGAACTTTTTACCAAAATGATAAAGAAAAATACACTGTTTTAGATATTAACAATTTTGGTGAAAATTTCTCTGGAAATCCAATTATTCTAAAACAATTAGAGCAAGAAAAAAACATTCAAAACGCTAAACTTTTGGCTGAAAAATCTAAGCTTACCCCTAGTTTTAACATTGGGTACAACAATATGTCTATGTACGGAAATGGTGCAGACGATAAATTCTATGAGCGTTCTACAAGATTTCACTCTGGTATGGTAGGAATTGGTTTACCTGTTTTTAATTCAGCACAGAAATCAGTGATTGAAGCTCAGAAAATCAACCAACAAATTGCTGAAAATAATTATCAGCTGGGTTCATTGAAACTGAAAAATCAATACACACAGAACTTTAATCTTTATCAAAAACTAACGAACGAGATTTCTCACTATCAAAAAACTGGTTTGGCAAACAGCGAAAGCATCTTAAAAACTGCCAATAACCAGTATTATAACGGAGAAATCAATTATTTAGAATGGACTCTTTTAGTAAATCAAGCATTTGAAATTGAAAACAAATACACAGATCGATTAAAAGAACTCAATGACATTATTATAGAAATCAACGCGCTGAAAAACGAAAATTAATTAAAAGATGAAAAAAATAATTTCAATAATAACGATAACGCTTCTACTCTTTTCTTGTGGCAAAAAAGAAGAAACTGCCAAAGAAGAGTTTGAAGTAGTAGCCGCTGAAAACCAAATTACGCTGAATGATAACCAAATCAAAAATGCGGGTATAGAAATAGGAAATTTAGGATACGAAGATATTTCAGAAAAAATTATTTTAAATGGAACGATAGATGTTCCGCCACAGAATTTAGCAAGCGTTTCTGCACCAAGTGGTGGTTATGTGCGTTTTATTCGTCATATGCCAGGAATGCACGTAGATAAAGGCGAAACCTTAGCTGTTTTAGAGGATCCACAGATTGTTCAGTTGCAGCAAGATTATCTTTTGGCAAAGTCTAATTTAGGTTACGCACAAAAAGATTATGCTAGACAAAGTGAATTAAATCAAAGCAAAGCTGCATCAGATAAAGCGATGCAACTCGCCCAAACTGAAGCTCAAAATCAAAATATTTTGATGAGAGGAATGGCAGAAAAATTGAGAGCTCTAGGAATAAATCCGAATAATCTGAACGCTGGAAACATTAAAAGAAGTGTAGCGGTTACATCTCCAGTTTCTGGTTATATTTCTAGTGTAAATGTGAAGATAGGACAATATGTTTCGCCTACAGAAAGACTTTTTGACGTAGTAAACACGGATGATATTCTTCTTGCACTAAAGGTTTTTGAAAAAGATTTGAATAAAATTGCTTTGAACCAAAGAGTTTTTGCCTATACCAATCAAAATCCACAGAAAAAATACGCTGCAAATGTTATTTTAATTGGTAGAGATTTTCAGCCAGATAAATCGGTGATTATTCATTGTCATTTTATAGAATATGACAAGAGTTTAATCCCTGGAACTTACATGAATGCAGAAGTAGAAACCCAAACCGAAACAGGAAATACCGTTCCAGATGATGCCGTGGTAACTTGGGAAGGTAAACAATATATTTTTGAAGAAGTACAACCAAAAACCTATAAAATGTTTCCTGTAACCATAGGAAATTCGGAAAATGGTAGAACAGAAATTTTGAACCTTGACGAAAAGGCAAAAAACAAGAAATTTGTAACGAAAGGAGCTTATTATCTATTGATGGGACTTAAAAATGTAGAAGAATAACACCACAAAACACCCACAAAATGAACTTAAAAAACATCCAAACCGAAGTAGATGCTTCTTTTCTGTACGGTTTATTAGCCGAGAAAGAAGAAGACCAAAATGTAAAAGAAATCTTTTTACAAATGTCTGCCATCGAAAAATCTCACGCATTAGCATTTTTACAGAAAGTAGGGCTCACGGAAAAAGACATACCTAAACCTTCTAAAAGAGCAAAAATTATTAAAAAAATTGGAAATTGGCGTTTCCGTTATAGGATAAAATTTTAACCCAAATTCCGCAATAGAAAAAAAAGAGTATTTTAGTATTCTAATATCCAACTGCGTAGCAGTAGAAAAAAATAAGC
>JBKBLE010000028.1:0-28878 GCA_046296655.1 Cloacibacterium sp. | reverse complement strand
CTTTTGAGTAGCTTTGTAAATGAAATGTAAATCGAGTTCCGTTTGCAATTTTCTGTAAAAATTATCCTCTGGAACCAAATCCAACAAATTGACCGAAACAAATAATTGGGGCGTAAAACTCTTCTTTCCTTGCATATTTAAATTTACGAAATATCCAATTTTTATACAAGTTTTTGTATATTTGAGTTGTGCAATAGGCACAGCGGTTTGGTTTCAGCGGGGTCGAATGTTATCAGCAGTCATATTTGTTGTTTAATTTAGTTTTGTGTTTATACTCGGTTTTCGCTTCTTATCCCCGCCGAAAACCAAGCCTTTTAACGTTGTGCGTCAGTGTAAAAAGCCGACCCGCAAATAGCACATTTGGTTTTGCCCGACACACAAACCCGACCCTTCGCAAATGCGAAGCATTCACGAACACCATAAAAACATATAATCCGTGAGTAAAACCAAAAGAGCTAAATTTTTTCCACCGCACGGACTGACAATCGGAAAATAATACTTACTTTTGACCAGTTTTGTCAAAACACATATTGTCTTATGAATAGCTTCGGTGACATAATCAGAAAAGCAAGAGAAGAAAAAGGATTGTTCCTTCGACAAGTAGCTGCCGAAATGGAAATAGACCAAGCTATTATCAGCAAGTTTGAACGTGGCGACAGGAAACCGACCAAAGAACAGGTTTTGAAGTTTGCTAAATTCTACAAACTGGACAAGGAAGAACTTTTGGTTGCGTGGCTGAGTGACAAAGTTGCTTTTGACTTACAAGACGAAAATTTGGCGGACAAAGTGCTGAAAGCAGCAGAACAGAAAATTAAATACAAGAAAAAGTAATGCTTCATTATATCATACAACAAAAGAAAAACGAATGGATACAGTCTGACGACTGCACCATTCGTGATTTGGTTAAATATATCCGTGACAAAGGACATTTGCGTGATACGCAAATTGAAGCAATTGAAACGTATTTGTTCCTCAAAATTCAAGGACAAAACAAACCGCTTTGGCAACTTTTTTCAGAAGGCTTTTTCACCAATGGAACTGACCTTGCAAAACTTGACATCAACCAAATTGCAAGAGAGTATTTATCTCAAAATAAAAATGCTTTTGCACTCTTTGACTTTGCAAGACAGAAAAACGGAAATGGAACATATATCCCTGAACTGGAAAAACTAATCAAAGCAAATCCCGCTTCGTTAGATTACGACACCATCATTAAAAGCATATTTTACAATGTAAGCTATGCCGACTATCTAATGAGTTTGCCGATGGGAGCAGGTAAAACCTTCCTGATGGCTGCTTTCATTTATCTTGACTTGTATTTTGCCGCCAACGAACCCGACAACAAAGCATTTGCACATAATTTTTTAGTGCTTATTCCTTCCGGATTGAAATCTTCCATTGTTCCGAGTTTAAAAACGATTGAAAACTTTGACCCTTCGTGGGTATTGTCCGAACCATCAGCAAGTAACCTGAAAAAATTGTTGAAGTTTGAAGTTTTGGACGAGCAGAAAACAGCAAAGAAAAGTAACAAGGCAAGAAACCCGAATGCTCAAAAAGTAAATGCTTGTTTGCCTAATCCATTCGGGCAAGTGTTTGTAGTGAACGCTGAAAAAGTGATTTTGGAAAGTTTCAAATTCAATGCACAAACAGAACTTGAATTAGACGAAGAAGAAAAAGACACAACAAACGACCTGAAACGATTATTCGGTCAAATCCCGAATTTATCCATCCTCATAGATGAAGTTCACCACGCAGCAACAGACGACATCAAATTAAGGCAAGCCGTTAATTACTGGCACAGCAAAGGAAACATCACAACCGTTTTAGGTTTTTCGGGAACGCCTTACTTGCCAAAAGCAGAAAAAATCAAAGTTGGCGATTATGAGTTTAAATTCTCTCAAATCACCAATACAGTTTATTACTATCCGCTTGTAACAGCAATCAGGAAATTTCTAAAAACACCAACAGTAAAAATCGGGCAAAACCTTGACCGTTTCCAAATTATTAAACAAGGCATTGAGGATTTCGACAACCAATACAAAAACAAGGTTTACGAAAACGGAACGATTGCAAAAGTTGCTATCTATTGCAGCAATATTGAAGTATTAGAGGAAGAAGTTTATCCGTTCCTTACAGGTGAATTGAAGATAAACCCTAATGAGATTTTACGCTATCATAAAGGAAATAAAGCACACCCGCAACCCGAAGGCAGCGAATTAGAGTTTCGTTCACTGGATTTACCAATTTCCAAAAAGCGTTACATCCTTTTAGTTCAGGTTGGAAAAGAAGGTTGGGATTGTAAAAGTTTAACCGGTGTTATCCTTTCTCAAAAAGGTGACAGCCCTCAAAATATGGTTTTACAGACTTCTTGCAGATGTTTACGCCAAGTGGACAAAGACAAAGAAGAAACCGCTTTGATATGGCTCAATAAAGAAAATGCCGATATACTCAACAAACAACTCAAACAAGAACAAAACAGCAGCATTGACGAACTGAACAATACCAAACGAAGCGGTAAACCTGATATGATGGAACGCACCAGCCGAATGGATTATTTGCAAATGCCAAAGGTGGAGTTCTATCAAATGAAAGTTACTTACCAAAGCATTGATGAAGAAGAAACGGCAAACACCAAAGCCAAACTTAAAAACATCATCAAGCATTTGGAAGATTACAAAGCTTCTGCCTTAATCAGCACCAGCGACATTGCCAACATTGACACAGGCGAAATTGATGTTATCAATGAAACAGGAATTGCATTTGCCAATTTCAACCAATGGCTTTTTGAAATTTCAAGAGAAAGTTTCGGTTTGATTTCAGAAGCACAGTTACATCAATACGATACCGAACTGAACGAAATATTTGAAACCGTTTCTTATGAAAAAAAAGGTCAGCGTTATTTCAATGAGTTATACGACCTGCACACTATTCAATCAAAAATCCGTCTGGCTTTCAGCATCAAACGGGATTTGCAAACCGATACAGAAGTAATTCCTAAACAAGCAGAATTATTGATTGCAGAACGATTGACAGAAGTAGAGAAGAACGCAAAACTTTACCCGAATGAGGCAGACACAACTAAAATTTTGGAATTGGATAAATCCAATGAAGAAGTAAATATTGATTGGGAAGCATTTCGCAAAGCTTATGATACAATGGTAGAGGGAATGAAATCCCAGGGAATGGAAAAGTGGGCTCCTGACTGGGAAACATTCAAATCAGGTAAGGATTATTCACTGCCTGTAAAATCTAAAAATCATACTTTTCATTATTTACCATACAACTTTGGCGGTAGCGGAAGCAGTGGTTTTGAAATTGAAACACTTCAAAAAGCCTTGCAGTTAGCCGATTTCAAAAACAAAGGATTGGAGATATACTATAACGGTGAACGTGGTTTGACCGAGTTTGTAATTAACTGTTTTGCTAAAGAAGGCAGGAATTGGAAGTATATTGGAAAATACACCACCGACTTTTTGATTGTGAAACGGACGGCAAAGGATAAAATACACAAAGTCCTGCTAATTGAAACCAAAGGTTCAGTTTATGCAGCCGACAATAAGTTTCAGGAAAGGAAAAGTTATGTGGAAACCGAGTTTCTAAAACTCAACAAAGAAAAATACGGCTATCAGCGATTTGATTTCCTCTATTTGGAGGACAGCAAAGACATTGCAGCCAATATCACCAAATTGAATAACAAGATAAACCAGTTCTTCAATGATTAATTGTAAATGGTTAATGATATGACAGAAAATGTAATTAAAAATAAAAGTTTTGCTTTTGCTATCAGAGTTGTAAAACTTTATCAGTTTTTGTGCGAAACAAAAAAGGAGTTTATTCTTTCAAAACAATTGTTAAGAAGCGGCACAGCTGTAGGTGCTTTGGTTCGTGAGGCTGAACACGCTGAAAGCAAATCGGATTTTAAGCATAAAATGTCTATTGCTCAGAAGGAAATCAATGAAAGCCTTTATTGGCTTGAACTGCTCAAAGAAACAAGCTATTTGACGAATGAGCAATTTCAAAGCATTAATGCAGATGCGGTAGAAATCATAAAACTACTTACAAGCATCATCAAAACAACCAAAACCAACATTAACCATTAACCATTAACCATTAACAATTAACAATTAACCATTAACAATTACAAAAATGCCAGTAAAATACATTCCATATTACCCGAACACGGTAGAAGGACAAGCCATTTTGGACAACATCACCCGAACACAACGTGTATTGCGATACCGTGAAAATGATAAAGTGTATGACCGAATTAAAAGAGGTATGCCCTACTATGAAGTTGAAACCATTGAAACGGTCGGCAAGCCTTCTGAAAATTTGGTAATTCGTGGAGAGTGTATTTCTGCTTGTGCCTACTTGAAAGAGCAAGGCATAAAAGTGGACTTAGTTTACATTGACCCACCCTTTGCCAGTGGTGCAGATTATGCCAAAAAAGTTTACCTGAGACGAAACCCAAAATTGGCTGAAAAAGTTGCAGCAGCAGAACAACAAATGGACATTGAAGAACTCAAGGCATTTGAGGAAAAAATGTATGGGGATATTTGGCAGAAAGAAGATTATTTGAATTGGATGTATGAGAATTTAATGGCATTAAAATCAATTCTCAGTGACACAGGAAGTATTTATGTTCACCTTGATTGGCACATTGGACACTATGTAAAAATTTTAATGGATGAGGTTTTTGGAGAGGAAAACTTTGTTAATGAAATAATTTGGTGCTATTCACGACCTTCAATTAGCAACCAAAAAAACTTCACTAAACTGCACGATACTATATTTTGGTATGCAAGAAATAAAGAAAAATATGTTGCAAATATTAACGATGTAAGGATAGAGTATTCCGAAAAAACCAAGGAAAGAAATAAATATGGTTCAGGAGGGAGTAAATATTCAGGAGGAAGCTCAGAAAGAGTTACACACGAAGACGGTAAAATACCCGAAGATTATTGGTATATCCCAATGGTAGTTGGAAATGCAAATGAAAATGCTGACTACTCAACTCAAAAACCCGAAACTCTTTTACAAAGGATAATCAAAGCGAGTAGCAATGAAGGAATGGTAATAGCAGATTTTTTTGGCGGTAGTGGTGTGACAGCAAAAGTTGCAAATGATTTAGGTCGCAAATTTATTCACGCAGATATTGGTGTAAACAGTATTCAAACAACAAGAGACCGTTTGAAAGAAGCCAAAGCCAATTTTCAGATATTAGAAGTCAAAGACGGTGTTAGTTTATTCCGTAATCCACAACAAACTATGGATAAGTTAGCAACGATAATTCCCGGTTTGCAACGCAATGTGGCTGGCATCAGCAGTTTTTGGTTTGGTGCAGTAACAGAAGCAAAGTTGGGAACAGTCCCAGTATATGTGCCTAACCTGCTCAATACACAGGAAAAAGTTTTAGACATTCCAACAATTAACACCATTATCAATCAGGAATTACAAAACCTGGAAGTCAACGCCAAAAAAGTAATTGTCTATTACATAGATATTGACGACCAAAAGGCAGTAGAAAAATTCATCAAAGAAAACAACGCCACCGAAATTGAAGTAGAACTCAAAGACCTGAAAAACCTGCTTCACGAAATTGTGATTGAGGACAATTTTAATTATCAATTGTCAATGGTTAATGGTAAAGGAGAAATCACAACGAATGCTAAAGACATTAACCATTATCAATTAACCATTAACCATTTTACGAGCGACCGTCTGATTCAAAAAATCAATGAGTTCAACCAAAAAGGCAACCTGCAATCATTAACCAAAGGCAAAAAGTTTGAACCTATCAGCATCAGCGAAGAAGGTTTGGAACTAATTGAACTCATTTCATTGGATTGTGAAAATTCAGAAGGTCAATGGCACAGCAGCACAGAAATTAAGATTGATAAATTGGGTTATGTGATTAAGGACGGAACCAAAACAAAAGAATTTTGGGATGGTAAAATTACCAGCGACAAAAAGCCTTTGAGAATAAAAGTAAGAAACATAAGCGGAGACGAAACGATAAAAACAATTCAGTAATGCCCACGCTTCACAGTCATACACATTGGCAAGCCCCGCAAGCCGACACACAAGCCAAAGCTTGCCAAAGAGTATGCCTGTCCCACGCTGAAAAGAAAAAATTAAAAATCCCCTTCCCTTCTAAAAATTTTAAAAACGCCAACCCACAAACCGACACAAAAACATTCGGACAATTGGTTGCAAAACTCAATAAGGACAAGGGTTTCAGCCACGGACAACAAGAACGCCAGCCTGTAACAGCGGTAACTGTTGCACAACTCTTTTTTTTAGAAAATAGTTTTCAAAAACATAAAATTTTGACCTCGTTTATTTTTCGATTAATTCAGAAACCAGATTTAAAGAGTGTTTTTAGTTAAGATTAAAATCTTGAAATTTTAATTGGTCTATAAATTTTATTTTTAAATTTTGCTTTTTGCGATTTTATTGGCGAGAGCGCTTACATAGAATAATTGGAAACTGTGGTAAATCATAATCGGCAATAGGAAAAGAACTTTTTGTTCTTCGGGAATCCCTAGTATCATCACAAATAAACTGCCATGAACCAAAGATTTTTTAGAACCACAAAAAGTAGTGGTAATAGTATCTTCTCTGCTGAAACCCAATTGGTGCGAAATGCGTTTTAAAATCTCATATACAATAAAAAACAACGCTACTGCCGCAAGTGTAATCACTACAAAAACCAGTGAAGGAACTGTAGAAAAAATGTTCTCGATAAATGCTTTAGAAAAACTTTCGTAAACGATGAGTAAAATAATGAGACGGTCAAATTCTGCAATGATTTTACTGTATTTCGTTACCCAATTTTTAAAAATCGGGTTGAGCAGAATTCCCAAGATTATCGGCAAAAAAACTTTGAGTAATAATTGTTGGATTATTTCAGACTGATGGCTTTCGGCAGCTTGAGCATTTAAGAAAAACCCCATCAACAAAGGCGTCATTACAATGCCAATAAGTCCAGAAATAGAGGCATTAAAAATAGCAGAAGTCACATTTCCTTTGGCAATAGACACCATCACTACCGATGAAGAAACGGTAGAAGGCAAACACGCTAAAAAATATACGGAAAGCCAACTTTGGAAGTATGGCGAATCTTTAAAAATTGGATAAAAAACCAATACCAATGCTGGAAAAAGAATGAAAGTTCCCGCTTGAACCAAAAGATGCAACTTCCAATTGGAAACATCTTTCAGAACATCTTTCAGGTTGAGTTTTAGCCCATATAAAAGGAAAATCCCCGCAATTCCCCAATCGATGAATTGTTCTAAGTTAAAAATTCTGTTATAAGATTTTTGGTAAGGAATGAGTTTTCCTGCTAAAACCATTATCAGTAAAAGCAACAAGAAAACATTCTGTTTATCGGCTAATTTTCTAAGATTCAATTTCAGTATTTTCTACAAAGATACAGCAGATCAAGTAGGTGGGGAAATTATTTTGGGAATTAAAAAGTATTCTAAACACTATTTAAATAAAGATTTAATAGATGATACAAAAAATATGAGATTGATCCAGCAACAAAATGCAACCATATATTTTCAAAAAAAGTTCCTGTAATTTTATACTTTTCTTTAATTATTTTTTCAAACTCTTCTTTCCAGATTTCAATGTTATTAACTTTTTCCAATTCAAGAAATGAAATATTATCATATATAGCATTTAGGTATTTTTTAATGAATTTAAATGCATTCAAAATACTTATTGCCCAACACAATATCGCAATAAAAACAAAAATCTGAGCATAATTTAATTCATCGTTTTTACCATTATATATTGCACATCCAATTGAAGAAACATCTAATGCCATTAAGTAATAAATAAGTTTTTCTTGTCTTTCCTTGTACTCTTTTTTAAGATTATTAATTAGTTCACTCATAAAAAATTTTTTCTATACTATATAAACGAAAAAAAGAAAAAAATTTTACCTTTTTTTTATAAAATTTACATTTTAACTTCAGCAAATTAATTTGTTAACTATGTGTTCCTTTTTTCCACTTTCCTTCGAGTCTTGTTCGAATCAAGTTCGAATCAGCTTCGGAAAAACGGTACTTTTTCCGAACAAAACTGCACTTTGACTGCCACTTGATTCAACCCCAACCTTAATCATAGTGAAATCCTCCCCCAAAAACTCATCATTAGGTCACGTCATTTATTTAGTGTACCTTTGTAGAATAATTTATAAAATAGGTTACTGCCTTTGCTATCTGTTACAGTATAGAATATTTTTTTATTTCTTTTTCAGTTTTTGCTTTTTCAGCGTCCCTTTTTAGAATAACACCTCACAGATGCACATAACCCTGAAAGCAAAACAAGGCAAAATAACCTGGACGAAGTTCCCCTGACCCTTATGATATAAGCGCTCTGTTTATTAACACAGTAGATTTCTTATAGCACGCAATACACCAATATTCATTGGTTTCATCATTCATTAAAAAACAAACAGAACATTATTTATGGCAGATTCTTTCTCAAAAAAAGAAAACTTTAAGAAAAAAATTCAAAAACAAAAAGAAAAAGCACAGCGCCGTGAAGAGCGTAAAGCGAACAACAACAAAGGAAAAGAACTAGAAGATATGTTTTCCTATGTAGATGAGTTCGGAAGAATTACAACTACTCCGCCAGAAAAAAGACAAGAGGTTTCTCTAGACGATATTCAATTAGGAGCTGCTCCTATTCCTGAAGAAGAAACTAGAAAGTCTGGAAACATCACTTTCTTAAGCGAAAAAGGTTACGGTTTTATCACCGAAAACCGCTCAAAAGAAAATGTATTTTTCCACCAAAATAATGCAAGAGAAATCCTGAAAAAAGGGCACAAAGTATCTTTCGAGAAAGAAAGATCTGCTAAAGGATTTTCGGCAATCAACATTGAATTGGTCAAATAACGAGAAATCACCTTTGGAATACTGTTTCAAAACTATTTCTCTTTACTCCATACATTGCGCAAAACGCTATTACCCGTTAAGAAATATGAAACTTAGGTTTACTGCTTCTTAATCCATTAACCAAGGCATTGTAAAAAATGTCTATTTAAAACCCATTACTATGCAAGAAGGCACCGTAAAATTTTACAACGAAACAAAAGGTTTCGGATTTATTACTCCCAACAACGGAGGAGATGACATTTTTGTACATTCTTCTGGTTTAAGCACTAGAACAATTAAAGAAAATGACAAAGTTGTGTACCAAGTAACACAAGGACAAAAAGGATTAAACACTATTCAAGTAAAATTAGCATAATCTCTTTTTGGTATTCTATATACACGAAAGCGACTTCTTAGGAAGTCGCTTTTTTTTGTTTTTCTTTTTAAAAAACGTATTTCTCTTGATTTAGATTTTTCAAAAGGTAAAAATCAATACATTTTATTCTATTGGTTTACAAATCTTTTAGGAGTTAGAGAAACAAGTCAACAAAATTCCTTATTTTTGCACATCTTAAAAAATCATTCACTATGTTTAATAGTCTTCAGGACAAGCTAGATAAAGCCTTACAAAACATTCGAGGCCGCGGAAAAATTACAGAAATTAACGTAGCAGAGACGGTAAAAGAAATTCGCCGTGCTCTAGTAGATGCCGATGTTAATTACAAAGTAGCCAAAGACCTTACCAAAAGAGTTCAAGACAAAGCACTGGGACAAAACGTGCTTACGTCTATTACTCCAGGGCAATTGATGACCAAGATTGTACATGATGAATTGGTAGAATTGATGGGGACAACTCAAGAAGGCATCAATCTTTCTGACAAGCCTACTATTATTTTAATTGCTGGTTTACAAGGTTCTGGTAAAACTACTTTTTCTGGAAAACTCGCCAACTATTTAAAACAAAAAAGAAGCAAAAACCCTTTATTGGTTGCTTGTGACGTTTACAGACCTGCTGCAATAGACCAGTTAACGGTTCTTGCAGACCAAGTAGGCGTAACCATTTACAAAGAAATCGAAAATAAAAATCCTGTAGAAATTTCTCAAAACGCTATTCAGTTTGCTAAAGAAAACAAGCATGATGTAGTGATTATAGATACTGCGGGTCGTCTTGCCATAGACGAAGCCATGATGAACGAAATCAGAAACGTTCACCAAGCCGTAAAACCTACAGAAACTCTTTTCGTAGTAGATGCGATGACGGGACAAGATGCCGTAAATACAGCTCTTGCCTTTAACCATGTTTTAGATTACAACGGTGTAGTTCTAACCAAATTAGATGGTGATACCAGAGGTGGTGCTGCGCTTACTGTTCGTTCGGTAGTTAACAAACCGATTAAGTTTATTTCTACTGGCGAAAAAATGGAAGCTCTAGACCTGTTCTACCCAGAAAGAATGGCAGACAGAATCCTAGGAATGGGAGACGTAGTGTCTTTGGTAGAAAGAGCTCAAGAACAATTTGACGAAGAAGAAGCTAAAAAACTTCATAAAAAAATTGCCAAAAATGAATTTGGTTTTGATGATTTCTTAAAACAAATTCAGCAAATTAAAAAAATGGGTAACATGAAAGACTTAATGGGAATGTTACCAGGTGTAGGAAAAGCCATAAAAGATGTAGACATTAATGATGACGCTTTCAAACACATAGAAGCCATTATTTATTCTATGACTCCAGAAGAAAGGAGAAAACCTTCTGTGATTGATATGAAGCGTAAAAAAAGAATTGCTAAAGGTTCGGGAAGAAAATTAGAAGATGTAAATGCACTGATGAAACAATTCGAACAGATGAGCAAAATGATGAAGATGATGCAAGGTCCTCAAGGAAAACAACTCATGCAGATGCTGAGCAAAGGAATGCCTAAAATGCCAGGAATGGGAGGCAACCTGTTCGGAAAATAGTCTTAAAAATATTTATATAAAAAATCCTGAGAAAAAATATTCTCAGGATTTTTTAGTTTACTCTTCTCTTTGTCTTTTTTCTTCGGCGTTGTAAGCCAAGATAATTTTCTTCACTACAGGGTGTCTTACCACATCTTCTTCGGTAAGATGCACAAAACCTATTTCATGAACTCCTTTTAGAATTCTCATCGCTTCTTTTAGTCCAGAATGTTGTTTTGGTGGTAAATCTACCTGACTTGGATCTCCAGTGATAATGAATTTAGCATTCATTCCCATTCTGGTTAAGAACATTTTCATCTGGGAGTGCGTTGTATTTTGAGCTTCATCCAGAATAACAAAGGCTTCATCCAGCGTTCTGCCCCGCATAAATGCCAAAGGCGCTACTTCTATCACTTTGCGCTCGATAAAACCTTCTAATTTTTCGTGAGGAATCATATCTCTCAACGCATCATACAACGGTTGTAAATAAGGATCGAGTTTTTCTTTCAAGTCGCCAGGTAAAAATCCTAAACTCTCTCCCGCTTCTACTGCAGGTCTGGTTAAAATAATTCTTTTGACTTCTTTATCTCTCAATGCTCTCACTGCCAATGCTACACTGGTATAAGTTTTCCCTGTTCCTGCAGGACCGATGGCAAAAACCATGTCTTTCTTTTCACTTTCTTTGACCAATTTTTTAAGGTTGGTGGTTTTGGCTTTGATGACTTTACCATTTACACCCTTTACAATGATATCTTGGTCAAAAACCAATTGTTTTTCTTCCTCACTTTTTATTTTGAGAATATTTTCTAAATCTTTAAGTCCAATAGAATTATTGGTGGAAATATAACTCACAATATCATCTAATTTCTGCTGGAGTACATCTAGCGTTTCTTGATTACCCATTGCAAAAATAAAATTATCTCTCCCCGTGATTTTCAGCGTAGGAAAAGAAGATTTCAATAAATTAAAATATTGATTGTTAACACCATAAAACGTTTTAGTGTCTATTCCTGTGAGTTCGTAAGTGATTTCGTACAAATTGTTTATATTTTTAAAAATTTTATCTTACCAAAAATAAGCAATATCTTTGTTTTTTCAAATTTTACTATTAAAAATGCCAATAATTACCCTTACATCAGATTATGGAAATCTAGACCACAGAGTTTCAGCCATTAAAGGCAGCATTCTCCAGCTTAATCCCGATGCTAGAATTATTGATATTACCCATGAAATTGGAGCATATAATTTAATACAAACCGCCTATATTCTTAGAAATGCTTACGCGCATTTCCCTAAAGAGAGTGTACATATTGTTTCCGTGGACAGTTTTTTTCACAAAGACCGAAAAAATCTTTTGGTAAAAATGGATGGGCAATATTTCATTACTGCGGACAATGGATTGATGAGTCTCACTTTTTTTGACCAAAAACCAGAAGCCATTTACGAAATCACCATCAATAATCGTTTTGACGACGAAGTGAAATTTGCGAGTGTAGATATTTTCGTTCCCGTCGCAGCACATTTGACCAAAGGTGGTTTGCCAGAACTTATCGGCAGAAAAATTAAGCAATACAAGTGTACTACTTTTACAAAACCTTATTTTAATGAACCTGAAAAAATGCTGATTGGCGAGGTGATGTACATTGATAATTTCGGGAATTGCGTAACCAATATCAGCAAATTAATTTTTGATAAAACAATGGCGAATTTCAACAATTTTGAGATTAACATTCGAAATATTTTACTGAAAAACATCAACCGTAAATACACAGACATCGTGACAGATTGGGAAAAAGAAAACGAATACCATGGCAAAGCTTCTGCTCTTTTTAATGGTCAAGATTTATTAGAAATCACCATTTATAAAGGCACAAAAAACAATGGCGCCAATTCGCTTTTTGGCTTAAAAGTGGGTGATAAGGTGTATATACAGTTTGAATGATGGATGTTATATGTTATATGTTAGATGTTAGATGTTAGATGTTAGAAAAATTATAAATCGTAAATCATAATTCGTAAATCGTAAATTACCATGACTTATTTAATCATAAAAGCGCTGCACATCATCTTTATGGTGAGTTATTTTGCGGGAATTTTTTATCTCGTAAGAATTTTTGTGTATTACAAAGACACCGATGCTTTTGAAAGTCCTAAAAAGGAAATTCTACGTGAGCAATATGTATTTATGGCAAGAAGATTATGGAATATTATCACGGTTCCTGCTTTTGTTTTGATGACGATTTTTGGAACAATTTTAATTTTAATGAACCCTACACTTTTACAAATGTCTTGGTTTCAGTTGAAAATAGCCTTTCTCATAGGACTTTTAATCTACCATTATTGGTCTTGGAAAAAAGTATTAGAAATAAAAAACCTACAAAACGGTGAACTAAAAACCGCCAATCTCAAATTAAGACAAGCCAATGAAATTGCAACATTTCTTCTATTTTTAGTGGTTTTCACAGTAATTTTAAAATCTTTGACCATTGAAAATTGGTGGCAATTAATTACAGGATTTTTCGTTATTGTGTTTGTCATTATGATGACGGTAAAATTGGTGAATAAGAAAAAATAAATATTGTTGGATGCTGGAAGTTTGATGCAGGGTGAAATACCTGGAAAGCATCTAACACCCAACATCTAACACCCAACAACATATGATAGCTATACTAAAAAAAGAACTTTGGAGTTATTTCGGGAATTGGAGTGCATGGATTATCGTCGGTGCATTTTCTTTGATTTCTGCCTTATTTTTATTTTTTTTCGAGAATGATTTCAATATTCTCGACATCGGAACTGCCAGTTTGCAGAGCTTTTTCACGCTTTCGCCATGGTTGTTTTTGTTCATTATTCCAGCATTAGCCATGAAATCTTTTGCCGAAGAACAACAAAACGGAACATTGCAATGGCTTTTTTCTCAACCATTAAGCATTTCAGAAATCGTTTCTGGGAAGTTTTTCGCGGTATTTTTGGTTGGGATTTTATGTTTACTTCCTTCATTGGTTTACCTCTACTCTGTTTACGTTTTAGGCGTTCCTGCAGGAAATTTAGACTTGGGAGCAACATTAGGAAGCTATTTCGGGATTATTCTTCTCATTGCAGCATTTTCTGCGGTTGGGATTCTGGCAAGTTCGCTTTCCACAAATCAAATTATGGCTTATTTATTGGGCGTTTTCCTGAATTTCATTTTATACTTTGGTATAGAACAATTGGCCAATTTCAAATTGTTGGGAGGTGCAGATTATTTGCTTCAAAATCTTGGTTTTTATCATCATTTCATAGCCTTTACAAGAGGTTTGATTGATACCCAAGATGTATTTTACTTCTTATTGGTGATTGGATTGAGTTTGTTTTTGGCAAAAGTTTTTGTGGAGAAGAAGAAATAGTTATTTAACCGCAAAAGCAACCAAAGAATTGATTGAAAAATAAAGCAAGCCAAAAGTAAAAAAAGAAAATTCTCCCTTTTTTTACTTTTGAAAAACTTAAAAAGCAACAAAAGCTTTTGTCTCTTTTGTGGTTTAAAATTTAAAATAAAAATGAAACAAAATTTAAAATATATTATTCCAGCTATTATCCTATTATTAGGGATTTTCGGGGTGTTTTCTCATCGTTTTGATTTGACTAAAGAAAAGCGTTACACCCTTTCTGATGCTACGGTAGAAACGCTGAAATCTGTAAAAGAACCACTGACTGTAGAAGTTTATCTGGAAGGTGATTTTCCTGCAAGTTTTAAGCAATTACAGAATGAAACGCAGTTTCTTTTGGAAGAATTCAGAAAAATCAATCCAAAAATTGATTACAAATTCATCGATCCTATTGCGACCAAAATGTCTCAAGATACACTTCAAGCAATGGGAATGCAACCTTCTATGTTACCAGATATGAAAGATGGGAAAGTTTCTCAAATCGTGCTTTTTCCTTATGCAGCACTGAAATATAAAGGCTATGGAACTTCTATTTCACTGATTATCAATCAAATGGGAATAGACGCAACCGAACAGCTAACAAAATCCATTGAAAATCTGGAATTTAACTTCGCTTCTACCATTAAATCTTTGGTGGCAGACCAAAAGAAAAACGTAGGTGTTTTGGTGAATCAAGATGAATTAAGAGTAGATGAATTCCGTAGTTTTATGGACATGACGCTCGAAAATTACAATGCTGGTCCTGTAATTCCTGTGAACAAAAAAGAGTTGACTCTAGAAGATCTTCCGAATTTAGAAAGAATGGATGCTTTGGTGATTGCAAAGCCTAGAAAAACCTTTACTGATGGCGAAAAAGTGATTCTAGACCAATACATTATGAACGGAGGAAAAACACTTTGGATGATTGACGCTGTGAATGCAGAAATGGATACTTTGATGACCAAGAAAAAACTCATGGCATATCCTATCAACATCAATATGACTGATTTTTTCTTTAATTATGGTGTGAGAATCAATGCACCTTTGATTAAAGATTTTCAAAAATCTGCTTTGATTAGATTGCAAGTTGGCGAAGTGGCAGGAAACCCACAATACACCAACTTAATTTGGCCTTATTTTCCTTTGGGAATTAATGAAAATAATAATCCGATTACCAAAAACATCAATCCTGTAAAATTTGAATTTCCAACTGCAATTGATACCTTAGGAAGAAAAAATATCAAAACTCAAGTGCTTTACGAATCGAGTGAAAGAACCACTGCTAAGTCGGTTCCTAATTATGTAGAGCTCTCAGAAATGGCGAATCTTGACAGTCTTTCTGTTATGGAAAAACCTACTACTCCTAAGATTTTTGCGGTGAGTTTAGAAGGTAAATTTACTTCTGCGTATGCGAATAGAAGTGAGAAAAACGGTTTCCCTAATTTCAAAAATGAAGTTGCTGGAAACAATAAAATGATTGTTATATCTGATGGTGATGTTGGCCGAAATCAAATCATGAAAGGTCAAAATTTACCTTTAGGAGCAGATTTATTGACTGACCAACTCTACGGAAACGAACAATTTTTGAGAAACTGCTTAGATTGGCTTCTCGATGATTCTAATCTCATTGAACTCAGAAACAGAAATATAGAATCTCGCTTGCTTGACAGAAGAAGAATAGACGAAGAAAAAACGAATTGGCAATGGTTTAATTTATTAACTCCACTTGCAATTTTAGGAATTTTAGGCGGTATTTTCTTCTTGTTGAGAAAGAAGAAATTTGGGCAATAGTTTTCACAGATTACACAGATTTTCACAGCATTTTTTCACACAAAGTCGCAAAGATTTTTACGCAATGCTCGCAGAGTTTTTTTTATAATAATTAAAAGTGAGCTTTGAAAAGCAAAGCGTCTCAAGAATCTTAATTTTGTGAACTTTGTGATGCCTTTGAGAACTTTGTGATAGTTTTTGTAACACTGAGTTCACAGAGTTTTTTCACAGAGTTCACGGAATTATTTCACGCAAAGTCGCAAAGATTTTTACGCAATGCTCGTAGAGTTTTTTTTTATAATAATTAAAAGTGAGCTTTGAAAAGCAAAGCGTCTCAAGAATCTTAATTTTGTGAACTTTGTGATGCCTTTGAGAACTTTGTGATAGTTTTTCCCGCAAAGTCGCAGAGATTTTTACGCAATGCTCGCAAAGATTTATTTAATTTTTTAAAGATTTAGTTTACAAAAAAATACTTCGCTTAAATAAACGAAGCGTTTCTATTTTATCTCAAAAAAACTTCCGACTTCTGACTTCTAAACATCTTTTATAAACTCCTCATATTCATAATACACCATCTCAAAAGCGGTCATTTTTTCGACAAAGAATTCGAAAATTTCTCGCCAAGTGTTTTTATTGTAGATGGAAACGCCATGCTTTTCCACCCAAAATCTAGAAATCACTTTTCCGTTTTCTAAGGTGTAGAATTCGTCTTTATACACCTCGCATTTCAGTTCATCTTCTATAATTCCTTCGAGAGACCAAAGCTTCTCGTAATAAGCATTTCGGAAGATTTCATCTTTCATTTCAATGTCTATAGAAACTTCGGCTTTTTTGTTATCACAATAGAATTTAAAAGCGAAGTCTTTGATTTTAGTATCGTACAAAATCCATTTTCTCGGAAACGACTTCCCGAAACTGGTCCAAAATTCCTTTTTTATTTTAGCAGCTTCTTCTTTGCTGAACATTTGATTGAGTTATGAGTTATGAGTTGGCGAAAATAGGGAAAATTTGTATATTTGAATTAAATAAAGACTAATAATGAATAAATTATCGGAGAGTTTATGGAATTGGAAGGGTGAAATTTCTAGAGAAAAGTTTACTAAAATTTTTGTTTCTATTATTTTTTTACTTTCAGTTGTTTTATTTTTTACTAGTAAATTTAATATCTTAGGTATTACCAAACTAACTATTTTTATAGCATTTATTTTTATAGCATACAATGTATAAAGAGATTGCATGATTTGAATTTAAAAGCATGGTTTCATTTTTTTTTCAATTGTTCCATTCATAAATATTCTCTATTTTTTAGTCTTGCTTGTTGTTCCTGGAATTAGTAATAAAGACAACTAATTTTATGATGTATATTGAAAATTATCACAGAACTACGTTCTGCTCTAAAAATTCTAGCCAAAAAAATAGAACCAAAAGTCTATGAATATGGTTTCTTGAAAGAATAAGACTTAATTTTTTAATTACATTTGTAATATGGAAAGAGATATAAGATGGATTCAGCGTTTTTCTAATTATAAAAAAGCACTAGAAAAACTTCAGCAATCAATAGAATACATTAGAGAAGATTATCAAAATGAGGAAGATAATTTAGATGAAGTATTAAATGAAATGATGAAAGAAGGATTAATCCAACGTTTTGAATATACTCACGAGTTAGCATGGAACGTAATGAAGGATTATGCATATTATCAAGGAAATACAGAAATAGGAGGTTCTAGAGATGCAACCAGAGAAGCATTTAAAATGAATTTAATCAAAAATGGGCATCTTTGGATGGAAATGATACAGAACAAAAATAGAACTTCTCACACGTATGACAAAGAAACCGCAGAAGAAATCTATGCCGCAATCATTAATCAATATTATGATGCATTTGAAGATTTTAAGAAAACAATGCAAGAAAAATTAGACCAAAATAAACAAATAGATTTGTTTTAATGATGAAATTTGGACTTTTAGATACCGAAATTGAAAATATTCACAAAATTTTTTCTCAAAATCAAGAGGTAGAAAAAGTTATTATTTTTGGTTCACGAGCCAAAGGAAATTACCGTCATAACTCTGATATAGATTTGGTGATTTTTGGTAACATAAATCTTAGAATTTTAAATCAAATCAATATTGAATTAGATAATTTATTATTACCTTATACTTTTGATTTATTGATTTATAAAAACATTGAAAATGAAGAAGTAAAAGAACATATTAAGAGATGTGGCATCATATTTTATAAAAAATAAAAACTTTTTCACAAAAAACTAATTACCATGAAAAACCTCATCATTATTGCCTTATTTTTCAGTTCTTTGCTTCCCGCTCAAAATTTTTACAAGAAAATTTCAGATAAAAACATCAATACAGAAAGACAAACCATTGCCCAAAATTTCATTCAAGAATTTCTCAATAAATGTGAAAATAAAAACTTTACTTCTTTTGAAAAATTCAATGTTGCGAAGAAATTTGAGATGTTTTTAGAGGAAAAATTAAGTGAAATCTGTCAAAAAAACGAAACCGATTTAGGAAAAATAGAATTGCAAGATTTTAATTCTGCTTATATTCATAAAACTTCATTGACAACAGATCCTGTGGAATTGTTTATTTTCAATGCAAAAACAGAAAAGAATCCTGATATTCAATTTTTAAGCGTTTGGATTTACCAAGACCTAAACTATATCAGTGGATTGGTCATTACCAAAGAAAAACCCATCAATCCTAATAAAAGAGAATAAAAAAAGCGGATTTTTTTAACTCCAATTCTATTGATAAACTTCTCTTTTTTAAATAGTAAAAACTCTCGCAGATTTAACAGATTTAACAGATGATTAAAAATAAAATCTTCTTAATCTGTTAAATCTCCGAGAGAAAAATTTAAGTTTAGGCTAAAGCCAAAGAATTTTTTAAAACAAAAAAGCGGACTAAAGTCCGCTTTCATTGATTTTTATATTTTACATCAGAATGAATTCCGATGCTTATGTATCGTTCGTTGCTCCGCAACTTTCTTAAAGAATCTAAATTTTTAAGAAATAACACCTAACTCTTTTCCTACTTTTTCGAAAGCAGCAATGGCTTTATCTAAATGTTCACGGGTATGTCCCGCAGAAAGCTGAACTCTGATTCTGGCTTTTCCTTTCGGTACAACTGGGTAGAAGAAACCGATGACATAAACGCCGTTTTCCATCATTTTTTCAGCAAAAGTTTGCGCTAATTTAGCATCGTACAACATTACCGGAACAATCGCCGCATCACCATCAGGAATATCAAAACCTTTGGCTTTCATTTCCGTACGGAAATATTCTGCATTTTCCATGACTTTATCACGAAGTGAAGTGTCTTTAGAAAGCATTTCCAGAACTTTAAGAGCTGCTCCTACAATTCCTGGAGCCAGAGAATTTGAGAATAAATACGGGCGAGAACGCTGACGAAGCATATCGATAATTTCTTTTTTCCCAGAAGTAAATCCACCAAGAGCGCCACCTAAAGCTTTTCCTAAGGTAGAAGTAATAATATCTACTCTTCCCATTACTTCATTGGCTTCATGCGTTCCACGACCTGTTTTACCGATGAAACCTGTTGCGTGAGAATCGTCAACCATTACCAAGGCATCATATTTCTCTGCCAAATCGCAAACTCCTTTTAAATCTGCCACGATTCCGTCCATTGAGAAAACTCCATCTGTTACGATGATTTTAAAACGGTGATTTTGTTTAGAAGCTTCAATAAGTTGTGCTTCTAAATCTTCCATGTTATTATTTTTATATCTGTATCTCGCTGCTTTACAAAGACGAACCCCATCAATAATAGAAGCGTGGTTCAACTCGTCTGAAATAATAGCATCTTCTTCTGTGAAAAGCGGTTCAAATACCCCACCATTTGCATCAAAACAAGCTGCATATAAGATAGTATCTTCTGTTCCTAAAAATTCAGAAATTTTCGCTTCTAATTCTTTATGAATATCCTGAGTTCCGCAGATAAAACGTACCGATGACATTCCGTAACCATGAGAAGCAATCATATCTTGAGATGCTTTCATCACTTCTGGGTGATTAGAAAGTCCCAAATAATTGTTGGCACAGAAATTCAACAATGATTTTCCATTGGCTACAATTTCTGCAGATTGCTGAGACGTAATGATTCTTTCACGCTTGTACAATCCGTCATTTTCGATATTTTCTAGCTCCTTTTGTAAGTGTTTAAGGTATTTTTCTGAAATCATTTTTTAGATTTTTTGATTTTCACAAATGTAATAAAAAAAGCCCTCATAAAAGAAGGCTTTGTCGATATATTCTAAGTGTTGGTTTCTTTGAAATTATAAGATTTTTCATTTCCTCTAATCCTAAAGGATGGGAAAAATCTTCATATTTACTACAAATCTATCACAGGTTCCAGCAATTGTTCCATTCTGGCTTTTATTTGGTCTACAGAACCTAAATAACCATTGATTAACAATGAAAAAGAAAGAATTCTTCCGTCTCTAGTTTTAATATAACCTGCCAAACATTTCACCCCGTTAAGTGTTCCTGTTTTGGCAAAAATTTGACCGTAATTATTACTTGTCTTAAACATTCTTCTCAGCGTTCCTGTTTCTCCGGCAATCGGCAAAGATTTAAGGAAATCGTCATAATATTTTTCTTTCATTACCTCTGCCAAAAACTTCACTTGAGAAATAGGTTTTACTTTATTTGCTCTCGACAAACCACTTCCATCCGCTAAAACTAAGCCATCAAAATCATATCTTTTTTCTTCTAAATGTCTCACGATGGTTTCTCGTCCCGATTCTAAAGAAACATTTCCTGTTTTGTAAAAACCTACCGTTTTCAAAAGAGATTCTGCTAAAGCATTATCACTTTTTTGATTGGTAAAATAAATAATATCCACCATTGTAGGCGAAGAATATTTCGCTAAAAACTGTCTTTCTTCAGGATTTGGGTCAGTCACTCTATTGATGACTTTTCCAGAAATAGGAATTCTATTTTTAATCAAACTCGCTCTAAGATTATTGGCCAATAAAGCTGGAGCTGCAGGAATTGTGGTAATTAAATTATTGGCTTCAAATTTTTCGGTGAAAGCCATTTTGTGCGTGTAAGGAGAAACGTAAAAATATCTTTTTGAAGTGTCAAAAACAGATTTTGCTTTTACGGCAATTCTCTCGTTTTTTGGGTTGATGTTATTGGTATTTCCTACTGGTAAATAGTAATTGTTATGCTCTAACCAAACTATTTTTTCGGGTAATTCTAATCTTACATCTTGAAAAACAGCAGTTTGCACTACAATATCTCCATTAATTTTCTTGATTCCCGCTTCAGAAATTTTAGCTAAATAATCGCTGATGATTTGAGAATAAGACCACGCTCCTGCTTTTCCTGTTCCCATAGAAGGATCACCACTGCCAATCACGAAAAGATTTCCGTTAAGCGTTCCCGTTTCATCAATGGTTCCAGAGTATTCTAATTGAGTAATCCATTTGAATCTTCCTCCCAAAAGTGCCATAGAAGCATCGGTAGAAAGCAATTTAGTAGTAGAAGCCGGAATCAAAGGTTTATCTTCATTATAACCGGTGATGACTTCTTTCTTTTTGGTATCGTAGACTACAAAACCCCAAGTTGCATTGCGCAAAAGAGGGTCTTTTTTCATTTTTTCTATATTTTCTTCTAACTGTTCTTTGGGAGAAAGCACAGGTTTTTCTATTCCAGCACTTCCTATTCCACTTTTTTCGGTATATATATTAGAAGAAACTGATGAAGTTTGGGCAATAACTGCGGTTTGCAAAAGCACAGTTGCAGCTATAGCTATTCTTTTCAATTCTCTCATTTTAGACTTTATAATAATCAGATTTTCAATATTCTAACGGGACAAATTTATAAATTATTGCCATTTTCTATTCTTCTTGTATAGCTAAAACTGTCCCAAGAATTGTTAAAATTTGTTAAAAATCAACAAACGTATCTATTTTAATACTTTTATAAGCGGTAATTTCTTCGAATTCTTCTAGAGATTTCAGCACGTAATCCTTGTATTCTTGGTACTTTTTGCCTCTTGGTAATTTGAGCAAAATCTGATATTGATACAGGAGATTTATTTTACCAATCGGTGCTTTTTCAGGCCCTAAAATACATGGCAAAGGCAAATATTTTTGCAAAACCGAACTTAAAAACTGAGAAGCTCTCTGTAATTTTTCTTCTTTTCTATGTTTGAGTTCTATTAGAACCAATTTCACAAAAGGTGGATACAAAAATTGCTCTCTTTCTTTGAGAAAATGTTCATATATTTTAGTGGAATTTTCTTCTTTAATCAGTTCAAAAAGTGGATGATGAGGATTATAAGTTTGAATATAAATTTTACCTTTCCCAGAGTTTCTCCCTGCTCTTCCCGAAACCTGCGTAATCAATTGATAAGCTCTTTCTTCTGCTCTGAAATCCTGAATATACAACAGTGCATCTGCTTTTGGAATCGCCACTAATTCTATATTATCAAAATCCAAACCTTTAGAAATCATTTGCGTTCCTACCACAATTTCGGCTTCGCCAGATTCTATTTTTTCGTAGAGTTTTTCGTAGGCAAATTTCTTACGCATACTGTCTACGTCCATTCTTTCTACTTGTGCTTCCTTAAAAATTTTCTGCGTTTCTTCTTCTATCTGTTCTATGCCGATTCCACGAGTATTGAGATTTGTACTTTGACATTTCGGACAGATTTTAGGCTTTTGCGCTTTGTGACCACAATAATGGCATTTCAACTCGTTGGTAGATTTATGATAGGTCATCACCACATCACAATTGCTGCAATAGGTAACATGACCGCAACTTTCGCATTCTACCACGTTTGCGTAACCTCTTCTGTTGTGCAGAATAATGGTTTGCTTTTTATGTTCTAAATTTTCAGAAATTTTATCAATTAAATACTGAGAAAAATGACCTACTGAAAGTTTTGATTCTTGCGCTTCTTTGAAATTGATGATTTCATATTTTGGCAAAGCCACTTCGCCAAATCTTTCTCCTAAGAAAACGTATTTTAACTTACCATTTTTTGCGGCGTAATAACTTTCTACGGAAGGTGTTGCAGAACCCAAAATCGCTTTCGCTTGATAATAATTTGCCAAAACCAAAGCGGCATCTTTGGCATTGAAAAACGGTTTTACTTCACGAGGTTTGTATGCAGCATCATGTTCTTCATCGATGACGATTAAGCCTAAATTCTGAAACGGAAGAAACAACGAACTTCTGGTTCCGATGAGGATTTTAATCTCATTATTCTTCACTTTTCGCCAAACTTCTACCTTTTCGAAATCTGTGAGTTTTTGATGATAAAAGCCGAGTTGTTTTCCGTATTTTTTTTCTAATCTTTGGATAATTTGTTTGGTCAAAGCAATTTCAGGAAGCAGAAACAACACATTATTTCCATTAGCAATGGTTTCTTCTATTTTTTCCAGATACAAATGCGTTTTTCCTGAACTGGTAACGCCATGAAGCAAGACATTTTTGCCATCACGGAAACCTTCATTGATTTCTGTCAAAGCTTTTTCTTGAACTTCCGAAAGTTTTTCCAGATTTTCTATTTCGCCTTCATACGTTTCGATTCTATCTTTCTGAAGGTAATATTCTTGCACCAAATTTTTCTCCACCAAACCTCTTAAATGCGAAGCATTGAAAACACCATTTTCAAAGAATTGAGACTTTCGCAGCGGTTGATTTTGTGTTTGTTGAGCCTCCAAAATGGTTAAAAACAAATCTTTTTGTTTTTTGGCTTTGGTTAAACTTTGCAGAATTTCTGAAAGATTGCCGAGAATATTTTCATCAATTTTAAGATAAGCCACTTCTTTGGCTTTATATTTTTCGTAGATTTTTTCGTCTATTAAAATCAGCTGTTCATCGATGAGTGCTTTTACCGTTTTTACGATTTCTTTTTTAGGAATAAAAGCTTCTATTTCAGATAAACTGATGAGGCTTTTCACTTCAAGAGCCTGCAACAAGTAGGTTTCATTGGCGTCTAGAACTTCCCAGTCTATTTCTTTATTCGGATTTCTTTTGAGATATGTTTCACTTTCTAATTTTAAAGAACTTGGAAACGCAAAACGATATATTTCGCCAATATTACAGAGATAATATTCCGAAAGCCAATTCCAGAATTTCAATTGCTGTTTGGGAACAATAGGTTCTGCATCCAGCAATGAATGAATGTCTTTTGGCAAAAAAGTTTCAGGTTCATTTTCATGAATTTCTGCAACGATTCCTGTATAGATTTTTTTTCCACCAAAAGGAACCAAAACACGTATTCCTACTTCGATTTTCGACAAAAATTCTTCCGAAACTTTGTAGGTAAAAGTCCCTTTGAGATTAAGTGGTAGAATAATTTGTGCGAAAGTCAATGCGGCGATGTGTTGATTTGACGATTTGATGATGATTTTTACAAAAATACGGATTTTAGAATTGATTTTTCACGCAAAGTCGCAAAGTTTTTACGCAAAGAACGCGAAGTTTCCTTTAATTTAAATTTAATAAATGAATTAAGAGAATTAAGTTTTAGCTAAAGCTGATAACCAAATTCATAAAAAAAGCGGACTACTTTTCGACTACGCTCAAAGTGACATCCGCTTGTATTGATATTTTGAAAAATTAGAAAAACTTACTTTTCTTTTCTTCTTCTTTCCAATTCTTTTTGAATCAATGAAAGTTCACGACCTGTTTGTCCTGCCACAGAAGTGTTTTCTTGTGCTCTTCTGGTAAGATAAGGCACTACATCTTTTACCGGACCGTAAGGTAAATATTTACAAGCATTGTACTTGTTTTCGCCGAGCCAATACGTGATATTATCGCTCATTCCGTAGAGTTGTCCAAAATGTAATCTTTCGTCATCATGCGCTAAACCAAGCGTTTTCATTTTATCAATGGCCAATTCTGTAGATTTCTCGTTGTGTGTACCGAAAAATGCTGCTACTCTGTCTAAATTTTCTAAAACAAAATCTACTGCTGCATTATAATTATCATCGGTAGCTTCTTTGGTTGGCTGAATTGGGTCTGGGTAATTTTTTTCAGCAGCACGTTCTCTTTCTTTTTCCATGTACGCACCACGAACAAATTTATATCCCAAGAAATAGTTTTTAGATTTTGCACGCTCTAAATCTTGAGCCAAATATTCTAATCTTCCCGTTCTGTACATTTGAATTGTATTCCAGATATAGGCTTTCTCTTTGTTGTATTTCTCCATCATCTCGTTCACCAAATGGTCAACTGCATCTTGCATCCAAGATTCTTCTGCATCAATCATCAGAATTACCTTATTGTCATAAGCCATTTTGCAAACTTCTTCATAACGGTTTCTTACACGTTGCCATTCTTCTTTTTCAGAACTGGTTAATTCTTTTCCCGCTGAAACATCTGCATAAAGATCTAATCTACCAAAACCTGTTGGTTTAAAAACCACAAAAGGAATTGCAGGATTACCAATTGCAAACTTTATGTTTTCTTTAATTTCTTCACAAGTTGTATCAAAAGCCGCTTCTTCTTCTTTTCCTTCAATGGCATAATCAAAAATGCTTCTTACATGATGCTTAAACATTTTGTCTACCACTTTCATGCTTTGTTCACGAGTTTCGCCACCACAGAATTGCTCAAACAATGTAGTTTTCACTAAATCTGTTACCAAAGGAAAATTGTTTTTAATGGTGAAATTCAAAACGTTAATTCCCACATTGGTTAGGCTTGGATATTTAATAGCGGTAAACATCCACTTGGCTTTTTCTAGTTGCGCTGTTGACTTTTCAGCAAAAGCAATTTTAGTATCGTTGAAAATAGACATATATAATTATTTGACGCCCAAATTTATTAAAAATTACCCTTAAAATAAATGATTTTTTTCATTGCTAATAATTCAATTAAAATAAAAAATTAATAAACAATCAATTAAGTATTAATAATTTTAACAAAATATTAACAAAAAAACCCAATATTTTTATAGATATCATTTTATAATTTAATCAACATTTAAAGAATATTTAACATATTTTATAAAAAAAATATCTAATTTTTATAAATTATTTGTAATTATTTTATACCTTTACAACAACAATAATAAAAATTAATTAATATGAAGAAAAAATCTATCAGTGTTGCCTTTTTTTTAGGCTTATCCGTGTGTGCTTACGGACAACAAGACACCTTATCAAAAGAAAAAAAAATAGAAGAAGTAATAATGGTAGGAACGCGTGTTGCTCCTAGAACCTCAGTAAATACACCACTCCCTATTGACGCTATTGACTCTCAAATTTTGCAATCTTCTGGCCAGCCAACTATGGATAAGGTTTTACAATATAGAATCCCTTCGTTTAACTCTACAAGTGCTGCTGTACAAGATGCTACATCATTACTAGATCCATTTGAAATAAGAAACATGGGAGCTTCTAGAACTTTAGTATTGGTAAACGGAAAGAGAAAAAACACGTCATCCCTAATGTTTATTCAAAACACTATTGGTAAAGGAGAAACAGGAGCAGACTTATCTGCAATTCCCAATATTGCAATTAAAAAAGTAGAAATTTTAAGAGATGGTGCTTCTGCACAATATGGCTCTGATGCAATTGCTGGTGTAATGAACGTAATCTTAAAAGACAAAATAGCATTCTCAGAAGTTCAATCTTCATTGAGTTTATTCGGGAAAGGAGATGGATTCGGACAAAACATAAGCGCAATTACCGGGACTACTTTTGGAAATGGAGGTTTCTTTACAATAGCAGGAGGAATGCAAAATAATGATTACGCACAGAGAAGTGGAAAAGTGAACACAAAATGGGAAGCTGCAACCTTTGGTGTAAGTGAAGCAGAAGTAGCTGCCTATTTAGCTAAATATCCAGACGCTAACAATAAAAATGTTTTACCAAAGAAAACTTCGATGAATATTTTGATTAATTCATCTATACCACTTTCTGAAAGTGCAAAAATCTACGCTAATGCTTCTTATGTAGCAAAAAAAGTAAATTCTTACGCTAACCACAGAACCCCTTATTGGAAAGCAGATCCAGATCATTTATTGCATACAGATGATGCTACTTACACAGGTTTCACTCCTACGTTTGAAGGAGATTTAACAGATTATGGCGCAACTGTAGGTTTTGAAAAAAGAACTTCTGGAGACTGGAAACTAGACGTTTCGGGAACTACCGGAGGAAACAAAATTCTATACACTGTAAGAAATACTTATAATGAATCTTTAGGTGCAGACTCTCCTATTAACTTTAAACCCGGCGGTTATAGATTTAATCACGTAGTAGGAAACGTAGATTTAAGCAAAAGATTTAGTGATTTTTTCTCATTTGCAGTAGGTACAGAAGTTAGAAAAGAAGAATTTGAAATCTACGCAGGAGACGAAGCTTCATATATAAATGGAGGGGCAATTTCTTTTCCTGGAATGGATAAGAAAAATGCAGGAATCTTTAGCAGATATAATCTTGGTGGTTACATAGATACTTCATTTGACTTTACAGAAAGTTCTTTATTAAATGCAACTGCGAGATATGAAAACTATTCAGACTTTGGAGACGCCTTTGTATGGAAATTATCTTTCCGTCAAAAATTATCCGGCGACAAACTCGTTTTCAGAACTTCTGCTTCTACAGGTTTCAAAGCACCATCTTTACATCAATTAAACCTTGCCATTAACCAAACTACTTTCTCAGGAGGAACAATTAAAATTCAAGGTTTATTTGGTAACGGAAGCAAACAAGCAAGAGCTTTCGGCGTACCAAATTTACAACCAGAAAAATCACTTAACATTACCGCTGGTTTTGGTTTTCAACCCACCAAAAACTTCACCGCTACTTTAGACTACTATAATATTAGCGTAAAAGACAGAGTACTCCTAAGTTCCAACATGCCAATAGTAGGAAAAATGGCAGACATAACTCCGGGTGTAACTTCTGCAAGTTTCTTTATTAATGGTGTAGATACTTCTACTTATGGATTTGATTTAGTAGCTAATTTCAAGAATCTTAACATAGGTTCTGGAAAATTTGGAATAAACTTCGCTGGAAATATCAATAAATCTAAAATCACTGGCGAAACTGACACCGTAAAAAAAGTTAAAGATTATATTAAAGCAAATACCAAAGACGCACAATATCCTAATGGTGTTGATATAGTTCCTTTTAACAGAATAGAAGAAGCTATTGCTACCACATCTAGACCTGCTTACAAAGCCGTATTAGGATTTGATTATTCATTAGGTAAAGCACAAGTTTATCTAAACAATACACTTTTCGGAAAAGCAACTTGGGCTAATGATGGACTTAATGGTTCTGGTGCAGCATGGAATGTAGCCGGAGAAAGCAACCTAGCTTCATTGGAATTTCAACCGAGAGTAGTTACAGATTTAAATTTTGTTTACAATATCAATAAAGATAATTCTCTTAATTTCAATGTTTCTAATTTATTTAATGTATTACCAAAATGGAAACTTATTAACGTAAGCGCTGCAGATGCTGCTGTAGATGGAAGTGTTTATAATACCATTACCTTTAATGGTAGATATCCTCAATCTGCTTATGACTCTCAACATTTCAGCATTTTTGGGACACAATTTACAGTTGGTTACAACGTAAAGTTCTAAAAATTTAGAATACAAGACAAAAATCACGGCACACCAAAAATTTGGTGTGCTTTTTATTGTTATTTTCAATACTGTCCTAAATAAAAAAACAGATATATTTTATGCACATATAGATAGGCTTTAAGCGGAATTTTCTATAGATTTTCAAAAAGAACCCCTTGATAATAGTTTTTGGGGGTTTCAGGTGGTTGGTCAAAAGGTTTGTCGAGCCAAAATTGAAGATTAATTTTAACAAAAATATTCAATCGGATAAAAGCTACCAGATTTGATAATTG
>JBKBLE010000027.1:0-33277 GCA_046296655.1 Cloacibacterium sp. | reverse complement strand
TCCTCCGCGAATAAAAAGGTCATTTCTGAAAGTTGATGTACTTCCCACTCCTGGAAAACTTAAAATTGCTTTCGAAACATCACGGTTAGAACCTGCATTTTTCTGAATTTCTTCCGCAGTAATATTCCTTAAAGAAACAGGAGATTCTGCTGTGGTTTTGTATAATTTTTTAGTTAAAGTAACTTCCTAAATTTGTTTTGCTGATTTATTTAATCCGATAGAAAAAGTAAGATTCTGATTAGGAACTACGTTGATATCATTCAGAAAGCCATCATCATAACCTCCTGCTGAAATTCTAAAATTATAGTTTCCTGTAGAAATTTCAGGAATTAAAACACTTCCGTTCCCAATGAAAATTTCATCTTTACCTCCTTGAATAGAAACGTTAGCCGAAAGTGGCTTTTTAGAAAATTCATCAAAAACCGAGATGGTAACACTTCCTACTTGTGCCAAAACTACGGTGGTCACTAATAAAAGTAAACTGGTAATTAATTTTTTATACATCAAAATATATTTTTTAGAAAAAATTAAACATTTGTTTAGAAAATACGATAAGAAATAGAAATGACGCTTATTGAAAGCGTCATTTTCCCTTAAAAACAACCATTATAAAAACTATGAAATTATGGAAGAATGACCTTGTCAATCACATGAATAATTCCATTAGAGCAAAAACAACTTAAGTACTAAGGATGAAAAATAATTTTATTTTATCATTAATAGCATTAAAATTCTTTTTTCAAAATTAGTAAATCACTTGTCTAATTAAATATTTTTAGTATAGTATTTTACTATAATAGTTATTTATAAAAAACTCCCTTATAAAAAAGGGAGCTAATATTTTAATTTTCTGACAGTTAAGTTCTCTACATTAAGAAATGTTAAATTTTCAACCACAAAATAATGAATAAAATCAAAAAAATGATAAAATGTAAATTATGTATGAATATTCATTTTTTACATTGCGTTCCTACGGAACGCTTTTTATATGGCTATTATTTTTACACACATAACGTTCCTATGGAACGTGTACTTCATAGTTCGCTTAGCTGTGAATTGAATCGCAAAGCGACGAACAATTTCTATAACCTTGGAATTTATTCCAAGGAAAACAAATCTTCATCCACAAAATTCGGTAACGTTACCTTCAAATTCGGTTCTGCTTCCATTGCGCGTTTTATGGCGAAAATTGCGCCTTCGTTTCTTGCCCAACTTCTTCTGGAAATTCCGTTGTTTACATCCCAAAAAAGCATTGATTTTAATCTTCTGTCTGCATCTTCGGTTCCATCAAGCAACATTCCGAAACCGCCATTAATCACTTCTCCCCAACCAACTCCACCTCCATTGTGAATAGAAACCCAAGTTGCACCTCGGAAACTGTCGCCAATTACATTATGAATCGCCATATCTGCTGTAAAACGGCTTCCGTCATAAATATTAGAAGTTTCTCTGTAAGGTGAATCCGTTCCAGAAACATCGTGATGATCCCTTCCTAAAACAACAGGGCCAATTTCTCCATTTTTTATCGCTTGATTAAATTTTTCGGCAATTTTCATTCTACCTTCAGCGTCGGCGTAGAGAATTCTCGCTTGTGAACCAACAACCAAATTATTTTCTTGCGCTCCTTTAATCCAAATAATGTTGTCTTGCATTTGTTGCTGAATCTCTTCAGGAGAATTTTTCATGATTTCTTCTAAAACTTCGCAAGCCAATTCATCGGTTTTTTGTAAATCTTCAGGTTTTCCTGATGCACAAACCCAACGAAACGGTCCGAAACCATAGTCAAAACACATCGGTCCCATAATATCTTGAACATAACTTGGATATTTAAACTCTCTTCCCAACGTAGGGTTTTCTGCCAAAACATCTGCTCCGGCTCTGGAGCATTCCAAAAGAAAAGCATTTCCATAATCAAAAAAATACGTTCCTTTTGAAGTGTGTTTATTGATTGCTGCTGCGTGTCTTCTTAAACTTTCCTGAACTTTTTCCTTAAATAATTCTGGTTGCTCTGCCATCATCTTATTAGAATCTTCAAACGAAATTCCGACAGGATAATAACCTCCAGCCCAAGGATTGTGAAGCGATGTTTGGTCACTTCCTATGTCGATTTTTAAATTTTCTTGGTCAAATTTCTCCCAAACTTCCACCACATTTCCGAGATAAGCCAAAGAAACAGTTTCTTCATTTTCTTGTGCTTTTCTCACTCTAGCAACCAATTCGTCTATATTTTCGTGAATTTCATCAACCCATTTTTGTTCGTGACGAATTTTGGTAATTTTAGGATTTACTTCGGCACAAACCGTGATACAACCTGCAATGTTTCCGGCTTTTGGTTGGGCTCCAGACATTCCTCCTAAACCAGAAGTCACAAAAAGTCCACCTTTTGGTGATTTTTTAATTTTTCTAAAAGCATTCAGAACCGTAATCGTAGTTCCGTGCACAATTCCTTGCGGACCAATATACATATAACTTCCCGCCGTCATTTGTCCGTACTGAGAAACTCCCAAAGCATTAAACTTCTCCCAATCATCAGGTTTTGAATAATTAGGAATCACCATTCCATTCGTAACTACAACTCTTGGAGCATCTTTATGACTTGGAAACAACCCCATTGGATGCCCAGAATACATCACCAAAGTTTGTTCGTCTGTCATTTCTGACAAATATTTCATAGTCAAAAGATATTGCGCCCAATTTTGGAAAACCGCACCATTTCCACCGTAAGTAATCAATTCATGAGGATGTTGCGCCACTGCATAGCTCAAATTATTTTGAATCATGAGCATGATAGATTTCGCCTGTAAAGATTTTCCTGGATATTCTGAAATCGGCCTTGCATACATCTCATAATCTGGACGAAAACGATACATGTAAATTCTGCCATATTTTTCTAATTCTTCACGAAATTCAGGCAACAATTCTGCATGAAACTTCGGCTCGAAATAACGCAAAGCATTCTTTAATGCTAATTTCTTCTCTTCTTCGTTGAGAATTTCTTTACGTTTCGGAGCGTGGTTGATTGCAGTTTCGTATGGTTTTGGTTGAGGCAATTCGTTTGGAATTCCTTGTTGGATTAGTTGTTGGAAAGTCATTTTTAATTTAGATTTTTAATTATAAATTTTAGATGTAATTATGCTAAAAATATAAGTTCTTAAAGATATTAAAATTGAAAAATACAAACCAAATTTCTATAAAAAAGATAGCCTTCCCTGATATTAGGAACAAACTCTATGGAACATTTTATATTATTTCAACCTCAAAAGTTGTCCTTTTCTTTTGACAATATTTTTATAATCCCACTGAATTTCTCTGGACTTTTAAAGCCATTTTTTTAAATCATTTTCGTTAATTTCTTCCACAGAATTGAAAAAAATAGAAGCGTCTTGAAACTTTCCTCCTAAAATATTGAGCTTCTCCTCTTCAAAAGATTTTCCGCTCCAAAACATTAATTGCATTCCTGCTTTTTGCTTACTGTAACCAACAATCGGATTTCCTTCTAAAAACCAAACAGGATGAGAATGCCAAATCTTATTTTCTGCTTCTGGAAGATTTTCATTGATGATTTTTACCAATTTTTCTACAATTTCTCTATCATCTGAAGAAAACTGTTGATTATAATTTTGAATTTCTGTGTTCATTATTTATTGGTTTTATTCAACATCGGCACGAATTTATACGCTCCGAATTCTTCTTTTTCAAATTCTTTTTCAGAAATTTTGGTAAATCTATAGAGAATTTGTTCGTCTGTTTTTCCCATAGGAATCACCATTTTCCCACCTATTTTGAGTTGTTTCAACAGTTCTATGGGAAGAATTTCTGCACCACAAGTTACCAAAATTTTATCAAAAGGTGCAAAAGTAGGCAAACCCAAAAATCCATCTCCAAAACTTTGAAATTTCGGACGAAGATGCATTTCACGCAATTTTTTTTGGGCAAAATCGTGCAACTCTTTTTGTCTTTCAATTGTGTAAACAAAAGCATTCATGGTGACCAAAACCGCAGTTTGATAACCACAACCTGTACCAATTTCTAGAATTTTTTCCTTTTCCTGAACTTCTAACAATTCGGTTTGTTCGGCAACAGTAGAAGGATGTGAAATGGTTTGATTGGCCGCAATAGGAAATGCCCTGTCTTCATAAGCAAAATCCTCAAAAACACTTTCTAAAAAAAGATGACGCGGAACTTCGTTGATGGCTTTTAACACATTTTCATCTGAAATTCCAATTTTTTCGCGGAGGTATTCTACTAAAATTTTACGTTTTCCTTTATGTACAAATGAGTCCTGCATCTCACAAAAATACTTGAAAAGTTTTTAAACGCAAAGATTTATTTTTGATTTCGTTTAATTTTTAAGTCGCTTCGCTCTGCAATGTTCGCAAAGGTGAAAATCAAAGATTTTCTATACAAAATGAACGCTGAATTTATATAAATTTGTGCTCATTGCAATTCATCTTTGATGAATCTTTGCATATTTTAAAAATATTTTAAAAGTATTTAAAGAAATTCTTTGCGAACTTTGCGTTAATCAATTAAATTTGAAGAAACAAAATTTCTATGTTAAAGGCAGGTTTAGTAGGTGCTGGTCACCTTGGAAAAATTCACTTAAGACTTCTTAATCAATCAGATAAATATGAACTCGTAGGTTTTCACGACAAAGATGTAGAAAACGGAAAAAAACTAGAAGCGGAGTTCGGATACAAATATTTTGAAAATTTTGATGATTTATTGGCGGAAATAGACATGTTAGACATTGTTACGCCTACAGTTTATCATTATGATTACGCCATGAAAGCCATAGAAAAAGGGCTTCATTTTTTTATAGAAAAACCAGTAACCCAAACGCTGAAACAAGCGGAAGAAATTCTCTATAAATGTAGAGAAAACGGCATAAAAGCACAAGTAGGACACGTAGAAAGATACAATCCAGCGTTTATTGCGACCAAAGATTTCATCCAAAATCCTATGTTCATCGAAATTCACCGATTGGCAGAATTTAATCCGAGAGGAACAGATGTTTCGGTGGTTCTGGATTTGATGATTCACGATTTGGATATTTTGCTTTCTATTGTAAAATCTAAGGTGAAAAACATTCATGCAAGTGGAGTTTGTGTGGTTTCTAAAACCCCAGATATTTGCAATGCGAGAATTGAATTTGAAAATGGTTGCGTAGCGAATTTGACTACTTCTAGAATTTCGATGAAAGCGATGAGAAAATCTAGATTTTTCCAACAAGACGCCTACATTTCTGTAGATTTCTTGGAGAAAAAAGCAGAAGTCATCAGAATGAAAGAAGCGCCAGAACATCCTACCGATTTTGACATGATTATCGAAAATGCAGATGGTGAAAAATCTCAAATTTTATTTGAATATCCTAACATTCAACCGAATAATGCTATTTTAGACGAACTGAATTCTTTTGCTGATGCGATTAATGAAAACCGTGAAGTAGAAGTTTCATTAGAAGACGGAACAGAAGCGCTGAAAGTAGCTTTGGAGATTATGAAGTTGATTTCGTAATTTGTCTGGATGATGGAAGCTGGAAGCTGGAAGTCTTACAAATAGAATAAACACAAAGTTTGTCTTTCCGAAGGAATCTAAATATCGTTGTAAAATTGTTTTGTATAGATTCCTACGGAAATCGATGATTCGACGAAGTCAATAACAAACTAAACGCATAAAATTAAATCTTGAATTTTAAATATTGAATAAACATATGAAAAACATCGTTGTAATAGGAGCTGGAACTATGGGAAACGGAATAGCCCATACTTTTGCTCAAACTGGTTTTAAAGTAAATTTGGTAGATGTTTCCGAGGAAGCATTAGATAGAGGAATTAAAACCATCACTACCAATTTAGACAGAATTATTGCAAAAGGTAACCTTACCGAAGAACAAAAAACTGAAACTCTTGGAAATATTACCACTTTTACAGCGCTTTCTGACGCTTGCGGAAACGCAGATTTAATCGTAGAAGCGGCAACAGAAAACCAAGATTTGAAGTTGAAAATTTTCCAACAAATGGATGAATTGGCGCCAGAAAATTGTATTCTCGCTACCAATACTTCATCTATTTCTATCACCAAAATTGCTTCGGCTACAAAGCGTCCTAAAAAAGTAATCGGAATGCATTTTATGAATCCAGTTCCGATTATGAAATTGGTAGAAATCATTAAAGGCTACTCTACTTCTAAAGAAACTTTTGATGCCATTTTTGAGATGTCTAAAACTTTAGGAAAAGTTCCTGTAGAAGTGAATGATTATCCAGGTTTTGTGGCGAATAGAATTCTTATGCCAATGATTAACGAAGCGATTGAAACCCTTTACAACGGAGTTGCTGGTGTAGAAGAAATTGACACCGTTATGAAATTGGGAATGGCTCATCCAATGGGACCGCTTCAGTTGGCAGATTTCATAGGATTAGACGTTTGTTTGGCAATTCTCAATGTAATGTATGACGGATTCAAAAATCCTAAATACGCTCCAAATCCACTATTAGTGAATATGGTAACTGCAGGAAAATTAGGCGTGAAATCTGGAGAAGGTTTCTATAACTATTCAGAATCTAAAAAAGCAGAAAAAGTAGCGAAAATGTTTGCGAAATAAACCTCAACCTAAATCCTTCTCCTAAAGGAGAAGGACTTTATTATGCGAAACCGAACTCAAGAAAAATATTTAAAAATCTCAGTATTCATCATTACTTTGGTGATGATTGTATTGCGTTTTTTGCTCAACGAAAAAGGAAGAGTCACACCAGATTCTATCCGTTTTATGAGACAAGCTCACGTTTTTCCAGAAATCGACAATACTACTGCTCCATTGCTTTATCCTTTATTCATTAAGGTTTTCACTGTGTTTACAGATGAATTTTGGTCAAGTAAAATTGTGGGAATATTGTGTTATCTTTTCATGGTGTTTTTCGCTTGGAAAAAGAAATTTTATTGGCGAGAAAGCCTTTTAGTTGGGGCGTTATTCTCTATGATTTCCTTGTTTGCAGCTACACTTAGCGAAACATTATTCTTGCCTTTTTTATTCGTATTTTTCTATGTGGCAAGAAATGTTTTATTAGAGAAATATTCTAAAATTCTGAGCGTTTTCTTATTGAGTCTATCCGTTATTTTGCTGTTTAACATTCGTTATAGCGGTTTGTTTTTCATGGGTGGATTATTCGTTTTTGGAGTGCTGAATTTCAAGAAAAGTTTCGCAAAAATTTACATCATTTCGAGTATTATCGGACTGGTTTATGTTGCAGGTTATAAATTCTTCTTTATTGATGTTTTTAACCAAAATTACGTCAATAAATTTCTAGAAATTGGCTTAAAACCCACTTCATTGCTCGTAAAAGAGTTCTTTTTAGCTATCGGAACGAGTTTTAATCCTTTTATTCATATTCTCAATCCTAATGGTGGAATTCTGAATATAGGAATTCTGGGAATTGGCTTTTTAAATATTGCATTTTTTACCTTTATTTTCATCAAAAATAAACTTTCGGCAACCGAAAAGATGATGGTTTTCTTATCGGTTTTCGGGATGATTTGTTCGTTTTTGATTCAGTATTTTTATCAAACAGATGCTTTAGATTATCGTTTATTAGCGCCGTTTACATTCGGAATTTGGCTGGTTTATTTCAAAAAACTTCATCAAATTTTCGGAAAATTGGTTTTTGCCATCGCTTTTTTAAGTTTAATGACAGGTTTCGCGTTCAGTTGGCTTTCCAGAGGTAATTATCTGGAAAACAGAAAACAAATGAAGGAATTTTTGGTTAAAGAAAATCTTTTGGACAGTAAAATTTACTATTACCGCCCCATTAAAGACGAAAATTTCAGCAGTTCTAAAATTTCTGAATTAATCAGCACGATAAACCCTAGAGTTTATATCACCGAAAAGCCTGAAGATTCTTTGAAAAAAGAAGTTTTAACAAAATTTAAGATAGAATCTAAAGTGAAAATGAACAAAAACAAATTTCAATAAATAAATTTCATTAACTTTGTACTTAAGAAATTAAAATTCTAAAAATATGAAACTTCCTAAATTTTTAATGGCAGATAATTCTGAATTTCCAGAAGATTTATTTGTAGTACACACAGAATACCCAAGATTCATCCTAAACGTAGAAGAAGAAGAGGTAGAATGGTTAGATGATCTAGAAGGTGACGACGAAGAAACCATCGCTAACGAAGCTACACAAGTAGTAGAACAAGCATTCAAATGGTGCGACGAAGAGTTAGCTAAGTATGATGACGAAGAAGATGAAGACTAAATCATAAAAAAATCCTCGAAAATTATTTCGAGGATTTTTTTTATTGTTTCTTAAATTTCAATAGCAATAAATTATCTTTATAAAGTTCTAAATAACCTTCATTAACTACATATTTATTCACTTGTTCTAACACTGAAAAATAACTTTGCTCAGTCATCATATTATCACAAGCCATTTTAGTAGCTCCTACATTTCCTACATCAAAAGTCCCAGTTGAAGCGGTAATCACCACATCAGAAAAATAGTTATTGCAACCTCCGTTTCCTGTAATTCTCTTTCCTTCTATTACTAAAGTAGGTGCTTTCGCTCCTGAAAAATTATTATCTACCAAAGTCCATTTTGTATTGGCTACAGATTCTTGTTTAGAACCAATTTTAGAAATTGTAGCACACGAAATCACAGTTGTAGAAATCACAAGTGCCCAAAATATTTTTTTCATATGAAGATATTTATTGTTTTTTAAAGGTCATATGCAATCGCTGGATATTAAAGAGCATTGATATTTGCAAATTATGGCGATTTCATATTCTAAAAATTTATCTTTCAAATGTAAGAAAAAAGTCGAGATTTCTATTCTCATCTCGACTTAAATTTTTACTAAATTATCTTAATTCTGCTCTGAATTCTTTTTGGAAATTCTTAATCAGCGAGTTCATTACTTCTGTAATTTCTTTGTCTTCTAAGGTTTTTTCCTCGTTTAACAGCTCGAAACTCATCGCGTAAGATTTCTTGCCTTCTGGTAAGTTTTTGCCTTCGTAAACGTCAAATAGATTGATATTTTTCAAAAATTTAGATTTATTTTTTCTTGCCGAAGCATATAAATCTGCATAAGAAACATCTTTATCTACCAATAGCGCTAAATCTCTTCTGATTTTGTTGAATTTCGGAATATCTACGAATTTGAAATTATCTGTTTTTCTAAGCGCTTGACAAGTTTCTAACTCTATTTCTGCATAGAAGCAATCTTGGTCTATATCAAACTCTTTCAACAGTTTAGGAGATACTTTTCCTAATCTGGCAATGGTTTTTCCATTTGCTGTAATTTCTAAAGCATCACCGAATCTTTCATCTTCTAAAGATTTTTCTTCTGTAACTAGATTTAATCGGTCAAGAAGTAATTTCACATAAGCTTTTAGCATGTAAAAATCAGAGGCAGATTTTGGCATCAACCAGTTTTCTGCATACGTTCTACCAGTTGTAAGCAATGCTAATTGTTTTCTTTCTTCATACTTTTTTTCCCTTTGGTCAAGATACGCTTCGCTTGATTCGAACTTGTGATAAATTTTACCCAATTCGAAGAATTTGATGTCTGGATTTTTACGGTTAATATTATAAACTGCATTTCCTAAAAGCCCTTCTAATAAAGATTTTCTCATAAAGGCTAAATCTCCACTCAAAGGATTTAAGAGTTTTACAGCGTTGGTTTCATCTTTAACAGAAGTAAGAGAATTGTTCATCACTTCATTGAAACCATTGCTTTGAAGCGTTCTTGCCCAAGAATTTTCTAGTTCGTCTTGGTCATTTACACTTAATTTTACTGGAGTAAATGCTATTTTTTGAGGTGCATCTACTTTATTATAACCGTAAATTCTAAGAATTTCTTCTATCACGTCTATTTCTCTGGTAACATCTGCTCTGTAAGCCGGAACCGACAATTCTAAACCGTCTGGAATATCATTAAGAACAGAAATTTCTAGAGATTTTAAAATTTCTTTTACTTTTTCTCTGTGAATTTTAATGCCTAAAATTTTATCAAGTTGAGAGTATCTAAAAATAACTTTAGTGTCTTCTATTTTTTTAGGATAAAATTCTAACAGATTTCCTACTTTTTTACCACCAGCGATTTCTTCAATCATTTTGATGGCATGAGTAATCGTAGTTCTGGTATTGTTAGGGTCTACTCCACGTTCAAAACGGAAAGAAGCATCAGTATTTAAACCATGAGCTTTAGCCGCTTTTCTAATCGCTACTGGATTGAAATAAGCAGACTCTAAGAAAATTGTGGTGGTAGATTCAGAAACGCCACTGTCATTTCCTCCGAAAACTCCACCAATACACATTGGCTTGTTATTTCCGTCTTTAATCATGATTTCTGAACCATTAAGCGTTCTTTCTACTCCATCAAGAGTTACAAACTTAGTTCCTGCATCATTTACGCCTACTTTTACTTTTTTACCAGCAATTTTATCTGCATCAAAAGCATGAAGTGGCTGACCAAATCCATGTAAAATATAATTGGTAATGTCTACTACATTATTAATTGGCGAAAGACCGATGGCTTTTAATCTGTCTTTCAACCATTCTGGAGATTCTGAAATTTTTACATTTTCGATTACAGCACCAATATATCTTGGGCATAATGCTTCATCTTCTACTTCCAGTTCAAAACCATGTTCTCCTTCTGTATTCACTAAAACTGTAGAAACTTTTTCGAATTCTGATTTTAAACCATTAGTTGAAAGAAAAGCATGTAAATCTCTTGCAACACCATAGTGAGACATTGCGTCTGTTCTGTTTGGTGTTAAACCGATTTCGTAAACCTCATCATTGGTTAAATTAAAATATTTTGCAAAAGGTTCTCCTACTTGGTAGATTTCTTCGTCTAGAACCATAATTCCGCCGTGATCGTCTGAAAGTCCTAACTCATCTTCTGCACAAATCATTCCTTGAGATTTTTCTCCACGAATTTTTACTTCTTTCATTTCGAAAGCACTGCCGTCTTTAGCATAAATTTTAGTGCCAATTACAGCAACAGGAACGGTTTGACCAGTAGCAACATTAGGAGCGCCACAAACAATTTCTAAAATTTGGCCACCACCAATATCTACAGTAGTTTTTTTGAGTTTATCTGCATTAGGATGTTGTTCGCAAGTCAAAACTTTTCCCACTACGATTCCTTCTAAACTGCCTTTTACAGATTCAAATTTTTCTATTCCTTCTACTTCAAGACCAATATCTGTAAGAAATGCACCAATTTTATCTGTTGCTAAATCTGTTTTGATAAAGTCTTTTAACCAATTGTTTGAGATTTTCATTTTTTAAAAAGATTTGAGATTTGAGATTTGAGATTTGAGATATCAAAAAACAAATAACTTTTATAAGTTTGCAAATATCGTGATTTTTTGAGAGATTAGGAAATTTTAGAATTGCAAATTAGGGTTTGGATAAAGCCAAATTATAATTCAATAAAAAAGTCGTCTCGAAATTTCGGACGACTCTTTGGATATATTTTAAATTTTAATATTGACAAGTCTCGACTTGTCACTACAAAATTACATTCCAATTACTGGCATAGAAAGCATTAAGATGTGTTCGTTTTCGTCTAAACCGTCAACTGGTTCTACAATTCCTGGTCTGTTGGGTTGAGACATTTTCAACGTGATATCTTCTGAACCTAAAACAGATAACATTTCTGTTAAAAATTTAGAACTGAAACCAATGTTGATATCTTCACCTTTGTAATCACAAGGAATATTCATATCTGCTTTGTTTGCGTATTCTGTATCTTCTGCATGAAGATGTAACACATTACCAGAAAGCTTAAATCTTACTTGGTTGGTAGATTTGTTTGATAAAATACTTGCTCTTCTGATAGAACTTAGCAATAAGTTTCTGTTTACCGTCAAAACATTCGGATTTTCTTTAGGAATTACAGCAGAGTAATTAGGATATTTTCCGTCAATTAGTCTACAAATCCAGATATTTTCTCCGAAAGTGAATTTCGCCATATTTTCATTAAACTCGATGGTAACTTCGTCATTAGAATTTGACAAAATATTTTTGAAAATAGACAAAGGTTTCTTCGGCATGATAAATTCTACCGCTTCTTTATTGGTAATATCTGTTCTTTTATACACCACTAATCTGTGAGAATCTGTAGATACGAAATTAGTTTCTGTTTCTGTAAATTGGAAAAGAACTCCCGTCATCACAGGTCTTAGAGAATCGTTGCTTGTTGCAAACAAGGTATTGCTTAGTGCATCTGCAAGAACTCCAGAAGCTAGCGTAACTTTTTGTGACGCATCAAATTCTGGTAATTCTGGATAATCTTCTGCATTATCTAGCGCTACTTCGTAATTGTCTTTTTCGTCTAAAATTTCTAAAAGACCACCTTCACCAGACTCAGAATCTTTCACTGAAAAAGTAAGCGGTTGGTCTCCAAAAGTTTTAATTAAATCTTGAAAAATTTTTGCAGGAACAGCAATTTTGCCTTGATCATCAGATTTTACAGCAAGAGAAGTAATAAGTGTGGTTTCGCCATCAGAAGCAGTTATTTTTAGAATTTCATTTTCTAATTCAAAAAGAAAATTTTCTAAAATGGGTCTTGACTGCGAACTAGAAATTACACCACTTACCACGTTAAGAGCTTTCTGTAATTCGCCACTTGCAACTATAAATTTCATAAATTAAAAAATTATTAATATACAAAGATACAATTTTGATAATAATAGACAAAGTCGAAAATCATTAAATTTTATTCAGTTTTCAACATTGAGAGAATATTGACTTTTCTGTAGTCATTTATTTTATGGTCAAAGATATCAGCAGAGTAATAAGTGAGATTTACTTTTTTACCTACTAAATCTTGATATTTCTTTTCGAGTTCTATATTAGAATCTACATTAGAAATCCAATAAAATCTGGTCAAAATACCATTATCACCTTTTAAATAATAAATCACGAAGGCATCTTTTTCTATTTTGGTGATTTCGCCATTCATAAATTCCGCTGAATTTACTTCTGCAGAAGATTCTTGAGCATATTCATCGGCAAGACCAGACTGGTCTACAAAATTGATAAAAGTATCCGCACATTCTGAAACCATAAGTATTCCCATTTTTTCGCCCAATTCTCCCATTTTTTCGTCATTGGTAATATCTTTGGACAAATCTATGCCGTATTCTTTTTTGATTTGCTCTTTGTAAGGAGTAGAAACTTTTATGAAACACAAGCCTAATTGCATCTGCATCATTTCTTTAGATTTTTTCTCCAATTTTATTTCTCCAATGCATTTACAAGCATCTTGCGCTATTTTTTTCTTAAAATCTTCTTGGGAATAAGAGAACAATGAAAAGATGGAAAAGAATAATAAGTTTTTTCATGGTTTTTCAAATGATTAATCCTTTGGTAAAAGTAACGAAATTTTTCTTTTTTAATGGGCATTTTCTATAAAAAAATCCCGAGAAAAGATTTTTTCTCGGGATTTAAGTACTACAATTTAAATTGATAAGTAAAACCTAGATGGAACCACGTTCCGGGCATTTCTACCAGAGAGGTTTCGGTGTATTTTACATTCGTAATGTTATTCACCAAAACGTAGATGTTAAACTGTTTTGCAGTGTAGTTTAATTTATTGTCTAATAGATTATAACTTCCTAGAGAAACCCTATCATTATGTCTGTAAATCAGTTCATTCGAAAAATTTCCAAATTTATTTCTCAACTTCGCTACCAACTGATGCTTTAAATTGTCTAAAGAATATCTGGAAACAATATTGCTGTCCAATCTTTGATTATCTATATACGTATAACCTACAGAAGTTCCAATCCATGAAGCGAATTGATAATCTGCTTCTAATTCTACACCTTTGGTTTCAATTTTCCCGATATTTTGTGCAATCCAAGGTGAAGTTGGCGTAGCTTTTTGCCAATCGATAGCGTTATCAGATTTTCTCCAAAATGCAGATGCTTTGAGCAAAGTTTTATTGGTTTTGAAAATATAACCGAACTCTCCTGTTAATGCTTCTTCGGCCACCAAATTTGCATTTCCTTGTTCAGAAGGACTTACGTAGTACAAATCCGTGTAAGTAGGAATTCTATTCACCTTAGAAAAATTCCCGAAAAATTTAGAATTTCCGTTGGTAAAACTTGCATCAATTCCTGGATAAAAATAGGTTTTATCATTGCTAAAATTCGTAAAAGAAATTCCCGGAGTAATGTTTAATTTTTCATCAAAAAACGACAGATGATGCTCTAGAAAAGCATTGGTAACTGTTCTTTCTCTGCTTCCTAATCGGTTACTTTCTAGAAATTCTTTTCTAACATCTACTCCCAATCCTGTAATTCCGAGTTCTGATTTGTAATTTACATTCGCATCAATTCCTACATTATTCCCGATGTGCATATTTCTGTACACTGCAGGATTATTTCTGATGAATAAATACATATCTTGTGCTCTTCTCCAATACAAACGCGTTGCAAAACCTAAATTTTCGTTCACTTTTTTCTCTAGAGAAGCCGCTACTAAAGAAGTTTGCACTTCTTCATATTGATCTTTGAAAGCTGGTGAAGCATAAAAACCATTGGCTCCGAACTTTTTCTCTTGAATTCCAGCCTGAAATTTCACATTTCCATTTTCTATATCAAATTGATTTTGATACCAGATATTTTTAATTTTATAATCGGTATTGTATCGATAACCATTTGATTCTGTATTATTAACCTGAATAAAATTTCTAAATTTTTCACCCCCGAAATTCGCAGCAACACCGAAACCATGCGTAGAAAAATCCCCAACTTCACCATTAATCGTTAAATTGTTTTCTGCAGAAACTTTGGTCACTACATTTACCACACCTGCATAAGCTCCTTGTCCGTATCTTCTTGCAGCAGGCCCTTTTAAGATTTCAATTTTTTCTACAGAAGCCAAATCAAACGGAAAATTCATGGTATTGTGACCAGTTTGCGCATCATTCATTCTCACGCCATTCACCAGAACCAAAACTTGTTCAAAAGAACTTCCTCTGAGAGAAATATCGGTCTGAACGCCATTTGCACCACGTTTTCTGATATCTGCACCCGTATAATAGGCAATTACTTCTTCAATGCTTTGAGCGGGACTATTCTGAATTTCAGATTTTGTAATAACTGTGATATTTACATTAGATTTTTTGAAAGGCATATTCACCAGTTTACCAGTTAATTCTACCTCATCAATTGTTCTTTCTTGAGCATGAACACTTACGAAAAGTGCCAACAGAGCGGCGCTTAAAATTGTTTTTTTCATATTATAATTTTTCATAAAAAATCGGCCAAATTTATATGAAAAATTTAGACTAAAAAAATTAAAATTATTAAAATTTTTTACAAATAAAAAAGGACACAAAAAATATCTGCGTCCTTTATAGTTGCTAGATAAATTCTCTAGCTATCTCATTTTCATCAAATTTCACATTAAGAAATTAATGGTTTTTAGTTTATTACAATTTGAACTCTAAAAATTGCATTTTTTTGAATTCTCAAATTATTTCATGTTAAAGTTTACAAGTTTTATCCATAATTCTCCTTTCAAAATTTGGTAATTTTTCCGTAATTTTGCTCTTCTTCAATTCATTATGACTACAACACAAGAAATCGATATCAAAAAGCATATTTTCGTAAAAAACGCGCATCTTAATAATCTCAAGAACATAGATGTACTGATTCCGAAAAACAAACTCATCGTGATTACTGGCGTTTCAGGAAGCGGAAAATCTTCGCTTGCTTTTGACACGATTTACGCAGAAGGACAGAGACGTTATGTAGAATCTTTGAGTTCTTATGCCAGACAATTTCTTGGTAAACTAGAAAAACCAAAAATTGACGACATCAAAGGGTTAGCGCCATCTATTGCCATTCAACAAAAAGTGATTTCTAGCAATCCTCGTTCTACAGTAGGAACATCTACAGAAATCTACGATTATCTGAAACTCCTTTTTGCTAGAGTTGGCAGAACCTACTCTCCTATTTCTGGAGACGAAGTGAAAAAAGATTCGGTGACAGATGTGATCGATTATATCGAAAAAAATGAAGGAAAAACATTTCTTTTAAGAGCGCCGCTTCAATTTGAGGTTAAAAAATTTAAAGATTTACTTAAAACCTTGAAAGTTGCAGGCTTTACAAGATTAGAAATCAATGGAAACCTTGCGAATATTGAAGATTTAGAAAGTTTTGGTTTCGTTCCAGAAGAATCGATGGAAATCAATCTCGTTATTGATAGATTTTCTTATGACAATGACGAACATTTCCTTCAAAGATTGGCAGATTCTGTTCAAATGGCGTTTTATGAAGGACACGGAACTTGCTCTTTAAAAGAAGTTGAAAGTGGAAACGTAAAAGAATTTTCAAATAAATTTGAACTCGATGGCATTACTTTTAACGAACCCAATGTTCATTTTTTTAGCTTTAATAATCCTTATGGCGCTTGTCCGGAATGTGAAGGTTATGGAAAAGTCATCGGCATAGATGAAGATTTGGTAATCCCGAACAAGAATTTATCCGTTTTTGAAGATGCAGTTGCTTGTTGGCGAGGCGAAACAATGAGCGAATGGAAAAAAGATTTCATTAAAAAAGCGAAAGATTTCCCGATTCATAAACCGTATTATCAACTCACGAAAGAGCAGAAAAATTATCTTTGGAGAGGCGATAAAACCAAAAACTTCCCAAGTATTGATAATTTTTTCAAAATGCTAGAAGAAAATTTGTACAAAATTCAGTACAGAGTGATGCTTTCCAGATATCGTGGAAAAACAACTTGCCCTACTTGCGAAGGAAAACGTCTTCGTCCTGAAACGGAATACGTAAAAATTGACGGACACAACATTCAATCTTTGGTAGAAATTCCTTTAGATGAGCTTTTACCATTGATGAAAAATTTGAAACTGAACCAACACGATGCGGAAATCGCCAAAAGATTGACCTATGAAATTGTTACTCGTTTAGAATTTTTGAATAAAGTTGGGTTAGGCTATTTGACTTTAAATAGAACTTCTAACACGCTTTCTGGTGGAGAATCGCAGAGAATTAATCTTGCGACTTCTCTTGGAAGTTCTTTGGTAGGAAGTATTTATATTCTAGATGAACCAAGTATTGGTCTGCATTCACGAGATACCGAAAATTTAATTGAAGTTTTAAAAAATCTTCGAGATTTAGGAAATACGGTGATTGTGGTAGAACACGATGAAGACGTGATGAAAGCGGCGGATTACATAATTGATATTGGTCCTGAAGCTGGATTTTTAGGTGGTGAATTGGTTTTTTCAGGAAATTTCAAGGAATTGAAAAACGCAGATACTTTAACCTCGAAATATTTAACAGGAAGATTAGAAATAGAAGTTCCTAAAACCAGAAGAAAACCGAAAGAATTCATCAAAATAAAAGGAGCAAGACAAAATAATCTTAAAAACATAGATGTAGATGTTCCTTTGGAAGTTCTTACCGTAATTTCGGGCGTTTCGGGAAGTGGAAAATCTACTTTAATGAAAGAAATTCTCACGAATGCCATTCAAATAGAATTAGGAATGGGCGGTAAAAAAGCAGATTACGATTCGGTGGAATTTCCTAAAAAAGTGATTCAAAATATAGAACTCATCGACCAAAATCCAATCGGAAAATCATCTCGTTCTAATCCTGTCACTTATTTGAAAGCTTATGACGACATCAGAGACCTTTTTGCGAAGCAGAAATCTGCAAAAGTTCAAGGGCTGAAACCAAAACATTTTTCTTTCAACGTAGATGGTGGAAGATGTGATGAATGTAAAGGAGAAGGTGTAATTACGGTTTCTATGCAGTTTATGGCAGATATTGAACTGGAATGTGAACATTGCCATGGAACTCGTTTTAAAGATGAAATTCTGGAAGTGAAATATGATGAAAAAAATATTTCGGATATTTTACACATGACTGTAGATGAAGCACTTGAATTTTTCTCTGAAAACCACGAAGAAAAAATTGTAACTAAGTTGAAGCCTCTTCAAGATGTAGGTTTAGGATATTTGCAATTAGGGCAAAGTTCTTCTACGCTTTCTGGTGGTGAAGCTCAAAGAGTAAAACTGGCTTCGTTTTTGGTAAAAGGAGCGACTACAGAAAAAACCCTTTTCGTTTTCGATGAACCGAGTACAGGATTGCATTTTCATGATATCAATAAACTTTTGAAATCGCTTCAATCTTTAATTGGATTAGGACATTCTGTGATTGTGATTGAACATCAACCAGATATTATTAAGTCAGCTGATTATATTATAGACATCGGTCCAGATGCTGGAAAACACGGTGGCGAAGTGGTTTTTGCAGGTACTCCAGAAGATTTAGCCAAAGATAAATTCTCTAGAACAGCGAAGTTTGTTGCTGAAAAATTATAATCAAATGCCTATTCTACCTTCCGAATATCAACCTAAAAAAATCTTCAGAAATGGAGATTTTTCTACGATTTACAGTGCTTTGTTTAGAAAAGTTACTGGTGTAACTCAACAAAGAGAAAGGTTAGAACTTTCTGATGGCGATTTTCTGGATTTAGACTGGAGTTTTGCCAAAGAAAAAACTGACCGTTGTATTATTTTATTTCATGGTTTAGAAGGTAGCGCACAGAGACATTATATGTTGGGAGCAGCCAAAATTTTCAATGAAAACGGCTTTGATTGCTGTGCTGTAAACCACAGAGATTGTTCCGGAGAAAGCAATAGAGTACATTATTCTTATCATTCTGGAAGAACCGATGATGTGCATGAAGTGATAGAAAAGGTGCTTTCTAAAAACTATGAAAAAATCATTCTGAAAGGGTTTAGTCTTGGTGGAAATTTGTGTTTGAAATACGCTGGTGAAAACAGAAACATTTCTGATAAAATAAAAGCAGTTATTGCCATTTCTACGCCCATAGATTTAAAAGGTTCTATGTACAAATTGACTTCCAAGAGAAATCGTTTGTATGCTAACAATTTCTTGAAAACCTTAAAAAAGAAAACACTCCTGAAATGCAAAAGATTTCCAGAATTTTTGTCTGCAGCAGAAATTAAAAATATTAAAAATTTAAAGGAATTTGATGATGTTTACACATCAAAAGTTAATGGTTTTACAGACGCTTTTGATTATTATGAAAAATGCAGTTCCAAGCAGTTTTTAAAGAATATTAAAATTCCGACACTTCTTATCAATGCTAAAAACGATAGTTTTCTTTCTGAAAGTTGCTTTCCTAAAGAAGAAGCATTAGCCAATTCTTTTTTACATTTAGAGATTCCTGACTTTGGTGGACATGTAGGATTTATGGGACAAGACAATGCTTTTTATACCGAAAAAAGAGCATTAGAATTTGCACAGCAATATTTATAAACAAAAAAAATGTGCAGAACATGTGAATATTAACATTCCGTTAATATACTGATTTAGAATAATTTGTAATTTTAAATCAGAAAAATAAAAGTTATGCATTTTTCTGTATCCAATTCACTAGAAATCATCATTAAATTTGAGATAAAAATTTAAGGGAAGCATCGTCGGCTTCCCTTTTCTTTTGGCTTTTAACTAAAAAATGAGATGTTTTTATCTACTGAACCTGCTTCTAAAGAGTGGGTTCTTTTATTTTTGTCTTCTTTAAATTTCGGCTAAAGCCAAATGAAATTAAAACCACAAAACGGACTAAAGCCCGTTTCTATTGATAAAAATCAATATTTTTTTGGATAAAATTTTCATATTTTTGAAATTCCAAATTTGGCCTCATAGTTCAATGGATAGAATAGAAGTTTCCTAAACTTTAGATACAGGTTCGATTCCTGTTGAGGCTACTTTTTGAGTGGGAGAATGGTAGAATTGGGGAATTATAGAAAATAAAAATTCTTTTAAAAATTACCTCTACAATTCTATCACTCTCCCATTCTACAATTCTATAACTACTTTTTATCTACTACAATTCTCTCTTTGCGATTGGCTAGTTCCCAAGCGGTAGCAAAAACCAATTGTGCTCTTTTTTGAAGTAAAGGATAATCTATTTTCTCAGGATCATCTGTTGGTTGATGATAATCTTCGTGGATGCCATCAAAGAAGAATGCTACAGGAATACCATGTTTTGCAAAGTTATAATGGTCACTTCTGTAGTATAATCTCATTGGCTCATTAGGATCATCATATTTATAGTTAAGTTCTAGATTTTGAGTGGCTTTATTAGCTGCCACATTTATTTTTTTCAACTCAGTAGAAAGCATATCAGAACCGATAACGTAGACATAGTTTTTGCCTTCGTTTTCTTTATCACTTCTACCAATCATGTCGATATTTAGGTTTGCCACAGTGTTTTTTAAATCAAATACTGGATTCTCGGAATAATATTTAGAACCCAATAAACCGTGTTCTTCACCAGTTACATGTAAGAAAAGAATAGAACGTTTCGGACCTTTTCCTGCTTTCTTGGCTTGTTGGAATGCTTCTGCGATTTCCATTACCGCAACTGTTCCACTTCCGTTGTCATCTGCACCATTGTACACTACTCCATTATTGGTTCCAACGTGGTCATAATGTGCAGAAATCACAATGATTTCTTCTGGTTTTTCTGTTCCTTCTATAAATGCTAGTATGTTTTCTGAGTCAGGAAGCTCACCTCTTCTGCTTTTTAAAGCTTCTTTTGGAACTTTTTGATAATAACTCCCCAATGCTTTTGGATAAGAAACGCCTAAGTTTTTATAGTAATCTATCATGTAAACGCCTGCTTTTTTTTGACCTTCAGAGCCGGTTTGTCTGCCTTCCATCTCGTCTGAAGCAATGACCATGAGGTTTTTCTTCAGTTCATCTGCCTTGATGGATTCATAGGCGCTTTTAAAAGCTTTTCCTTCGTACGACAGATTATTAGAAGCACAACTGTACAATACCAGTGAGGCTACTATTAGAACAAAAATTCTTGTCAATTTCATTTTTTTATCATTTTTAATGAAGTAAAAATAGTTTTTTTTAGGAAATAAATGTCTAAAACCCTTACAAAAGCTAAGACTAATCTTTGTTTTTCTGTATTTCTTAGTGATTTGATAATAGATTCTCCCCTTCTTTTGAGATGAAGAAGATATAAGATTTACATTCTTCATCAGTACCTTTGCTATACTTCAACTATACTACAACTATACTATAACCTACTATTTGATATTACTCTTCCATATCTGAGACTTGTTAAAATGGCGAGGGGTTCGGTAATTTGAAAATGTGGTAATTTGAAAATGGGTTGATGGTGTGGAATACGGTGTAAAGTCGTGAATGCGTAAGTTGTGAGTCGTGAGTTAAGATGAGGGATTTATTTGATGGAGATTTTGGTAAAAAAGGAGGTTTTTCAAAGGGAAAAAAGATTATTTTTGGATAAACTATCAAAATGAAATTACCCATAAAACATCACGGAGCCGAAATCACCATTTTTTCTGAAATGACGGCACTTGCCCAACAATTTGAAGCTGTGAATCTGTCTCAAGGTTTTCCTGATGATGACATCGATCAAGCTTTGAAGAAGTTTCTTGCGGAAGGAACGAATAAAAATTTTAATCAATACGCTCCTAGTTTTGGTTTTCCTGCGTTGATAGAAAATCTCATCACGTTTAATCATGCCAGAAAAAATCCGATAGATTTTTCTTCTTCTGAAATAACGATTACACCAGGAGCAAGTTATGGAATTTATACCGCGCTTTCTGCGATTTTAGAAATTGGCGATGAAGTGATAGTGCTGGAACCTGCTTATGATAGCTACATTCCATCGATTGAAATGAATGGGGCAAAGCCTGTTTTGGTTTCTTTGAATGAAGATTTTTTACCCGATTTTGAGAAAATAAAAGCAGCAATTACTGAAAAAACCAAAGCTATCCTCATCAATTCCCCGCATAATCCTACGGGAAAAATTTGGAGAAAAGAAGACTTTGAAAAACTCTATCAACTCATCAAAGACACCGAGATTATCGTTATCTCAGATGAAGTGTATGATTTGATTACCTTTGATACCGCTGAATTTTACAGTATTTTTCATCATGCGGAACTTAGACATAGGAGTTTTGCCATCTTTTCTTTTGGGAAAATGTTTCATCTCACGGGTTGGAAAGTTGGGTATATTTTGGCTTGTGAAGAACTGACCAAAGCTTTTAGAAAAGTGCATCAGTACATCAGTTTTAGTGTGAATACTCCTGCTCAATATGCTTTGGCGAAATATTTAGAGGTTTTTAATCCTGAAAAAAATCAACAGTATTTGCAGGAAAAAAGAGATTTCTTTTTGGCTCAATTTAAAGATTTGCCTTTTACTTTTAAGGAAAAATCAGAGGGAAGTTATTTCCAGATTGCCAGTTATGAGAACATTTCTGACTTACCTGATAAGGAATTCTGCATTTGGCTCACGAAAGAATACCAAGTTGCCACGATACCGCTTTGTTCGTTTTACCAAGACCAAAGAAACACGGGAATGATTAGATTCTGCTTCAGTAAAAGGACAGAAACTATATTAAAAGCTGCTGAAAATTTGAGAAGGTTAGTTTGAAAGACATGAGAGATTTTTGAGATTGAGGTATTTTTAAACGCAAAGGTTTTTATTAATGAATTGCTTTTTAAGTGAGCTAAGTTGGCGAAATTCATTATCTCTGAAGCGAGATGGAAATTGTTATTTAAACAGACTTTTTTCTATCACAAAGTTCACGGAGAGCAGGTGAAATGATGGCGTTTTTGAGGGCTCTGAGGAACATCGGAACTCAAAGTCTGGAGACTTTGCGCAGCAATGTGTTTTTAAAATTGAGTTATTGATGCTTTGAAAGTATAATATTTGTAAAAGTTTTTGTATATTTGATTGAAGCAACTTGCACTCTGAATTTGCAAAATCCCAAGAACGGAAGCAAACTTCCTTCTCGGGACTTCGCAAATCCGCCGAATCGTTATGTGCAACCTAATAAAAAACCGCATAAATAGAGAGATTGACAACAAAATTCACATATCAAACATTAAATATTGAACGTAAGATAAAATATGTTTTACTTTTTTTTGTTTCAATCTTTATTGTGATAAACATTGGTGTTGATTTCTTTACCGCAAAATCTCAAAATTATTCGTTTTACTTTTCGGAAGCCTTAATTTTCAGTTCATACTGGTTATTGTTTGTGCCTTTAGTTCAATTATTTTTAAAATTCCTAAAAAGAACTTATGGTTTTGTAAAGCATTTTATGTTCTTTACAATTGTCGTGTTAATTCATTCTTTAAACTATCCTTTTTTAGTTTGGCTTTTTTCAAAAATTTATTATTATCACACATTTGAATATTTACAGACATTTAGGTTTGGATTGTCCGCTTATTTAATTAAAACTTTAATTATCTATGCGTTCATCTTGTTGTCTTACTCCATTTTCAAAATACAACGGAATTTCAACAATTTCAATCCTGAAAAAAATATTGAACCGGAAATACAAAACTATATTTCTGCAATCATTGTTTTAGATAACACTAGAAAAGTAATTATTAATGTTGAAGATATTTTTTATTTTTCCGCAAACTCACCATATGTAAACATTTTCCATAATCAGAAGAAATATTTACATTCTGAAACTTTAAAATCATTGGAAAAAAAGTTAAATGCTCAATTATTTGTTCGCATTCATAAATCGCATATCGTAAATGTTACAAAAATTTCTTCATTACAATCCCGAAAAAATGGCGATTATGATATTACGCTTTCAGATAGCACTTCTTTGAGAGTTAGTCGTAATTATGCAAAAAAGTTTAAGGAAATTTTTGAGCATCATCTTGCCATAAAATAAACTCCTTTCACAACATTTGATTTTTAGATTGAGATTTTTAGATTGAATTTTGCGAAAAATTTATATGATGAAAATTACAAAGATTTTAAAATTATCTTTTTTCTTTAGTTTGTTTCTTAGTTGTAACGGACAAAGCAATGATAACAAGAATGTTCAAAAAATTGATAATAAAATTGTTGGTGGTGGTTGCGAAGGTTGTGAATTAATGTATGTAGGAATGCCCGAAAAAATTTCAACTGAACACATAAGTGTTGGTTGGACAGAGGGCAAGCAAAAACTCATATTGACAGGTAAAGTTTTTCAACTGGACGGAAAAACACCTGCATCTGATGTCATCATCTATTATTGGCATACTGATGATAAAGGTTTGTATTCATCAAATAACGAAACACTTAAACAAGCAAAGGAACACGGCAAACTGCGAGGTTGGGTAAAGTCTGACAAGGATGGAAATTACACTATTAAAACTTCAAGACCGGCAGCTTATCCGAATGATAATATTCCGCAACACATTCACTTATCGATAAAAGAACCGGACATCCAAAACGAATATTATGCTGACCTTTATTTTGATGATGACCCATTTTATTTAAAACATAAGAAAAAGTATGGTAAAATTGACAGAGCAGGAACAGAAATACTAAGAATTGTTTTAGACGGTAACACTCAAATTGCAGAACATAATATTGTTTTAGGGTTGAATATTCCTAACTATCCAACAAAAAATAAAACAGACATACAGTCGGGCTTACAAATTGGCGAAGACCAACCTTCATTTATACCATTTCACGCCTTTGGACCAGACAAAGGAACAAGAACTTGCCCAGTTTGCAAATATGGACGTTATCACGGAATTGTATATTTCGTTGGCGACAATCCAGATTGGGATGAAATTAAAAAATGGCTTAAACAATTAGACAACGAAAGCGTATCAAGAGAAAAATACCTTAAAGCATACTTTGTTTACGGGAACTCAAAGAATTATAACAAACAGAAACGACAAACGGAATTAGAGAAAATTGGAACAGAATTAAATCTTCAAAAAATTGCATTAACTTTTGTTCCTTCATTCGCAGACACAGAAAGCGAAGCAAACCTGAACAACATCAATCCGAATGTTGAAAACACTTTTATTATTTACAAACACAGAACTATTGTTGATAAGTATGTAAATCTAAAACCGACAGACCAAAACTTTAAACTCATTGCAGAAATACTTGACAAAACAAAAGGAAATTATTTTGACTTAAACGAGCCAAAACATGAATGATAAGAAGGCTGCACATAAGATAGGTGCCTGTTGCACAACTCCTTTTTTTTTAGAAAATAGTCATTAAAAAAATAAAACATGAAGTCAATGTCGCATTCTATAACAAAAACAAAATCCTCAAATTGAAATCAATTTGAGGATTTTTTAAACAACGTAATAAAGCTATTTATTTGAAAACACTTACATTTCCTTGCTTGTCTGTGAGTCTTCCTGAAATTCCATCATCAGACAGTTCCCAAGCATAAAAACCGTCTGTAAAAATAGGTTCGCCTTTAGGATTTGTTCCTTTTGCCACCAATTTATGTTCTTCTTCATCATTCTTTTTAAGGGTCATCGCAAGGTCGATTCCTTCGGCAAAATACGTTACCACTATGGTTTCTCCTTTATCATTGGTCAGGGTTTTTGGCTCTTGTTTTAAAGAAACTTCTTTAGAATTTTTATCACTTATCATTGAAGTGTTCTGTGTAGCATCAGCTTCTTTGTTACAAGAAATCAAAAAAGCGAACATTGCTAAGATTATCCAGTTATTTTTCATATTGATTCAATACTGTTTTTTTAAAAGAAATGAGTCCACTATATGAGCCGTCATTATTTAAAAAAATAATCACAAAAATGCTCTTCTGTTTTACAGGTGCAAATTTGCTAATAATTGTCATGTTTATTTTATGATTCAAGTCATAAATCCCAAGTGTTAAATAACGTTAAATTTGTTATCAAATTAATATTAAAATAAAAATATATATGAAAAATTTGAAATTTCTAATTCTTCCTATGATGGCTTTCGCGATGGTTTCTTGTGGTAATGACAAGCCTGCAGACGCTTCTGCATCTACCTCATCTACAGAAACATCTGCTACTACTACGGAAACTAGTGCATCATCTGAATCAGGACAATACGATCCGAAAAGAGGTTTAGGTAAATATGACGAAAGCAACGTAGATGTGAGCAAATTTGACGCTGCTATGGCTGCTAAAGGGAAGAAAGTATCAGAGGTAAAATGTAAGTCCTGCCACAAGACTACAGATGAAAGACTGGTTGGACCAGGCTGGAAAGGAATTACCGAAAGACGAACCCCGCACTGGATTATGAACTTCATTACCAATCCAGATCCTATGATTGATGTAGACCCAGAATTACAAAAACAATTAGAGATTTGTTTAGTGAGAATGCCAAACCAAGGGCTTAATGAAACTGAAGCAAGACAAATTCTAGAGTACATGAGAGAAATCGACGGTGCAAAATAATTTAGATAAACTATAAAAATAAATATATGAAAATCATTAAGTTATTTGGTATTTCGGCCTTTGCTTCATTAGCATTTTTAGGCAGTTGTAAACCTAAAGGTACAGAAACCGCAGTAAGTGGTGACGCCGCAGAAAAAGTATATGTAGCACCAGGAAAATATGATGAGGTATACAATTTCGTGAGTGGTGGTTTTAACGGACAAATGAGCGTTTATGGTTTGCCGAGCGGTAGATTATTGAAAGTAGTTCCTATTTTCTCTGTAAATCCAGAAAATGGGTATGGTTACAGTGAAGAAACTAAGCCTATGTTAGAAACTTCACACGGTTTTATTCCTTGGGATGACCAACACCACTTAGCATTATCTCAAACGAATGGTGAACAAGACGGAAGATGGATTTTTGCGAATGCGAATAACACTCCACGTGTGGCAAGAGTAAACCTTAAAACCTTCAGAACTGAGGAAATTATAGAATTGCCGAACTCTGCTGGTAACCACTCTTCTCCATTTCTTACCGAAAATACAGAATATGTAGTGGCAGGTACTCGTTTTGCTGTTCCTACAGATGATGCAAATGGTGACGTTCCTATTAATTCTTTCAAAGAAAACTTCAAAGGAGTGATTTCTTTCATCGGAGTTAATAAAGAAACTGGCGATATGAATTTATCATTCCAAATTGAAGCTCCGGGTGTAAACTTTGACCTTTCTCGCGCTGGTAAAGGAAAATCTCACGGTTGGTTCTTCTTCTCTTGCTATAATTCAGAAAAAGCGAATACTTTATTAGAAGTTAATGCTTCACAAAATGATAAAGACTTTATCATGGCGGTAAACTGGAAAAAAGCTGAAGAATATCTAAAAGCTGGTAAAGGTAGAAAAGTAAAAACGCAGTATGCTCACAATAAATTTGATGAAAAAACTCAAACTGCTACCTCTAAAATGGAGCAAGAAGTGACTGTACTTTCTGCTAATGAATTAAAAGATATTTGCTATTTCATGCCAACTCCTAAATCCCCTCACGGTTGTGACGTAGATCCAACTGGTGAATACATTGTAGGTTCTGGTAAATTAGCAGCTCTTATTCCTGTACACAGCTTTAGCAAAATGCTTAAAGCGATTGAAAACAAAGAATTTGCAGGTGAATATGATGGAATCCCAATCTTGAAGTATGAAGCCACACTACACGGTGAAGTTCAAAAACCAGGTTTAGGGCCATTACACACAGAATTTGACGAAAAAGGTAACGCTTATACTTCTATGTTTGTATCTTCAGAAGTGGTGAAATGGGACATCAAAACATTAAAAGTTCTTGACAGACAACCAACTTTCTACTCTGTAGGTCACTTAATGGTAGTAGGTGGTGATACTAAAAAACCTTATGGTAAATATCTCGTTGCTTACAATAAAATTACAAAAGACAGATTCTTACCAACAGGTCCAGAATTAGCCCAATCTGCACAGTTGTATGACATTAGTGGAGATAAGATGAAACTCTTATTAGACTTCCCTACTTTTGGTGAGCCACACTATGCACAAGCTGTTCCCGCTTCTCTTATCAAAGACCAGCAAGTGAAGTTCTTCAATATTGCAGACAACAAACACCCTTATGCAACCAAAGGTGAAGCAGACAGTAAAGTAGTGCGCCAAGGTAATAAGGTTCACGTTTATATGACTTCCATCCGCTCTCACTTTGCTCCAGATAATATTGAAGGTATCAAAGTAGGTGACGAAGTGTACTTCCACGTGACCAACTTAGAACAAGACTGGGATGTACCACACGGTTTTGCTATCAAAGGCAATCAAAATGCAGAAATATTGATTATGCCAGGTGAAACTTGTACTCTAAAATGGGTTCCTAAAAAACCAGGAATGTACCCAATGTATTGTACAGACTTCTGTTCTGCATTACACCAAGAAATGCAAGGATACGTAAGAGTTTCTCCAGCAGGAAGCAATGTTCCTCTTACTTACAGCCTCAATAATAAAGCGGATAACGCTAAAAGCCCTGTGAAAACAGCAGTAACAAAATAAATCTCTAAAAGGGCAGTTTCTACTGCCCTTTTTTACTTCTGTAACAAAAGTTACACTCTATAAGAACTTCTTATTACAATCTAAAAACAATGAAAAATAATTCATTATCCAAACTCTCTAAAATTTTGCTTATTACAAGCGGAATTGGATTAATCATCAGCATCTTCGTTCCTTTATGGGCCATTTATCTAGAAGCACCGCAATATCCTGAAGGTTTAGCCATGTATCTCTGGGCAAGTAAAATTACCGGAGACATCGAAATTATCAATGGACTGAACCATTACATCGGGATGAAAGAAATACATCAGGAAGATTTTTGGGAATTTAAAATTTTACCTTATGCGTTAGGATTTTTTGCCGCTTTGGCATTTCTCACCGTATTTCTCAATAATAAGAAATGGCTTTATTTCTTTGCGGCTTTATTTCTTATATTTGGAGTAGCTTTCATGGTAGATTTCTATCTTTGGGAGTACGATTACGGTCACAATCTGGATCCTAACGCTGCTATTGTAGTACCTGGAATGTCTTATCAACCTCCTTTAATCGGGTTTAAACAACTTCTGAATTTCGGTGCGTATTCTTATCCTGATATAGGAGGCTGGATTATGTTTGGTGTAGGAATTATCCTTGTTGTTTTGTCTTATTTAGAAATAAAATCATCTAAAAAGTAATATAAAATGAAAAATTTATTTAACATTCTAGGAATCATCTCTTTAGGTATATTTTTTTCTTGTTCACCGAAAGGTCCAGAAAAAATAAATTTCGGGAAAGACCAGTGTGAACTTTGCAAAATGGGAATAGAAGATCCTAAATTCGCCACAGAACTTATTACAGAAAAAGGCAGAATCTATAAATTCGATGACCTAAAATGTATGCAAAGTTATGCCACCGAAAACGCAGAGCAGGTAGGGCAAGCCAAATTGTATGTGCCAGATTTTATTACCAATGAATTGTTCCCACTAGAAAAAGCAACCCTAATCACAGGTGGTGCCATAAAAAGCCCTATGAATGGTAATGTAGCTGCATTTATCGACAAAACCAAAGCCCAAGAAGAAGCTCAAAAATTAGGAGCGAGCTTCCTAGAACAATAAATTTCACTTTAACTTATAGCTTTTAGGCTTTGTGAGAAACATTATTTTCTATTGTAATTCATTATAAAAATGATTAATTTTTATGTTATTGAAACGCAAAGTTTTTTATTAAAAATATAAAAACATTAAGCAAGCAAAGTTGGTATTCGCTAGCGAATTGATAAAGCGAACGCTTTAAACGAATTTATTCGTAAACTTTGCTCACTATAATAATAATATTGATATTATATTGCTTTGCGTTTAAAAAAAATCAATACCAATAGTTCATTTTAGTATTTTTAGCAAAGCCTATTTTTTTGAAACATTTTGAAAAATTTATCCAAAATATTATCATTTTTCTTTCTCCTGAATTTTGTTTATCATTCAGCGAAAACGCTGATAGTGGGGAAAAATCAGGCTTATAAAACCATTAACTCTGCCCTTGCTCAAGCTCAAAATGGCGATACGATCTTGGTGCAAAAAGGTCATTACAAAGAAGGAAACATCAACATCCAAAAATCTATTGCCCTGATTGGAATCGGTAGACCTGTTTTGGACGGACAAATGAAGTACGAAATTGTTTCTCTAAGAGCCAATAAAATTCTTTTGCAAGGTTTTAAAATCATCAATTCTGGGGAAGATGAAGTGAAAAACATAGGAGCTGTTCGATTGTATGACAGTCATTTTTCCACCATTAAAAATAATATTTTCGAGAACAATTACTTCGGGATTACCATTCAGAGAGGTTACCAATGTTTGATTCAAAACAATAAAATCACCACTAATAGAGGGAAATCTCAAGAATTAATCGGTGATGGGATTCACGTTTGGTCCAGTGCAGAAATCTGGATCAAAAACAATTACATTTCTGGTCACAAAGACGGCATTTACTTAGAAAAAGCCAACAACACCTTTGTTTTTAGAAATATTTCCGAAAAAAATAAACGTTATGGGTTGCACTTTATGTTCGCTCATAACAATGTCTACACCGGAAATATTTTTAAGAATAATGACGCTGGAGTTGCTGTAATGTACAGCCGAAATGTAGGCATGTACAAAAATAAATTCCTCGATAACTGGGGAGATGGCGTTTATGGACTTTTGCTAAAAGACCTTACCTTCAGTAAAATCAAAAACAATATTTTCAATAACAACACCGCTGCCATTTTTATGGATGGCGCTTCTAAAGTTGACCTTTACAACAATCAGTTTTCTAATAACGGTTGGGGCATAAAACTCAATGCCAATTGCATGGAAAACCGTCTCATGAAAAACAATTTCGAAAACAATACTTTCGATGTGAGCACGAATGGAAGTCTTGTGATGAATATTTTCAAAAATAATCACTGGGACAAATACGAAGGTTATGATCTGGACAAAGACCAAATTGGCGATGTTCCTTTTCATCCCTTGAGTTTATACTCCGTTCTTTCTGAGCAAAACCCTATGATTATGTTGTTGTACCGAGCCTTTTTTGTGGAGATATTAAACCGTTCCGAACGCTTAATTCCAAGTCTTACTCCTGAGAATTTTGTGGATGAGAAACCGAAGATGAAAGCGAATGAGGTGATGTGATGATGTGATGATGTGGTGATGAGTTTCTCGCAGATTTTTAGCATGCTGGAAGTTGGATGATGGGATGATGTGATGATGTGGTGATGTGATGATGAGGTGATGTGATGATGAGGTGATGTGATGATGTGATGAAGGATGAATGGTGAATTGATGCACCGTTTTGTGATTTTAAAAATTATTTTTATAAAAAGTTATGATTGAAATAAAAAATTTAACCAAAAAATTCAATAAGTTCACTGCGCTTAATCAGGTGAATATTCGCTTTAATGATGGGCATTCTGTAGCGCTCATTGGTCCCAATGGTTGCGGAAAAACTACCCTTATTAAATGTATTCTCGGATTAAATGTAGTAGAAGATGGCGATATTTTGGTCAATAATGAAAGTGTAAAAGAACATTATCTCTACCGAAAAAATATTGGTTACATGCCTCAAATTGGTCGATATCCTGAAAATATGACCATCGCGCAAACCATTCAGATGATTAAAGATACCCGAAAAGTCTCTGAAAACGAATTGGACACCGAACTTCTGGAAGCTTTCGAACTGAAGAGTATTTTTGACAAAAAAATGGGAACCCTTTCTGGGGGAACTACCCAAAAAGTAAGTGCCGTTTTGGCTTTTTTATTCAATCCTGGGATTATAATTTTGGATGAACCTACGGCAGGTTTGGACCCTCTTGCTTCTGAAATTTTAAAAAATAAAATCATCAAGGAGAAAAACAAAGGAAAACTTATCATTATCACCTCTCACCTTTTGAGTGAATTGGATGATATTTTGAGTGAAATTGTTTTTATGAATGAAGGAAAAGTCATTGTTCACCAATCTGTAGAACAATTAATGACCGAAAGAAAAACCGAGAAAATCTCAGAAAGTATCATCAGTATTTTAAAGGAAATGAAGTCATGAACAATATCGCAAAATTCATCTTTTTCGACATTTTAAAAAATAAAATAGTCTTGTTGTATACCCTGCTCCTCTTTGTTATTTCATGGTCAGTATTGGGATTAGATAGCAATTATACCAAAGCTACGTTGAGTTTGCTCAATATTGTTTTATTGGTGGTTCCACTCGTAAGCATTATTTTTTCTACGATTTACGTGTATAACAGCAGTCAGTTTATAGAATTATTGCTCAGTCAACCCATTGCAAGAGGTAAAATTTGGTTGAATATTTTTATCGGGCTTTCCTCAGCATTGATTTTGGCGTATTTGCTTGGTTGTGGTGTTCCTATTTTGCTTTATTCTTCTATAGAAACAGGGTTTTCGCTTATTATCATTGGAGTATTGCTTTCGGTTATTTTCACGGCATTTGCTATGTTGTCTTCGATTGGAAGCAGAGACCGAGCGAAAGGAATAGGCATTTCGATTTTTGTATGGTTGTTTTTCGCTATTATTTATGACGGCATTTTATTGGTTCTCATGTTTCAATTTTCGGATTATCCCATTGAAGGAATCATGGCGACATTGGCAGCGATAAACCCTATTGGTCTTGCTCGAATTTTCGTGCTCTTGCAACTCAATATTTCAGCGATGCTCGGCTATTCTGGAGCAGTTTTTAAAGATATTTTTGGTTCAGGTGGAGGAATGGGAATTTCTATGGTGATTCTCTTTATTTGGATTGCAGTCCCTTTTCTGCTCTCTTATATCAAATTTAATAAGAAAGATTTATAATTTTCATCATTTGTGTTTTTTTTGTAAATCTTCCCTCTTTGGGAAGATTTTTTTTAAATATCAATTGAGCTCTTTTTTCAATTCTCTGACAAATCTCACGTTTTCAAGTCATTATTTTATGATTACAATCATAAAAGCATGACTGGGTTTGCTTGTAATTTTATATAAAAATTTATAAAAATATGAAAAAGACATTTCTAATCCTTTCTTGTGTTGCTCTAGGACTTATCTCTTGCAACAAAACCGAGGCTACCACTGAAACCTCTACCTCTACAGAAGCTGTAGCTGGTGGTCAAGAAGCTGTAGTAGACGAAGATTCTGCTCCTACCATTGTAAAATTAGCGGCAGGAAATAAAGATCTTTCTACCCTCGTTACCGCAGTAGAAGCAGCTGGACTCACTACTTCACTCAGTAATGCAGGTCCATTTACTGTTTTTGCACCTGTAAATGCTGCTTTTGATAAATTACCTTCTGGAACAGTAGATGATTTATTAAAACCTGAAAACAACAGTAAATTAGGTGATATTTTAGGACACCACACTTATGTAGGAGTGATTAAAACAGAACAAATGACTGACGGTCAATACTGTCCTAAATAAAAAAACAGATATATTTTATGCACATATAGATAGGCTTTAAGCAGAATTTTCTATAGA
>JBKBLE010000026.1:17123-36063 GCA_046296655.1 Cloacibacterium sp. | reverse complement strand
TTTTAGAGAGGTTTATTTTTTAGTTAACGGTCAAAATCATAAAATTTGGGGTGCTTAAAATCGAGTTATTGATGCTTTGAAAGACTGTTTTCATAAAAAAATACTTAAATAAAAGGACAAAAGCACATTTGAAATGAATAAAACAGTTTTAATTTCTCAAGGGATAAAAGAACCTCAGCTTTATTAGTATACTCAAGACTCATTTTCAGTTTAACAGATTTTTAACCATATTCCAATTATTTTATACAATATTTAAGACAATTTTGGCGTATTTTTGGGAGAGAAAATTTAGAGTCGGAAGTTAGAAGTCAGAAGTCAGAACTTCTCTACCTCTACCTCAACCTATATCTTAACCTAAAAAATAATTTATGTCAAAAATAATTTGGATAGATGATGAAGTAGATTTACTCAAACCACATATCGTTTTTCTAGAAAACAAAGGCTATAACGTAACGCCAGTTAACAACGTAAACGAAGCTCTAGAATTAATAGAAAACGAAAAATTTCAACTGGCACTTTTAGACGAAAACATGCCCGGAATTTCTGGTCTGGAAGCTATTCCGATGCTTAAGGATTTAGATTCTTCTATAAAAATCGTGATGGTAACCAAAAACGAAGAAGAACACATCATGGAACAAGCCATCGGTTCGCAGATTTCTGATTACATTCTAAAACCTGTAAACCCTAATCAGGTTTTGCTTTCACTGAAAAAAAATCTTCAAGAAGACGATTTGGTAGAGCAAAAAACCAAGTTAGAATACCAACAAGGTTTTCGTAACCTTTCGATGGAACTCAGCTATGTAAATACTTACCAAGAATGGGCAGAATATTATAAGAAAATCTTGAATTGGGAAATCAAATTCGATAAAGTTTTTGACAATGAGTTTGCAGATTTACTACAATCTCAAAAAGAAGAAGCCAACATTCAGTTTTCTAAATTTATAGAAAAAAATTATGAAGAATGGCTTCACAGCAACGAAAAACCGATTATGTCTCACACTGCTTTTAAGGAAAAAGTAAAACCCGTTTTAGAGAAAGACAAAGTTTTACTTCTGATGGTAGATAATTTGAGATATGACCAATGGAAAGTGATAGAACCGCTTTTCGCAAGGTTTTACAACAAGGTTTCAGAAGATTATTATTTCAGTATTTTACCTACTGCTACTCAATACGCCAGAAATTCATTTTTTGCAGGTTTAATGCCTTCGGAAATCGAAAAACGTTTTCCAGATAAATGGTTTAATGACAATGAAGAAGGCAATAAAAACGAGCATGAACGTGAATTTTTAGAAGACCAAATGAAAAGAATTGGACTACAAAACAAGTCCATGAAATATTTGAAAGTTCTGAATGCAGATTTTGAGCGCAAGATTTTAGATGATTTTAACCAACACAAAAACAATGATTTATTGGTGATTGTCTATAATTTCATCGATATTCTTTCGCATGCCAAAACGGATAATCATATTGTAGACCAATTGATTAGAGATGATAAAACTTTCAGAAGTCTTACTGTAAATTGGTTTGAAAATTCTTCAATTTTAAAAATCATCAAACTCGCTGCGGAACAAGGTTTCAAATTGGTGATTACTACCGACCACGGAATGGTTTATGTAAAAAAACCTTCGCAAGTAGTTGGCGATAGAGAAACCAGCACCAACATTCGTTATAAAACAGGAAAATCTCTTACTTATGACGAAAAAGATGTTTGGGCAATTACGAATCCAGAGAAATTGTTTTTACCCAAAGGAAATCTCAGCAGCAAGTATATTTTTGCGAAAAACAACATCTTTTTGGCTTATCCCAAAAATTACAACCACTTTGTGAATTATTACAAAGACACTTATCAACATGGCGGAATTTCACTAGAAGAAATCATTATACCTATCAGTATTTTAGAACCTAAGTAGTTTTTTCATAGTTTATTTACATTTGCATGGAGCGGAAAAAATCTGTAGATTTTTTCCGCTTTTTTACACCATAACAATTCCGTATTTTTGAAAAAATTTTCAAAAAAACATGTCTCAAACATTCCAAATAGAAAAAATAGAAGATTGGCAAAAAGTAGTAGATGAAATTTTGCCCAATTTGCAACACAATATTCTTTTGCTTAAAGGAAACTTAGGCGCTGGTAAAACCACATTTTCTCAGTTTTTGATGAAAAGTTTAGGAAGCACAGACGAAGTTTCTTCGCCAACTTACGCTATTGTAAATGAATACCATTCACCAAAAGGAAAAGTTTTTCACTTTGACCTTTATCGACTCAAAAAAATAGAAGAAGCCTATGATTTTGGGATTGAAGAATATATAGACAATGCTTTTCTCTGCATTATAGAATGGCCAGAAATCTATGAAGAAGAATTGGCAGATTTACCTCATCATGAAATGACAATTACCAATCATGGTGATTATAGAGAAATTGTTTTCCACTAAAATTTTTCTTAGAAAGAATCCATGATTTCTAAGGTTTTACGTATCCCATTTTTCGCTATCTTTGTAGATTAAAATTTAAAACAATGAGTTCTACCATATTTACACCTTTTACTGAAGAACAGCTCATTCCTAAAGAGGAAAAATTAGAGGTTTTAAAAAAAGGAAAAAAATTTAGTATTGGTATCCCAAAAGAAACCTGTTTACACGAAAAAAGACTGTGTATTACGCCAGATGCAGTACAAGTTTTGGTAGAACATGGTCATGATATTATTTTAGAAGCTGGCGCTGGTGAAGGTTCTTTTTTCACCGATTTACAGTTTTCTGAAGCAGGAGCTCAGATTACAACCAGTCAAGCAGAAGTGTACGGACAAGATTTGGTTCTTAAAATCAATCCACCAACGGAAGAAGAAATGGAATTTTTAAAACCAAATGCTTATTTGGTTTCTGCACTTCAAATTAACTTAAGAGACAAAGATTATTTTAAAAAATTAGCAGAAAAAAAGGTTAATGCCATCGCTTTTGAATTCATTATGGATGAATACCGCCAGTTGTCACTTATCAGACTCATTGGCGAAATCGCAGGTGGAATTTCCATTTTGTACGCATCAGAATTATTGGCAAAATCCAATGGTTTAATGCTCGGTGGAATTACCGGAGTTCGTCCTACAGAAGTAGTAGTATTAGGAGCTGGAATCGTAGGTGAATTTGCGACAAAAGCAGCCATCGGTTTAGGGGCAAGTGTAAGAGTTTTTGACAATTCTTTATCTAAATTAAGAAGATTACATACACTTATAGACAGTAGAGTTCCTACATCAATTATAGACCCGAAAGAATTAAAAAAAGCATTGAGAAGAGCTGATGTAGTGATAGGTGCTTTACCAAGACTTAACATGCCTTATATAGTTACAGAAGACATGGTAAAAGCCATGAAAAAAGGCTCTGTAATTATAGATTTGACCATAGATTACGGCGGTTGTATAGAAACTACAGAAGTAACCACTCACGAAAATCCTGTTATCATTAAACACGAAATTCTTCACTGTGGATTACCGAATTTATCTTCTAGAATGCCTAGAACCACTACGAAAGCTATTTCTAATTTCTTCCTAAGTTATCTCCTAAATTATGATGAAGAAGGTGGTTTCGAAAATATGCTTTTGAAAAGAAACGAAATGAAACAATCGCTTTACATGTACAAAGGCAGACATACCAAAAAAGTGATTTGCGACAAATTCGACCTTACTTATCACGACATCAACCTTTTAATTTTTTAAATTTTCAACTTACTTTTTACATCATATTCAATGAGAAAACTGAAATTCTTTTTCATCGGGTTAATTCCAGGATTACTAATTGTATTCTTTATTTTGAACAAAAAAGGGGTAAGTTGTAGCGGTTATCTTCCCAATTCTAGGGTAATTGCCGAAACTTTATCGAAAGATTTCACCTATTCTGAAGCTTTTCAAGCAGAAATGAAAACCTTTAAAATAGACGAAAAATTTCTGAAAGACAGCATTATTACCAAAGGAGAAATTAACTTTGATAAGAGCGATGCACAGAAAAAACCTTGTCCAAGTTATTTACTTACAGCGCCAGAAGGAAATCCTAAGTATGAAATTACTTTTGAAAAATGCAAAGAAAATGCCCATTTCATCAGTCTTAAAAAGCTAAAATAACAAAATATGTAAAAGAAAAAATACACAGATCTGAGTGTTCCCCAATTAAAAAAACTACAAAAAGTTTTCTTAGGAATCTTTTTAGGATTGGTTATTCTTTGGATTATTGTACTCAGCATGATGTATTACAACGGAAAATCTTTTGCTACCTTTATAGCAGTAGCAGTAGCTACGTTGATTCCCAATTTTATTAATATTCTGAATATTTCTAACCAAATCAAACAAAAGGAAAAAGAACTCTAAAAATTAATTTCAAAATGAAGATTGCGATTATTGGTGTAGGTTTAATTGGTGGTTCTATCGCCTTAAAACTCCGCGAAAAAAATTTCGGAGCAGAATTTATAGGAATTGACAAATCAGAAATTCACCTTCAAGAAGCTCAAGAATTAGGAATTATAGACCGTTTCGAAGATTTTGAAAACGGTATTAAAAACGCAGACCTTATCATTACCGCTATTCCAGTAGATGCTACGGTTAAAATCTTGCCACAAGTTCTAGATTTAATCACCGATAAACAAACGGTAATGGATACCGGTTCTACCAAATCTGGAATTGTAGAAGCCATTAAAAATCACCCGAACCGAAAAAGATTTGTAGCATTTCACCCAATGTGGGGAACCGAAAATTCTGGACCGAAAGCCGCACAGAAAGAAAGTTTTGCAGGAAGAGCTGCTGTAATTTGCGACCGTGAAGATTCTGAGCAAGATGCATTAGCATTGGTAGAAAATATCGCCAAAAATCTAGAAATGCACCTAATTTACATGAATGCAGATGCTCATGACGTTCATACTGCATACATTTCTCACATTTCACACATCACTTCTTACGCTTTAGCAAATACGGTTTTAGAAAAAGAACGAGAAGAAGATACCATTTTCCAATTGGCGAGTTCTGGTTTTTCGAGTACGGTTCGTTTGGCAAAATCGCATCCAGAAATGTGGGTTCCTATTTTCAAACAAAACAAAGAAAATGTGTTAGATGTTCTGAATGAACACATTACACAGCTCAGAAAATTCAAATCTGCTCTAGAAAAAGAGAATTTTGAACTTCTGGAAGAACTCATCAAAAACGCCAATAAAATCCGAGGCATATTAAAATAATTCGTCATGAAAAATTTCTTTCGCTTTCTGTTTATCCTCACTTGTACTTTTTTATGGAGTCAAGAAAAGAAAAGCACGGCGACAGAAAATGTGAAGATTATTTCTGAAAATTTTGACGTTCCTCAACTTAAAACCACACGAAGAATTTGGATTTATTTGCCTAAAGATTACGAAACTTCTCGCAAAAAATATGAAGTGATGTATCTTCAGGATGCCCAAAATCTATTTGACGATGCTACTTCTTACGCTGGTGAATGGCAGGTAGACGAAACGCTGAACAAAATTTTTTATAAAACCGGAAAATCTGTAATTGTAGTAGGAATAGATAACGGTGGCGAAAAACGAATTGAAGAACTCTCTCCTTTCAAAAATGCAAAATACGGCGGCGGAAATGGCGAAAACTATGTGAAATTTATCGTGGAAACGCTGAAGCCTTACATTGATAAAAATTACAGAACAAAATCTTGTAAAAAACACACCACGATTGGTGGAAGTTCACTCGGAGCGCTGATTTCTGTTTATGCCGCGGTGAAATATCCTGAAACTTTCGGGAAAGTGTTGGCTTTTTCTTCTGCTTTTTGGTTTAATGCTGAAGATTTGAATGCATTTATTACCCATTCTAAAGTCAATTTAAAGCATCAGAAATATTATTTTGTTCAAGGAAAACACGAAGATGAAGACATGGAAGCGCAAACTAAACGCGTCATCGAAAATCTGAAATCTAAAAACGTAAAATCTAAAAAAATTTTCCTAAAAATAGACGAAGACGGAAAACACAATGAAATGTATTGGAGAAGAGAATTTGAAGCGGCTGTTTTGTGGTTGAAATAATTTGTTTCTCACAGATTAAAAATATTTATTTCCCGCAGATTACACAGATTTACACAGATTTTTAGCAGCTTATTTGTAATTCGTTAAAAAAATAAATTAGTTTCTCGCAGATTTCGCAGATTTGCACAGATTTTTTTTAATACTCTCATTGTAATTCTTTAGGAATCTCTACAAACATTCACTGAAATTTATATTTAGATTCCTACGAAATGACAAACTTTATGGTAAAATTCTAATATAAAAAGAATAGTTAAATCCTAGCCCTGATTGAGCAATTTGTTTGAGCTCTTTTTGTTTTTTTGTCATTCTGAGCGGAGTCGAAGAATCTAAAAAAACAAAAAAGCGAGTTGCGAAAGCAGGACTGAAAGTGAAAAGAAACGAAAACGTCTTGCTCCTGTCTTCAACTTCGCTCAGACTGACGAAAACAGATTGCTTCGTCGTTTTATTTCATAAAACTCCTCGCAATTACGGGTTAATCGTAAGAATTCGGGTGTTCTTTTTTGATTTCTTCGATGGTAGAAAGCACTTTTTCTTTTAGGCTCAATTGATAAATTTCTAATTTTGTAGAAATTTCTTCGTCTGAACTTCCTAAAATTTTAGCAGCCAAAATCCCAGCATTGGTAGCGCCATTCAAAGCAACTGTCGCCACAGGAATTCCTGAAGGCATTTGCAAAATAGACAAAACAGAATCCCAACCATCAATAGAATTAGACGACAAAATAGGCACACCAATCACCGGCAAAGTAGTGCAACTCGCCACCATTCCTGGCAAATGTGCGGCTCCTCCTGCTCCTGCAATAATGACTTTTACGCCTCTGTTTTTGGCAGATTTAGCATAATCGAACATTCGTTCTGGCGTTCTGTGTGCCGAAACCACAGTTAATTCATAAGGAATTTCGAGAGATTTAAGAAAATCAGCTGCTTGTTGCATAATTGGCAAATCGCTTTGGCTGCCCATAATTATTCCTACCATTTTTAAAAATTTTAGATTTTAGATTATAAATTTTTATAAAAATACAACAATTTATACCGAAATTACTCTTACCAAAGTTTTAATATGATTCAGCTTTTCTAGTAATTCTTCTCTAGAATCGGCTAAAACGTTGATGTGTCCCATTTTTCTACCCGGTTTGGTTTCTGTTTTTCCGTAGAGATGAACGTAAGTTTTTGGAAGTTTTAAAACCTCCTCTAAACCTTCATATTTTACTTTTCCGCTGTAATTTTGTTCACCAACCAAATTCAGCATTCCTGAAAATCCAAAAGCATCTGTATCTGCTAAAGGAAGATTTTTCAAAGTTCTATAAAATTGCTCAAACTGAGAATTTGCGTTTCCTTCTTGCGTTTGATGACCAGAATTGTGTAATCTTGGCGCTGTTTCATTTACCCAAACTTTTCCGTTTTTATCAAGGAATAATTCGATGGCAAAAAGCCCTGCAGAATTTGCCGCTTTGATGAATTTTTCGGCAATGGCATCAATTTGAGATTGAACATCTTTTGAAATATCGGCAGGACAAATATTGAAATCTAAAAGGTTAAGTTTTTCATCGGCAATCATTTCTGTTACGGGAAAGGTTTTGGTTTCTCCGTTTTCGTTTTTGGCAATGATAATGGAAAGTTCTTTGTCTATATCCACCAAATTCTCTAAAACCGAATCTTCTGTCCAAAGGTTTTTTAAGTCTTCGGCATTTTTGATGATTTGAACTCCTTTTCCATCGTAACCACCAGTATTTAGTTTTTGAACGAAAGGAAATTTGATTTTGATTTCGTCTGAAGTTCCGTCAAAAATTTCGAAATCAGGACTTGGAATGTTGTGTTTTTTATAAAACTCTTTTTGTAGAATTTTTTGTTGGATGGTTTTGATGATTTCCGCATTGGGAATCACTTTTTTGCCTTGTTTTTCCAATTCGAAAAGTGCATCTACATTCACATGTTCTATTTCTATGGAAATCACATCTTTATCTTGACCGAAAGCCAAAACATCTTCATAATTATTAAAATTTCCTTGAGAAAAATGTGAAATATACGCGCAAGAACAATCAGAGTTGGGGTCTAAAACGTGAAATTCATCGTCGTAGTTTAATGCATTTTGAATGAACATTCTTCCGAGTTGGCCTCCACCAAGAATTCCAATTTTCATAATTTACTTTTTATTTTATTAGATTTTCAGATTTACTGCGTAAAAATACGGAAAATGAATAATTTAGCATAAACTTTAAAGGCAAATGATAGAACTTCTCTGTTTTCTCTCAATCTTTCTTTTGATATTGAGCGTTTTACCGTTCAGTAAAAACCAGCATTGGATTTTTAGAGTACCTGAATTTTTGATGCTTCAAATCACCATTTTACAAGTCATTGTTTTTGGGATTTCTTGGTTTTGGGCAAAAGGAGAAACCTTACTTTTTGTTTTACAAATTTTTCAATTAGGGTTTATCATTTATCACGTTTTTACCCTTATTCGATTTTCTAAATTTTATAAAAACAAAGACCATCGCAGACCAAAACACGCTTCAGAATTGGTAAGAGGAATTGCTGTAAATGTTTATCAATTCAATACTCAATTTCAAAAATTAATTGATTTAATTACCAAAGAACAACCCGATTTTTTCATTACGATGGAGAGTAACTCGGATTGGGAAAAAGCAATGCGAGTAGTAGAAAAAGATTATCCATTTTCTGAAAAAGTGACTTTAGAAAACACTTACGGAATGCATTTTTACTCAAAATTGGAAATTCTAGAAGTAAAAACGCATTATTTTGTTGCCGATGATTTGCCAAGTATTGAAGCAAAATTAAAAACCAAAGATGGATATGAATTTGTATTTTTTGGTGTTCATCCTCCTCCACCAAGTCCTACTGAAGAAAAAACGTCTAAGGAAAGAGATGGCGATTTATTAAGCATTGCCAAAAAAGTGAAAAGTCATAAAATTCCCGTTTTGGTTTCGGGAGATTTCAATAATGTAGCTTGGGCATATTCTTCGCAATTATTTAGAAAAACCAGCGAACTCATAGATGCGAGAATTGGAAGAGGAATTTTCGCAACTTTTCATGCCAAACATTGGTTTTTCAGAGTTCCGCTTGATTTATTGTATCACAGCAAAGAGATTTTTGTGAAAGAAATTTTCACTTATCCTAGCATTGGTTCAGACCATTTTCCATTGGGATTCAGTTTTTTTATTGACCGAGAAAATAATGAACAAAAAGAGGAAATTAAAACTTTAGAAGATGGCGAGATTCACGAAGTAAACCAACTGATTGAAGAAGGCAAAAAAGAAAAAAGCGACAACCGAGAGGAAGTCGCTACAGAAGATGAAATCTAATCACATTTTTTTCTTCGAGTATCAATGATATATTGAATTTTCCATTCCTTATTGATTTTCGCGAGTTGAAAACTATTGACCCCGCAATGCGAAAAATTACCTTTATAATAAAACTGATACGGAACCCAAACCGAAGCCATATTTCCATCAACCAAAATTTTAGAAATGGTGAATCTTTCGTCTAAATCACCAGCTTGAGATGCGCCAACTTGTTTGGCAAAATCTTCTACTTTATCCGTTCTTATTTCTTGATTTTTCCCAAAAGTCTGCATAATTGCAGAACCAGAAAAAGCGTTTTTCACTCCAAGAGAATCTGCAGATTTCATTGCATTGAAAAGGGTTTCAATAGGTTTTATGATTTCTTTTTCTGATGTATTTTGAGCAAAAGAAAAACTGGAAATCAGGAGAAAGAAGATTTTTTTCATGTCAAAAAATATTACATATTATTTTTATATAAACGCAAAGAAGATAAAAATTTAAATCTATTTTAAGGAAGCAAAGAAGCGAAATAATTCGCTTGAAGCTTACGCTTAAATTCGCAAATCGAAAAAACTTTGCTTTCTTTGTTTGATTGCTGTTAAAATAAAACTTTGCGTTTCAGAAATATTTGTTCATAAATCACAAAAATTTCTTAAAAATTCAATAAATAAGTCTTTTGAGATTTTGAAAAGTTACATTTCGTAAAATTCTATAGGCAAATCATCTGGATCTGCGATGAAAAAGAATTTTTTATCGGTAAATTCATCTATTCTGATTTCTTCACAATCGATTCCTTTTTGCAATAGTTCTGTTCGTTTTTCTTCAACATTTTCTACTGCAAAAGCCAAATGTCTCAAACCACAACTTTCTGGTCTGGAAGGTCTTTTCGGTGGATTTGGAAAAGAAAATAATTCAATGACATAATCATCACCAATCGCCAAATCTAGCTTATAAGATTTTCTTTCTTCTCGGTAAATTTCTCTGATGATATTCAGTCCTAAAACTTCAGTATAAAAATTCTTAGAAACCTGATAATCAGAACAGATAATGGCAATATGATGTATTTTCATGACTTTAAATTTATCTTACTTTTTCAGCAACTTTCGTTCCGAATAATTCTATACTTTTCATCATCACCTCGTGATTAGGTGCGCCAACATCCATGTGAGCGATATATCTGGTTAAGCCAAACATTTCTTTCACCATATTGATTTTCTCCGCTACTTCATCAGAATTTCCAATAAATAGAGCGCCTTCTTTGCTTCTGCCGCCATCATATTGCATTTTAGTATAAGCAGACCAACCTCTAGAACTGCCAATTCTGTTCATTTGAGCCGCATAGTTTTCAAAATATCCATCAATTACCTCAGGATTTTCGCTGACTAAAGTGTGAGAGTGAATTCCGATTTGCATTTCTTCTGGATTATGACCATGTCTCAGATATTCTTTTTTGTAAAAATCAATCAAAGGTTTAAACTGTCTTGGCAAACCACCAATAATTGCTACGATTAATGGCAAACCTAATCTAGCAGCTCTCAAAACCGATTCTGGAGTTCCGCCAACTGCAATCCAAACTGGTAATTTTCCGTTGTTCGTTGCTCTAGGATAAACCGTTTGATTTTCCATAGGAGCACGAAGCTTGCCCTTCCAAGTTACGTTTTCTTGAGTATTTATTTTGAGTAATAAATCTAATTTTTCTTCAAAAAGTTCGTGATAATCATCTAAATCATAACCAAAAAGCGGAAAAGATTCTATAAAACTTCCTCTACCGACGCCAATTTCGGCTCTTCCACCAGAAATTAAATCCAAAGTAGAAAAATCTTGATACACTTTTACAGGTTCTGCTGAACTTAACACCGTAACAGCGCTCATTAACTTGATATTTTTAGTAATAGAAGCAGCTGCAGAAAGCACCATTTCTGGGGAAGAAACTACATAATCAGGTCGGTGATGTTCGCCCAAAGCAAATACATCAATTCCTAACTCATCTGCCCATTTTATTTCCGCTAAAATTTCCTGTAATTTTTGTTGAGGATCGGCAAATTTTCTGGTTTCTTTATCAAAAGCCAAATCGCCAAACATTCCAACTCCTATTTCGAATTTTTTCATTTTCTAAATTTTCTTCAAAATTACCATTTCTGAGAAGCGAATGAATTGATGTAAGGTAAGAAATGGATTTTTATGGTCTATAAATTTTCAAGAATTCTTCCAAAAACATAAACAATAAAAGCAAATATTATCAATGATTTTGAATATTTTAGATTCTTATTAAAAATAGAAATTAAACTCAAAACAGAAACAAATGTCCATAAAATTCCCAAAACTAAATTATAAATAGTATAATTTTTGGCACTTTCATATTGCCACAATCCTGCAACGGGACCTTCTGCTCCAAAAGGATAATTTTCTACATTTTTTAAAATTCCCACTTCATAAAATTCTGACCATGAAGCAAGAGAAAAAATTAAACTTAAAATAAGTATAAAAATCAAAACAAATAAAAGTGGGCTATTCTTCATTTAGAAATTAAGATTTCTTTAAAAAACTTCCAGCTTCCAGCATCATTCTTCCAACAAATTAAAACCTCATCACATCTTTTACTACTCCACCCTTTTGTGTGTGTTGTAACAACTCCGTTTCTATAAAATTTTGGATCGCTTTAGAACTTTCATTTTCTGGGAAAAGCAAGTGAACATTTGCTCCTGCATCTAGCGTAAAAAATAATGGATGACCTGTTTCTTTACGGAAATTCCAGAGTTTATTGATGACTTCCAACGTTCCTGTTTTCATTAGAATGAAAGCAGGTTCGCTCATCATCATCATCGCATGAAGCGTTAATGCTTCGTGTTCTACGAGTGTGATAAATTTCTCAAGATTACCCGTTTTCAGAATTTCTTTCAGAGGAACAAAATTCTCTCTCGCTTCTTGGAAACGTCTTTCTGCATAAGGATTGGTGTTCATTAAACCGTGGCCAACCGTAGAACTTACCGATTTTTCACCTTCGTGAATGAGCAAAACCCAATCATTGAAATTTTTAAAAATTGGGTGAATTTCCGAATCGGGATATTTTACCGCGTATAAATCAGAACTTCCTTCTACTTCATCCGTTTTCCCCCAAACTACAAGACCGCTATACAAACTTCTGCAAGCACTCCCAGAACCTAGTCTTGCTAAAAAAGAAGCTTTTTGGTTGATGGTTGATGGTTGATGGTTGTCAGTGGAGAAAATCTCATCTAAGCTCATCAAACAACTTGCAATCGCTCCAAAACCAGAAGCTGAACTGGCAATTCCTGAACTGTGCGGAAATGTATTTTCGGTTTTGATGATGTATTTTCCTTTGAGAATCCAAGGTAAATATTGTTCAATATTTTTGAAATATTTTTCGATTTTTTCTGCAAATTTCACTTCTTCATTTCCTGCCAAAAAAGTTTGCACAGAAAAAGGTTCATCAGCAAAAAACTCCATTGAAGTTTGGGTATTGCAATGATTTAAAGTATAAGAAATACTAGGATTTGCAGGAATTTGGTTGGCATATTTCCCCCAATATTTGATTAAGGCAATGTTGGATGGACAAGTTGCAGAAACAACTTGATTTGATATATTGAAATTTTTATTTCCTAAAAATTGATTTTCCATATTTTTTTTAAAACGCAAAGATTTTTTAACTACCCCGTCAAAATTTTCTTTGAAAATTTCGCCACCCCTTCAAAGAAGGGGAATTTTTATTTATTAAAACTTCTGTCTTTTTTATAATTTTCTAAATGAAAAGCTAAACTTTCTTCCAAAGGAATGAATTCGTAATTGAGCTTCTCTTTTATTTTTCTATTTGATATTTTATTGAATTCGGTAACCGATTGTACGTTTACTTTATTCGCCATTTTCAGTGGAGAAATAAGCCAACCTAAAATCGCATTCAAGAAAACGCCAACTTTTAATAAACCATTCGGAATAATTTTGGTGGTTGGTTTTCCTAGTTTTTGTTTGATAAAATTGGCAACGTCTTGGTATTTTTTATTTTCAGAAATTAAGATAAATTTTTCTCCAAAAATATTTTTTTCCATCAATTCAATTGAAATCTGAGCCACATCTCGAACATCTACGTACGAAGTTCCGCCCGAAAAAGTGAAAGTATTTTCGCCTAATTCCTTGAACAAAGTTCCACTGCTTTCGTTCCAATTTCCGCTTCCGATGATTAAGCCTGGATTTACAATCGCTACATTTAAACCTTCTGCTGAAGCACGCCAAACTTCCATTTCAGAAAAATGTTTAGAAATAGCATACGCAGAATGGTCGATTTTCGGATTAAAATCAGAACTTTCGTCTAATTCTCCGTTTTCATTCAATCCATCTAAAACCGCGATAGAACTTACAAAAAGGAATTTCTTCACCGAAGAATTTTGACAAGCAAACAGAAGTTGTTTGGTGCCTTCAATATTTGTTTGATACATTTTTTTTTCATCTTTAGGATGAAAACTCACTTTAGCGGCGCAATGATAAACCTCTTCTACTCCATTTAAGGCGTTTTGTAGCGAATGGATATCCTCGAAATCTACTTCTATCCATTCTATGGAATCAAAATATTCATTAGGAGTTTCTGTATAAAATTGAAATGATTTTCTAACCTCCTGCAGATTGCTGGATTTTCTTTTTGTAGCGCGTACTGTTTTGCCACGTTTTAGCAATTCTAAAACGATTACTCTTCCGAGAATTCCTGTAGCGCCTGTAACCAAAATCATAAGCAATGAGTAATAAGTAATGAGTAATTTTTACAAAAATACGGTTAATTATTTAGAATTAAAATTTTTGTTTTTATAGTAAAGAATATTGATTATTGTTAAAACCAACAAGATAACTCCCGAAAATAAAAATTCTTTTGGATTAAGGCTTTTTCTTCCATTAAATCTATCATAAACTGTTATAAAAAAAAGAAAATTAAAATTGCGTTTACAATTAATGTACATAAAAAACAGCTTGGAATATTAGTCTAAAATATTGTTTCATCATTTTTTTTAAAATTATTTTTGATAGAAAAAACCCAAAAGTTCCCCCAATAAAAATTGTAAAAAAGAAATGAAAAACCGATGGAAAAGGATGACCTGCTTCTGCAGCAGGAAACCCATAGAATAAATCAAATAACATTGAGGTTTGTTTACCATAATGAAATGCGCAGATATCTGGAATTATTAAATCTTCAATTACATGAAAGTCAATTATTAACAAAAAAATTGCACAAAAAACTTCTATTACAAAAGTTAGAAAAAGTTTATTGAGTTTCATGTTAAAATATAAAAAACCTCGTTTCAAAATGAATGAAACGAGGCAATAAAAAGTAAAAATGTAATTATTTTGTAGAATTAATTTTAGCTTCTAGGTCTCTCCAATCATAGATATGGAAGACCTTGCCATTGGACATTGCTACAAAAATTCCCTTTGGAAATTGTGCATTGAAATTGACCGCACTAGCATCTGAACCATCACTTTCTAAGGTAGAAACTGGTATTTCGGCTATCCTTCCTTTTGCAGGGTTTTCCCTTAAATAAACATTAAACGTATTGGCTTGCTGATTAGAAACCAAAATATAGCCAGTCTTTTCTGAAGTGGGATAGATAGAAATTCCTTCTATATCTTCTTTGAAATCTCCCTTTCCGAAAAGCAAAAGTTCATCATTTCCTTTATTAGGGTCAGCATAGTATTGATGTACCGCAAAACCTTCATCAGAATAATAAATATATCCTAAAGCATCATCTACAGCAATACTCTCTATTTCTTTACCTCCATAGAAATTTCCGAATTTTCTTACCAATTCTCCAGTAATTTTCCCTTCTTTTTCTACCAATTTATATTGCCAAAGATAGCTTCCTGATGGACCAGTTTTTCTACTAACTATGGCATATATTTCTTGGGTTTCAGGATTTTTATACAGAGAAATTCCCATTGGACTTCTTTGCTGTTCGCCGTCAAAAACACTAAATTCTCCTACTTCTTTTAATTCTGGAAGACTATATAGTTTCACCTTGTTGGTTTCTCTTTCGGTAAGAGCGGCAATATCAATATTTTGACCATTTAAAACAAATCCGTAGCGCACATCTACATTGTTTGGGCGCTTTAGATTTGGTACTTTATTCACAATTTTACCGGTGAGGTCAAAGGCAAAAAGGCCGCCATTAGTGTCTTTATCTGTTCCTATGATGATGCTTTTGGAGGCGTCTGTTGGGTGAATCCAAATGGCAGGATCATCGGTGTCAAAATTTACTTTTTCAGTAATATATATAGGTTTTAACTTGTCATTATTTAATCCTGAGCCAACTGATGAACAACTAGCTAAAATGATTACTAATGATAAATAGGCTATATTCTTTAAAATTTTCATAGATAAATAAATAAATTAATAAATTAAAAATCAAACTTTAAACCAGCTGTAAACCTTGGTTTGTAATATTCCATTTGCATAGTTCTAGCAGATACCCCTTGGTAATATCTTAACGGTTGGTTGGTTAAATTATTGGCTTCAACAAAGAATCTTAACCAATCATTAATAGAATAAGAAGCATTTGCATCTAAAAAAGTTTGTTTGTCATAATATCTATCTTCAAAATCATCTCCTCCTAACTCATCTAGATAAGCTGCAGTATGATTAAGCGATATTCTGGCAGAAAATCTTTTGTTTTCCCAAGAAAGTGAAGAATTAAACATACGTGGTGCTGTCCCTGGCAACATAAGACCTTTTCTTAAATCTCCATCTGCATTGTAAATTCCTTTGGCTTCAGATTTGGTGTAAGTATAGTTAACATATACTCCAAAATTCTTTAAAAAACCAGGTAAGAAATCTAGTTGTCTTTGTAGTGCAACTTCAAAACCATATACATTTACACTTTCTCCGTTTTTAGGAAATAGAAGGGTGTAATTTTGACCTGGGACTAATGAATTTGGTAAGTCTGGAAACAATTCTGAGAATTTGTCGTAGGTAAAATTTTGGTCTCTATAATCGTAGATAAAATCATTGATTTTTTTATAAAATCCGCCTACCGAAAGTAAACCTACTGATTTGAAATAATATTCTCCCATGAGATCAAAGTTATGAGCAAATGTTGATTTCAAATCTGGATTCCCAGCAGTAATGTATCTGTCATCTGGAATAATACCAACGAAAGGGGATAATTTGTAATAACTAGGTCTAGCCAATGCCGTAGAATAAGCCGCTCTAACAACAATATTGGTTGTAGGGGAATACTTGAAGGCTAAGTTTGGTAAAAAGTTGGTATAATCATTTTTTATTTCTCTGGTTGCTGTTAGTTTTTCTTCGTATTCTACCACGTTTCCAGTATAATTGGTATGGGTATTCTCTACTCTTATCCCGGCAATCATAGATAGTTGATCTGTGAAATTTTGATCCCATCTTACATAACCTGCATAGATTTTTTCGTCTGCTGAGTAATTTTCAAAAAGAAATTCTGAAGGCATTTCGCTTTTCTTAAATAATGAAGGATTATGTAAGTCTAAATTTCCTAAATATTGATTAGATACAAAATATCCTGGAATGTACTTAGAATTCGGATTAAATTTTTCTCCTCCCCAAAAAACCAAGTCAGTTTGGTTCATTGTATTCATGTTAGAACCTGTAGGTTTGTAAGAGAAGAAATCATTGTCTCTTTCTTTGGTTTTTAATCTGGTTTTAGCTCCAAATCTTAATCTTCCTTTTTGCCCTTCGATAATAGAAAATGGTAATCTAAAATTCAATCTAGCTGTAATTTCTTCCTCATAAGTAAAACGATTTTGGTCTATTAGATCTTGTAATTTTAATTTATTAAGCGCAACTGGAGTGGTTGGTTTTAGAAGTGGTTCTTCTGGAGAATCAAAATTTTTATCAAAAGAAACACCACTTACTCGGTAATGAATGTATCTTTCGTCTGGTCTTTGTTCTTCAGCTTTAGAGTAAGATGCGCCCCAATTCATTTCTAATTTACTCCCCAAAACGTGTTCGCCATTTACAGCATAGTTTTGCATAATTTGTCTTTCTAATCTTGTATTATCATTAAGGTTGTTATTAACCCCTCCTTTGGTTTGATAACCTGCTCTACCAGTAAATCCAGAAATAATGGTTTTTGCTGCATCAGAATACACAGGTACTATTTTACTGTATCTTAATCTATATCTGTTTTCCCAGTCATCTCTCCAATTATACATGGCAGAAAAACGAATTTTGTTTTTGTCATTAAATTTAAAATCCAAATCTGCTCCTACACTTTTTCTTTCTCTTTTTACATCATATTTTCTGATGTCCATTTCTTCAATATATACATTTCCTGCTTTATCTTTTGCCCATACCGCTTCTACATTATCAGAACCATAATCGTTATTATTATAAGACCCATTAAGAACCAATCCTAATTTATTATTCAAAAATCGGTTGCTGTATACAAAACTGGTATTGTAAAGTGCTTTTTCTCTAATCGGATTATACCCAGATGCAGTAGAAAGCGATATTCTCTCTTTGGCAGAAGCACTTCTTGTAATTAAATCCACAGAACCTCCAATAGCATCAGCATCTTGGTCAGAAGTAAGGGTTTTGTTCACCTCTACCAGTTGGATCATATCTGCAGGGATAAGATCCATTTGTACTTTTCTGTTGTCTCCTTCTGCAGAAGGTATTCTACTTCCGTTCAGTGTTACAGAGTTTAGCTCCGGTGCAAGACCGCGGATGATGATGTCTCTAGCTTCACCTTGATCATTTTGCATCGTTATACCAGGTACTCTTTTTAGGGCATCTCCTATATTAGAATCAGGAAATTTACCAATTTGATCGGCCGAAATTACATTGGTAATATTAGCATTACTTTTTTGTTTATTCAACGCTCTTGCTTGATTTTGCAAGTTAAAACCAGTCAATTTTACTTCTTTTATTAAAACTTCCTTTTTATCAAAAACAATGTTTTGTTTTGTGTTTTTTTCTGCATCTACCACCAATTCGTATTCTCTACTTCCGTAACCAATGTAGTCAACCTTCATGGTATATTTCCCTGCTGGTACATTTAGGAAAACAAAATTTCCGTATTCATCTGAAACGGTATATATATTTCCTGGAGATAAGGTAATTTTAGCACCTGGAAGTGCAATTTTAGAATTATCATTAATATTACCAGAAACGGTTCCAGTTTGTGCATAAATAAACAATCCTGCACACAAAAAAATAGTAGTAACGATTTTTTTCATAACTTCTTATTAAACTGACGCAAATGTAGAAGTATGAAAACAGAATAATCTTAATTGAAATTTAAAGATATATTAAAAAAATATAAATCAATCAAAAGTATAATTAAATTTAAAACACTGATAGTATGACAATTAAGTAAAAATTAAATATAAGGAATTCTATCAAAAAATAACATTAATTTAAAACAAAACTATCTCAATAAAATTTAAAATTATTATTGAGATAGAAACTATTTGACCGCAAAATTAAAATCTTTTGGATTTTCGGCTTGAAGCCAGTGTCCTGCATTCGCAATAGAAATCAATTGATATTTAGGAAATTGTTGACGAATCAGCAATTCATCTTGCGGAAGGATATAATGAGATTTTGCACCTGCAATAAACAATGTTTCGC
>JBKBLE010000026.1:0-17056 GCA_046296655.1 Cloacibacterium sp. | reverse complement strand
GTTAAAACGCCAATTGAGTTTTTTATCTTCCGTCCAATACAAGTTTTTAGTCAAAAACTGAATCACAAATTTTTCTGGAATGTACTGAGCCAAAACATTTTCCACGTCTTGTCTTGATTTTACCTCATCGAAATTTACCGACTGAAGCGCTTTGATAATTCCCTGATGATGTGGAGGATACGCTTTTGGAGCGATGTCTGCTACAATCAGTTTTTCAACTTTTTCAGGATAAGAAATCGCAAAAGTCATCACGGCTTTTCCACCAAGAGAATGCCCGAGAAGATTGGCTTTTTCGATGCCATGAAAATTCATATAATTCAGAATATCTTCTGCCAAAACTTGATGATTCATCTCGTCTGAATGGAAGCTTTTCCCGTGATTTCTTAAATCAATCAAATGAGTTGGGAAAAATTCTCCAAACTCTTTCCCGAAACTTCCCCAATTGTCTAGCATTCCGAAAAGTCCGTGGAAAACGAGAAGTGGCGTTCCGATTTTTTCTTGTCCGTATATTTTTGAGTGTAAAATTTGCATATTTTTAAACGCAAAGTGCGCAGAATTTTTTATTTATTTCTAAAGCTCGCAAAGAAAAATCAGTTTTTAGAATACAATTTTTCTCGCTGATTTTTGCTGATTGAGCAGATTAAAATTTTCAATTATCAATTTTCAATTGAATTACCATTTCGCCAATCTTTTCAAATAAGCTTGAATGGTATTTTCTAAACCTAAATACAATGCTTCAGAAATGAGAGCATGACCAATAGAAACTTCTAACAAATTCGGTATATTATCTGCGAAATATTTCAAATTATCTAAACTCAAATCATGACCTGCATTAATACCTAAACCGTATTTTGTAGCTTCTACAGCAGTTTCATAATAAGGTTTTATGGCAGCTTCTTTGTCGGTATCGTAATTTCTGGCGTAAGCTTCTGTGTACAATTCAATTCTGTCTGTTCCTGTTTCTGCAGCAAATTTCACCATTTCTGGATTTGGATCAAGGAAAATTGAAGTTCTAATTCCTGCATTTTTAAATTCCGCAATCACCGATTTCAAAAAATCTAGATTTTTCTCGCAATCCCAACCTGCATTAGAAGTGATGGCATCATCTGCATCTGGAACCAAGGTAACTTGCTCTGGTTTTACTTCTAAAACCATATCAATAAACGGACGATGAGGATTCCCTTCAATATTAAATTCTGTATACACCAAAGGTTTCAAATCGTACACATCTTTTCTGGTGATGTGTCTTTCGTCTGGTCTTGGATGGATGGTAATTCCTTGTCCACCAAATTCCTGAATTTTGATCGCTGCTTCGGTTACACTAGGAGTTTCTGCGCCTCTTGCATTTCTAATGGTCGCGATTTTATTGATATTTACTGATAATTTTGTCATTTTCTGTTGTTGGTCATTTAATACTTGGTTCTTTTTACTTTTTAATTGGCTCTTTGACTTACGCTTTTGCCACTTGCATTATTTCAAGATCAAATTCTTGTGCTGCGGTAAGAATATGGTCAAAAATATCTGCCTGAATTCTTTCGTAATCTACCAATTCTGCTTTATTAGCAAAACAATAAATTTCTAAAGGCATTCCTTGAGGTGAAATTTCTAACTGACGAACCAAAATGATTTCGTCTTGATCTACTTTTGGATTATTTTTGAGATAATTCAATACATAATTTCTAAAAAGTCCGATGTTGGTTAACTGTTGACCATTGATAATTCTTTCAGCATGTGGAATATTCTTCTTACTTTCTGCAATTTCGCGAAGTTTTCTGTCTAGATATTCAGAAATCAGGTTAATGTCTTTTACTTTTTCATAAAATTCATCATCCACAAATTTGAAAGACTTGATATTAAAATAAATCGAACGCTTAATTCTTCGGCTACTACCTTCGTACATTACTTGGTGATTTCTGATTTCCGTAGAAAGCAAATCGTAGGTAGGAATTGTGGAAATAGTTTTGTCAAAATTGACAATTTTTGTCGTCAATAAGTTGATTTCTTGAATATTTCCTTCAATATTATACTTCGGAATTCCAATCCAATCGCCAATTTTAAGATTTTTAGAAGTAGAAACATGAATTCCTGTTACAAAACCTAAAATGGTATCTCGAAAAACCAATAGAATAACCGCTGTAATTGCTCCTAAAAAGGTAATTACCGTATTAAGGCTAATTCCAAAAATTACAAAAATTCCTATTAATGAAAAAACAACAGTTCCAAAAATTCTAATGGTTTCAGAAAGCGCTTTAATAGCAGTTATTCTATAATTATCTTTATTTTGAATGTAATAATTTTCTAAAGCTTTGGCGAAACGATAAGCCAAGAAAGCGATGACCATCACTTGCCCGAAAACGATTAATCTTCCTACATAAATATGTGTTTTTGGGTGAATAACCGCAAAAATTTCATCATATATAAGGTAAACAAAAAACAAAGAGAAAAAATGACCAATAGAACGCCAAGCTTTTTGTTTATATGCTTCTTTTAGAATGGGTTTGCTTTTAAAAATATTGACCAAAAACCTAGAAAAGAATTTCCAAAACATTACTGAAATAAAATCAATAACGATAAAAACCAAGCATAAAAAAAGGATTTTAAATCCAATAGTAGCCGGCAAAGTCAATTCTTCTGTAAAATTTTCTTTTACAAACTGACCAATTTCTAAACTCCATTTTCTTAATAATCCCATAAAGCTAAATTTACGCAAAAATAAAAAATATCATTGGGAATTTGCTTTTATTTATTACTTTTAACCAAACTAATTAAGGATTTATGGAGCAAAATATTATTACCATTGTCTCACTTATCATCATAGGAATAGGAATTCTAGGAACTTTTTTGCCTGTTTTACCAGGATTAGCGGTGAGTTTTGTAGGATTAATTCTTTACAAATACGGCGCAAATCCAGATTTTTCTATTTGGTATATTGTCATTTTTGGAATATTGACGGTCATTTCATTAGTGCTTAATTACATTATTCCCATCAAAACCACCGAGAAATATGGCGGCAGCAATTACGGAAAATATGGCGGTTTCATCGGGACGATTGTAGGTTTATTTTTTCCACCACTTGGTTTTCTTATTGGTATGTTATTAGGTGTTTTCTTAGGCGAACTCTTGCATGACAGAAACGACAAACAAAAAGCACTCAAAGCTACAAAAGGTGCTTTCATTGGCTTCATCTACGGAACAGGTTTTAATCTTATGGTAGGATTGGCAATGTTTTTGGTAGTACTTATTAATATCTTCAATTCTTAAAAATATGAACACTAAATTCTTAATATTAGCAGCAGCTACCTTTTTGGTAACTCAATGCACTTGCCAACAAAAATCTACAGAAATGAAAATGCCTGTAACCAGCTCTCAAGAAGTAAATTCTACCTATCCTACAGAAAAACCAGAATGTGGTGTCATTCGTTTGATCGAAAAACAGAATATCTTTTTAGAAAACGAAAAAGTAAACATCACCTTCAATAAAGTGACCGAAGACAACAGATGTCCTATGAACGCTCGTTGCGTTTGGGCTGGCTATGCTTCTGCAGAAATAGAAGTGATGAGTGTGCATTCTAGACCTAGAAAATTCATCATTTCTACGATAGATGATGCTGGAAAAAACCTTAAAAATTCTTTCGTTTTTAATGGTCACAAATACACGCTTGTTAATTTTTATCCTGCTAATTCTACAGACTTAACCTTTGAAAAACTGAAAGGAAAATACGTGGTAGATATTAAGGTAGAATAATTTTTTGGGCGTGTCTTTTTCGCCAAAACTTTTGCCAACAACCGAAAAAAGACCGCGCTTTCCGTTACAATCTTTTTTTGGGTGGCTTCGTCAAGCTCAGCCACCCAAAAAAAGGATTTCCACTGCAATCGCTCACGCAAAAGAACGGTAAATCATAAAATTCACTACCAGTTTATCGGTTTCTTATTTTTAGAAATCAGATATTCATTAATTTTAGAAAAAGGTCTGCTTCCATAGAAACCTCTGTACACCGAAAACGGAGAAGGATGCGCCGACTGAATAATAAAATGCTTCGTTTCATCTATGATCGAAACTTTTTTTTGTGCAAATGCGCCCCACAAAACAAAAACCACATTTTCTTTTTTATCAGAAATTTCTTTGATGATAAAATCTGTAAATTTTTCCCAGCCCAAATCTTTGTGAGAATTCGGTTCATGCGCACGAACTGTTAAAGTAGCGTTCAACAATAAAACACCTTGTTTCGCCCAAGAATCCAGTTCGTTACTGGTTTTTTCAATTCCTAAATCGTCTTTCAGTTCTGTAAAAATATTTTTGAGAGAAGGTGGCGCTTTTACCAAATCAGAAACCGAAAAACACAAACCATTTGCCTGAAAATCTCCGTGGTAAGGGTCTTGTCCGATGATAACCACCTTTACCTCTTCAAAGGGCGTGAGTTCCAACGCACGGAAAATCTGTTCTTTTGGAGGGAAACACTTTCCTTGTGCATATTCTTGTTTTACCTTATTCCAAAGGGTAGTAAAAGCATCGGATTGTTTTATCGGGGCTAAAATTTCTTTCCAAGTCATAAAAGTAAATTGATGTGCGAATTTAAATAATACAGAATAGAAAACAATGAAAAAATGAGATTCTAAGAGCTAACTCAAATTGTATAGTCTTATAATGAAGACCATATTTCGTTAAAATTTAAACCCATATTTCACATTAGCCTTTGCTCAGGCAGACATTTCGTGGAATCTTTCTTTGAACAGCCCCAAAGCTTATTGCTTATCGTTTAAAGCCTGTTCGTAATCAGGGTTTAATATCCTAAGATATTTGTACTGAAAAATCAGGCGGGCTTTTTTGAAAATCAGGCGGGCTTTTTGAGAAGACCTGCCGTGCAACTTCACAGTTGAATACCATATTCCTTGTGCAGATAGATTGATATCTAAAAAACTTATACAGAAAAACACGAGTCATTTTGTTTATTCTCAAAATGACTCGTGTATAGCTTCTATCGTTTCACAAAATATTATCCAGAATAAGTATGCACGCTATTAGCCGCAGTAGGAAGGTAATTAACCCCAAACCAGCACATCAGAAGCAAAATAAAAGCAATGATGATAATGATGAAGTCTTGTCTATCATTGATGTTTTTATACTTATACCTTAGATGGATGTAGATAAGGTAGCCTAGCCAAGTGATAAATGCCCAAGTTTCTTTTGGGTCCCAAGTCCAATAATGTCCCCAAGCTTCTTTAGCCCAAAGAGCTCCGAAGAGTAATCCCAAAGTAAGAAAGGTATATCCTATGTTGATGAGCTTGTTCACCAGCGTGACTTCTTCCTCTGTATTCTTGTGAGTGTAAGATTTGTATAAGCCAAATACAGCCAATACCGTTGCCATTCCAAACATTGCATAAGCGAAAATATAGACCACTACGTGAGGGATAAACCATACACTATGCAAGGCGGGCATCAGCGTTTTATTCTGAGTATCAGGATAGAAAAAAGTAATTCCCAAGAAGACCAAAGTCATTATGGAAGAATAGCTTACAATCCATTTGTAGCGATACATAAGATATAAAACCCATCCGATGGCTGCCACAAAAAAAGAATACCAAATCCGCGTTTCTGCTAATGTTCTGAGTGGAGGTCTCTCTAATGAAATCCATAATTGTGTGATGAATACTCCCATCACTATCACAGAGATAGCGTATAGTACCAGACTTATTTTCTGTAAAAAAGATGCTTTACTGTATAGCAGAGCGTTGGCCAAGAGTATTAAAACCGCTACTGCATAGCACAAAATATCAAAGTATTGCCACATATTATGATTTACTATTTTTGATTAAAAAACTAATAGTTCCAAGCATAAGAATGAAAATTCCTAAATAGACCAAAGGAAGCCAAGGGTCTGAAACCAATTCTACCACGCTGATGTCTGACCATCTTCCCAATTTTTCATCATAACTGGTCTGATAAATTTTCCATCCATTGAGAGCCAAAGGTTGATTAACAAAGATGGAAGCTGTCTTAATGTCTTTGGAATCTTTCTGATAATAAAGCAACTCCGATTCAAATTTTTTAGCTTCTGGCGGTGCCATTACCAGCGTATGTTCTTCATCCATTTTCACTACGCGGGGCATAAACAGAAAGTTACCACAAGAAATCCATTCAGTGCGTTTTTTACCTGTTTTGGTATCTTCTATTATGATTTTGGCAGCATTGGTAGAGCCCCACATTGGATTTTTAGCAAACGCCTTATCGCTCACCATTACCGCATTTTCCACATACTCTAAAAGGGTTACTTTCCACTGCTGAAACTGATGGGTAGTCCCCGCTTTTTCTAGTAGAAATCCATCTGGCTTACTGGTGAGCAGGGCTTCCCCTTTTTTGTTGATGAGGAAAAGCTTATTAGGATAGATTTCCATCTTGAATTTTTTCAATTCTAAAGCAATGGGCAACTCCAATACATTACCCTGCTCATCTACACCACGCCACTCTGGGAGGTCTTGTTGCAAGGTCATTTTGAGCTTTTGTACATCTCCTTGCCCTAGAACTCCAGCAAATAAACAGAGCCAAAGTCCAAAGTGATTGAGCAAGAATGTGATGTTTTTAGCTTGAAATACAATTGCTCTCTTCAATGTTGCAAACCAAAGATTGATGAGCAAGCCCAAAAATACAAAAGCAAAATACCAAGTGGCGGTAATATTCTTTAATCCCAACTGAATGAGGTAAGGATTGTGTTCGTGTGGCATTTCAGCGGGATGTACGCCTTTCTCAGCCGCCATTTCTGGAATTTTATGGTCTAGATTGATACTTCCCAAACCAATGGTGAGAATTCCTAAAACGATAATGACCACCAGAGCAAAGGGAACTCCTCCCAAAAGATTGACCAATTCTCGGTTTTTGAATTTCCAAAATAGCCCTGTAGAAATCAATACAAAGCTCAAGCCTGTATAGATGTTGTAAGGGAAAGAAAACCACGCTTTGGGAATAGAACCTACAGTGAACTGTAAAACTAACCCTATAATCAATAGGGCTAAAATTAAGATGATGCTCCATTGATAATGGTTTCGTTTGTGAAAAGAAGATTCAAAAGTCATACTGAAGATTTTAAAATATAAAATTGGCTGATCAGTTCTTTCAAAAGCTTATCAGAAGCCAATCAGCCAAAAAAATGATTACTATTTTGTTTCTTTAATTCATTACTAAAGTTCCTTGTGCTTTAGCTTTTTTTATCCATTCTGGAACTACAGTTTTTAAGAACTTCGCTTTAGCTGCTCGCTCTGCTGGTATATCCAGGCCAATAAATTTTTGAGCTTTTTCTTTAGTATTGATATCTGGCATTATGAATTTTCCTGAAAGTTTTTTTCTATCGATAAGGAGATTCATTGTATTATCTGCTTCCATTGCATTAAACATACCATCTGCCAAAACTCTCTGAGATTCCAAAGGGGCGTGGAAAGCAGCTCCGTGAGAAGCCGCGATGTAATCCCATCGCCATTGTGCTTTTCTAATATAATCTAATACAGGCTTCATTTCTGTAGCATTGGCACCATTGTCCCAAAGGAATTTGGCTTTTAAGTGAGCTTTTACCAATTGTTTTTCTAAACGGTTTCTTAGGTTAATCACCATATCTTGTCTTTCATAAACATTCTGTGCTAAGACGGCTTCAGACTCTCTGTGACAAACTTGGCAGGTATTGTTCATATTAGCCAAAGGACTGGTAATATGGTGGTCTGTAAATTTTACTCCACCTTCGGACTTGTAAGGCATATGGCAGTCTGCACAAGATACACCTCTCTGGGCGTGAACACCCAATTGGAAAATCTCATAATCAGGGTGCTGAGCTTTTAAAATAGGAGTTTTACTAAGCTTGTGTTCAAAGTCCACGTGTTTTACATTGTCGTAATAAGCTTCCATTTGCTCCACAGTCATACCGTTATCCCAAGGAAAAGTAAGGTATTTGCCTTCTCCTTTGAAATAATATTCTACGTGGCATTGGGCACATACTAGAGAACGCATCTCTTGGTGTGTAGCTTGTTTTATGTCTTTTCCATTTCTTTGGAAAGCTTCTACTAATGAAGGGCGGGTAATGGTAAGATTCATTGTTTTTTGGTCATGGCAATCGGCGCAACCAACACTGTTGGTAACTTCATGTCCTAATGCAGACCATTTGGTTTTATAGAAATTTGCTACCCCCATTTTGTTCATCATTCTTGGTACATCTGGAGACTTACAAGTCCAGCAAGTACCTGGCTGAGGACCTGGGTCTTTTTCGTTGGGAGCTCCTGTTCTGAGGGTATTGGTAACATCTTGTATGGAGTAGTAGTGTCCTCTAGGCTCGCTATAGTCTTTCGCAAAGGGATACCCAGCCCATAGGATGACCATCTCTGGACGCTCTTTGAGAGCATCTACCATCCCACTGCTCATATGTTTTGAGCGGAAAGTGGTGTCTGAAGTTTGTTTCCAAGATTGATATTCTCTAGGATAAAACTCTTCCCAAATCTCATTACGACTTTCAAAAGGTTTTAGATTGTTGTTTGCTATTGAAAGATGCTGAGACTCTGCTCTTCTTTGCATAATGGAATTGGCTAACATTCCTAAAGCAAATACAACTATACCTAATATTGCAACTAGCAGCCAATTTTTCTTTTTCATAACAATGAGGGTATTTTAATTACTGTTCTTTTTTTCTGTTAATCGATTCAGCCAATCAGGCACGGGCGTTTCAGCTAAAGGAACTCTAGCATTCGGAGCAGAATTGAGACCTCTGGCAATACCGTGAGGTACATCTCTATGGCACTCCCAGCAGAGCTTACCTTCGTCATTATGAGCCATTGTAGCGGTAACCTGCCCTGTACCCACTACGCTATTGAGGTCACTATGACATCTGATGCAGTTTTCCTGCACTACAGTCTCTCCAGGTTTTCTTATTCTAATAACTTGAGGCTCTAGCCTAAGGGCAAACATACTAGCGTGTCTGGCACCATCCATAGCTTTGAAATAATATTTTCTCACTACATTATCGTGCGGTACGTGGCAATCATTACAAGTAGTATTCCTACCGTGCGAAGAGTGAAACCAAGTAGAATACTCTGGAGCCATAATGTGGCAGTTTACACAAGCTTTAGGATCATCAGAGAGGTAGGAATAAGCTTTAGAAATATAGAAAATATAGCTAAACATTCCCAAGATGATTCCCAGTAAGCTTGGAATAAGCCATCTATTCCATTTTTTGTGATGAGTTTTTTTCATAACTCCTTCTTTTTTTTGATGGTACAAAGTTAGCTGTAACTATCTCGTTAAAAGAATAAAAACAGCTGATATATATCATCAACGATATATATCAATTATTTCAATCGTGTGAGGGTATTAAAATTTAATCCTATCCAACTCCAAGTTTGTAAATCCTTAGGCTGATGAATGTTTTTCAGATACTGCATTCCCTCAGCATCAAACAGATGAGAGTGTCCTACTTGTAATGTGAAATAAGAAGCTACCTTATACTGAAAAACAAGGTCTAGCTCTGTACCAAGGTATTGGGATAGCTTATCATTATTAGCGTTATAGCCTATAGCAGCATTGCTGCTAAAAGCGTGAAGATTGGCACTCAATGTAGCTTTTGGATTGAATTTGAAATTAGATTTTATATAAAAATCTTTCAGCCCTACACTATTAAAATGATTGCCCACGAAGAAATAATCCATAAAACCATTGAACTTATGATTAGTGCCATAAAACGGACTAAAAGAATGGTTTTTAGAAGTATCCTCATCAAAATCAGTTCCTGAGAGCCATTCTGTTCCAAGGACAATATTATGCTGCCCCAAAAGGACATCTGCATTTAATGAAAACTGATACGCACTTTTGCTTTGTGCCAAAGAATTTTTACCCACTTGATAATACACCGAACCAAAAACACCAAAATGCTCCCAATAATGTTTAGCGTTCGCTCCTAAAGTTACCATATCATAATGGTTACCATTGAGATGTTGGGTGATGCTGTTTAGACCAATTGTAGAGAATGTGGTTTTATCCTTTTTATATTGATAATGAATAAGCTGTAAGAATTTGGTTCTTTCGCCAGAGTCTAAAACATTATAGAATTCATTTTCTGCTAAATCATCACCATCTTTATCATCATTATTATAGGTAATAACGGTTTCTAGCTTAGAATACGGATTGAGGATAAAAATACCCTTAGCCGCATCAAAACTTCTTCCTTGCATCTGCCAATCTAAAGCTCCAAAAAGCCTTTCGTCATCATACGAAAGAATCTGACGCCCAATTTTTACACCAACTTTTTCATTAAACTGATATTTAGCCCAAGCTTCATAAACATTAAAACTTCCACTTCTTTGATTGGTACTACCTGTTTCACCCCATACTCTGGCATCTTGCAAAGCGGCATAAAGTTCTAAATGCTCTCTATGGTAATCTATTCCCAAGCGGGCACGAGAGTACACCGAAGTTTCAGGTTGTTTACCTTTCGGAATCAAGGTTTTTTGCCCGTTGTCCATCTCTGCACGGGTTCTGAAATCAAGATTGAGCAAGAGACTGTCACTCTGAGCTTTGGCGGTGAAAAAAAATAAAAAACACGCTCCAATGGATAATACCTTAGTATTCATAAATAAAGTCTTTTAGGTTTTTAATCTATTCAAAGGTATTTAGAAATTACATTTTCATTTTCATTTTCATCAGCAAAAATTGAATTTGTGTTAAAAATCATAAAATTAATTTATATCTTATATGGAAATTTGTTTTTCAATTGATAATAGTAATAATAGGCAAGTTTGAACACCTCTGAAAATTTGATTAAATTTGCCCTGTGTATATCCATAAAGAAGATTTAATAGAGCTTGAATTTCCTGAACTTTTGCAGGAAATCATCCCTTATGCGTACTCGCCCAAAACGGCGGAGCGTATCGCAGAGCTTCGTCCAATGCCAATGGAAGAAGCCTCGCTTTCACTAAAAAAAACATCAGAATACCTTACCAGTTTTGAAAGTTCTAACGCTATTCCCTTCGATGAATATGATGATATAGAAACTGAACTAAAACTGATGCTGATAGAAAACTATCGACTTGATAACAAAGCTTTTGGAAAGATAAAAAACATCACAGAGCAAATTGGGCGACTGCAAAAGTTTTTCCCCACACTTCCCGAGACTTTCCCTATTTTGTTGGAAGAAGTGATGCAATTGGATTTCAAGAAGGAAATTGTAGATAAAATAGACAAAGTTTTTAATCGTTTTGGCGAAGTAAAATCTGAAGCTTCTCCTATTTTAAAATCTTTGAGAACCGAAATTCAGCACGCCAAAAAACATATTCAAGAGAATTTTAGCAAAACGCTTTCTCATCTTTCTTCCACCGATTTTTTAGATGAAATTAAAGAAACCGTGATTGATGACCAAAGAGTTTTGGCAGTAAAATCTGGTTTCAAAAAACGTGTTCCTGGCAGAGTTTTGGGCGTTTCTAAAACAGGCTCTATCACGTATATTCAGCCAGAAAGTGTTTCTAGACATTACTTTAAACTTCGTGAAGCGGAAGAAGAAGAAAAGAAAGAAGTGGATAAAATTCTGCGAAAACTTACGGCAGAAATTGCCATTTTTGCGCCTGAATTAAAAGAATATCAAAAATATATTTTTGATTTAGATATTACGAGAGCAAAAGCCAAATTTGCAGAAAAAATCAATGGCGTACTGCCGAAAATTAATCCGCACCCTACCTTGCGACTGAAAGAAGCTTTCCATCCTTTGCTTTGGCTAAGAAACACAGCCGAAAACAAAAAGATATTTCCTCAGACGCTTACCCTTACGCCTCAGAATAGGATTATTTGTATCTCTGGGCCTAATGCTGGTGGAAAATCCATCACACTGAAAACCGTGGGATTACTTCAACTGATGATTCAGAGTGGTATTTTGGTTCCCGTACACCCCAAGTCTGAAATGTTTTTCTTCGATAAAATAATGACCGATATTGGGGATAATCAATCCATTGAAAATCATCTTTCCACCTATTCTTCAAGGTTAAAAAAAATGTCTGGTATCATCAGAAAAGCCGATGCCAAAACCTTACTTTTGATAGATGAATTTGGAACGGGGTCAGACCCAGAGTTGGGTGGCGCTTTGGCGGAAAGTTTTTTGGAATTTTTCTACGAAAAAAAATCTTTTGCCATTATTACCACGCATTACACCAATATCAAACTCGTGGTAGAACAATTGCCTCACGCAGAAAATGCAGCTATGCTCTTCGATGAAAATTCTTTAGAACCTCTATATAAATTGGAAATCGGTCAGGCGGGGAGTTCCTTCACCTTTGAGGTGGCAGAGAAAAATAAAATCCCAAGATTTATCATCAAAAACGCTCGGCAAAAAGTAGAAAAAGATGTGGTAAATCTGGATAAAACCATCGTGAAATTGCAACAAGAAAAATTTGAGGTTGAAAAACTGAAATCCAACCTTGTCGAGCAAAAAGAATCGGTAGAAGATAAACGCGAAAATCTGCAAAAACTGAACGAGCAACTTCAACAAAAACTGTATAATTTCCAGAAATTGTATGAAGAAGAACACCGAAAATTACAGTTCGGGAATAAGATAGAAGCCTTTATTGATAGCTATCTGAAAGGAAAATCCAGAAAAGATATCGTGAAAGATTTTGTAAAAATTCTGGAACAGGAAAAATTCCGAAAACTCGGTTCAGACAAAGCAGAATCTGAGAAACTGAAAGTCACCAAACGTAAAGTAGAACAACAACTGAAAAAAGAAAACATACAAGTTCAAATTGCAGAAACCAACCAAAAATTGGAAGAAAAAACCAAGAAAGAACGTGCAGTTTGGATGAAAGTTGGTCAACGTGTAAGAATTGCAGGTTCTACATCTGTGGGAACCATAGAAACCATTCACAAAAACGGAAAAGTTACCGTAAATTACGGACTTTTTAAAACGCAAATTTCTCAAGACGAACTGGAGAGAATTTAACAATGAAAAATTGAAAACTCTCGCTGATTGAGCGAATTGGGCAGATTAATTTTTCCAATAATATGCATGATTACTAAAATCTGCATGAACATTAATATGAAATCAAACACCATCAAAAATCGTGATTTACAAATTGCTATTGCAGTATTTTTGGCGGGATTGTCATGTTTTGGATTGTTGTATTATTATCAAGCGTTGCTTCCTGATTTGGTAGAATATTTCAAAATCAATAAAGGCAAAAGCAGTTTTGCAGTTTCTTCGGCGACTTTGGGAATGGCTCTAGGTTTAATTACTTCCACTTTCGTTGCAGACCGATACAGCCGAAAAAAAGTCATCGGATATTGTTTATTTTCATCGGCTGTTTTAGCTTTTACTTCTTCATTTTCTGAAAATTTCAACGTATTGATTGCGCTCAATTTCTTGAAAGGCTTTTTGCTTTCGGGTGCTACTTCGGTTTGTTTGGCTTACATCGCTGAAGAAGTTTCAGAAAACAGAAAATTGAGAATTACAGGGTTTTACATTGCAGGAAATGCAGTAGGCGGAATGGTAGGAAGGGTGATTTCTTCTCAAGTTTCGCATTATAAATCTTGGCAATTTGCTTCAGAATTTATTGGAATTTGGTGTCTTATTTTTACTGTTTTATTTTTTATACTCGCTCCAAAATCACAAAATTTCAAACCAAAAAAAGAATCTTTTAAAACTTTAATAGAACCGAATTTCAAACTCATCACGCATCCCAAATTACTGCCCTATTACATTACTGGATTTCTTTTGCTAGGAACATTTGTCAGCTTGTACAATTACATGGCTTTTTTCTTGGTCAAAGCGCCTTTTAATATTTCCAGAAGTTGGATTTCTTATGTTTACGTGCTTTATATTTCAGGCGTTTTTGGTTCCATGAATGTCAGTTTTTGGGAAAGAAAACTCAAAAATTCTGAAAATGTTTTAAAAACCATGAGTTTAGTCGGAATTCTAGGAATTCTCTTCTTTTTCCTGCAAAATACTATAGCTGTGATTGTAGGATTAGCCGTTTTCACGTATAGTTTTTTCGTAGCGCATAGCGTTTGCAGTAAATCAGTGGGGAATTTTTCAAAAGAAAAAAGAACGGTAACCATTGCGTTTTATTTGCTGCTCTATTACATTGGTGCAAGTACTTTAGGAAGTTTCAGCGGTGTGATTTTACAGAAATTAGATTGGCAAGTTTTCTTGGTTTTTCTCACCATTATTTTCGGAATTATTTATTTGATTTTTGCCTTTAAAAAAGAAAAAATCGAGCCTTAAAAAAGATTCGATTTTTAAATTTTATTATTTATTTTTTTGAAACGCAAAGGTTTAATAAAAACTTGCTCATTATTTTAGTGAGCAAAGTTTAACGAATTAATTCGTTTTTAAGCGAACGCTTCATCTTTTTAAATCTAAGATTTTATTAAATTTTATTTAATCAATCCTAATTCTACTAATCTTTCGTGCAAGAATTCTCCAGCAATCGTGTCTTCGTATAATTTAGGATGGTCTTCGTCAATACAGTTTTCTAAACAGTTTAACGGCATTTCGCTTACTGGATGCATGAAAACGGAATAGAATATCTAGAAGTCCCCCATAATTCTCTCTCTGGATTTACCACTTGGTGAATCGTAGATTTCAGTTTATTATTAGTATGTCTAGAAAGCATATCACCCACATTAATCATCAATTCATCTGGTTGCGCAATCGCATCTACCCAATTTCCTTCGTGGTCTCTCACTTGTAAACCTTTTCCGTGAGCTCCCATTAGAAGGGTAATTAAATTGATGTCACCATGAGCTGCTGCTCTTAATGCATCTTTTGGCTCTTCCGTAATTGGTGGATAGTGAATTGGTCTAAGAATGCTGTTTCCTTCTGCTACGAATTTATCGAAATAAAACTCGTCTAAACCTACATATAATGCTAAAGCTCTCAATACATAAATTCCAGTTTTTTCTAGCATTTTATAGGCTTCTTTTCCTACTTTGTTAAATTCTGGCGCTTCTGCAACTTCTACATTTTCTGGATATTCTGCTAAATATTTAGAACCTTCTGGTAAATATTGTCCGAAATGCCAAAACTCTTTTAAATCTGCTGCTTTGAAGTCTTTTGCAGTTTCTTTTCCGAAACCTACATAACCTCTTTGACCGCCAATTCCAGGAATTTCGTATTTTGATTTTACTTCTACAGGAAGGCTAAAGAAGTTTTTGATTTCGGCGTACAATTGGTCTACTAAATTTTGGTCTAAGAAATGACCTTTAAGCGCTACGAAGCCTATTTCTTCGTATGCTTTACCAATTTCGTTTACAAATTTTTGTTTTCTTGTTTCGTCTCCCGAAAGAAAATCGCGTAAGTCTACGCTAGGAATTTTATTCATTTTTAAATAATTAATCGTTAATCTCCGGGATGAGAAAATAAAGAAATTTATTGAATAAGTGCTATAAAAGTTTTCCTTCGTCAAAAGCCTTTCTAATCAACACATCAAAGGTGTCAAGCATATCTTCTGAAGCCAATTCTATTCTCGGGCGAAGCATTTTTTGCACCTTCTCGAACTCTACTCCTGCTTCTATCCAACTTAAACCATTGTTAAAACAATTCATCACAAAAGGAATCATTCTATCCACAGCATTGGCATAAATAGCATCTTCGGTTTCTCCAGCTTCGAATTCATACCAAATCTTTAACTGTTATAGATATTATAAATCGGAAAAATAGTTTTCAATTGATAAAAACTTTGTATTTTTGTACTATTAAATTTTAAAAACCAATTATTATGTCACTAGTAGGAAAAAAATTCCCAAACGTAGCAATCGACGCAATGAGCGAAATGGGAGATGATTTGAAAATCAACATCTTTGAAGAAGCAACAAAAAATCAACAAAAAGTAATTTTGTTTTGGTACCCAAAAGATTTCACGTATGTTTGCCCAACAGAACTTCATGCTTTCCAAGAGGCTTTGCCTGAATTCGAGAAAAGAAACACCAAAGTATTCGGAGCTTCTTGCGATACCAACGAAGTACACTTTGCGTGGTTAAATACTGCAAAAGATAATGGAGGAATCGAAGGTGTAACTTATCCGATTCTTGCCGATACTCACAGACAATTGGCGAACATTCTTGGAATTGTAGATCAGGATTTCGAATTTGACGAAGAAGGCAATGAATTCTACACTGGTTCTAACGTTACTTACAGAGCAACTTACCTAATCGATGAAGAAGGAAAAATCTTCCACGAATCTGTGAACGATATGCCATTGGGAAGAAACGTAAAAGAATTCTTAAGACTAATCGATGCATACACGCACGTACAAAAACATGGTGAAGTATGCCCTGCGAACTGGGAAGAAGGCAAAGATGCAATGAAAGCGGATAGAAACTCTACTGCGAAATACCTTGCGACTCACAAAAACTAATTAAAAATAACACAACCGAAATGTACACAGAATTAACAGAAGACACGTTGCAACAAATCGTTGCAGAACAAGATCTGGTTGTAGTACAATACGGCGCATCCTGGTGTGGAAACTGCAGAATTATGAAACCAAAATTCAAAAAATTGGCTGCAGAGAACGAAAATATTCCTTTCTACTACGTAGATGCAGAGAAATTTCCGGAAAGCCGTAAATTGGCTAAAGTAGATAATTTACCAACCTTTGCAATATTTAAAAAAGGGGAATTATTCAACCAAGTACAAACCAATCAAGCGGAAAGTCTTATTAACCTTTTTAACGAAGCGAACTCATGAAACTACCTATAATTAGACAGTTTTACCAAACTCAAACTCCGGAAAACTTAGAAAAAACTTTAGAGGTTTTAGAAGCTTTCTGCGAATTTCGAGGCGCTACGGAAGAAGACCTTAATGTAGCAGGAGAACTGATTACCAATATCTGCGGAGCATTGGAAGTTCACAACAACGTAAAAAATGGAATGAGTGAAAAAGATGCACTGAACGGATTTGCACAAAAAGTTTTAGGGTCTATCGACAAGTAAAACCAACTTGCTGAATAGCAAAAAACGCGGGATATTTTCCTAGTCATGGTCGGAAGAAATTCCGGCCATTTTTTATGTTAAGTTTTAAAAACCTTGTCGGGATTTCCTCCAGCAAAA
>JBKBLE010000025.1:0-36187 GCA_046296655.1 Cloacibacterium sp. | reverse complement strand
CTGCAAAGAAAAACAAGAAAAATTACAATTATTTTATTGATTGTCAATGCGTTGATGCTATTTTAAGGAGCGACTAATTAGGTCTTGATTTTTCTGTAGAATTTCTAAAACCATTATCGTTTCTAAAAACTGAAGATTTATCTTGAGAATTATTTCTGCCAAAAGCTTCATTTTTTGCAGAAGTTTCGGTTTTGCCCGCTTCGTTTTTTAATAATTCTCCAGCTTTTCCTGCTTCTTGTGCACTAAATCCTAGTGCGATGAATGCGGCTAATAAAAAATAAAATTTTCTCATATTATATTTATTTAAATAAGTTTTTCTTGGCTGCTTCTAAAGTCTTGCCTCGAAAAACTTAGGGTTGCTGTTATGAGATATTCTATTTCCGTGCCAAATTCAGAAAACGCTTTCTGGAAGGGGTTTATAAAGGAAAAACGCAACAAAATTTTATGATTTTAGTTGCGTTTTTTATAAAAAATATGAAAAGTTTTGCGTTTGTTCTGAGTGTAATTTTACAGTACAAAGGTATGCTAAGAATTGCAATAGATTCTTGTAAAAAATCTTCGGAAAATGGTAATTTTTATTTATTGAGATGTTGTCTGAATTCAGAAGGCGAAATCTTTGCGTGGGTTTTGAAAAACTTGGTAAAATACGAATTGTCTTCAAAGCCTAATTGAAATGAAATCTGTGAAATGCTTAATTCTGAGTTAATGAACAATCTTTTCGCTTCTAGAATAATCCTATCTCTAATGATTTCTCCAGCCTTTTTGCCTGCGAAAGTTCTACATACGAAATTGAGGTAATTTGCAGTAATCGCGAGCTTGTCTGCATAAAATTTGGGATAATGTTCAGCGGTATAGTTTTCTTCTACCAGCTTTTGGAATTTATGATTAAAATTCTTTGATTGGTAATATTTATGTTTTCGTCTGTATTTTCTTCGTCGTTTAAAATGAAGTAAAACAATTCGAGAAGATAAATTCTGATTAAATCTTTGGATTTTCTTTTTTGTTGTTTGTATTCGAAATTAATTTTGTCAAAAATTTCTTTGAGTTCTTCAGCTTTGTCTTTTTTTATTTGATAAGAAATGAAGTTTCCATTAATCCTGAAAAAAGGCAATTCATCTATACAATGAGATTTTGCGAGAAATGAAGTGAAAAATTCTGCATTGAAATTAATCAAATAACCTTTGGTCACTTGTTTTTTGAAATTCAAAACATGCACTTGTCCCGCAGAAATAAAATAGATGATGGGAGAATCTATAGAATAGTCTTCAAAATCTATTTTATGAATTCCAGCGCCTTCTTCTACGTACAGAATCTGGTGAAAAGTGTGACGATGAGGTTTTTCTGGAATAAAACTTTTTTCTGTCAATAAATCTTGCAATTCATGAACTACGATTTCACTTTCTGAATTTTCAGTAGAAATTAAATCGCAATCGCTATAAACAGGAAAATTACTCATGAATGAGATTATTTGTGTTGATTGATGAGATTCACCAAGGTATTTACATCATGTACGCCACTTTCTCTCCAAAGCATTTTACCTTTTTTAAAAAGAGCAAGGGTAGGAACGCCTCTCACATTATATTGAGCCGCAATATCAGGATATTTGTCTATATCTATTTTTATGATTCTGGCATTATCACCAACTTGTTCTTTTACAGTGACTAATACAGAAGATTGTACTCTGCACGGTTGACACCACACTGCAAAAAAGTCTATTAACACTGGTTTTTCAGAACTGATGATTTCTTGAAATTTTTGTGACATATCTCTTTGTTTTATAAAAAGTTAAAACAAATTTACTAAAAAAAGACAGAGAAACTATGGTAAGTTTTTATGATTTGTGACAGTACAATTTCCTGAAGCGCAACCAAATTTAAATACAGACATGGCAACAAAATACAACCCAAATGGTATGAGAATCCACATTTTATCCATTACAGATTGCGCTACAATCCATATTCCGCCAATCAAATAGACGATTCTTCTCAAATTCCAATCACTAAAGAAATTTCTCATTTTATGATAATTTGTTTTTGAGGCTCATCCAACCGCCGCCGTTATAAACTTCAGTAAATCCACTATTTTGTAAAATGCTTTTTGCAGCAGCACTTCTTGCGCCACTTGCACAACACGTGATTACAGGTTTGTTTTTATTGATTTTTCCTAAATTTTGACTTAGCGTTTGTAGCGGAACGTTTTTAGCGCCTTTTACATGACCACCATTAAATTCTGCAGGCGTTCTTACGTCTATAATTTGAGCTCCATTTTTTACTAATTCTGCGTAATCTACACTTTTACCGCCAAATAAGTTTTTTAAAAATCCTAACATGTTTTATTTATTTTCTTTTGTTTTTTCGAAAGTTGAAAGAATAAGATAACCCATCACCATACCATAAACCGAACTGTTGATAGGTTTAGAAGTAATGGCACAAGTTCCGGTATTGCACCCAATAAAATGGTAATAAGCGTATCCTAAAATTCCGCCTAATACGATTCCGATGAGTCCTAATTTGTATTTTTTAATAAAATTTTCCATAATTTTTGATGAATTTTGCCAAAGTTTTTAAAAAGTCAACTTTGGCAAAATTTTAATTTTTACTCTCTTTTGCAAGTGTTAATTCCAAATAAAGTATAAAGCGGACAAAAGCCGATGGCTCCAGTTAATAGAAAAACGAATGCAACTGCAGTTGCTGCGATTCCCCAAGTTCCTTCAATCACTTTAAGGTAAACCAAAACGGCTAAAATTAATGCAACGAAAAGTCTGATGTACTTATCTGTTGCTCCCATGTTTTTTTTCATATTTTTTGTTTTATGGTGAGTTTTATTTTTTAGTGAAGTTAATAAAAACTTCGGTGTTTTGTCTTGGTTTTATACTGTTGTAGCAGTTTTCTAATGTTTTAATCTCGAATTTTTCGTTGAAAAGAGATTTGTATTCTTCTATATTTCCACCAAAAGGAGGGAATGGATTCCCGAAATCTTTATTGAACATTACACCAATGATTTTGCCATTTTCGGAAAGTAAATTGTGCATTTTTTCTACATATTTTGCTCTTAAAACTGGGTCAAGTGCGCAGAAAAATGTTTGTTCTACAATGATGTCATATTTTCCTTGGTGTTCGAAAAAATCCTCGCAGATAACTTCTACTTCATGATGAGAAAATTTCTGAGAAATCACTTCACAAGCTTTCTGAGCAATGTCTAGAAGCGTGATGTTTGTAAAACCTTCTTCTAAAAGCAATTCTGCTTCGTGAGCATTTCCGCAACCTGGAATTAATATTTTAACCTCTTTATCTTCTACTTGTAAAAAATACTCTGCAATAGGTGAAGAAGCTTCGCCTATGTCCCAACCTATTTCGCCATTTTCCCAGCGTGAATTCCAAAAATTTTGATCGAATTGATTCAATTTTATAACTCTTTTACAATTAAGAATACATTTTCTATATCTCTTCCTACCACTTCGTGTTCTACATTTACTGGGATTTCGTAAACATCTCCTTCTCTTAAAACGACGGTTTCTCCAGATATATTAAAGTCTACTTTCCCTCTTAGCAAAACTAAAGTTGCAGGAATAGTTGTGATATGCTTTGCCAACACTTGTTTTTCTGATAAGCCTACGGTAAAAAGGTTGACTTTTTCAGATTTTTTGATGCTTACTACAGAAGGTTTGTCTCCTGTGAAGTCTGTTTTTTCGAAAATATTCATTACAATGTAGTTTTACTTTGACACACAAAATCTGTAGTAGGAACTTTTTCTGTTTTTTTAATTCCGTTAAAACCACCTTCTACTTCTGTGAAATTTCTATAACCTCTTGCTTGTAAAATACTTGCGGCAATCATACTTCTGTAGCCACCTGCGCAATGCAAGAAGAAATGTTCATCTGGATTGATGTTTCCTATCCAATCATTAATGTATGCTAAAGGTTTGCTATATGCATCTTTTACGTGTTCTGCAGCATATTCTCCTTCTTTTCTTACGTCGATAACCTTGCTGTTTTCATTGAATTTTTCTGCAAATTCTTCTGGTGAAATTCTATGAACGGTATCTATTTCTTTTCCTGAATTTTTCCAACTTTCAAAGCCGCCTTTTAAATATCCTAAAACATTATCAAAGCCCACTCTAGAAAGTCTGGTAATGGTTTCTTCTTCGGTACAATCATCACAAACCAAAAGAATAGGTTGTTGTACGTCTACAATCATGCTACCAACCCAAGGTGCAAAATCTCCTTTCAACCCGATATTTATCGATTGAGGAATAAATCCTTTATAGAATTCTGCGGCATTTCTAGTGTCTAAAATTAAAGCTCCAGTTTCTTCGGCAGCAGTTTCAAATTCATCTACTGAAAGTGCAGTTTTACCTTTTGCTAAAACTTCATCAAAACTGGTATAACCTTTTTTGTTCATCGCTACATTCATACCGAAATATTTCGGTGGAGCGGTTAAACCATCTAAAACTGCAGCAATAAAACTTTCTTTAGAGGTTTGTTTTAGAGCGTAATTGGTTTGTTTTTGATTTCCTAAAGTGTCTACTGTTTCTTTTTGCATGTTTTTTCCACATGCAGAACCAGCACCATGAGCTGGATAAACGATAACGTCATCTTCTAAAGGAAGAATTTTATTATACAATGAATCATAAAGCAATCCTGCTAATTCTTCTTGTGTAAGATTTGCAGCTTCTTGAGCTAAATCAGGTCTTCCTACATCTCCTAAGAATAAAGTGTCACCAGAGAAGATTGCATGGTTTTTTCCATTTTCGTCTATCAATAAATAAGTAGAACTTTCCATGGTATGACCAGGAGTATGAAGAACTTTGATTTTTACTTTTCCAATTTCAAAAATTTGATTGTCTTCTGCTACGATGGCTTCAAATTCTGGCGCAGCAGTTGGTCCATAAATAATAGGAGCGCCTGTTTTTTTAGATAAATCTACATGACCAGATACAAAATCTGCATGAAAATGGGTCTCAAAAATGTATTTGAGTTTTACATTATCTTTTGCCAATCGATCAAGATAAGGTTGTACCTCTCTTAATGGATCAATGATGGCTGCTTCTCCTTCAGAAACGATGTAATAAGCTCCTTGAGCTAAACAACCGGTATAAATTTGTTCTATTTTCATTTTAATATTTTTATATGTTACTACACTACGAAGTTACAACAAAAAATCTATGACTTTTTTTCTTCGTAATTTGTAGTACAAAAATGGGGTAAATTTTGATAGATTTCTGTAACAAAAATCACATAGTTCGATAGAGAATCACTATTAAAGAGATTTAGTGAAAAAAGGTTTCTTTGATGATGATATAAATTCCCATCATCAAAACAAACCAACCGAAAATTGGTTTCAGCTTTTTGCCATCTATTTTTTTAGCAAATTGAATTCCAATGAGCATTCCAATGACAGCAATTGAAGTGAAAATCAATAGAAATTGCCAATTGATTCCTGTTTTTTGAGAACTTAAAAAACCTAAAAGAGAATTCATAGAAATAATCATCATAGAAGTTCCGATGGCTTTTTTCATTTCTAAATTCAGCAGCATAACCAATGCAGGAACAATGAGAAAACCACCACCTGCTCCAATCATCCCTGTAATCATTCCTACAGCAATTCCTTGAGTAACCAGCATTGGATATTGCGGACTTTGATTTGTAGTTTCTATTTTTTGGTTTCCCACAATCATTTTAATGGATGAAATGAGCATTAAAGCAGCAAAAAGAACTAAAATGAATAGATTTTTTTCAATAGGAAATGTTCCAATGCTGAAAAGAGGGTCAGGAAGATGAGGTAAAATAATTTTGCGAACAAAAATCACAGACAATACAGAAGGAACCCCAAATAATAAAGCGGTTTTAAAATCTACATTTCCTTGTTTGGCGTTTCCTGTAGCGCCAACTGCACTCGCAACTCCAACTACAAAAAGCGAAAGAGTAGTTGCGGTTAAAGCGTTCATATCAAACAGATAGACAAAAATAGGAACGCCTAAAATACTACCACCACCGCCAATTATTCCCATAATTAGCCCGATGATAAGTGCGAAAAAGTATCCTAAGATTTCCATTAATCAAATTTTTGCAAAGTTCTGTTTTGTAAAAATAAAAAATGCAACTTAAGTTGCATTTTTATGATAAAAGTTCAATTTTATTTCTTCCTAATTTTAATTTGCCGTCTTCTTCCAGCGATTTTAGTAGTCTGGAAACCACTACTCTCGCTGTTCCTAATTCATTGGCTAATTGTTCGTGTGTGGAATGAATGATTTTAGAATCGGTAAGTTCTGATTTTTTTTGAAGCAGAGAGAGTAATCTATCATCTACTTTTTTGAAAGTTACTTCATTTATCATTTCTAGCAATTCTTCAAAACGTTTATGGTATAGTTTGAAAATATAATCCAACCATTCTGGATGCGTTTTGATGAGTTGCGCTACTTTTTCCGTAGGCAAGAATAATATTTCTGCATCTTCTTCTACTTCGGCTTTTACTTTAGAGGTTTCTCCGTGTAAACTACCAAGGAAAGACATTACGCAACTTTCACCAGCTTTTATATAATATAGTAGAATTTCTCTACCGTCTTCTTCGGTTCGCATTACTTTTATGCTTCCTTTGGTAACGATAGGGATAGAACGAATTCTAGCGTTTTCGTCTAAAATAACATCGCCAGCTTCGTAATTTTTTATAATGCTATATTCGTATAGCTGTTTTAAAAGTTCTGGTGTTGCGCTAAATTCTGTGGTTTTTGACATTTAAAAAATATTTTTAATTTCAAAGTTATTATTGCCCATTTCTATGGTTTCGCCTGATGTTTTGCCTTTTACGTTTTGGTAAATAGGAGCCTCTTCAGAGAACGAAATTACATCCTTGTCTCCCAATTTAAATGTTGGAACAGAAACTCCTATGAAAAGATAATTCTTATCGGTCTCTAATAAAGCACCAGCTTCTGCAATTTCCTTAGTTTCTGATTTAGAATCTTCTAAAAATTTCAGATTTTGTTTGGCTTCGTTCAGCATTTTTTCAAAACGAAGTTGCATTTCTTTAGCTTCTGTTTGTCTGGCGTAATCTTCTGGGTCTAACGTGTTATCTTCGTCAATGTCAGATTCATGCTTATAGCGTTCCACCGAAGCTTTTAGGTTGTCAATAACTTTTTGATACTCATCTATAATGCTAGATAAAATAAATGCTTTATCCATGATTTTTTTATTTTTGATGATTAACAAATTTAAGCAAAATTATTGACATTCTCATGCGTAAAAAGAGATGAGGTTTGTCAATCTTCTAAAAGTAAAGCCTAGGAAAATTCGCTAGGCTCTCTTAGACTAAAAAATAAAACTTTTGTGCCTAAAATGTTTTAGACACAAAAGATAAAAAAGCATTAAAAATTATAGCTAAAACCAATGTTAAAGCTTCTACCAGCTGCTAAAATTCTTTGTTTTTTATTGGTAGAAAGTGTTCTGTTTAAATGTTCTGCATACGCACGGTCAAAAATGTTTAAAACATCAAAACTTAAAGTAGCATTTTTGAAAACATTGTATTTTGAGGTGAAATCAAACACAGAAAATTCTGGAGTAGTAAATTCACCAAAAGTAGGATTGATTCTGCTTTGTTTTGCTGAATATCTGTAATGAAGTCCCAAACTTACTGGCGAAAAATCTGCTAACACATTCCAGCGGAAATCTAGCGGAGCGATTTCTGGCAAAGGATTATTAGTGCTCAAGTCTTCTGCATAGGTATAAGCTGCTGCCAATTCTGTCCGGAATTTTGGTAAAAATTGCCAATTAAATCTGGTTTCGACTCCTGTTTTGTAGGCTTTTTCTATATTTTGAATTTGTCTGGTTCCTGGTGCCGTCATAGAATATGGTTTGATGGGAACAATCACTCCAGAAATATAATTTTCTAAGTAAGAATAGAAAACATCTGCTTGGAAGAAAATATTATCTTTTTTATGGGTGAAAATAAGGTCGATTTGATTGTTGGTTTCAGGTTTTAATTCAGGATTTCCTACCAATTCGTAAGCGTCTATTCCTACAGCAAATCTATTGATATATCTTTCGGTTAAGCTTCCACTTCGTTGTGCTCTTCCTAGCCAAATTCCTAACTGATTATGGTTGCACAAGTTTTTATTGTATCCTAAACTTAAGCTGTGATTAAAATTTTCTGCTTTTCCGTCTCCGTAAAGTGTTTTGAATAGATTAGAAAGTGCTTTTGCATCACCTTTATTGTAATCTAAACGAAGAGAAGCTACTAATTTTGAATTTTTAAAATTCATTTGATATTCATTAAACCAGCCGATTTGGTCAATAGAAGAATCTTGCCAAGAAGTTCCGTCTCTCATTGGCATCATTGCAGGCATAATCATTCTGATATTTTCTGCTCCTTCATGTTTGTAATCTAAACCAGTGTAGAAAATGTTTTTTCCAAAAGCGAATTTAGATTCTAATCGGGCTCCATAAGTGGTAGATTGTACATCAGAAACCATTTTTCTATCAGGAGTTCCCATAGAATGGTCTACGAAAGAATAATAAGAATTAAAATCTAAGTGTTTTAAATATTTTTGGTTGAATTCTGCCAAATGTTTTAACTGGAACATCCATGTTTTGTCATAAATTAAATCCATGTTAAGTGCGGCAAATTCTACATCTCTTCCTTGGTTGGTATTGATTTGTAATGTGGTTACGTTTTGGTCATTCCATTTGAAATTTCCTTTGGTTCCCATATTATATCTTAGGAAGGCAGAACGAACTTCGTCACCGTTTCCGTCTTTGTAACGCTCTCCTTTTTGATAAGAACCGAATAAATCCCAAACAATTTTTTGGTGTGAAAGTTGAGAAAACAATTCATTTCTAAAAACGTTTCCATTGCTTTCGTAGCCTGATGAAATTCTACCGCCTAATTTTAAATTTTCTGTAAATTCTGGAGCAAGGGTTACGAAATTAATAGTTCCTCCGAAAGAATTTCCGTAACGGAAATGATAAGGTCCTTTGTAAATTTCAGCTTCTTGAACCATGTTCATATTCACTTGAGAAACTGCAGGATCCATTCTACTTGGGCACGCATTTACGGCATGAGCTGCTCCGTCAATAACTATGTTCAATTGCTCATATTTGAAACCTCTCAAAACAGGGTCTGTAGCGTAGTTTCCTGCTTTTTTAATTCCGTTAATTTCTGGGATAGAATTTAGGAATTTTCCTGCATCGTGATTCAGTAAATCAGATTGCTTGGTTTCTAAGTTTTGTTTGTTTTGAGATTTAGGTAAAACTTTGGTGATTTTTACTACTTCTATATTTCGGTAAGTGCTGTCTTGTTCTTGTTGAGCAAATAAAGAGTGAGTTGTTGCAAAAAATATTGCAGCAATGCTATAAAGTTTAATATTCATTGTTTTAAAATTTAGATTAAATAATCATGTGTCACTGCACTTCATCAAATCATGATAAAGAGAAATGTTCTGAACGAATAAGTGATTATGTTTAAGCTAAATTTTTCGGAGGATCCGGTAGAATGTGAGTATAACCATCTAAAGTGAAAATAGGGTCATATGAAAACTTTTTAGATTTGAGTTCCAAAGAAAAAGGATTTCTGATTTCAGTTTCTATGGGTTCAGAAGGGAGAATGTTCAGTTCAAAAGCATATTTAATTTGCGAAGCTGGATTTTGAGATTGCTCCGTTGCTTTCTTTACCTGACATTTACCGTTACAGTCTAATTCTGGTTTTTGTTTGTTGATACAGTAGGTTTCGTAGAATTCTGTATTGATTTGATAGTCTACATAGAAAAGTGAGTTCTGGAAACTTGCCAAAAATATGATAGAAGATAATATGAAAGAAATAGCACTTTTCATTGCACTGCAAAAATAGGACAAACTTGTCTTATTATGCAAATGATTTTAATCAGCGAAAAAATACATTTAAAAAATAATTCGCAGAAGTATTTCTAAATTTTTTAAATTTAAAGGTTGAAAAAAAAGAAAATAATGGCAGAAAAATCAAAATTTATAGAAGAACTTAACTCTAGATATCAACCAAAAGGAGAGTATATCGTTCTAGGAAAGGGAATGTTAGACGGAGAAGTAATTACTGAAGTAGATGTTACCGTTCCTCTAAAAACGATCAATAGACATGGTCTAATTGCAGGAGCTACAGGTACAGGAAAAACCAAAACGCTACAAGTTTTTGTAGAACAGCTTTCGCATAAAGGTATTCCAACTTTAGTGATGGACATAAAAGGTGACCTTTCTGGAATTGCTGTAGAAGGCGAACAAAATGATAAAATCAACGAAAGATATGCAAAAACAAAATTGCCATATCAGCCGCAATCTTTTCCAGTAGAACTCATGACTATTTCTGCGGAGAAAGGTTTGAAACTAAGAGCTACCGTTACAGAATTTGGTCCAGTTTTACTTTCTAAAATTTTAGGATTGAATGAAACGCAGTCAAGTATTATGTCTATCGTTTTCAAATATGCAGATGACAAAGCGTTGCCGCTCATTGATTTAGATGATTTGAAAAAAGTTTTGCAATATGTAACTGATAACGCAGAAGGTAAAAAAGAATTAGCAGACAATTATGGTTCTATATCGCCAGCTTCTTTAGGGGCAATTCTTCGTTCGATTGTAGCGATGGAACAACAAGGAGCAACGAATTTTTTCGGTGAACCAAGTTTTGATGTAGAAGATTTACTGCAAACCAGAGGCGGAAAAGGCGTGGTAAACGTTTTGAGAGTTGCAGATATTCAGAACCAGCCGCAATTGTTTTCTACGTTTATGCTTTCGCTTTTTGCAGAAATTTACATGACTTTTCCAGAAGAAGGAGACAGCGGAAAACCAAAATTAGTTCTTTTTATAGACGAAGCGCATTTGATTTTCAATGAAGCGAGTAAAGCTTTGCTTTCGCAGATAGAAACGATGGTGAAACTCATCCGTTCAAAAGGAGTAGGAATTTATTTTATCACTCAAATTCCGGGAGATGTTCCAGAAAATGTACTTTCTCAGTTAGGGCTTAAAATTCAGCACGCTTTGCGTGGTTTCACGGCAAAAGACAGAAAAGAAATTGATAAAGCGGTAGAAAATTATCCTATTACCGAATATTATGACGCGGCCAATTTAATTCAGAATTTAGGAATTGGTGAAGCTTTCGTTACAGCGCTTGATGAAAAAGGAATTCCAACTCCATTGGTTCATACTTATTTGATTTCTCCGGAATCTAGAATGGATGTTTTAACTTCTGAAGAGATAGATGATTTGGTTAATTCTTCTGATTTGGTAAAAAAATATAAAAATGAGGTAGACAAAGAATCTGCCTACGAAATTTTAGCCAAACGCATGGAACAAGCTGCGGAAGTAGAAAAAGAAGTAGCACAAGAAAAATCTACGGTAAGACGACCCAAAGAAGAACCGGGAATGTTCGAGCAAGTGATGAAGTCTAGAGCGGGAAGAACATTCACCACAACTTTAGCCAGAGAAGGCGCCAAATTTGTCCTCGGAATGTTTGGATTGAAGATGAGAAGGTAAAAAAAATCTTATAATTTTATAAATCCCACCAATTTATAAACCGTAAATTTGTGGGATATTTATTTTTCGTTTTGTATACCATAATAGACATAGAAGGAAACGGAGCGCCTTATAGAAAAGAAAGCATAATAGAAATTGCGATTTTCAGATATGATGGCCACGTTATCACAGACCAATTTATTTCACTTGTTAATCCAGAAAGTGAAATATCTCCCTTTGTACAAAAACTGACAGGAATTACCCAAAAAATGGTAAAAACCGCTCCGAAATTTCATGAAATCGCGAAAAGAATCATAGAAATTACAGAAGGAACCATTTTAGTGGGACACAATATAGATTTTGATTACAGAATGCTTCGTCAAAGTTTTAAAAGGTTAGGTTTTGATTTTAAAATCAATACTTTAGACACGATTCCTTTGGCAAAAAAACTAATTCCTCATGAAAAAAGTTATTCTCTGGGGAAATTATGTAAATCTATCGGAATTCCTTTGGTAGATGAGCACAGAGCTTCTGGTGATGCAAGAGCTACTTTGGAACTTTTTAAATTGTTAAAAACCAAAGATAACAGTCACGAAATTATTCAGCAACACCACGAAGAAAGCAACGCGAAGTCTTATATCAATAAAATAAAGGAACTTACGCAAGATTTACCTTCGGAGAAGGGTTTTGTGTATTTTCAAAATGCTTCTGGAGCCATTCTTTTTGAAGATTATGTAGATGATATTTTTAGAGTTTCTAAAAAATTATTCAATTCTAAATCTGTTAAATGGCAAAGTATTCAGGAAGAAGTAGCGCAAATTAATTACGAACTTACGGGAACAGATACGATTGCGAAATTGATTTTGCTGAATCAGAATAAATCGAAGAAGCAGTTTTTGCCTTACGGATTATTCTACATTGATGGAAAATTTAAGGTTGAAAAAAATTCTCTTCACACTGAAAAACCTTTGTTGAAATTCAAAAATTTTTCTCAAGGCAGCAAAGTGAAGCATTATATTACCGAAAATGAATCGCTTAGCGATTATAAAACACTGAAAGAGCTTATTACACTGAAAGGAAGGAATGAACTTTGGATAGGAAAAGGCAGAAGTCTCGGCGAAAAATCTTTTCTCATCATAGAAGAAGGGAAATTGATTTCATTCGGGTATTATGAATTGTTCCATCAGATTCAGTCTAGGGAGAAATTAAACAAATTGCAGATAGAAGTGAAGAAAGTTTCGCCAGAAATCATCAACGATTTGAAACTATCTTTACTGAAAAATGAGTATAAAATAGAAAAATTACCTAAATAAATCTAAAAATAACACTCAAAATAGATAATTTTACTAAATAAAATTATTGTTTGGTTTTAAAATCTAAAATTTATATTTTTGTAGTAAAATTTTTATTATGACAAATCAAGATTTGCTTCAGGTTGCAGAAGAATTCGGAACGCCGGTTTATGTTTATGACGCCGATTCTATAAAATCTCAGTATGAGAAACTCACCACTTCTTTTGCAGAGAGCACTAAGTTTTTCTACGCTTGTAAATCACTCACCAATATCAACATCCTAAAATATGTAGAAAAATTAGGAGCTAATCTTGATTGTGTTTCTATAAACGAAGTAAAATTAGGCTTGAAAGCTGGTTTTTCGCCAGAGAGAATTTTATTTACGCCCAATTGTGTAGACCTTGCCGAAATAGAAGAAGCAATGGCTCTAAACGTTCATATTAATATTGATAACATCTCTATTTTAGAGCAATTCGGGACTAAATATGGCGATTCTTACCCAGTTTTTCTAAGAATTAATCCACATATTTTTGCAGGAGGAAATTACAAAATTTCTACTGGACACATTGATTCTAAATTTGGAATTTCTATTCACCAAATGCGTCATATAGAACGCGTGATGAAATCTACTAATCTCAATATTGAAGGTTTGCACATGCATACTGGTAGCGAGATTAAAGACCCAGAAGTTTTCTTACAAGGTTTAGAAATCATGTTTGAACTTTCAGAAAGTTTCCCTAATCTTAAATATATTGATATGGGAAGCGGTTTCAAAGTTCCTTACCAAAAAGGTGAATTAGAAACAGATGTGAAAGCTTTGGGTAAAAAAGTAGAAAAAGCAGTGACTCAGTTCAAAAAAGAAACAGGTAAAGATTTTGAATTGTGGTTTGAACCAGGGAAGTATTTGGTTTCTAAATCTGGACATTTTTTGGTAAAATCTAACGTGATTAAACAAACAACTGCTACCGTTTTTGTAGGCGTGAACTCTGGCTTTAACCATTTAATCAGACCGATGTTCTATGATTCATATCACGTCATCGAAAACCTAACCAATCCTAAAGGAACTGAAAGAATTTACACCGTAGTTGGAAATATCTGTGAAACCGATACGTTTGCTTGGGACAGAAAATTACACGAAGTAAGAGAAGGAGATGTTTTAGTGTTCAGAAATGCAGGAGCTTATGGTTTTGAGATGAGTTCAAATTTCAATTCTAGACTGAAACCAGCCGAAGTTTTATTCTTAGATGGAAAAGCGCATCTCATCAGAAAAAGAGAAGAATTCGATGATTTATTGAAAAATCAAATTGAAGTTTTATAAATTTTAAATAAGAGGTTGTAATTCGTTTACAACCTTTTTTGTAAATTTACTATTAAATTTTAAGACATGAAAAAGTTTTTATTATTAGTGATGATGACGTTTTCTTTCGGTTTTGTAAGTGCACAATATTTGGTAGAAGACAATGATATTACAGAAAATTTTAAAGAATTTTGTAGAGCAGATATTTCATTAGACATGAATAATCCGCTAGAATTTTACAGACTGAAATGTGCGATTGCTACTTATGCGCAATATATTGGCGGGGAAAATGGTTTTAAAGACAAATTATTTAAAAATTTAAAAGCCAGTCTTTCTAATAACTTATACTCTGTAAATGGAACTTTTGATTTCATTTTCTACATTGATAAAGAAGGAAATTTAAAGGATTTTGCACTAAAACCAGAAGTTCCGAATAGTAATCTTTTGCAAACAGACATTAAGAATGCGGTAAAAGCCATGAATCAAAAATGGATGCCTGCAACTTGCGATGGCGCAAAAGTAGATTCTAAAATAAGACTGAAAGTCAATTTCAGGACAGATTTATTCGATATGTAAAAAATAAAAGTCGCTTGAGAAAAGCGATTTTTTTATTTTCTTAATAGGTGTTTCTCCTGCCATTTTGTCATAAAATTCCTTATCTTTGCACTCGAAATATTTGAAAAGTGCAAGAAAAATATATAGACGAAACTAAACAAGGCGAAGCTTTTGCTATTGCTGAAAAACCAGAAAATTCTAAAAAATTGTTTTTAGAAACTTACGGTTGTCAAATGAATTTCTCAGACTCAGAAATCGTAGCCTCTATTCTTAACGAACAAGGTTATAATACCACCATGAAAGTAGAAGAAGCAGATTTAATTTTGCTGAATACTTGCTCTATCAGAGAAAGAGCAGAACAAACGGTGAGAATGAGACTTTCACAATTCAAAAATTTGAAAAAAGAAAAGCCAAATCTTACTGTTGGTGTTCTTGGTTGTATGGCAGAACGTCTTAAAACTAAATTTTTAGAAGAAGAACAATTGGTAGACTTAGTAGTTGGTCCAGATGCGTATAGAGATTTACCAAATCTTTTGAAAGAAACAGAAGACGGAAGAGACGCCATCAATGTTATTTTATCTAAAGAAGAAACGTACGCAGATATTAATCCTGTTCGTTTGGGTGGAAACGGTGTTACCGCATTCGTAACCATTACCAGAGGTTGTGATAATATGTGTACCTTCTGTGTAGTTCCCTTTACCAGAGGTAGAGAAAGAAGCCGTGATCCGCATTCTATCATTAAAGAATGCAAGGCATTAGCGGAAAATGGCTACAAAGAAATTACGCTTCTTGGGCAAAACGTAGATTCATATCTTTGGTATGGAGGTGGTCCTAAAAAAGATTTTGATAAAGCTTCGGAAATGCAAAAAGCTACCGCTGTAAATTTTGCTCAATTGTTAGAAATGGTAGCAAAAGCAGTTCCTGCAATGAGAATTCGTTTTTCTACTTCTAATCCTCATGAAATGACGGAAGAAGTTTTCCGTGTGATTGCTAAATACGATAACGTTTGTAAATATATTCACCTTCCTGTACAAAGTGGAAGTGACAGAATTTTGCAGAAAATGAATCGTCAATATACACGTCAGGAATATTTAGATTTGATTAAAAAAGCGAAGGAAATAGTTCCAGACATTGCTTTTTCTCAAGATATGATTGCTGGTTTCTGTGGCGAAACCGAAGAAGATCATCAATTAACTCTTGATTTAATGAGACAAGTAGAATACGATTACGGTTATATGTTTGCGTATTCTGAAAGACCAGGAACTCCGGCTCACAAAAAAATGAAAGATGATGTTCCTGCAGATGTGAAGCAAAGAAGATTAGCAGAAATCATTGCTTTGCAAGGAGAATTATCCAGAAAAAGAATGAAATCTTACGTTGGCAAAAACTACGAAGTTCTAATCGAAGGAGAGTCTAAAAAAGATAAAAATCAATGGAAAGGAAGAACTTCTCAGAATGCAGTAGTGGTTTTTGACAAAGTAGAAGGACAGAATATTGGTGACTTTGTGACTGTTTTTGTTCATGACAGCACTCAAGGTACACTTTTGGGGAAAACGATTTAAGAAATTATTTTAATTTCTGTATTTTAAAAACATAAAACCTCAAATCTCAAAAATTATGAGCGACTTACAATCCATAAAAAACCGTTTCGGAATTATAGGGAATTTTCCCGCACTTAACCGTGCCATAGAAAAAGCAATTCAGGTGGCACCTACAGATATTTCCGTTTTGGTTATCGGGGAATCTGGAGTTGGTAAAGAACATATCCCGAAAATTATTCATAGCGAATCTCGCAGAAAACACCAACCATATATTGTGGTAAACTGTGGTGCAATTCCAGAAGGAACAATAGATTCAGAACTTTTTGGGCACGAAAAAGGAGCTTTTACAGGCGCAACTTCTACCAGAAAAGGATATTTCGAAGTAGCAGATGGTGGCACGATTTTCTTAGATGAAGTAGGTGAACTTCCGTTACAAACTCAAGTAAGACTTCTCAGAGTTTTAGAAAGTGGAGAATTTATGAAAGTGGGTTCTTCTCAAGTTCAAAAAACCAATGTGAGAATCGTAGCTGCGACTAATGTGAACATGATGAAAGCGATTGAAGATGGCAGATTCAGAGAAGATTTGTACTATCGTCTCAATACGGTTCAGATTGATATGCCGCCTTTAAGAGAAAGAAAAGGAGATATTCATTTGCTTTTCAGAAAATTCGCCATTGATTTTGCCGAAAAATACAGAATGCCAGAGTTGCAATTGACAGATGACGGCGTTAAATATTTAGAAAATTATACTTTCCCAGGAAATATTCGTCAGTTGAGAAATTTAGTGGAACAAATGACGGTGGTAGAGCAAAATAGAAGCGTAAATTCTACTAAATTATCAGAATATATTCCGATGAATGCTCAGCTTCCTGCTGTGGTTTCCAGAGGTGGAAATTCAGGAAATTCAGGAGCAGATTTCGGTTCAGAAAGAGAAATCATGTACAAAATTCTTTTTGACATGAGAAATGATTTAAATGATTTAAAATCCTTAACTTCGGAACTGATTAAGAATAGAGGAAATCAAAGTTTTTCGCGTCATGAGCAAGATTTAATCGGTAGAGTTTTTAAAACTGAAACCCAACCTGTTAATACAAGTTCTATTTTGTATTACGAAGATCAACCAGCTGCGCCAACTCCTAATTTCTACAATGATACTGAGGAGTATGAAAATGGTGTAGAAGACATAGATTTAGAAGAAGAACCAAAAGAAGAGTCTCTTTCCTTAATCAATAATGAGAGAGATTTAATTGTAAAAGCGCTCGAAAAACACAATGGCAGAAGAAATAAGGCTGCCGAAGAATTGGGGATTTCTCAGAGAACGCTTTACAGAAAAATAAAACAATATAATTTAGAAGATTAATGAAAAGATTTCAGATTTTAAATTTCAGATCTCAAGCCAAAAATTTTAAAATTTTTGGAGTTTTATTCTTGGGTTTCTTTTCCTTGGCTCTTTTATCTTCTTGCTATAGTTTTACAGGGAATTCTCTGAATCACGGCGAAAAAACCATTCAGATTAAAAATTTTCCTAATAATGCAGCTTTGGTGAATGCTAATTTAAGTCAAGAATTTTCTATTGCTCTTCAAAATAGATTTTTGCAAAGGTCTGGTCTAAAGGGAACTACGGAAAATCCTGATGTTCTTATTGAAGGAGAAATTACAGATTATAGCATTTCGCCTACCACTATTTCTTCACCAGTTACTACAGACGGTGGAAATATTCAAGCGGCACAGAATAAACTCACCATTACAGTAAAAGTTCATTACGAAAACAGTAAGTTTCCAGAAGCGAGTTTTGATAGAACCTATTCAGACGAAGCGGTTTTCAGTAGTGATTTAGATATTAATGCCATAGAAACTTCTCAAGTGAAATTGGTAAACGAAAGGATTATCAATAAAATTTTTAACGATATTGTAGCCAATTGGTAAAAGATGAATGCACGAGTTTTAGAATTGCTTCAGCGCCCAGAAAATATTTCTAAAGAAGACATTTCGCTTCTTCAGAATGAAATTTCTAAATTCCCTTATATGCAGAGTATCAGAACTTTGCATCTTTCGGCAATTTTTAATTTCGATGCTGAAAATTACCAAAAAGAACTAACCAAAACCGCAGCGTATACTACGGATAAAAAAATTCTCTACACTTTCATCAATAAAAAGAAGGAAGAAGAGAAAAAAGAATTGACGAAATTCAAGAAAATTGTACTCGCTAAAACTGAATATGAAGTTGAAAAAACCATTGAAGAACCTGTAAAAATCGTTGAGGTTCCAGAGCAAAATACCACTGAAAATTCTTCTGAAAATTTAACAGAAACGCTAGAAAAAATAGAGGCGGAAAAGCCTGTAGTTACGCATCCGAAAAGTGTAGTAGGTGATACCGAATTAGAAGCGCCGATTCTTGACAAAAAAGAAAATGAGTTCGAAGTTCTGAAAGAATTGGAGATTTTAGAGATTGAAAATCAATTGCTTGAGCAAGAAAAATCGGAACAAGAACAAGAAAAAATTGCGTTCAAAACTAGAGAAGAAGACCTTAATTTTAGTAAAGAAACCGTTTTAGAGCATATTGATCAATCAGATGACAAGGAAATTACGTCTGTAAAACCTTCGGATGTCAGTTTTAATAGTTTCGAAAGTTTCTTGCCAAACGTAAAATTCACCGTTCCTTCTACTCCAAAAGAAGAATCGAAATCTGAACCAAAAGCAGAAATTTCTGCAACAATTATTGAAGAAAAACCAACTGAAGAAAAAATAAAACCTGCAGAAATTCCAGCTGAAAAAACTCCAGAATTGAACATTTCAGAGCCAGAAAAAACAGAAGTTATAGAGGAAAATACGGAAATGACGATTGAAAAAGAAGCGCCTCAAGTAATTAATACTCCTATTTTGAAGGAAGAAAAAGAAGAAATTGTAGAAGAAGTTCATACCGATTGGAAACCGATGAATTTTGTGATGAATCCACTCGATTCTATGATTCAAAAACCAGCAGTTTCTCAACCAAAAGCTACTGAAAAACCAGTTGAGGTAAAACCAGAAATTGCAACCACAGAAGAGAAGAAAATGGTAGAAGAAGTTGCGCCAATCGAATTGAAAAATGAGGTTTTAGAAGAAGTTAAAATTGAAGAAAAACCTATTCTAAATACTTCTTTCTTAAAAGCTAATGTTCAAGAAAATCCTGTTCAAACTATTGAAAATCAAGTGGAAAAAGTTTCGGCGGAAGAAAATAATAGCAATGTTCCAGGTTTTGTAAATACTTGGAAAAGTTGGCTTAAAATTGACCGTTCCGGAATTAAAACACCGGAAAATATCCCAGTAAAAGTCATTGAGAAAAAAGCAGAAATCATCGATAAATTCATTGAAGAAAATCCTAAAATTTCTCAGTTAAAAGAAGAAGTGAATTTTGTAGTAAAAGAAAAAAATGACGACATCTCACACTTGATGACCGAAACTTTAGCAAAACTCTACACCGAACAAAGATTGTACACGAAGGCAATTAAAGCTTACGAAATTCTACAAAATAAACATCCAGAAAGAGCCGAAGATTTCAAGGCTAAAATTCAAGAAATCAAAGACTTGAAGCAAGGTAAATAAAATAAAAGCTCCAAGAAATTCTTGGAGTTTTTTTTTATTGAATTAGACTTACGATTAGATCATAAAGTTTCTTCGGGTTTTAGATTTCCTCTTAATTTATTCCAGATTTTTCTTCCTAAAATAAAAACCACAATAACAAGTGCAATCGCTACCAAAAACGCAATTACGGGAGCTGCTAAAGCTAAAAGAGTCATCATTCCTGCTCCTGCTGTTTCGGTGGTGGCAACTACAGAATTTCCGAGTCCGCCAGTTGTCGCAGTAGATGCGGCTCGTGTTCCTGCAAATCCAGAACTAATTGCGGCGGCAGTTCCACCACCTGCGATTAATGCAAGTGCCCAAGTTGGAAACGTTCCTAAATCTGTAAATTGCGCAGCAAACATGATAGAACCTGCAATTGTAGCTAATGGAACAGAAGCGGTGTCTAATAAATGGTCAACGTACGGAATATAATATGCTAAAATTTCTACCACAGTGGCAATTCCTGTAGTGATGAGCGTAGGTAAACCAGCTAACCATTGAAAGTTTTCGTTCATGGGAATCCAACCCATGTAAGAAGCGAGACTTACAGCAAACATAGGCAAGAATACTCTAAAGCCAGAAGCTGCAGCTAAACCAATGCCGATAAATGCACTGATGAAGTAAGGAAGATAAGGAATGTTGTCTAACATTTTGTGTAATAGTTTATTATTTGTGCAAACTAAATTACAAAAAACGTGCTAATGATTTTTATTTTTTGAGAAGTTTTAAAAATTCTTCTTCTATCTCTTGATAATTTTTCGGAAGAGTAGGCGAAACGTAGAACAACATGGTTAAGGAATTTTCGCCAAATTTTTCTAAAAACTGAGCTTTATTAAGTCTGTAAACTTCGCGCAAAAGTCTTTTGATTCTATTTCTGTGAACTGCTTTTTTAAAATATCTCTTAGAAACAGAAACGCCAACTTTATGTTGAGTTGTCATGCTGAGCGAAGTCGAAGCATCTATTTGGTAAGAAATCACTCTCAAATTTCCGCAAGTTTTCCATTTTCCTTTCTCAAAAAGTAAGGAAATATCATTTTTTTGCTTGAGTTTTTCTTCTCTGGGATATTTAAAATTCAAAATATAAAATTTTTGTCAATTAATTTGTGAATTAAGCTTTGCAAGTGAATTTCTTTTACAGTCAATTTTTAAAATTCACCATTCACTTTCCGAAGGAAAAATTCACCATTCCCTTTTCAATGTTCATAGCTAGTTACTTCCAACTTCCGTCTTCTGACTTCTAACCAAATAATTAATCACTTCTGCAGCAGCATTTAAACCAAAAAGTGCAGGCATGAAACTGATGGTTCCGTAAAAAGATTTCTTAAAATTGCTTCCATCGGTGAGTTTTAGACTTTCTTCTTTTTGAATTTCTGTAGAAAAAACACATCTGAAACCTTTGGTAATTCCTTCTTTTTTCAATCTTTTTCTGATTTGCTTGGCAAGGTAACAATTATTGGTTTTGCTTAAGTCTCTTACCAAAACTTTGCTTGGGTCGGTTTTTCCACCAGCTCCCATCGATGAAACCAGTTTTATTTTTCTTCTTCTACAAGCTTTAATCAAGGCTAATTTAGGCGAAACACTGTCTATGCAATCTAATACGTAATCAAATTGATGTTCTTCTAGAATTTCGTCCATTCTTTCTGGTGAAAGAAATTCATTGATTTTAACCAAATTAATTTCAGGGTTGATGTCTAAAATTCTCTCGGCAACGATTTCTACTTTATCCTTTCCTACAGTAGAATGTAAAGCAGGTAACTGTCTGTTTATGTTGGTAATATCTACAATGTCTCCATCTACAATCGTCATGTTTCCTATTCCAGCTCTTGCCAAAAATTCTGCTGCAAAAGAACCCACTCCACCTAAACCTACCACTAAAACTTTAGCGTTTTTCAAGGTTTCTAAGCCTTCTTTTTTTACGAGCAGTTCCGAACGTTGTAACCAATCTGTCATTTTCTAATTTTATTTTTTCACGCAAAAAGCGCAAAGATTTTCTTAATCACTTAATTAAAACTGAATGTTTAAAATTTCTAAATTTTTAGAAATCTGTTCTTGTAATTTTTCTACAGAAATTTCCTTTATTTCAGCTGTTTTTTGATACAATTCTGCAATGTCAAAATCTGCATCATCTGTTTCTAAAAATATTTTTTCTAAAGGAATTTCTTTCAAAGAAGTTTGCAAAGATAAGTTGTGAAGTACAGATTTTCCAAAACTTAGATAAAAACCATGTTTCAACATTTCATCAGCAATTGCTTTTTTCTTATTAAAACCATGAATAATCATTGGAACTTTTGCAATTTTTTGAAAAGGAATTAATTCTTGAAATCTCTTTACACAATGAATGATAACCGGTTTTTGAATAGAATTTGCCCAAAGAATTTGTGCTTCGAAAACTTTTTTCTGAAGATTTTCATCGATGTTTATCAAAGCATCCAAACCACATTCACCAATGGCTAAACATTTTGGATTTTGAGAAATCATTTTCAGATTTTCTAAATCATTTTCCCATTGTTCATGGATGTTTTGCGGATGAATTCCCACCGAAAAATAATGCTCTGGAATTTTTTCTTCTGGTGTAGAATTATAAATTCCGTAAGAGATTTGTGGGTTATGATGATGGAAGTTGAAAAAATTCATATTCAAAGATATGAAATCGGTTAAAAAATTAAACAAAGTATTAAACATTTGTTTGTTTGAGAAAAAGTTTTTTATATCTTTACTTTTCAACAAATTAGAGAATGAAGAAAAAATTTACCGAAAAGCAAATTCATATTCTAGACGTCGCGGAAGAGCTTATTGCGCAGAAAGGTTTTGAAGGGACTTCCGTTCGTGATATCTCTGCTAAAGCGAATATCAACGTGGCGATGATTTCTTATTACTTCGGCTCTAAAGAGAAAATGATGGTAAATCTTTACCAATATAGAGTACAGAAAACCAGAGAAACATTTGCTGAATTTACCCAAACCATAAAAGACGGAAAACCAGAGATGCAACTCAAAGAAATTATTAATTTCATAACTAAACAGTTATTTAAATTCAATTATTTTCATGGTTTTGTAACTCAAGAACTCAGACATCAAGATAGAGTGAAGGATACGTTGTTAGAATTCTACCAAACGTTTACCAAAGTTCTAGAAGATGTAGTACAGAAAGGTATTGTAAGTGGCGTTTTTAAAAGAGCTGCAAAACCTGAAGATATTGTTTCTACCATCATTGGAACCATTGTATTTACCATTAGAAATAAAAATTATTACGAAATTTATTTAAAAGGTAACGACGAAGATTACCTAGCTAATGCCGAAAAAAAACTTAAAAACCATCTCAATCTTTGTGTTTTCTCGCTTTTAGGATATCAAATTTAACCTTATTTGCGTTAAAGTATCTTAAAATAAATCTTTTGACAAAAAAAGTTTTATTTTTGCAAACTGATAAAGGGAACATTATAGAAAGATTTCCTTACTTTTATTTATGAAAAAAATATTCTCATTATTCGCAATCGCTTTTTTGCTTTTGTCTTGTAACAAACAATATGATTTGGCAATGAAATCTGCTGATAAAGATTTTATCATGAAAGTTGCCAATGAAAAATACGAAAAAAAGAAATGGACAGACGCACTTGCGCTTTACGAAAGATTAACCAATCTCGTTGCAGGAACAGATGACGCTCCAGAAGTAGTTTATAAATCTGCGTATGCTAATTATTACGACAAAAACTATAAACTGGCAGCACACCAATTCAAGAATTTCTCGGTTACGTTTACCAATGATCCTAGAAAAGAAGAAGCAGCTTATATGTCTGCATTGTGTTACTATGAAGGTTCTATGGATTATAACTTAGACCAGAGCAATACAACTTCGGCGATTAATGAATTACAAGAATTTTTAAATAATTATCCAAATTCAGAAAAAGCAAAAAACATCAATGATTTAATTGATGAACTGAACTATAAATTAGAGTTCAAAGCTTACGAAAACGCAAGACAATATTTTAAAATGGCAGATTACAAAGCAGCTACCATTGCTTTTGAAAACGTTTTAAATGATTTTCCTGCAACTAAGCTGAAATCTAAAATCTACGCTTATATTTTAAAATCTAAATCAGAATTGGGCATCAATTCTATTTATGACCTTAAAAAAGAAAGATTAGAAAGCGCTATCGCATTCACCAGACAGGTAGAAAGAGAATATCCAAACTCAGATTTAAGCAAAGAAGCTCTTGATATCAGAGCAAAATTGGAAAAAGAAGTTATAGAATTTGCGAAACTTCAAAAAGAAGTAGAAGCTAGAAAAGCTGAATTTACAGAAAAACAAAAAGCAGCTGAAGCTAAAGAAGATGCTAAAAAACAAGTTAAAGATCAGCAAGAAGCGAATAAAATTAAAATCGATAGTGCAAAAATTAGCACACCAGAACCAGGTGCTACTTTCAAGATTAGAAGAAATTAATTATCTTTGCAAACTAAAATAAAAATAAATCACTCAAAATGAGCGTAAAATATACAAAAGCAGAAGTAGACACCATTACTTACGATAGAGATAAAATCGAAGAAAAAGTAGGTTCTATCTACGAAGCTATCGTAATTATGGGAAAAAGAGCAGAACAAATTAATGCTGAAATTAGAACTGAACTTCACCAAAAATTAGACGAATTTGCGGTGCACAATTCTACTCTGGAAGAAGTTTTCGAAAACAGAGAGCAAATTGAAATTTCTAAACACTACGAAAGATTACCGAAGCCTACATCTATTGCCATTAGAGAATGGTTAGATGACGAAATTTACTTCCGTAGAACTGAAGAAAAATAAACGATATTCGTTAGGATAAAAAAACAAAGTCACAGAATTTCTGTGGCTTTTTTGTTGAGTTTATGTTAGAAAATCTTTAGATTTTCAACTTTGCAAGCTTTGTTAAATGAAATGCCTTTAATAACGGTAAACGATGCAGATTTTTTGCGTTTAAAATAACCAATAAAAATTCAAAAAAAAACCATAAATTCGTTCAGTTAAAATTCTAATCATATGGCTCTAAAAGGTAAAAAAATTCTATTGGCAATTTCTAGCGGAATTGCAGCCTACAAAATGAATTACCTTGTAAGAGATTTTGTAAAAAAAGGTGCAGAAGTAAAAGTTATTTTAACACCTTCTGCTGAAAATTTCGTTACAAAAGTCACGCTTTCTACGCTTTCTAAAAATGCAGTTTATTCTGATTTTTATGACCAAAACGGAACATGGAATTCTCATGTAGAACTCGCATTTTGGGGCGATGTATTATTGGTAGCGCCTTGTACCGCAAATACTTTGGCTAAAATGGTTCATGGGATTTGTGATAATTTAGTTATTGCTACTTATATGTCAGCGAAATGCCCGGTTTTCATCGCTCCAGCAATGGATTTGGATATGTATGCACATCCTACCACCAAAGAAAATTTAGAAAAAGCAGAAAGATTTGGTCATCACATTATTCCCGCAGAATTTGGCGAATTGGCTTCTGGTTTAGAAGGTCAAGGAAGATTAGCGGAGCCAGAAACTATTTTACAAAAAATAGAAGATTTTTTTACTCAAAATCAATCTAAAAACTTAGAAGGAAAAACGGTTCTCATTACAGCAGGACCTACCTATGAAGCAATAGACCCAGTTCGTTTTATTGGCAATCATTCTTCGGGGAAGATGGGATTTTCGCTTGCCGAAGAAGCGGTAAAACGTGGCGCAAAAGTGATTTTAATTTCTGGACCTACTTCGCAGAAAACAGAGTATGAAAACATAGAAATTCATAGAGTAACCTCGGCGAAAGAAATGTACGATGAAGTTTTTAAATACTATGAAAAGGTAGATATTGCTATTGCAAGTGCTGCTGTTGCAGATTATGCGCCAAAAATCGTTGCTAAAGAAAAAATTAAAAAATCTGAAGAAGAATTTACCATAGAATTGGTTAAAAATCCAGATATTTTGAAAACGATGGGCGAGAAAAAAACACATCAGTTTTTGGTTGGTTTTGCCCTTGAAACTCAAAATGAAGAAGAAAATGCCAAAAGCAAATTGCAGAAAAAAAATCTGGATATGATTGTGCTTAATTCACTTCGTGATGAAGGTGCAGGCTTCCAAAAAGATACGAATAAGGTTAAAATTTTAACGCATTCAGAACAAAAAGAATTTTCTCTGAAATCTAAAGATGAAGTGGCAAAAGACATTTTAGATTTTGTAGAAACTCAACTTAAGAAATAAATTTTTTAAAAATTCGTTTAGAATTCAATGAAAAAACTACTTTACATATTTGCACTTTTACTGCTTTCTCAATTTAGTTTTGCACAAGAGCTGAATGCTCAAGTTCAGATTAATTACCAACAAATTGGCGGAAGTAACGTGCAATTATTCAGAACAATGGAGAAAAGTTTGAAAGATTTTATCAATAAAACCAGTTGGACTGGCAGAAAATTTCAGAACTACGAAAAAATAAAATGCAATTTTTCAATCATTCTTGCCGAAAAAAGTGGGAATAATTATAAAGGAACTTTGGTGGTTCAGTCGGTGCGTCCTGTTTATGGAACGCTGTATGAAACGCCGATTCTTAACGTTAATGATACCAATTTTTCTTTTGAATATCTAGAAAATCAGAACATGGTTTTTAACGAAAGACAATTTTCGGGGAAAAATTTGATTGATGTGATAAGTTTTTATGTCTACCTTATTTTAGGTTACGATGCAGATACGTATCAAATGAAAGGCGGAACTCCGTGGTTTGATAAAGCGATGCAGATTACTCAAAATTCTCAAAATCAGAACTATATGGGTTGGTCTCAGTTAGAAAGTCCAAGAAATAGAGGAGCGCTGATTGCTACGATTTTGTCTGAACAAAATTCTACGCTTAGAAATTTCTACTATAATTATCACAGAATGGGCTTAGATAATTTAGGAAAACAAGACCAATTTTCTGCCAAACAAACCATTGCAAACGAGATTTTGAAACTTAAATTCTACGAAAGCAATTTCCAGATGAATTATCCTTTTAATCTCTTTGTAGAAAGCAAAAAAGACGAAATTTATAACATTTTCGATTCCAATAATAATGGAGGTGTAGACATGAATCAGCTCAAAAATTTGATGAGTTTGTTCTCTCCAAAAGATATAGACACGAAGTGGAATAAATGGAAGTAAAATGAATCTTAGAGCTACGTTTTTGTGGTTTGAATTTTCTGAAATTTACACTATTTTTACAGGTTCGAAAACGCAACTCAAAATAAGTATTCTTTAAATAATGTTATCAAGAATTTACATCCAAAATTTTGCATTGATAGACCAACTTGAAATCAATTTTAAGAAAGGTTTGCAAGTGATTACTGGCGAAACAGGCGCTGGTAAATCTATTATTTTGGGTGCTTTGAGACTTATTTTAGGAGAAAGAGCAGATTCTAAAAGCATTTCTGACTTCTCAACGAAAAGTGTAGTTGAAGCGGAATTTAAAATTTCTGAATCTTTGAAAATTTTCTTTGAGGAAAATGATTTGGATTTTGAAGCAGATACCATTATTAGAAGAGAAATTTTACCTTCTGGGAAATCTAGAGCTTTTGTAAATGATGTTCCTGTTACTTTAGATGTTTTGAAAGAACTTTCTGAAAGATTGATTGATATCCATTCTCAGTTTGAAACTTCTCAATTGTTCAGCGAAGAATATCAGTTTAAAATCATTGATGGACTTTCTGAAAACAAAAATTTGATAGAAACCTATCAAAATGATTATTTTGAATTTCAAAGAAAGCAAAGAGAACTAGAAAAACTAAAAAATACACTTTCCGAAGGAAATAAAGAGAGAGATTACAAGTTGTTTTTGTTGGAGGAATTAGAAGCAGCACAATTAGAAACGGTGAATTATGAATTGCTGCAAAGCCAAATTTCTTTAGCCGAAAATAAAGGTGCGATTTCTGAATTGCTCGCGCAAATTTTTGCCAGAACAGACCAAGAAGAAGTAGGTTTGTTCGATGGTTTCTATGATGTGAAAAACAAATTGAGCAGAGTCGCAGACTTGTCTTTGCAGTTTTCTGAACTCAATGCAAGACTAGAAGAAAACTATGTAGAGTTCAAAGATATTCTATTTCAATTGCAAAATGAAGCCGAAAAATTAGATGCAAATCCTGAAGATTTATTGGTTTTACAAGAGCAAAATGATAAGATCAATGCACTTTTTCTAAAGCACAAGGTTTCAGATATAGAAGATTTATTAAAAATCAAAGAAGAACTTTCTTTAGAAAAGAATTCTTTTGAAGACATAGAAAATAAGATAGCTCAATTAGAAAAAGAAATTGCTGAGGCTTCTCAGTCTTTGCTGAAAAAAGCTGAAATTTTATCTAAAAATAGAAAAAAAACGGCTCCAGTTTTTGTAGAAAAAGTAGAATCACTTTTACATCAATTAGGATTAGAAAAAGCTAAAGTAGAAGTGGAACTCTCTTCAACGAGAGAATTCGGTAAATTCGGAACGGAGAAAATCCAATTGCTATTCCAAGCGAATGCTGGATTTGCCTTGAAACCGATTCAAAATGCTATTTCTGGTGGTGAAAGAAGCAGAGTGATGCTTTCGATTAAAAAACTCATGGCAGAAAATGCAGAACTTCCTACGCTTATTTTAGACGAAATAGACACAGGTGTTTCTGGTAGAATTGCCGATGAAATGGGCAATGTAATGCAAGAAATGGCTGAAAATATGCAGTTAATTGTCATTACTCACCTTGCGCAAGTTGCAGCGAAAGGAAATGATAATTATAAAGTGCTAAAATCTGATATTGAAGGAAAAACCCAAACCAGAATTTTCTCACTTAATCAAGAAGAAAAACTTACAGAAATTGCGCAATTGCTTTCTGGGAGCAAGATTACAGATGCCGCAATTCTTCAGGCAAAAGAATTAATGAGATAAAATAATTGGCGATGTGATAAAAGTCTTAGAAAAACCTTAGACTTTTCTAATGCTAAAAAACTTAATTTTCGTAAATTTACCCATCAATTTTATTAATTCAAATTTCCCTAAAACAGAGATTTTTTGAAACCAAAAATCGTAAATCAAATATAAAATGGACTTTATTTACCAAGATCCGTATCCAATTCTAAAGGATGACACTGTTTATAAAAAACTCACTTCAGATTACGTAAAAGTAGAACAATTAGGTGATAGAGAAATCTTGACCATTGACCCAAAAGGTTTAGAACTTTTGGCGGAAAAAGCAATGGAAGATGTTTCTTTTATGCTTCGTTCTGAGCATTTAGCAAGTTTACGCAGAATTATAGATGATCCAGAAGCTACTGATAATGATAGATTTGTAGCGTATAATTTATTACAAAATGCAGCGGTTGCCGTAGAAGGAGTATTGCCTTCTTGCCAAGATACTGGAACTGCAATTGTGATAGCAAAAAAAGGAGAAAATGTTTATACTGGAGTAGATGACGGAGAATATTTAAGCCGAGGAATTTATAACACTTATAAAAATAGAAACTTAAGATATTCTCAGATTGTTCCTTTGAGCATGTTTGAAGAGAAAAATTCTGGTTCTAATCTTCCTGCACAAATTGATATTTATGCAAAAAAAGGAAATTCGTATGAGTTCTTATTTTTAACAAAAGGAGGTGGTTCGGCGAATAAAACTTTCTTGTATCAAAAAACAAAATCTCTTTTGAACGATAAATCTTTAGAAGAATTTATCCGTGAAAAAATTATGGATTTAGGAACAGCAGCTTGTCCACCTTATCACTTAGCTCTAGTTATTGGAGGGACTTCTGCCGAAGCCAATTTAGCAGCCGTAAAAAAAGCTTCTGCTAAATATTTTGATAATTTACCAACCGAAGGAAATATGGCTGGTCAAGCGTTCAGAGATTTAGAATGGGAGAAAAGAGTGCAAGAAATTTGTCAGGAATCTGCAATCGGTGCTCAATTTGGTGGAAAATACTTAACACACGATGTTAGAGTAATCAGATTGCCGAGACACGCAGCTTCTTGTCCTGTTGGAATGGGCGTTTCTTGTTCTGCTGATAGAAATATCAAAGGAAAAATCACCAAAGAAGGAATTTTCTTAGAACAATTAGAAACCAATCCAGCTCAATATTTACCAGAAACAGCTCCTCATTTAGAACCAGCTGTGGAAATAGATTTGAACAAGCCTATGCCAGAAATTTTGGCAGAATTGTCGAAATATCCTATCAAAACTCGTTTAAAATTGAACGGAACACTGATTGTTGCAAGAGATATTGCTCACGCAAAAATCAAAGAATTATTAGATGCAGGAAAACCAATGCCAGAATATTTTAAAAATCACCCAATTTATTACGCTGGTCCTGCCAAAACTCCAGAAGGAATGCCAAGTGGAAGTTTCGGACCTACAACCGCGGGAAGAATGGACGTTTATGTAGACGAATTCCAGAAAAATGGTGGAAGCATGATTATGCTTGCTAAAGGGAACAGAAGCAAAGATGTAACCAATGCTTGTGCAAAATACGGCGGTTTCTACTTAGGCTCTATTGGTGGTCCTGCAGCAATTTTGGCGAAAGAAAATATTCTTTCTGTGGAAGTAGTAGATTTCCCAGAATTAGGAATGGAAGCGGTAAGAAAAATAGAAGTGAAAGATTTCCCTGCGTTTATCATTACAGATGATAAAGGCAATGATTTCTTTGCCGCTTTAGCTCATTAATGAAGAAAATGTAAATATTCGGTGGAGATTTAGCAGTATGCGACAAAATTCAATAAAAAAAACTTTTGTCGATTAAAAAAATGTTATATTTTTGCCTAAAATAATAGAAATTATGTTTTTAGCAGGATTTTGGCCAGTTTATCAGTTCCTTTGGACCGTTTATTTTATCGTAATGTTCCTCATAGGATTTTGGTGTATTTTCATGTTCTTTGGAGTAGTGATTCCAATGTGGTTAACTGAAGGTTTAGCTGAATATTTCGGAAAAACTAAGAAATTTAACCCAGAAGATATCAGAAGAAAAACGCTTCTAGAGCAAGAAGGTGTAGAAGTAATCTACAACCAACCAAAAGGAGACGGCCCTTATTTACACGCAGGTCATCATTAATTTTCGATGACATTACTTTCTTCCCTGAATTTGAAGAAAGTAATATCAAAGCAAAACAAAATATATTAGAATACTCTCAAATTTTTTGAGAGTATTTTTTTGTTAAAAATTTGGAAAATTAAAAAATACCCTTATTTTTGCAACTCAAAACTTATCAAGAAAGGTGGAGGGATTTGGCCCTTAGAAACCTTAGCAACCAACCCGTTCTATACGGAGTAACGGTGCTAATTCCAACCTAGTTATAGGATAGATGAGCATAAACCAAATGTTTATTTTATTGTTTCTATGAGGTTGCCTTCTGCATTTCTTAATTTAAAATTTAAATAAAATTAGAAATGAAAAAAGCTACCTTTAGCATTCTTTTACTAAGTGCTTTGTATGTTCAAGCACAAGAAGTTACTGAAAAAAATATAGAAGATGTAGTGTTGGTAGGAAACCGTGCCAATAACCGTACAAAACTTAATACATTAGTTCCTGTAGATGTAATTTCTGTTCAAAAGATACAACAAAGTTCTCCTCAGACTACCGTTCAAGATTTATTAAATTATGTAATTCCTTCTTTCAACTCGGTAAGACAGTCTGCTTCTGATGGGACAGAACATATTGACCCTGTAACTTTGAGAGGTATGGGGCCAGACCAAGTTTTAGTTTTGGTAAATGGAAAAAGAAGACACACTACTTCTTTGGTAAATTATCAAAATACTGTAGGAAATGGTTCTGTAGGAACAGATTTAAGCACAATTCCTGTAACTGCAATTGACAGAATTGAGGTTTTAAGAGATGGAGCTGCAGCGCAATATGGTTCTGATGCTATTGCTGGTGTTATTAATATTATTTTAAAGAAAAACCAAGGCGCTTCTGCTTCTATTACATACGGGCAAACAGGTAGAAATGATGGAGAAACTTATCAAATTGGAGCCAATTACGGCACCGCTTTAAATAAAGACAAAGGTTTTATTAATTTGTCTCTCCAGTTAAGTCATAGAGGTAAAACCAATAGGTCTCAAAATCATAATTTAGATATTTTTGGAGACAATTTTGCTTATGATTTTGCGGATGATCCTGCTCAAGCGAGAGCAAATGATGACGCAATTATTGCACAAAGAGGCTTAACTCGTGATGATTTTAACTTTCAAGTTGGTGATGCGCAGATTAAACAAGGGCAACTGTTTTTAAACGCCGAATATCCTTTGAATGATAAATGGAACCTCTATTCTTTTGGTGGAGCTAGTGTGAAGCAAGGTGAAGGTTTTGGATTCAGAAGATTGCCTAGTGAAACATCTAACGTTGTTTTGTCTATTTTCCCTAATGGATTTCAACCGGTTTTAAATTCAAAAATTTACGATTTTTCTTACGCAGTTGGAACGAAATACCAAAACAACAATTGGACTTTAGACCTTAGCAATACTTTTGGTAGTAATGTTTTCAATTATGACGTAAGTAATACCAATAATGCTTCAATGGGAGCGCAGTCTCCAACAGAATTTAATGCGGGGTCTCACGGATTTTTGCAAAATACATTTAATATAGATGCTTCTAAAAAAATCAACAATTTCAATATTGCTTTTGGAGGAGAATGGAGATTTGAGCAATATCAAATAAAATCTGGCGAAGAAGCTTCTTATAAAAATTATGGTTTAGTTTCTGGTGCAGCTGGTGGAGCGCAATCTTTCATTGGTTTTTCTAATGACAATGCGCTTAAAAAATCTAGAAATTCTGAAGCGCTTTACGCTGATGTTTCTTATTATTTAGAAAAATTTAATGTAGATGCAGCGGCAAGATTCGAGAATTATTCAGATTTCGGAAGTGCATTAACAGGTAAATTAGCATTGAGATATGAGTTGTTCAAGAATTTCTCTTTGAGAGGAGCTATTGGTACAGGTTTCAGAGCGCCATCTTTACAACAGCAATATTTTAACAATTCTTATTCAGACATTTCAACATCTGGCAGCGGAATTGTAAATAAAGGAATTTTTACCAACGATAGTGCAATTGCTCAAGAAATAGGTTTTGATAAATTGAAAGAAGAAAAATCTGTAAACGCAAGTGCTGGATTTACTTTCAAGCCTGTTGATAAATTATTTATAACTCTTGATGGTTATTTAATCAAAGTAAAAGACAGAATTGTGATTACCAGTCAGTTTTCAGACCCGTCTTTTGCTGCTTATGATGTGGAAAGCGCTAGATTTTTTGCCAATGCTGTTGATACAGAAACCAAAGGTGTAGATTTGGTTGTTAGCTATGATTGGGCTTTAGGTGGAGGAAATCTTAACATTAACCTTGCTGGAAATTATACAGAAACTAAAATTACTAAATTTAATTTCCCAGAAAAAGTATTAGCGAATCATTCACAAGACGAATTCTTCGGGCCAGACCAAATTAACATTATAGAATCGCTTTCTCCTAAAACAAAAGCTTCTTTAGGATTGAACTACAAAATCAACAAAGTTAATTTCTTAGTGAGAAACACCTATTTCGGACAAGTAATTAGAGATGGTTTCCCTTTTGGTTCTGTACAAAAATTTGCTCCAAAAGTGGTAACAGACGTAAGTGTAGGTTATGATATTACTAAGAAAGTTAATTTTACAATAGGAGCAAACAATTTATTTGATGTTTTCCCAGATTTGCAAGTGTATGAAAATTCTTATTTTGGCGTTTTCAAATATGCACCAGTACAAATGGGAACTACAGGAAACTACTTCTTCGGAAGATTGAATTACAATTTTTAGAATTATATAATGGAAAACCTAAAGAACAAAATCGGCTGGAAAACCGCCACAGCAATTGTAATTTCTAATATGATTGGAACAGGCGTTTTCACCACATTAGGTTTTCAAGTAGTAGAGCTGCAAAACACCATCACTATTTTTTTGCTATGGTTTATTGGTGGTGTTTTAGCGCTTTTTGGAGCTTTTTGTTATGCAGAATTAGGCACTTTTTTCAAAGGAAATGGAGGAGATTATATTTACTTATCAAAAACCTATCATCCTATTCTGGGCTATCTTAGCAGTTGGATTTCTCTTGTTATTGGCTTTTCGTCTCCTGTTTCATTGGCAGCTTTGGCAATGGCTAAATATATGTTGGTTTTTCAAGGAGATTTTGGGGCTTACTTTGCAATTGCGGTTATCTTATTGGTAGCATTAGCATTGTCTTTTAGCATAAGTATTTCAGGGAGATTTCACAATTTTTTTACTTTCATTAAGGTAAGTTTTGTAGTGGTGTTAATCATCATAGGAGTATTGCTATCACAAAATCCAATTCATACTTCTCTTAATTTTGGAAACAGTTGGGAACAAGAAATTCTATTACCAGCATTTGCAACCTCACTGGTATTTGTAACCTACGCTTACACAGGCTGGAATTCTGCTTCCTACATTGCAGGAGAAATAAATAAACCACAAAAAAATCTTCCAAAATCTTTAATTATAGGAACCGTTTTTGTCACTTTTTGCTATGTTTTCATCAATTACATTATGCTGAAACACGCACCAATAGAAGCTCTAAAAGGCAAAGAAGACATAATGGGAATTGCAGCCAATTATATGTTTGGTAGTACTTTTGGGAAAATTGTGAATGTTTTTATAGCCTTACAATTGGTAGCAACAATAAGCGGTTATCTTTGGGTAGGTTCTAGAATTACACAAGCTACAGCTTCAGAAAATAAACTTTGGAGTTTTTTGGCCGTAAAAAACAAAAAAAACATTCCGGTGAGAGCCATTTTTGCTCATGCTATTATTGCGATTATCATCATTTCTACAGGTAGCTTTAAACAAATTTTCCTTTACACAGCGTTTGTTTTACAACTGCTTTCTACTTTGGCAATTTCTACAGCATTTTTCTTAAAAAAATCGGACAGGAAACTTTTTAAATCTAATTTATTTTACGTATTTCCCACTATTTTTGTGCTGTTTAGTGGATATATTTTATATTTTACTTTCATCAATAATCCCAAAGAAAGTATAATTGGTTTGGTTATAGTAATTATTGGGATACTACTTTATTTGTTTGATAAAAAAATACCAAAATCTTTAGAAGAATAAAATTAAATCTGTTCAGTTTTCTGAGCAGATTTTTTCATCCTTACATCTAACTTCTAACATCCAAGCAAAATTCCTTATCTTTGCACCCAAATAATTTTAGACAATGTCAAAAAGTTTAATCCCAAAACTTCAAGCAATTAAGCAACGTTATAACGAGGTTGCTGATTTAATTATACAACCCGATGTAATTTCCGACCAGAAAAGATACGGTCAGCTCAACAAAGAATACAGCGATTTAGGTAAAATCGTGAAAGTTTTTGATGAGTACATGCAAGCTTTAAACACCATCGAAGAATCAGATGAAATCATTGCAGACGGTTCTGATAAAGATTTTGTAGAATTAGCCAAAATCGAAAAAAACGAAGCCTTAGAAAAAATCCCAGGATTGGAAGAAGAACTGAAAGTGCTTCTAATTCCGAAAGATCCTGCCGATGATAAAAACATTATCTTAGAAATGCGCGCCGGAACTGGTGGCGACGAAGCTGCGATTTTTGTGGAAGATATGTACAGAATGTACACCATGTATTTCAAAACCAAAGGTTGGAGACACGAAATCACTGATTTTTCTGAAGCGTCTAAAGGTTACAAAGAACTGGTGATGAAAGTAGAAGGAGAAGGAGTTTATGGAATTATGAAATTTGAATCTGGAGTTCACCGTGTTCAGAGAGTTCCAGAGACGGAATCTCAAGGTAGAGTGCACACTTCGGCGATTACGATTGCGGTTTTACCAGAAGCGGAAGAAGTAGATGTGGAAATAAATCCTGCAGATATCGAGATGCAAACCTCTCGTTCTGGTGGAGCTGGTGGACAAAACGTAAACAAAGTAGAAACAAAAGTTCAATTAACGCACAAACCTTCTGGAATTGTGGTGGTTTGTCAACAAGCGCGTTCTCAGTTGGCAAACAGAGAGTTAGCGATGGAAATGCTTCGTGCAAAATTGTATGATATTAAATTACAAGAAGTGGTAGGAGATATTGCGGCACAACGTAAAACGATGGTTTCTACCGGTGACCGTTCTGCAAAAATTAAAACGTATAATTATCCTCAAGGTAGAGTTACCGATCACAGAATTAATAAATCTATCTACAATCTAGATGCTTATATGAATGGTGATATCCAAGAAATGTTGGATGCCGTAATTATGGCAGAAAATGCAGAAAAAATGAAAGGTCAAGAGGAAATTTAACGAAATACAGCTCACTTTGATGTAAAATACGGCTCAAAATTTTAAATTTTGAGCCGTATTTTTTGGATTTTTGAGCTGGAAAATAAATAGTCACTCCTTAACAAGCCGCCATTTTCAGTTTTTCGTTAAGAATATTCCGATTAAAGAGCAGGCGGATAAGGTTT
>JBKBLE010000024.1:0-36218 GCA_046296655.1 Cloacibacterium sp. | reverse complement strand
GGGAGATTTTGTGGTCTTTAAATACTGACATAATTAATTGATTATCAGCTATAAAGATACGAAATAAAACCCATTAATCCAAATTAAATCATTGAAAATCAACAAATTAACCAAAAAATCAAACAATTTTAAATACAAAAAGTCGGAAGAAAAATCTTCCGACCATGACTAGACTAAAGTCCGCTTTTTGACATGATATTTTATCTTTTTTTAGTGACCGTGACCATCATTTGCAGAATGTTGCTCTGTAGCTGAAGGTGCTTTCATTAAATCTGGAGCTTGAGAAACAGCAGTTGGAGCTTGTAAACCAGAAGCTTTGTTCAATGCATCTACCAAAGCTGGGTCTGCGATATTTAAGTAAGTTTTACTAGAAATTTTACCGTCTTTATCAATGATGATGAAACTTGGCATTTTAAATCCGTAAACAGCAAATTTCTTAGCAACTTCAGATTTCATACCACCAGTTGCATAATAATTATTTCCTTGAATTCCTGTAAACATCGCTTTAGAAGTTTTCACGAATTGGTCTTGAGTATCATCTAAATTAATGAAAGCAAAATGCATTTTTGAACCATAGAATTTCACCATTTCTTTAAGAACAGGCAATGTGCTTTCTGTGATGTAAGGATTCCAAGAAGCGTAGAACACTAATGCTGTAGGTTTTCCTTTAAGATCTGCTAAAGTTATTTTACTGCCATCTTGTTTTACTAAACTTAAACCAGAAACATCTGTTCCTTGCTCAAGTCCGTAAATTGCTTCTTTTAAATTTTTCAACTCTGATTTGATTGCAGAATTTTTGATTTTAGTATCTAAAAATTTGAAAACTTCTTGTAATTTAGGATTAGCAGGCTCTCTTAAATCATATTGAGCAGCTACAGCAGCAAGAAGATATTCTTTAGTTTTATCTGAAACATCTTTTTGAGTATCTAAGAATTTAGAGAACATTTGTACATTAGAAGTAGGAGCAGCATTCTTTTGTCCTTCGAAGAACTTTTGGAAACCTGCACTTAATTTACTGATAACGTAGTTTCTATAATTAGGCATATCTTCTACATAACTTTCGTTTTCTAGACTTTTTTGGAAATCTAATAATTTAGCTCCTGCTTTATATTTAGGATTATTGGTAGCTGGACCATGCATGTTTTCGTACTGAGAAGAAATCATCAATAAAGTTACATCTAGTTCTCTTTTATTGAATTTTTCTACATCGCTGTCTGGTTTTTTCACCTTAGCGATTTCATCCATTTTTTTGGTAATATCACCTTTATATTTTTCTAATTCTTTTAGGAAATCTTCTTCTTTTTTAGAAATAACAGATTGGTCTAATTTAGACATATATTGGTTAATGAATTGCTGAGATTCCATTAAGTATTCTGTGTTTCCTTTAGCATCACCAGTAATTTTCATTCCTTGAGGGAAAAGCATCGCTTCAAAATCAATATTTACTTTGTCGCCACCTTTTAGATAAAGAAAACCAGTGTTTCCTGCGTAAGTAATTACATAAACTCCATCTCTAGGAATTTCTATGGTTTCTGAGAAATTTCCTTTGGCATCTACACCAAAATTAGCAAGCGGTAAAGTTGCAATTCCTGAAGCATCAATGATTTCTAATCTTTCTAATGGTGAGCCATTAGTCACTTTACCATTTATGGTTACTTTGCCACCTTTAGAACATGATAGCAATAAAATGGAGAATAAGAATAATAAAAAATATTTTTTCATTTCTTTAAAGAAGTTGTTTTTGTTTTTAATCACGCAAAAATATACTTTTAGTTTTATTTGCAGAAAAAAACTTTGTGTTTTGGGAAAGTTTTAACGAAAAATCACCTCAAAGAAAGAGGTGATTTTCAAATTATTTCATTGATAAGGTTAATCTACTGTAGTAAATTGAGCCACAAGAAATTCTCTGTTCATTCTAGCGATGTTTTCTAGAGAAATTCCTTTAGGACATTCTACTTCGCAAGCACCTGTGTTAGAACAGTTACCGAAGCCTTCTTCGTCCATTTGTTTTACCATGTTCAGTACTCTTCGCTTCGCTTCTACTCTACCTTGTGGTAAAAGAGCAAACTGAGAAACTTTAGCACCTACAAATAGCATAGCAGAACCATTTTTACAGGTCGCTACGCACGCTCCACAACCGATACAAGCCGCTGCGTCCATTGCTTTATCTGCATCTTCTTTCGGTACTGGGATCGCGTTGGCATCCAGAGTGTTTCCAGAAGTGTTCACAGAGATGAAACCACCTGCTGCCATTATTCTATCAAAAGCACTTCTATCTACCACCAAGTCTTTAATCACTGGGAAAGCCGCACTTCTCCAAGGCTCAATAGTGATGGTTTCACCATCTTTGAACATTCTCATATGAAGCTGGCAAGTGGTGATCCCTGTATCTGGGCCGTGTGCTCTACCATTGATGTAGAGTGAACACATACCGCAGATTCCTTCTCTACAGTCGTGGTCGAACGCTACGGGTTCTTTACCTTCATTTACCAAGTTTTCGTTTAGAATATCCAACATTTCCAAGAAAGAAGAATCTGGGGAAACATCTGATATTTTGTAGGTCTCGAACTGACCTTTTGATTTATTATTTTTCTGTCTCCAAATTTTTAGAGTCAGGTTTAATCCTTTTTTTGCACTCATTTTTTAAATTATTTTATGGAGATTATTTATAACTTCTCGTTTTCACTTCAATATTCTCGTACACCAATTCTTCTTTGTGCAATACTTCGGCGTTGATATCATCACCTTTGTATTCCCAAGCTGCTACATACATGTAGTTCTCGTCATCTCTTTCTGCTTCACCTTCTGGAGTAGCGTGATCCCAACGGAAGTGTCCACCGCAGCTTTCTTTTCTATTAAGAGCGTCAATTGCCATTAGCTGACCAAGCTCCAAGAAATCTGCTACTCTGAATGCTTTTTCAAGCTCTGTATTCATTCCATCTGCTTCGCCAGGAACTTTTACATTTTTCCAGAAATCGTTTCTGATTTCTTCTATTTCTTTAATCGCTTCTGCTAAACCTTCTGGAGTTCTACCCATACCCACTTTGTTCCACATTACGTTTCCTAGTTTTTTGTGGAAGTAGTCTACTGAGTGCGTTCCGTTGTTATTCAAGAAGAAGTCAATCTTTTCTTTAATGCCTTTTTCCGCTTCTTCAAATGCTGGTGAGTCTGTAGGAATTTGTCCTGTTCTGATGTCTGCAGAAAGATAATCTGCAATCGTGTAAGGCAATATGAAATATCCGTCTGCTAAACCTTGCATTAACGCAGATGCACCTAATCTGTTTGCGCCGTGGTCTGAGAAATTAGCCTCACCAATTACGAAACAACCAGGAATAGTACTCATTAAGTTATAATCTACCCAAATTCCTCCCATGGTATAGTGAACTGCAGGATAAATTTTCATAGGAGTTACATATGGATCGTCTGCTGTAATTTTCTCATACATTTGGAATAGGTTTCCGTATTTTTCTTCCACCCATTTTTTACCCAAATCGTAGATTTGTTGTTCAGAAGGATTGTGAATATTTTTCTCAGTAGCAGCTTCTCTACCTTTTTTCATAATTTCTGTAGAGAAATCTAAGAATACACCTTCTTTAGTATCATTATTTTCGATTCCGAAACCAGCATCACATCTTTCTTTAGCGGCTCTAGAAGCTACGTCTCTAGGCACTAAGTTACCGAATGCAGGATATCTTCTTTCTAAATAGTAATCTCTATCTTCTTCTTTAACATTTTCTGGTCTAAGTTTTCCTTCTCTGATGGCTTGAGCATCTTCTAATTTTTTAGGAACCCAAATTCTTCCAGAGTTTCTAAGAGATTCAGACATCAAAGTCAGTTTAGACTGTTGTGTTCCGTGAACTGGAATACAAGTTGGGTGAATCTGTACGAAACAAGGGTTTGCGAAATACGCTCCTTTTTTGTGAATTTTCCAAGCTGCAGAAACGTTAGAACCCATAGCGTTAGTAGAAAGGAAATATACGTTTGCGTAACCACCAGAAGCAATCACTACAGCGTGAGCAGAATGTCTTTCGATTTCTCCTGTTACTAAGTTTCTTGCGATAATACCTCTAGCTTTACCATCTACCATTACTAAGTCCATCATTTCGTGACGGTTGTACATCTTAATTCTACCTTTACCGATTTGACGGCTCATTGCAGAATATGCACCTAATAGTAATTGCTGACCAGTTTGACCTTTTGCATAGAAAGTTCTCTTCACCTGAGTTCCACCGAAAGAACGGTTATCTAACTGACCGCCGTATTCTCTACCAAAAGGAACACCTTGTGCTACACATTGGTCAATGATATTTGCAGATACTTCTGCTAATCTGTATACGTTAGCTTCTCTTGCTCTATAATCTCCACCTTTGATGGTGTCATAGAATAATCTGTAAACAGAGTCACCATCATTTTGATAATTTTTAGCTGCATTAATACCACCTTGAGCCGCAATAGAGTGCGCTCTTCTTGGTGAATCTTGGTAGCAAAAAGCTTTTACATTATATCCTTGCTCTGCAAGAGTTGCCGCAGCAGAACCACCAGCTAAACCAGTTCCTACTACAATAATATCTATTTTATCACGGTTATTTGGTGCAACCAAATTCATGTGTGCTTTATGATTTTTCCATTTGTCTGCTAAAGGACCTGCTGGAATTTTTGAATCTAATTTGCTCATAATATTATGTAAATTATTGAGTTACGAAATGAAATACAGCTACTACGATAAATCCTAGCGGAATTAAAATAGAATACCAAGTTCCTAAAGTGTTTACACATTTTAAATATTTAGGATGTCTCGCTCCTATCGATTGGAATGATGATTGGAAACCGTGTGATAAGTGCAATCCTAATAAAACAAAAGAAACTGCGTAAAAAATCACTCTCCATAAATCTGCAAACTTAGCATGTAACTCTTCCCAATATCTTGTTTCATTGATTGATAGAGCCTCTACATACTTATAATTCATTTCATGCATCCAGAAATCATACATATGCAATCCTAAGAAAGCTAAAATTACTGCTCCAGAAATAATCATATTTCTAGAAGCCCAACTAGAATTTCCGCTGTTATTTACTACAGCATATTTTACTGGTCTTGCGTTTTTGTTTTTCATTTCTAAAACGAAGCCCATTACAAAGTGAAAAATTACACCCGCTATTAAAACCGGCTGCATCACAAATTGTATTAAAGGATTGTATCCCATAAAATGAGACGCTGTGTTAAATGCATCTTCACTAAATATCGATAGTAAATTTACCGACAAGTGAATTACTAAAAATATCAGCAAAAACATTGCTGAAAGCGCCATTAAAAACTTTCTACCAATTGTAGATTGAGTTAATCCTGCCATTGTTTATTTATTTTTTAGAATTTTCACAAAATTAAGAATTTGTTAACGTTTGAAAGCATGACAAATGTCATGTTTATCAGTTTATAACTATTCTAAATAAATTATTCTAGCATGTAATTTTTCTTATTTATGACTAATGATTTTACGTTTTGAGGAACAAAGATAATTTTAAAATCATTCACTCTTCTAGCAACCAAATAAGGCTCTATGATGTACTTTTTCTGGATTTCTAAATTTTTAGAATTTTTCAAAAAAAAGACTACTTTATCTTTTTCTTTAACAGAAATTATTTTTTCTTTAAAAAATTCGTGCACTAAGATTTCAGATTGAGAATTTTCATAGTAGTTAAATCCTATTCTAAGCATTAAAAATATAATGACCAAAAATCCTACTTTGATGAGTGATTTTAAATGATGACGTGTTAAAATTCTCCTCAAAAAAAAAATCATACTAAAAAGAACGATGACTTCTGACCAATGCATTGGTATGTTTTTAAAGAAGAAAACATCAAGGCTTGCGAAAAAATGAATCACTTTCAAAACCAGTTGAACTCCAGAATCATAAAGAGTATTTAACCAAGAAATATCGAAGCCAAAACCCAACAAAATGGTCATCAATAAAGCAAAAACGATAATTACTTCAGAAAAAGGAATCACCACCAGATTCGCAATAACCGAAATCAGAGAATATTGATGAAAATAATAAATAACCAATGGTAAAGTCGCCAATTGCGCAGCAATACTAATCGAAACTACATTCACCAAAAAATTCTGAACATTATTTTTAGGCTTTGGCAAATATTTCAAAATCGGTTCATTGAGCCAAAAAATTCCGAAAACCGCAATAAAACTCAATTGAAATCCTACATCAAAAAGTTGGTTCGTGTCAAAAATCAAAATCGCTAAACCAGAAATCGCCATTGCATGTAACAAATCTGGTTTCCGTTGCAATAAAACATAGAAATAATATGCTGTAATCATAATACACGAACGAATCACAGAACTTCCAAAATCTATAAAAACTGCAAACAACCAAATGAAAATCAAAGAAATAACAATCGGAACATTTCTTAATCTTGCAGGAAAAATTGGTTTCAAAAGCAGTAAAATCAGCCAAAAAATAATCGCCATGTGCGAACCTGAAATCGCCAAAATATGCACCAAACCAGATTTGCTAAAATCCTCTACCGTTTTTCGGTCCATTTCTGTGCGGTCTGCCAGAATAATTCCTTTGGTAAATTCTTTAGACTTTTCAGAAAGCTTTGCTTGGTCAATATTTTTCAAAACTTCTAATCGTTTTTGTTTAATTTTTTCGGACAAAGTAAGGTTTTCTTTCTTCGCAACATGAAAAGAATTAGGAGCATATCCTTGAAAATAAATCTGCTTTTTGGCCAAATATTTTTGATAATCAAATCCAAAATCCTGCGCATTCGCTTTTACTTTGTTGAGATAAATTTCGGCTTTATAAAAATGTTTGAAATCCAGTTCATTTTCTTCTTTTGGAACAGACAAAACCAAACCTAAATGGTTTATTTCGTCGTTAACTTTCAAAATTTTGACTTCGTAACGTTTATTTTTCTCGTTAGAATTCAGTTTTTTATCCAAAGTAAAAACCACTTCCGAAGAACTAGGAAAATTTGGAAGAACTTGTTCTTTATTATAGAGTTCATGTGCGAAAACACCAAATCCCAAAAAGAAAATTGCCAATACATACTCTTTGATTTTGAAGAAAAAATGAATTTTTAAAAAGCAAAAAACTAAAAATAGGAAGCTAAAACTCAAAAATACATGGACTAAAGCAGTTGACAAGCTCAACTTTTCGGAAATAAGAATCCCGAAAATAAAACAAATCCACAAAATCAAAAGTGGTTGCTTGTTCATGCAATTTGGTTATTAGTTTAACCAAATATAAAAATTTATTGAACTCGTAAGTTCTTTTTCTCCATTTTTAAACAAAAAAATTCCTTAAACGTTACATTTAAGGAATTTTATACTCTTATCCAGTGTTTTTCAAACCACTTGAAATGGCATTGATTAAACTTAATAATTTATTGAGAATTTTGTCTTTTTCTATTTTATTTTCGTCATCTAAATTTCTCCATTGTTGCAGATAATGAAGGTGTAAATGGTGTAAAACATCTAGTTTTTGGTTTCTCCATTTCAAGTTATCATATTGCCCGCTTCTTCTTTCCAGAGCCGCTTCTCCGAACAATTCTTCTAACAGCTGAACTCCATTTTGATGGTCGGTAAGAAATTTATCCATAAATAGGTTTCTTTCTTCTTCATTTTGGTCTAATTCTGCATATTTTTTCATAATTTCTATATTAGACAAAATAAGATTGGTCTCGGTCTGAATCATTAAAAATTTGAAGAAATTCCAATTTTGAACCGCTTCTTTTAACTGTTGATATTCTTGTGGTTTTTCTGATTTCAAAATTTTAAGCGCTTCACCTAAACCATACCAACCTGTGAGTGCAATACGAGAAAGATTCCAGCTGAAAACCCAAGGAATGGCGCGTAAATCCTGCAATGTTCTGGTTCCCGTTCTTCTGGCTGGTCTAGAACCTATTTTACTTTTCTCTAAAACATCTATGCACGTTGCTTTTCCATAAAAATTGATAAATCCTGGAGTTTCTATTAAATTTCTATAATGTTCAAAGGATTTTTGAGCCAGAAATTCCATAGAATCAAATGGATATTGTGGTTTTTCGGTTTTGTATTTATTTTGAATAATATGTCTTGCAGTTCCAGACGAAAGTGCATTGAGATTATATTTCGCCGTCATAGGATTTCCGAAAAGTTGCGCCACAGATTCGCCTTGAACTGTAATTTTTACCGTTCCAAAAACGGTTTGTTCTGGCATACTTTCATGGAAAGCGCTATTTTGTCTAATATCTAATTTAGCCAAATGAAAACCGAAACATTGAACCGCTCTTTCTACCGAGAATAATAAATCTTCGGCAATGCTTTGGAAACCTTTTTGTACCAAAACTTCTCTCAGATTTTTTAAATCTTCTTGAAGCGCTTTGCTAGATTTATAATAGGTTTTAGAATCTTCAAAATTTTCTGTTATGGTATTTTCTAATTGACAAATCATAAGATTTACGAATTGTCTCCACTGTTCATAATGATTTCTTTCTACTGCTTTTTTGCCCATTTCACCTAATGCAGAAACTTTCTCCTGAATCATTTCAGAAAGCTGAAAAGGAACAGGATTAGATACCGCCGAAATAGAAATTTTCTTAGCCAAATGAATTAAATCTTCTTTAATCAATTTGAATGTCCGTTTTAAAGCATAATTGCAATTTTGAAACAATTTTGAAGATTTATTAAAATTAAATATTATTGAAAATCAATCAGTTACTTTTGTCAAATTTTTCTAAACTATAAAATTTAGTGCTTTATGACACTAAACGGACATTCAAAATTTAAGCAATGAAATTGATTAAAACATGAAGAAACTATCCTGAAACTTATCCCTTCAAAATAAAAAAAGAGCAACCTCTTGTTACTCTTTTATTTGTCATTTATTCTTCATTAAAAAATCTCTAATGAGATTTAGCCAATATGTCTCTTGCAATTTTAAGATGATGCTGAGTATGAATTTTTAAAAATTTTAAAGTTTGTTTTACATCTAAATGTCCGAAATAAGGATGTTCTATATAAGATTGAGAAGGGAGATTCTTAATCATTTGTAAATTTTCTCTAACGGAATTTAGATAATTATCTATATTTTCTAGAAAGTTTTCATTTGTAGGAATAGTGAATTTCGGAGCTTTTCCTTTTTTTCTAGGTATATATCCAGAAGTCATGACCATAAATTTAGCCCAAGAAAATTTAGGTTGATATTTTTCTGGATGAGAAAGTGGCAAACCTTCCAAAATTCTAGAAATCACCAAAAGCGAGTGTTCTAAATGCCAACCAATACTTGCTTCTGAAATTTCAGGAGCATTTTTATGGGAAAATTGTTTTAAATTTTCTATTTCTTCGAGTTGTGTAATTATTTTTTTCATCATAGATTAACAATAATTTCTGCGGCGTGATTACTTGCTCCTTTTCCACCTAATTTTTCTCTGAGAAGTTCATAATCCTGAAGCATTTTGTTACGTTTTGGCCCTTCCATAATTTTTTGAAGTTCATCAACTAAATTTTCTGTATTGAGTTGATTTTGAATCAATTCCTTTACCACTTCTTGATCCATAATCAAATTCACGAGTGATATAAATTTTATATTTTTCACCACACGTTTCCCGATTTCGTAAGAAATTTTACTGGTTCGGTAACACACAATTTCTGGGACATTCAGCAAAGCTGTTTCTAGAGTTGCCGTTCCCGAAGTTACCAAAGCTGCTCTAGAACATCTCAATAAATCATAGGTTTTATTGGAAACAAAATGCACATCATCATCTACAAATTTCTGATAAAATTCTTTGGATAAACTTGGCGCACCAGCAATTACAAACTGATAATTTTTAAAAGAATCTCTAACCGAAAGCATCAAACTCAACATTTTTTCTACTTCCTGCTCTCGAGAACCGGGTAAAAGTGCAATGATTTCTTTTTCATTTAAATTATTTTCCTTTTTGAAATTTTCAACAGAAATTTCTGGCAAATCAGAAATCGCATCTAGCAATGGATGCCCCACAAAATGCGCATCTACTTGATGTTTTTTATAAAAATCTTTCTCGAAAGGAAGAATCACCAGCATTTCGTCCACATATTTTTTGATGGTTTCTACTCTGCCTTCTTTCCAAGCCCATAATTGTGGAGAAATATAGTAAACTACCTTTATTCCAAGATTTTTGGCAAACTCTGCAATCCTTAAATTAAAACCTGGATAATCTACCAAAACCAAAACATCTGGTTGATAATTCTTAACATCTTCCTTACAAAGTTTTATATTTTTCAAAATCGTTCTAAGGTTCATCACCACTTCCAAGAAGCCCATAAAAGCGAGTTCTTTATAGTGTTTTACAGGTTTTTCACCCGCAACTTTCGCCATTAAATCTCCTCCCCAAAATCTGAATTCTGCATTTTGGTCTTTCTGTAAAATGGCTTTCATTAAATTAGAAGCGTGTAAGTCTCCTGATGCTTCTCCTGCGATGATATAATATTTCAAGATTTTAGATTTTTTAGATTTTAGATTTTAGATTTTCAGATGGACTAAAAATTTTTATTCTAAAAATTTGACTTAAATTTGTTCAAAGATAAGAAATTTAAAATGTCAAAAGATTTTGAAATAAAAAATAAAGTAGCAGAAAGCGGTTTGGTGAATTTTGATTTATCAGCACTTTCTCCTAAAGGCAAAAGAATTGGGATAGATTTGAAGGATTTTCTTTTCATGGAAATGATTTTGAAAGAAAAAGATTTCCGCGAAAAAGTTGCAGAAATTGATTCGGAAATCTATCGTGACGCTTATGTTTACGTTTATTGTTCAGTAGATGCTATTGTTCCGATTTGGGCATATTTCCTCATCACTTCCAAACTTACAGGAGTGGCAAAAAAAATAGTTTACGGAACCAAAAAAGATTTAGAAGTAGTTTTAATGCACGAAGCAATTACCAATTATAATTTCGCTGATTTAGAAGCAAAACGCGTCCTCGTAAAAGGCTGTAGCGAAGAAGACATTCCCGAAAATGCTTACATAGAATTGGTAGAAAAACTAAAACCAATTGTAAAATCGCTCATGTTCGGCGAAGCTTGTTCTAATGTCCCAATTTTTAAAAATTAAAAAATGAAATCTACTAATAACCAATTTATCTTTTTATTTATCTTTTTTATCATTGTATATAGCTTAGGAAGTTTCAGTAAGATCCCTTTTGGAGATTGTGTGGGCTATGTTTTAACAACAGAAAAAGGAATATTCATAAAAGAAGCTACTGCAACTTCACACATCTTATATATTAATACAGCCATTTTAATTAAAAAATTACTATTTATCGATGGTATTTTAGCAAATAAAATCTTAGTGATTACATCAGGAGCAGCAGTCGTTTCATTGATATATTTAATTGTATTAGAGATGACCAAAAAACAATTAACATCCTTCATATCTGCTGTAGTTTTTGGTTTCAGTTTTTCTTTTTGGAGAAATGCAGAAATTGTGGAGGTATATACATTTAATGCTATTTGGATTGCACTCTATTATTATTTTGCATTAAAAGCGTACAATAAAAATTCTCCTAAACATCTATTCATTTCAAGTATATTTTTAGGGATAAGTTTATGGGCACATATCCAAAACATATTGCTTATTCCTTCTTATTTATTGTTACTTTTTTATTTTAAGAAGAAAACAAACGCTTACCTTTTTCCTCTATTAGCTTTTTGCATTCTTTTCGGATTGCTTTTTGTGGTAAATATAAGCCAAAACCTATCCTTTCATTCAGTTTTTACTTCAGAACAAGGCAATTGGGTATCTAATTCTTTTAAGAAAGATTTATCTACTTATTTCAATGATTTTATAAAATCCTTAGGATATTTAATTTATAATTTCAATCTATTTGTAATTATTGGCATATACGGATTTTATTTACTGTTTACTACTCAACCAAGAATCGCTTGGTTCATATTAACTGCTTCATTAGCTGTTTACGGGTTTTCTACATTCTATGCCGTTTCAGATAATTATGTGTTTTTCATTCCTTTCAATATATTATTTGCCATTTTAATAGGAGTTGGACTTTCTAAAATCCAAAATAAAATAATGTTAAAAAGTTTTAGTTTTATCGCTTTCTTGATTCCTTTATTTTATATTTTCAGTTTTAGCATCGCTCAGCATACAGAAAAAGGAAAAAATTTTGGTGAATTCAAATCCTATAAAGGAGGGTTGAATTATTACCTTCTACCCTGGATGAATGAAAACGTAGGAATTGTAGAATTTACTCTGGAAAATAGAAAAGCTCCCGAAAAAGTTAATTGGATGACTTACAGCGCTATGGAATACATCAACTTATTGAAAACAAAAAACATCCCAGAAGATGAAATAAAAAAACATTAAAAAAACCGAAGATTATTCTTCGGTTTTTTTCTTTCTAGTAGTTTTAGGCTTTTCTTCAGCTACTTCTTCTTTCGGTTTCGCTACTTTTTTAGGTTTTTCAGCTTTTGCTTCCACTTTTGGAGCCGCTACTTTAGATGTTCTAGATTTTCTCGGTCTTGTTTTTCCGTAGCTTCCTGCGGTTACTTTTCCTCTTCTCGTTTTTTTATCGCCTTTTCCCATAAATATTAGTTTTAAATAATTGGTTCTTACAAAGTTAAAAAAATTAAAATAGTACACAAATGCATTTTATCATCTTAAAAATTTAGATTTTTTGGGCGTGCCTTTATGTTTTTAGCCACTTCATTCCTTTCCCCCAAAAAAACAAAAAGTCGGTCTTCACCTGCAATTCCTCGTTCCAATTCTTTTGCCTTAGCTTACTGCGGGATTTTCGGTTACGCCCTCACGCAAAATGCAACGCAGAAAAATAAATTTTATCAAAATTTAAATATTTTTATTGATTTACAATAATTATTTATACATTTGCAATATAATTTTAAAACAAATAATTATGAAAAACTTATCAAAAAAAACTTTAACTTTCCTAAAATTTATATTTTGGATAACATTATTTGGACTTTTTGTAGATATTATTTCTATTTTATGGGTTTATATCTCTCATTATTATCATTGGACTTCTGTAAGAAAATATTTCTCTAGTGTAAATTTCACTAAAATATTTAATGAAGATATTTCCGCTTTCAACGTTATTCTTATTGGTGTATTTATAACTACACTTCTAAAAATAGATTTTGTGAACAAAATTATCAAAATTTTAAAAAATCTTAATCTACAAAATCCATTTGAAGATGTATTTTATTCTCTAATTATATCCATCAGTAAAATTTCTTTAATCATAGGAATTATTAATTGGCTTTTGTACTTTTACATAGAATTTTCAGTAAAAAATGAACTCATTCTTTCCTATCAAGTTACAGAACTTAATTTCCTTTTTTTATCTGCATTACTATATATTATTGGGCAGGTTTATAAAAAAGCACTATACTTAAAATCAGAAAACGACTTAACCATTTAAAACAAATAATTATGAAAATTTTAGGTAAAAACTCGCTCTTATACTGGTTAAAATTCCCTTTTGCTATTTATATCGCTGGATTTATCATAAGTTCCTTTTGGATCTTTGTACTAATGGCTTATTTTAGTATCACCGATAATATCAATACATTTATTACTAAAGCAACAATTAATGGATTTCAATATGATGATGAGCAACCCATCACAAAAATTGAAATGATACAATTTAAATATCCCTTTTCAAAAATGTGCTTGGCTACAGAAAACTCTACTGAAGGGATTCTCCTCGCCTTTATTGAATTAGCGTCTATTTGCTTTTTACTTTTTTATATATTTAAAATAATTTCAAATCTTTCTAAAGAAGAAATATTTACGACAGAAATCATAAAAAATCTGAAATTTTTAGGCTATGGATTAATCGTATTTGGAATTTCTACGCTGCTTATTGATATTACAGATGGTTTTTCCCACCATTACAAATCTTATGATTTAACGCCTCCTTTCTTTTACGTACTTTCGGGATTAATATTAATTTTCATTAAAGAAATTTTTGTGAAAGCTAGAAAAATCCAAGAAGAAAACGATTTAACAATTTAGAATTATGCCAATCATCATCAATATAGACGTAATGCTTGCCAAACGCAAAATGCAATCGCAAGAACTCGCAGAGAAAATTGGCATTACACAAGCCAATCTTTCCATACTAAAAACAGGTAAAGCAAAAGCAATAAAACTTTCTACTTTAGAAGCCATTTGTAAAGCTTTGGATTGTCAACCCGCAGATTTATTAGAATATATTCCAGAAAAATAGTTTTTAATCCGCAAAAAACTTCTATAATCTCACTTCCATCTTCCATCCTAAAATCTTATCTTTGCAAATTGAAATTCAGAAAAATCTGAAATCAAAAATCTTACATCTAAAATTTAAATTTTATGTTCAGAACGCACACTAACGGAGAACTTACACTCAAAAATCTTAATGAAAAAGTTACACTTGCTGGTTGGGTACAAACCATCAGAGACAAGGGTTTTATGGTTTGGATAGATTTGCGAGACCGTTACGGAATTACACAATTGGTTTTCGATGCAGAACGTACTTCTGCCGAGATTTTGGAACAAGCCAAAAAATTAGGTCGTGAATTTGTAATTCAAGCGGAAGGAACCGTAATTGAACGTGCTTCTAAAAATCCCAAAATCCCAACAGGAGAAATTGAAATTTTAGTAGAAAAATTAACGATTCTCAACAGCGCAGAACTTCCACCTTTCACTATCGAAGACGAAACTGATGGCGGTGAAGAATTGAGAATGAAATACAGATATCTCGACATCAGAAGAAATCCTGTGAAAGACAAACTGATTTTCCGTCACAAAATAGCGCAAAAAGTAAGAAATTATCTTTCAGACAAAGGTTTCATTGAGGTAGAAACTCCAGTTTTGATAAAATCTACACCAGAAGGAGCAAGAGATTTCGTAGTACCAAGTAGAATGAATCAAGGACAATTTTATGCATTGCCACAATCTCCACAAACTTTCAAACAACTCTTGATGGTTGGTGGAATGGATAGATATTTCCAAATCGTAAAATGTTTCCGTGACGAAGATTTGCGTGCAGACCGTCAACCAGAATTTACCCAAATAGACTGCGAAATGGCGTTTGTAGAACAAGAAGATGTTCTGGAAATTTTCGAAGGAATGATGGCGCATTTATTGAAAGACATTACTGGAAAAGAGTTCGGAAAATTCCCAAGAATGACTTTTGATGAAGCGATGAGAACTTACGGAAACGACAAACCAGACATCAGATTCGGAATGAAATTCGTGGAAGTAAATGAATTGGTAAAAGGAAAAGATTTCAAAATATTTGACGAAGCAGAATTGGTAGTTGGGATTAATGTAGAAGGTTGCGCAGATTATACCAGAAAACAAATTGACGAGTTAATTGATTGGGTAAAACGCCCACAAATTGGCGCTTCTGGAATGGTTTGGATTAAATTCCAAAATGATGGAGTCATCACTTCTTCGGTAAATAAATTCTATTCTGAAGAAGACCTAAAGAAAATCGCAGAGAAATTCGGAGCAAAACAAGGAGATTTAATGTTACTAATGAGCGGAAACGCCAATAAAGTGAGAACTCAACTTTCTGCATTGAGAATGGAATTGGGCAACAGATTAGGCTTAAGAAAAGGCAATGAATTTGCTCCACTTTGGGTAATAGATTTCCCACTTTTGGAATGGGACGAAGAAACTGGAAGATATCACGCAATGCACCATCCTTTTACTTCGCCAAAACCTGAAGATGTACATTTATTAGAAACTGAACCAGGAAAAGCAAGAGCAAACGCTTATGATATGGTATTGAACGGAAACGAAATTGGCGGTGGTTCTGTAAGAATTTTCAATAAAGAATTGCAGAGCAAAATGTTTGATTTGTTAGGTTTTTCTAAAGAAGAAGCAGAAGCGCAGTTTGGTTTCTTAATGAACGCCTTTAAATTTGGAGCTCCACCTCACGCTGGTTTGGCTTTTGGTTTTGATAGATTGGTTGCCATTTTAGACGGAAACGAAGTGATTAGAGATTACATAGCTTTCCCGAAAAATAATTCTGGACGAGATGTGATGATTGACGCACCTTCACCAATTCACGATGAACAACTTAATGAATTGGCATTGAAAGTGAATTTGTAGAAATTCAAAACCTTCAAGGTTTTAGAAACCTTTAAGGATTAAAAAAAATAATTTATAAATTAGAGCGAGGTTTTTTCCCTCGCTTTTTTATTTTTCAATCTTCTTAACATCGGATAAAATAAAAATTTATTATATCCGATATTAAGAAAAAATTCTTATATTTGTCAAATGAATTGGCAAAATTATACTTATCACTTTGAAGGTTTAGAAAAACACCTCGAAAGAATTCTGCAAAAAAAAACAGAATTAGATCAATTACGCCCAATTCCGAGCTATGCTGTGAAAAGCATCAAAGAGAGTTTAATGCTAGAATGGACGTATAATTCTAACAGCATCGAAGGAAATACTTTGACGCTACACGAAACAAAAATGGTGATTGAAGAAGGTTTCACCATCAAAGGAAAATCTTTGAGAGAACATTTCGAAGCGATAAATCATCAGGAAGCGATAGAATTTGTAGAGTCTTTAATATCGGATAAACAAAATTTAAACAAAACCGATATTATGAGAGTTCATTATTTGGTTTTACAAAAAATTGAAAAAGATTTTGCTGGAATGTTCAGAACTTCTGGAGTTAGAATTTCTGGGGCTAATTTTACTCCGCCAAATGCTTTTAAAGTAGATGAATTGGTAACAGAATTAATTGATTGGGTAAATTCTTCAGATATAAATATTATTATAAAAGCGGCAATTTTTCACCACAGATTTGTTTGGATTCATCCGTTTTTTGATGGAAATGGTAGAACGGTGCGTTTACTTTTCAATCTTTTGTTGATGAGAGAAGGTTTTCCGCCTGCAATTATCCTCAAAAATGATAGAAAAAAATATTATGACGCTTTAAACTTAGCAAATAATGGAGATTATTCTAAAATTTTATTATTAGTTCTTCAAGCTTTGGAGAGAAGTTTAGACATTTATTTAGGTTCTCTCAATAATACGTATGATAATTATCGCCCGATTTCTAATATTGTAGAAGAAGAAAGGCTCCCTTATGGACAAGAATACATAAGTTTATTGGCTAGAAAGGGAAAAATAGACGCTTTCAAAGAAGGTAGAAACTGGCTTACCACCAAAGAAGCGGTTCTAGATTACATAGAAAAGCGAGAAAGAAAAAGAAAATTAAATTGATTTTTATAAATTAGAGCGAGGCTTTTCCCTCGCTTTTTTTGGAAATTAAACGATTATTTGATTTCTGATATATTTCAGTTTAAAAATATTATTCACGCAATAGCAAAAACGTAACTTTGCACTACTAAAAAACTATTATTATGTTCGAGTGGCTTAAAACCTTACTTTTCCCAACTGAAGACCCAAGTGTAATTCAATCATTAGTTACCATAATGCTTGCAATAGGTACTGGAGTTTTCTTTGGAAGATTGAAAATGGGCAAAATTACCTTCGGTGTTTCTGCAGTAATGTTTACTGGATTAATCTTGGGGCATTTTGGCTATAGAATGAATGAAGAAATTTCCGATTTCATTAGAGATTTTGGTTTGATTTTGTTTGTTTATGGTATCGGATTACAAGTAGGGCCATCATTCTTCTCTTCTTTTAGAAATGAAGGTTTAAAATTCAATATTCTTGCTGTTTCTACAGTTTTATTCGGCGGATTCATCACTTTTCTACTCTTTAAATTCACAGGACTGAGTATAGAAAACTTAGTAGGAATTATGAGTGGTGCTGTAACCAATACACCAGGCTTAGGAGCTGCTAAAAATACCATTGTAGAATTAAAAAATCAGTTTCCAGATAAAACATTTGATGACCCTGCAATTGGTTACGCCATCACTTATCCTTTAGGTGTTTTTGGAATCATTGGTGTCATTATTTTATCTAAAGTTCTTTTAAAAATTCATCCTGATGTAGAAATGAGAAAATTCAGAATGAACAAAATTAATCGCGAAGAACCATTAGTTCACAAAAAACTAAGAGTTACAAATCCTCAATATTTTGGAATTCCATTAGGTGAAGTAATTAACAGTATAGGTCATGAAATTGTAGTGTCTAGACTAAAACACAGTGGCGAGGTTTCTGTTTTTTCGCCAAAATTAGACACAGTGCTTCAAGACAGAGACGTACTGATGGTTGTAGGAAAAGAAGCTGATTTACAAGACTTCATCAAAAAAGTAGGAAGACCTTCTACTGACTCTTTCATAGAATCTGATTCTGACATTAACAAGAAAAATATTTTCGTAACCAAACCTTCTGCAGTTCACAAAACACTCTCAGATTTAGACTTGTATAATACTTATGATGTAAAAGTAACTAGAGTTTTCAGAGCGGGTAAAGAAATGATTCCTAGACCAAGTTTAGAACTTTTCTACGGAGATATTTTGAGAGTTATCGGCACGGATCAAGGTATTAAAGAAGCAGAAAAAATTATTGGTAATCAAGAGAAAAAATTAATAGAACCAGATTTCTTATCACTTTTCGGAGGTTTATTAATTGGGATTATCGTAGGTTCTATTCCGTTAGTGATTCCTGGTTTACCAATTCCTTTAAAACTGGGATTTGCAGCAGGACCACTGATTGTAGCATTGCTTATTTCTAGATATGGTGGTATTTCTTTCATTCACTCTTATATTAATAACGGAGCGACTTATTTCATGAAAGATTTAGGAATTTGTTTATTCTTTGCGGCAGTAGGTATTCATGCAGGAGAAGGTTTTTATGAAAATTTCATCAAATATAACGGTTGGCTATGGATTTTATATGGCTCTGCAGTAACTTTCATTCCATTAATCTTAATGGTGATTGTAGGAAGATTTTTCTTAAAAATTAATTATTTACAATTGGTAGGAATTATGAGCGGAAGTTATACAGACCCAGCTGCATTATCATTCAGTACCAATTATTTAGATTCTGACATTCCAATTCAAAGTTACGCGCAAGTTTATCCTCTGGTTACCATTGCCAGAATTTTTACCGCGAGTTTATTAATCTTGCTACTGACTTAAAAATTAATCTTTGACACAATAAAAAAAATTCCATCAAATTATTGATGGAATTTTTATTTTATAGAATTTCTAAATTTTTTAGAATTATTTTCCTACTGTTTCAGGGAACCTAGCTTCTGTAAATTCTCTAGAAATTGCAGCTTTTTCGAATTTTAATTTACCACTCATGGTTTCTAAAATCACTCCATCTTCTACTACTTGTACAATTTTAGCATGCATTCCAGAAGTGGTTACTACTCTAGCGCCTGGTTTTAGAGAATCTTGGAATTGTCTTTCTTTCTTTTGCTTGGTAGTTTGTGGTCTTAAGATTAAGAAGTAGAAAATTACAATCATTAAGACAAATGGTAAAATCATTGAGAAGAAATCACCTCCACCTTGTGCTTGTAGAAATATTGTTGTAAACATTTTTTTATTTTTTAGGGTTGAATATCTGCTGAGAATCTAATTTCGATAGGAACTTGTGATACGTTTGCATACACTTCTGCTGATTTATACACGACACCATCAAAATTTGTAGAATCAAATTTTAGCGTAATTTGACCCTTTTGACCCGGCATAATTGGTTCTTTAGTATAATCTGGAGCTGTACATCCGCAACCTGGCTTTACCGCAGAAATAATCAAAGGATTTTTACCTGTGTTGGTTACTTCGTAAACGTGTTCTACCACATCTCCTTTTTTGATTTTCCCGAAATTAAAATCTGGTTCAGAAAGTGCTAATGTAGTTTCTGCATGTTTTTTTGCTTCGCTTACCAAGTCACTTTGTTTTACTACTCTATCATCTGCAAAAGGATCTTTTTGCTCTGTTGCAGTAGTAGCAGTTGATGTTTCTGTTGCTTCATTTTTTTTACAAGAAGCTAAAGACAAAACAGCTAGTAAGCTTAAACCTAATATTCTTTTCATTATTGATTCTGATTTTTAAAATTTCCTCAAATTTAATCAAAATTTATGCTCTAGAAATATCTTTCGTGTATTTATCTAAGATTCCGTTCACAAAAATTTGACTTCTATCGGTAGCAAACACTTTAGAAACCTCTATATATTCGTTGATAATCACTTTTGCTGGAGTGAGAGGGAAATTATCTATCTCTGTTATAGCTGTGATTAAAATCAATCTATCCATTAAAGAAATTCTTTCTAAATCCCAATTTTCTAGTCTTTCTTTGATTTTTTTCTCAGAATTTTCCCAGTGAGAAATGCTTTGTAGTAATAATTTTTTGGCGAAATGTCTGTCTTCTTCATCTTTAAACATTTTGATTAAAGTATGACTCGGCTGATTTTGTTTCATAAAACCAATGGTCTTCTGAATCATAGAATTCGAGATATGAAAATCATCTGCCCAAGACAATTCTAATTCTTCTAAACGCTCATGAAAATCTTCATTTTCGGCAACATATTTTAGAAATAATTTCCCAACAAACTTTTGGTCTTCTTCAAAACTAAGGCTTTCTTCGGCCATATATTCGTGGTAACGTTTACTCGCAACGATTCTCTGAAATGTTTTTACTAACAATTCATCGTGTAAGTCCCACTGATATTTTTTGTGTTTTGAGTTAAAGGAAAGTCTTTCTTCGTTTTGATCAAGTTGTAAAAAAACTTGATTATTCACGAACTTCATGTTAGGATTAAGGTCTTCTTCAGTCTTAATAAATTTATTTTTACCGATTTCAATTTGTCTTTCGGCAAGATCTTTTAATGCAACCAAGAAGTTGAGTTGATAAATGTAGAGATAATAGATTTTTTCAATCTCTGTAAACATATTTTTCTCTAAAACATCAGTTTTTATAGGATTCTGATGATAAGAATATAGTGTCTGCACTACTTTTTCGCGGATTTGTCTTCTTCCTAACATTTTCAAAGAGCTTTTAATAAGATGGTGCAAAGATAGAAAAAAATGCTGGAAGTAAGAAACATGAAGCCAGAAGTTATTTTTGCTTCTTTTTCAAACTTATATTTTCTGTATTTTTGCAACTATGAATTCACTTAAAACGCTTAATCCTTACTTTTGGAAACACAGAGTTCTGCTATTTTGGGGCTTGCTATTTATCATAGCATCTAACTTTTTTGCTATTTATCAAGTACAGTTTGTAGGCCAGAGTGTAGATGTTATCAAAAGTGTTTTAGATAAAAAAAGTGTAAATAAAAAATTATTATTCAATACTTTATTGATTAATGGAGCCATTATCGTAGGAACTTCAGTTTTGTCTGGAGTTTTCAGATTTATGATGAGACAAACCATTATTGTAGCTTCTAGAAGAATAGAATACGAACTCAAAAATAAAATTTACAGACATTATCAGGAACTTTCGCTTACTACTTATAAAAAAACCACAATTGGGGATTTACTGAACAGACTTTCTGAAGATGTAGTGGCGATTAGAATGTACCTTGGTCCTGGTGTAATGTATGTGGCGAACTTGGTGATTTTATTAGTCATCACGAGTATTTACATGCTCATGACTAATGTAGAGATGACACTTTGGACACTTATTCCACTTCCTATTTTGTCTTTTCTAATTTACAAAGTAAGTTCTATTATCAACCGAAAATCTAAAATTATGCAGAAAAGCCAAAGTGCGATTTCTACATTTGTACAAGATAGTTTTTCGGGAATTAGAGTGGTGAAATTTTTCAACAAAGAAAAATATATCGAAAAAATTTATGGCGAAAAGGTAAAAGATTATCAAGACAAGGCATTAGATTTAGCCAAAACAGAAGCGTATTTCTTCACCATTATTTTATTTGTTATCGGTTTATTGAATGTTGCCATTTTATACATTGGTGGTAAAAATTATTTCGAAGGAAAACTTACAGTAGGAACCATTGCAGATTTCTTCATGTATATTAACATTCTGATTTGGCCATTTTCTATGGTAGGTTGGGTTTCATCTGTTAATCAAAGAGCTGCTGCTTCTATGACTAGAGTGAATGAATTTTTGGACATAAAATCTGAAATCGTCAACAAAAATTTCGACCAATATGAAATTAAAGGCGATATAGAATTCAGAAATGTTTCTTACACCTATCCCAACACAGGAATTAAAGCTTTAGAAAATCTAAGTTTCAAACTAGAAGCTGGGAAATCTATGGCAATTATGGGAAAAACGGGCAGCGGAAAATCTACTATCGCACTATTGTTGTGCAGGCTAATTGATCCCGATGAAGGAGAAATTTTAATCGATGGAAAAAACCTAAAAGACCATAATCTAGAATTATACAGAAAACACATTGGCTATATTCCTCAGGAATGTTTCCTATTCTCGGATACGATTGAGAATAACATTGGCTTTGCAATAGACCATCCTACGCATGATTTGATAGAAGAATTTGCAAAAAAAGCAGATGTGCATAAGAATATTGTAGAATTCAAAGACCAATACAAAACCATGGTTGGCGAACGTGGCGTAATGCTTTCTGGAGGGCAAAAACAGCGTATTTGTATCGCAAGAGCACTCATCAAAAAACCAGAAATCCTCATCTTTGATGATTCGCTTTCTGCACTCGATACAGAGACCGAAGAAAACATCCTTCAAAACATAGAAAAAGATATTAAATCTTGCACTTCTATTATCATAACTCACAGAGAATCAAGCGCAAAAAGAGCAGACTTTATTCTAAACCTTAGTGATTTAGATACTACGGAAACTTCGTAAAAACTTAAAAATCACGCTAAAATCTCAATTTCTTAAAAATTTATTTTGAGATTAAAAGAAATCTTTTATATTTGTTCAATAGGATTTCTAAAATAAGTAACAATGAGTGATTACAAGGAGAGAAACGAAAATGAAATTTTCACAAAGGTGTTGAAGGCAGGTAGAAGAACTTATTTCTTTGATGTGCGCGAAACAAAAGCAGGAGACTATTATCTTACTATTACAGAAAGCAAAAAGAATTTTGGTGAGAATGGAGAAGCAACTTTCGAGAAGCATAAAATCTATTTATACAAAGAAGATTTTGCAAGTTTCAGAGAAATGTTTAATGAATCTACAGATTTTATCATCGCTCAAAAAGGTGAGGACGTAATTTCTGAAAAACATGACAAAAACTTTAAGTCTAGATCTTTCACAATCGAATCTGACGACGAAGTATAAAATTAAAAAAGCATCCTTTTTTAGGATGCTTTTATATTTTTAAATAATTCTTTTGATCCAAATTCTTGGATTATTTTCTATTGATTTGGCGCAGGAATACTTGAAAATCTCATACTAATAGTGAGATTAGTATCATTAGTCGCCGTATTTTTCAATACATAAGCTACTCTAGCTTTTACAGAACCGCTTTTTACAATTTGGTCTAAAATTTTAGAAGTATCAGGATCTAAATTGAGCGTATTCCCTATATTAGAGCCAATATCTGTTCTTTGAGCCACTAAAATTTCACCAGTATTATTTCCAGAAAGATAAACTTTAATGGATTTAAAAATTCCCAATTCGCCATTCGTACTCAAGTTGGTAGCAGTTGCTTTGGCGCTAGAAATTCTAATATCTTGAACCATGCTAGTTCCTGCTCCTACATATTGAGCGAAACTTGTAGCAGAAGACGTTACAGAAATTTCTTGATTTCCTGGCACTCCCGAAGAAACCAAAACATTAGTAGTATAAGGAACGGTATTCTGCACGATGCTTTGCACTGTGCCACAACTCACTGTGGTAGCTGCAATTACAAAAGCTGATAAAATTAAATTTTTCATATTTACATTTTTTTTTATTTTATTCTACTGTCACGGAGATATTCCCCTTCAATTTTCCTTCTGCCATAAGATTTTTTCCAAAAACAATCTTATAGGTTCCGCTTTGTTTTTTAGTATATTTCATTTCTCTCGAAAAAGGACCATCCGCAGAACCATCTGGCAGAATAATTTGATTGATTCTGAGATTTCTACCTTTTTCTACAGTATTGATTTTAGCAGAAAGTGTGGGCTTATAAAATTTTTAATCACCAGAATAAATTGCTGGTTCTCATCTGTAAACTCTTCACCAATGGTAAAAGGAAGTTGAGAAGCATCTACAGTTCTGATGATTTTATTACCTTCTACCGTTCTCATTGCACCTCGTCTTCCTTGTGATGGTTGAGAAGAATTATTTTCCATGATTTCTGTTTTAGTGGTAGTTGTATTTGCATTTTGAGAAATTCCGATGTTTGTACAACAACTTACTCCCAAAATAGAACTCCACAAAACATTAATTAAAATTTTCATATGTAGAAGTTTATTGTTTTTTAAAAGGCCATATGGAATCGCCTAACTACATTGACGTTTATTTGCAATAAGATTTTTGTTAATGGCGATTTCATATCATCTGGTTTATCATTAGCGAGCTAATATTATACCAAAGTTACTCAATAAATTGTAGAATATTCAGCTTGATGTAAATGTTGTAACAATTCGTTAGAATTCTAAAAATTTAGTGATTCGTAGTAAAGAATTTTTGATAAAAACGGCTTTTTATCATTCAACTCTTTTTCATAATTCGCTCTTTCAGCCATTTCTTTCGGAAATTTTTCTTGAAGAATTTTATCATTGTAATTCAAAGAATACAGAAATTTAAAATCTGCTTTTTCATTCTTAATATTGTAAACTGTGGCAATATTTCCCCAATTGATAAAACTACACACCAAAATCGTTCCGTAGAAATACCAAACCATTTGGTTAAAAAGATATGCATTGGTTTTTTGCTGATGAATTTTAATGAAAGTAAAAACCAATCCAATAATGGCTAAAATTAAAAACGCATAAACACCTAATCTTTTGTAGGTTAACCCTAAATTCAATACGTATTCAGAATTTTTCGCAAAAGCTGAAATCACTAAAACGATATTCAGAAATACCCAAATTTTTGCCAAAACTTTCAATGATTTTGCTTGTGTATCAAAATTGAAACTGCCTTTAAAATAGAACATAATCACACCAATTGCCATCACAATACTCGCAATTACCGCTCCTACTCTTTCGTGTGTTTCCTCGGCAAGTTGATTGGCTGTAGCTTTTGGTAATTCTACAAACTGCTCATAATTAAACGTAACGATGAAGAATAACAATAAAATATTCAATACTACAAAGGAAACTACACCGCTTAATCTTTCAAAAGGAAGGTCTAGAAAATCGTAAGTAGGTTTCAATTTCTTGTCTTCATTCAAAAAATCGTTTTTCAAATAATGATTGTTCTTGATAAAAAATTCATAAATCGAAAAATTGAAATAATTAAAAGCCAAGAAAAACCCTAAAATACTTAACGCAATCACTTGCCAAAGATTAATATCTAATTCATAATCAGAAAAAAGCGAAGCAAAATGTGAACTTCCGTGTGTATAAATCGCAAAGAAAATCAACAGCAGAAAAGCTGGGATTAAAACTACCGCTAAAACTTTTTGCCAAAAACTTTCGGTTTTTCTTTGTGGTAACCATTGTTCCAACTGAAAAACACGGTAAATAAAAGTCACAAAATTAATCGCAAAGACAGGAATGACGAGAATGGATTTAAGTTCTTTGTTTTTGGAAGTGAAACCCAATAAAAAAAGCGAAGTGAAAATGGCCAAAAAAGAGGCAAAATCACCATACCAAGCAAAAGCCATACTGCTTAAAATGCTGGTTGCCAAAACTGAATAAAAAGTTCTAGTTTTGAATCTTTTTTCGGTATTAAAATAAGTAAGAACCGCAACCAAAATTCCTAAAATACCGATATTTAATCCAGGTTCTTGGTCATAAAACAGTACAACAAACATTGCTGTAACTAAAAAGATTAAGTGATGTGTTTTCATATAATTTTTTTTATAAAAATTAACTTCCAGCAACTGGACTTCCGAAAATTCCTACCGCTAATTCTGCCCAAATCAGAAATAATGCTAACAGAATTAAGACGATGTAAAACATTCTTCTCGCATTCTTTTTCTCCATTTTTAGAACCATATCTATGCAAAATGAGGTTCCAAAAAGAAGAATTCCCGCGATTAAAAAGTCAAAACCAGACCAATTAATTTCTTGGGTAAACTGCATCCCAATAAACGGAATGACTAATAGTAAAGCTGTCAATCCATAGATGACGAAGCTTCTTTGTTTGTTTGTTATCATAATTTTTAATTTAAATTTTTATTTAAAGTACTTTGAGTTACAAAGTTAATTCTTAAAAAATTAAAGGATTGCTCCTTTTTTATTTTTGTCTAATTGTTGTCTGTTGATTGTTTTAAATTTTCAATTCTCCACTTTTAATTTTCAATTTAAAAAATTACTTTCCTAATAATTTTTCTAAAGCTGACAGGTGTTCTTCGAAAGCTTTTCTTCCTGCTTGTGTAACACGGTAAGATGTTTTTGGTTTTTTGCCTACAAATTCTTTCTTGATTTCTATGTAATTAGATTTTTCTAATGCAGAACTGTGACTGGCCAAATTTCCGTCTGTTACTTCTAAAAATTGCTTCATTTCGTTAAAATCAACCCAATCGTTAACCATCAAAACGGACATAATACCCAATCTGACACGGCTTTCAAATTCTTTGTTGAGTTGAGAAATCTTTAACATTTAATCAATTCTTTTACTAATTTATTTTTGATTTTACTTATACTTCTTATGCATTATCAAACCATAAACAATATGCAAAACTCCAAAACCAACTGCCCAGAAAAATAAACCATACCCTAAAAAGAACAGTGATACAATTCCTAATGCCATTTCGCACAAACCTAAATATTTTATGTCAGAAAAAGTGTAATTTCCTGCATTAAATAACGCTAATCCATAGAAAATTAAAGTGGCTGGAGAAAGTAAACCATGTAAACCGTGATACAATAATCCTGCGCAAAATAAACCTCCAATTCCCAATGGAATGGCAAAGTTATACAACAATTTTTTGGTGGTAGCATCCCAAATTTGAAGATGATGGGCTTTGCTTTTTTTAATGGTAAAATACGCTCCCGAAGAAATCGCTAAAACCATAATAATCATCGCCACGATAACCAAGTGAACAATAAAGTCTTTTTCATAGTATTTTACCGTTCCCTCGAAATAATCTACTCCATTTTTTTTGAAAAAGAAATAAACATAAACAGCACCAGCTAAAGCAAATAATCCTGCAAAAACGCCAGAAATCCCGCTCAAAGAAATAAATCGAGAGCTTTTTTCCATCATTTTTCTGATGTGCTGCAAGTCTTCTTGGTAGTTTTTATTTTCCATAAATAAAGCACTTTGAAATACAAAGTTAATATTTATTTTGAAACTGCAAAAAAATTTCTATTATTCTTTTTGTCATTCTGATTGTAGCAAAGCGAAATGAAGAATCTATAAATGATTCTTCACTACATTTCATTTCGTTCAGAATGACAAATGAATCAAATATTATTTAGCTCTAAGATTTTCTTTAATTTTTTCAATATTTTTCTTGGCTGTATCTTCTAAAATAAGACTTGCACTCATGTGAATTCTTTCTGGTGAAAGCTCTGTAAAGTGCTCTGTTCCTTCCCAAGAAACTTTTTTGATTAAAGCTAAAGCATCTGAACTTCTACTTGCTAATTTTTCTAAAAATTGTGCAATTTCAGCATCCATTTCTGCAATCGTTGGAGAAACCGAATGGTAAATATTATGCTGTTCTGCCCAATTTGCGCTTCGGAAATATGCATCTATTGCCATCGCAGTGAATTGTGATTTACCAATTTTTCTTTCCACGTATGGACCAATCACAAATGGTCCAATTCCTAAATTAATCTCAGTAAGTGCCAAGCTTGCATTTTCTGTCGCAAAACAATAATCAGCAGCACAAGCAATTCCTACTCCACCTCCAGTCGTTTTTCCTTGAACTCTTACCACTACAATTTTTCGGCAAGTTCTCATGGCGTTGAGCACTTTAGCAAAACCCCCAAAGAAAGTTTTTGATGTTTCTAAATCGTTGATTTCTAACAATTCATCAAAACTTGCTCCTGCACAAAACGCTTTTTCGCCTTCAGATTTTAGTAAAATGGCTTTTACTTCTTCTTTAGCCGCTTCGTCTAATATGGTTTGTGCTAATTTTTCTAAAATTTCGCTGGGTAATGAGTTGCTTTTTGGCGTCCCGAAAGTGATTTCGGAGATATTATTTTTAATTTCTGATGTTACAAATGGTAGCATAACTAGTTTTTTAAATTAGATTAAATTGTTCAAAATGATGTGTAAAATGTTTTCTGTGCATCAACTCCATCATTTCTTTATTGAGCTTTCCAAAGACAAAATGCATATGCTCCGCTTCTGGATTTTCTCTGTAATAAATCTGATATTTCTGAAGATTTTCTAAAAATTTATCTTTGGCTTGCTCCAGATTTTTATACTTCAGCTCTGGTAAAGTTCCATCTTCTGGAAGGAACGGCGCAGGAAAATCTTTTGGCATTTTTCGGTGATTGTATAGAGAATCTTGATTCTTTTCTAAATGCTCTTCTGGTGTGAAGCATTTCTCAGCTTCTGGTTCACCAATGCTGTACAGCAAAGTTGTTTCTAGATGTTCCAGCATTTGCTGAGCAGTCATTTTACCCCAATTCGGCTTCGTATTTTCAGTTAAACCATTCAATAATTTTTGAATATTTCTTCTGTTCAACTCAATGAAAGGAGATTTTTTTGCCACCAAAGTCAAAATGGTAGCGACACAAACTACTTCTTCTCTTTGATTCACAACCTCAACCAACCATTTTACCACTCCACTTGGAATATTTCTACCTTTTACTCCTCTGTTGATTTTTTCTTTCGCAGTCAAATAAACGGTAATGGTATCACCAGCATAAACTGGCTTAAAGAAACTTGCATTTTCCAGTCCATAATTCGCAATAACTGGCCCTTTTTTCCCTGAAACGAATAAACCTGCCGCTGCAGAAAGGATAAAATATCCGTGTGCAACGGTTTTGTCAAAAATAGTTCCGTTTAAGCTGGTTGAGTCTGTATGTGCATAAAAATGATCCCAAGAAACATTAGAAAAATTCACAATATCTGCTTCCGTTACCGTTCTTCCTGCGGTTTCTAGAGAATCTCCAACTTCTACTTCTTCAAAATATTTTTGGAAAGGATGTTTATCACTAAACTTCTTTTCAGCACCTTGAGTATAGACTTTAGTAATCGCCGTCAAAACATCTGGCGAACCTTGAATCGCAGTTTTTTGTAAAAAGAAATGAAGTCCGTTTAAACCACCCATTTCTTCGCCACCACCAGCTCTACCAGGACCACCATGCATTAAAGTTGGCAACGGAGAACCGTGACCTGTACTTTCTTTGGCATTATCTCTATTCAAAACAAAAATTCTTCCATGAGAACTCGCCATTTTCCAAGAAGTTTCTGCTAGAAATTTTTCATCGTGAGAAACAATAGAACCTACTAAACTTCCTTTTCCTCTTTTTGCTAAAGCAGCAGCTTCTTCAGCATCTTTGTATGGCATAATCGTAGAAACTGGACCAAAAGCTTCGAGTTCGTGAGATATATTTTTTTCAAAAGGTTTATCATTATAGAAAACTTTTGGAGTAAAGAAAGCTCCGTTTTCGTAATTTGCTTCTACCAAATCATGCTTTCCATCGTAGATGAGTTCTGTTTCTGCTTTTAAAAGATTTACTTTTTCTTCTAAAACTTGCATTTGTTCTTTGCCAACAATAGAGCCCATTTGGGTTTCTCTGCTTAATGGATTTCCAATTTTTATTTGGTCAAGAGCTTTTGATAACGCATTTTGAACATCGCCCACTAAATTTTCAGGAACAATAATTCTACGAATTGCCGTACATTTTTGTCCAGCTTTGGTGGTCATTTCATTTTTAACTTCTTTGATGAATAAATCAAATTCTGGAGTTCCCGGTTTGGCATCTAACCCAAGAATAGAACAGTTCAAAGAATCGGCTTCCATATTAAAACGAACTGCATTTCCCGAAATTGACGGTAGCGCTTTCAGTTTTCTACCTGTGTTTGCGGAACCTGTAAAAACCACAGAATCTCCATCTTTTACAAAATCTAAAATATTGCCAGGTTCGCCACAAACCAACTGAACCGCTCCTTCAGGAAGATAACCGCTTTCTATCATGTCTTTGAAAACTTCATTCGTAAGATAAGAACTGTACGGCGATGGTTTTACAATTGCTGGAACTCCTGCCAAAAGCGATGTAGACAATTTTTCTAACATTCCCCAAACTGGAAAATTATACGCATTGATTTGCACAGAAACGCCTTCACTTGGTGTGAGAATATGCGTTCCGAGATGCGTTCCGTTGGCAGAAATTTTCTGAGTTTCTCCATCTACCCAAAATGGTGTATTGGGAAGCATTCTTTTTGCCAAACCTGAATAGGTGAAAAAAGTACCGAAACCGCCTTCTATATCTACCCAAGAATCAACATATGTGGCACCTGTTTTGTAAGAAAGTTCGTAGTATTTTTTCTTTCTTTCTAAAAGGTACAATGCAATTTTTTTGAGCATTTCACCGCGGTCGTAAAAAGTCATAGAAGACAAGTTTTTGTAACCTGTAGTTCTTCCAAAATGCAAAGCTTCTTCAAAATCTAGTCCCGAAGTATCTGAAATGGCAACCAATTCTCCGTTTACAGCATTGTAAAGAGGAATTTCGTGTCCGTTTCCTTCAATCCATTGTCCTGATATGTAGTTTTTAAGTTTCATTTTATGTGGGGATGTTAGATTTTAGATGTTTTGAGTTTCTTGAAAATAAATTTTAATATCATAAAAAGTAAAAATAGAATAATTGCCAAATCAAAAATAAAAACTAAATAAATTATGATTTCTGAAAATGGAAATTCCTGATTTTTAATAAATTGTTCTTGTTGTTTTGATTGCGCGTGTTCTAATGAATCTGAAATTCTCAAACCTTCTTGATTTAGAAAAAAACCAAAAATATTTAGTGCAATTAGAAAAATCACTCCAAGAATTACAAAAAATATTTTTTTTGAAAATTTCATTATAAATTTTGGCTAAAGCCAATTGCTTTTTTATTTTTTTTAAAACGGGCTAAAGCCCGTTTCTATTGAATTTATTTTTCGTGGTTAAGATACTCAAATTTTAAATTTTGGAAAAATGGTGAAATTGCAACTAAATTGCGCCCCGACTTGAGTGGAGCTCTTTTTATTTTTTTTAAAATAAAAAAGCGGGAACGGAAGGCGGAAATTTGGCGCCATTATTTCGTCCAAACAGAGTAATCTACAATTTTGGTGGGCGTTTGTTCTACATATTCTGTGTAGGGTTCGCACGGTTGAATGGCGGTTTTTCCTTCACGAGCTAATTCTTGATAAATAGCGGTTCCTTTGGTTTTCCAAGCAATCATTTCGTCTGAAACTTCGCGAATAATTTTCGCAGGACTGCCAACTATCAATTTTCTATTTTCCGAAATAAAACCAGTAGGAACGAAACTCAAAGCCCCGATAATGCATTCGTCTCCAATTTTGGCATTGTCCATTACTACGGCATTCATCCCCACCAAACAATTTTTGCCAATGTGCGCCGAATGAATAATCGCACCATGACCAATATGCGCCGATTCTTCTAAAATAGTAGGAATTCCTGGAAAAACGTGAAGCGTACAGTTTTCTTGAACGTTTGCGCCGTCTTTGATAATGATTTTTCCCCAATCTCCCCTCAAAACTGCATTAGGACCGATGTATACTTCTTCCCCAATTTCTACATTTCCTATAATTACCGCTTGAGAATGAATGTATGCTGATTTTCTAATGATGGGTTTTATACCGTGGTATGAATAAATATTTGCCATATATTTTTATTTATGTTCTTTTGTCTTGAAACAAAAGAACCAAAAGTTCAAGACTGTGAATTCTCGGCTAAAATTTTTCATTAATTCTAAAATCCCTGAAACTCACTTCGCTCAAACAGCAGGAATTTTTTAACGAATCAATTTCAAAATTTTTTAACGCCTCCAATGCAATGTCAAATAAAAGAAAAAAGCTTTTAAATTTTTTCAATGATCATTGCGTATCCTTGTCCTACTCCGATGCAAAGCGTACAAAGTGCATATTTTTTATTTTTTTTCTGTAATTCTAATACGGCAGTTCCTACAATTCTAGTTCCTGACATTCCGAGAGGATGACCTAAGGCAATCGCGCCACCATTGGGATTTAATCGTTCGTCTTTTGCATCAATTCCTAATTCCTGTAAAACTGATAATGCTTGAGCTGCAAAAGCTTCGTTGAGTTCAATAATATCCATATCTTCCAACGAAAGATTGGCTCTGGAAAGCGCTTTTTTAGTTGCTTCTACTGGTCCTATTCCCATAATTCTAGGTTCTACACCAACCACTGCACTTGAAATAATTTTTGCCAATGGCTTCAAATTATATTTTTTCACTGCATCTTCACTTGCTAAAATCATGGCAGCAGCTCCGTCATTTAAGCCAGAAGAATTTCCTGCAGTTACACTTCCTCCATCTTTTTTGAAAGCAGGTCTTAGCTTCGCTAATTTGTCTAAAGTAGTATCTGGTCTTACAAATTCGTCTTGTGAAAAGATTTTAGGTTCTCCTTTTTTTTGTGGAATTTCTACGTTTACAATTTCTTGAGCTAATCTTCCTGAATTTTGAGCAGAAACAGCTTTTCGCTGAGAAAGCAATGCAAATTCATCTTGCGCTTCTCTGGAAATTTTATAGATTTCAGCTAGATTTTCAGCGGTTTCTCCCATTCCGTCAACTCCGTAGAGTTCTTTCATTTTAGGATTAACAAACCTCCACCCGAAACTGCTATCAAACAACTGTACATCTCTGCCAAAAGGTTGAGCAGATTTACTCAAAACATAAGGCGCTCTAGTCATCTGTTCAACTCCACCTGCAATGTAAAAATCTCCTTCTCCAATTGCAATCGCTCTGTAGGCATTGGCAATTGCTGCCATTCCAGAAGCGCATAATCTATTCACGGTTTCTCCGCCAATTTTTACAGGAAGTTCTGCCAAAAGTGAAGCCATTCTTGCGACATTTCGGTTATCTTCGCCAGCTTGATTGGCACAACCTAAAATCACGTCTTCTATTTCTTCGGCGGGAATTTGTGGATTTCTCTTTACAATTTCCTTCAAAACGATGGCTGCTAAATCATCTGCTCTTACTTCTGACAAGCCTCCTTGAAATTTAGCAATCGGTGTTCTGATGTAATCTATAATGTATACTTGTTTCATATTTTTAATGAGATAATTAGATGATGTGGTAATGTGGTAATGCGATAATTAAAAAAAATCAGCAAATTTTCACACTAACACATCTATAAATCAACTACTTTTTTATCAATTTTATAAACAGTTCCTCTGAAACTTGCGACCACCACTTTATGCTGATTGGTAATCGTAATATCATAAACTGCCGTTTTTCTGGTATCTGCCATGAGAATACTCTCGGCAAAAAGGGTATCTCCTAAACGTACTGCTTTGGTAAAATTAATCATGCAATTGAGTGCAACTGCTGCATCTCCCATATTGTTAGAAGAAAATGCCAATGCAGAATCCGCAAAAGCAAAAGTTACTCCGCCATGAACCGTTTTTAAGCCATTAATCATCTCTTTTTTGATGGGCATTTCAATCAAACAGTAATGTTCGCGAACCTCAACCAGTTTTATCTCCATCCATTGTGAGAAAAAATCTTGATTGAGCATATATTGTGCGGTTTCTAATGGTGTCATTCTAATAAATTCAATGTTTAAAGTTCATTTTTTCTTTTAAAAATATCTTTCCATGTGATTTCTCCATTTTTTGAAATTTTATTTACAAAAAAGAATATTACAAACCATAATAAAAACGTTACAGTCATTTTTGTTTTTTGTGAAAACACATATTCGTAAAAAGACATTTGCATTTTATTAAAAAAATATCCTAAAGTAGTGTTAATTAATACAAATAAGATAGATTGAACTAACGTTGTGATTATTATTTTTTTCATAACTTTTATTTTTTCAATTCTGATTTATTCCAGAAAAAATTTGTGATTAAAAGTCCGATAAAAGCTGCAATAGCATAAACCCAATAATTTGAAAAATAATCTGAAATACTTAGATTGTTTTTTCTTACAAAAACCTCTAATAAATAGTATCCAACTGATAAAATTAATAATTGGACTAATGTTTGAACAAAAGAAATTTTAAGATTCATAATTTATAGTTTTTTTTAAAAGTGGACTTTGTCTGTAGCGTTCTTCTTGGTATTCTTCGTAGAGATTTTGTAAGACTTCCGAAATTTTTGGATAGCCAATTTCTTTTCCCCAATTCAATAATCCTTTCGGATAATTTACGCCTTTTTGCATCGCAGTTTCTATATCTTCATCATTGGCAATTCCTAATCTTTTTGCTTCTACCGCTTCATTGATGAGCATAGAAATAATTCTCATGAAAATCATTTCATACATACCTTCATCTTTTTGAGGAACTGGTTTTTCACTTCCATCAGAATAATCATAGAAACCTTTACCTGTTTTTCTGCCCAGAAGTTTTGCTTCGCTCATTCTTTGTTGAAGAAGTGATGGTTTGTATTTTGGGTCGTAGAAATAATCTTTGTAAACCGTTTTCGTTACCGAAAAATTAACATCAATTCCGATTAAATCCATCAATTCAAATGGTCCCATTTTGAAATTCCCAAGAGATTTCATCGCATCATCTACTTGTTCTGGTGTTGCCAAATTTTCTTCTACAATTCTCAAAGCTTCACCATAAAAAGGTCTTGCAATTCGGTTGACAATAAAACCAGGAACATCTTTCGCGATGATAGGAGATTTACCCCAAGATTTCATTAAATCGACGATTTCTTGAGCCAAATTATTTTCAGTCAATAGCCCTGGAATTACCTCCACCAAAGGCATTAATGGCGCTGGATTGAAAAAATGAATCCCGATAAAACGTTCAGGATTTTTAAGTTCTGCCTGAAGCGAAGTAATGGAAATAGAAGAAGTATTAGAGCCCAAAACACATTTTTCTGAAACATAAGTTTCTAACTCGGCGAAAACTTTTTGCTTGATTTCTTTATTTTCGATGATGGCTTCTATGACCAAATCACAGTCTTTCAATTCTTTGATTTCTTGACAAGGCTTAATTTGGTTGAAGATTTCTAAAGATTTTTCAGTAGAAATTTTTCCTTTTTCCGCTAATTTATCTAATGTAGATTTTAAATTTTTTAGAGATTTTTCGGTTTGTGAGAAGTTGGCATCGTATAAAAAAACCGCGCAATGTGCAGTAGCTGCTACTTGTGCAATGCCAATTCCCATAGTTCCAGAGCCGATGATTCCTACTTTCTTCATAATATGATGATGTGATGATGTGACGATGTGATAATCTGCAAATCAACACATCATCACATCATTATTATTTTCCTGTATAATTGGGTTTTCTTTTTTCTAAAAATGCAGTAACGCCTTCTTTGAAATCTTGGGTTTCTGCTGCGTCTTGTTGATAAATTCCTTCTAAATCTAACTGCTCTTTTAAATCGTTTTCATAAGAATGATTGAATGCTTTTTTGGTTAACGCAATCGCTTTTGTAGGTAAATTAGAAAGCGTTTCCAGCACTTCCATAGATTTTGCAGAAAATTCTACATCACCGAAAACATCTGCAATTAAACCTAGTTTCAAAGCATCATTTGCCGAGAGTTTTTTTCCTGTAAAAGCAAGATAATTCGCTTGTTGACGTCCTAATAATTTTGGCAACCAATACGTTCCGCCAGTATCTGGAATTAAGCCAATATTTACAAAAGCTTGAGAAAAATAGGAATTTTCTGTAGCCAAACAAATATCACAAATCAGCGCCAACATTGCTCCAGCTCCAACTGCAGGACCATTCACCAAAGAAACGACTGGTTTTCTGCAATGTGCAATTTCTTCTACTAAAGGATTGTAATAGTCTACCACCATTTTCTGAATCACTCTTTCTTCCTCTACATTTCCGAGTGAAAGCGCTTCTTTCAAATTTTGTCCCGAACAAAAAGCTTTTCCTCTGCCAGAAAGTGCTACACAACGCACCTTTTCATCTTCATTGCATGCTACAATGAAATTTTTCAACTCTTGGAGTAAAACTTTATTGAGTGAATTGTAGGTTTCGGGCTGATTGAGATAAGCGATTTTCAACTTACCCTCGAAATGAGTTTCTATTTCTATCTGAGTGTACATTTTCTTTAGAATTGTTAATTTGTTAGTCACTCCTTAACAAGCCGCCATTTTCAGTTTTTCGTTAAGAATATTCCGATTAAAGAGCAGGCGGATAAGGTT
>JBKBLE010000023.1:0-37082 GCA_046296655.1 Cloacibacterium sp. | reverse complement strand
TCCGTTTCAGTTGGCGGGTGCAAATTTCAAACGAAAAAACTATATTTACAAACTGTCAAAAAAGCAGACCACTTACCTTTTCTCAATACATAAAATAAGACTATAAAAAATAGAACTATAAAAAATAAAGTAGTCCACATGATTACTAAAATTAATGATTTTGCTAATAATCAAATTTACTTCAACCTATCTTTGGATTCAATACGTAAATTGTATGATATTCAATTACAATTCTAAAATTTCCTTAAACTCGTTAAACTTTGTTAAAAGTGTAACACTATTAATTTAGTGAACACTAATTTTGCATTAAATTTGTTATACATAAAATATAAAAGAAGAATTAACAATGAAGAACAGTTTAAAACAATTATTACCTTTTGCTGTTGTAGGTATATTATCTGGTGCCACAACTTTTGGTGCAATAGAGTATTTCAAAACGAATGAAAATAACAGCGATTTTTCTTATTTCCATACTGCAAATGATAATGTAAAATTCGCAGGAATAAATTCCGCAAACGTGGGTGATGATTTTGTAAAAGCAGCCAAAACTACAGTTCCTGCAGTGGTCACCATTAAAAATTATCAATCAAGAAGTTCAAACAGAATGTCAGAACAAGACTTATTTGAACAATTTTTCGGATATCCATTTGGAAACCAAAGACAAAATCAAAAACAACAGCCTCCTAAAGATGTTCCTTCTGGATTAGGAAGTGGCGTGATTATTTCACCAGACGGTTACATTATTTCTAATAATCACGTAGTTGCTGGTGCCAATAAATTAGAAGTTATTCTAAGTAACAAGAAAAGTTACGTAGCCAATCTTATTGGAACAGACCCAAGTACAGACATCGCTCTTCTAAAAATTGAAGAAAAAGGTTTGCCTTATCTTAATTTTGCCAATTCAGATTTAGTAGAAGTAGGACAATGGGTTTTAGCAGTAGGAAATCCACTGGGTTTAAATTCTACCGTTACTGCAGGAATTGTTTCAGCTAAAGGAAGAAGCATAGATTTATTAAGTCAGCAGTCTAGAACTCCTATCGAAAGTTTCATTCAAACAGATGCGGCGATTAATCCAGGAAATTCTGGTGGTGCTCTCGTAAATGTAAACGGGGATTTAATCGGCATCAACTCTGCCATTTCTTCTAATACAGGCTACTATCAAGGTTATGGCTTTGCAGTTCCATCTAACCTGGCAAAAAAAATAGTAGAGGACATTAAAAAATTCGGTTTGGTACAAAGAGGATTCTTAGGAGTTGTAAGTTTAGACCTTTCTGACGAAAGACAAGTTGCCGCTTATAATCAAAGTCAAAAAGCCAACATCAAAGCAAGTAGCGGAATTATGATTACTGAAGTCACTGAAAATAGCGGTGCTGAAGATGCTGGACTAAGAAAAGGAGATATTATCAAAAAAATAGATAATTCTGATATAGAGACTTTTGCAGATTTATCGGCAGCAATTGGTAGCAAAAGACCTGGAGATAAAGTTAGAGTAACTTACATTAGAAATGGTAAATCTTATACTGAAACCGTAACGCTTAAAGATCAAAAAGGAGGAACCTCATTCCGAAGCAAAGCAGATTTATCTGTTACGGAAAAAATTGGTGGTGAATTTGATGAATTGAGCGATCGTTATAAAGTAAGTTTTGGAATAGATAGTGGGGTGATTGCAAGAAATATTGTAGAAGGTGGTGAATTAGAAAAAATAGGGATTTATGACAATTACATCATTATAGAAGTCAATGGAAAACCTGTAAATTCACAGAAAGATGTAGAAAAAATTCTTAATACTTACAAAGGTACAGTCTCTATAAAATTCATGGATGAGTACGGAAGAATTTACCAAAAAGGATTTAAAATGCCTTAATCATATTTTTTATAAATTCCAAAGAAAAAGCCTTTCAAAAATTTTTGAAAGGCTTTTTTTATTTAGATTTAGGAAATTCTTTCCTTTTATTTCGTTCGTAAATTACTTCTACTATTTTTCCTCCTAACCATGCAAAAGGGAAATAAGTAATGAAGATTAAAATTTTATAAAAAGTGGGGTGATATGGGAAAACAATAATGTCTAACATGGCAATAAATAGCAAAATGAAGCCAATAAGAATCGCATAAGCTACTTTAGCATACTTTACAATAATTGCCGTAGTAACCCCACCAATTGTCGCCCCAAATCCTGAAGAAAGAAGTAATGTCCAGAAAAAACCTGGCTTATTTTCTACACTTTTCAACAATTCCCACCAATGTTCAAACGGAAAAAATCCTTCATAATTCACCCATGATGAATTAATTTTTACACCTAGCGAAATAATGACTCCTGCCATCGCCAAGCCACATAAAACGCCTAATGTATTTCTTAAAAAATTCATGTCTTAGAACTGATGTGCAATCATAGAGATTTCTACACTCACATTTTTTGGCAAACAAGAAACCTCTACTGTTTCTCTTGCCGGATAATTTCCTCCTTCGAAATAAGATGCATAGATTTCATTCATCACTGCGAAATCATCCATACTTTTTAAGAAAATAGTAGATTTTACTACATTTCCGAATCCCATTCCTGCTTCTTCTAAAATGGCTTTTAGGTTTTTCATAACCTGATGTGTTTCTTTTTCGATTCCATCTACTAAATTCCCAGTAGACGGATCAATAGGGATTTGACCAGAAATATAGAGAACGCCATTTACAAGGTTAGCTTGTGAATACGGACCAATTGCAGCGGGTGCATTGTTAGTAGAAACTATCTTCTTCATATTTTTGTAAAATTATCATACAAAGATAAAATTTCTGAACAAATAAAAAATAGTGTTCATAGATTCCTTCGTTTTTTAGAAAGTACTGCCACTTTGTTGGAAACTTCTTTCCTTGTATTTTACGGCGTCTTTTAAAATATTTGCTTTTATACTGATAAAGAAATCATATACTTTATATTGACCAAAAGGCACCCAATTAAAGGTAAAAGAGAAACTTCTTTGGTCTCTAGAAAATCCTAATCTGGTGTACGCTAAACTTTTTGAAACAAAATCAAAATGCGTGTTTCCGCTTAAACTCCAATAAGGTGTAAGTTTTACGCTACCATCTAAACCTAGTGAAGCTACACTTTTCCCAAATCTGGTGTTGTTTTTAGAATAACCATAATTGGCATTAAGATTCAAAGTCCAAGGCTGATTAAATCTGGAGTAATTATCTTGGTCAAAATAATAGACTTCATTTCGTATTTCTCCTTTGGTTTTATATTTGGTTGCTAAATCTTCTTTTTTTCCAAAAGTTTCATTGTTCAGAGGGAAAGAAAAATTCATGCTGAAACTCTGGATATTAAAGTGTCCAAAATTCTCAGTTCTCACTCCATTTTCTTGCCCTGGAATAAATACAATTTGATATGGGTCTATCGAAACATTAGAATTGACACTTAATTTATTTTGGAAGAAAGAAGTCTGTGTACTAATCGATATCAATGACCATTTGTATTTATCCGCAGCAAAATTATAACCTCCAGAAATATTTAAACTTTCAAAAATTTTAACTTTTTTCACACCAGTAGAGTCTGATTTACTTTTCACCTTCATCTCTAGGTTGTTATTGATATTAAAACCAATAGACTGTGTTAAACCTTGATTCGGTGAACCAAACATCCCTCCTTCAAAAATAGAATAAGTGGTCAAAACACCTCTTTCGTCATAATAACTTTTGAAATATCCAAACTTTGGATCTCCAAAATCTGGAGAATACGTGAAGCCGATACTCGGAGTTACCATGTGTCTGATGGCTTGAATTTTAGATTTTTCGCCAAATTTCAACATTCCATACAAAACGGTTTGCAAACTTGCAGAAGTAGAAAAAGTAGAATAACCCGTCAAATTTTTATTCAAATTCCTTTCTAAAGTATTGGTAACTGGATTGTAGTTTTTACTAATCGTTTTAGTAGTTGCTACGTTATCAATATTAGCGCCTAATGAAAATGTGAAAAACTTAGCAACAGTCGTGTTCGTAGCAAGTGAAATGTTATTTTTAGCACCAGTTTGCATATTATCCCACATGGTTTTGGTAAATAAATCATCACTTTTCACTCCAGAAACATAGTTGCTGAATTGCAAACCTGTGTTGACATTAATATTCTCTAGAAGCCCAGTTCTTACACCGGTTTTAGGTTTAAATAAGTAAAACTGATTGATAGAAACATTCAGCTGTGGCAATCTAATATCGGTAAGTCCTGTAGTAAAATTTTGTGAATAACTACCTGTTCCGGTGATGGTTATTGGTAAATTCAAAAATCTTTTGGTAAAACTCACCGTAGAGTTTTGTTGTGCATTCAGAGCACTTTGGTTAAAAATATGGGAGTTATTAACCGTGTTATTGTAGAATTTGTTGCTCGTAATATTTACGGATGCCGAAAAATTAAAAAACGGATTGGCTTTAGAATCTTGAGTATGTGTCCATGCAATATTATAAACACTGCTTTTGGTATAATTTTCTAGACCTTTTATACCTCTGATGGTAGTTCCTATTTCTCCTCGGAAAGAACCATTGTACTTATAATTTTTTCGATAACTCACTTCTGGTCTGAAGTTCCAACTTCCCTTGGTATAATAATCAAAGTAGGTTTTCACATCAAAATGTTCACCAATTGGCAAATAATACCCAAAACTATTCAGGAAAAATCCCACGTCTTGTCTTTCCCCAAAACTCGGAATAAGAATCCCCGCCATTCTTTTTTCAGAAAACGGAAGAATTGCAAATGGCAAAATAAGCGGTGTAGGAACTTGTTCCAGATACATTTGGATAGGACCTGTAATCAATTTAGAGTTACTTTTCCCTTTTACCAATTTAATGTCTGGTGCGAGTAAATAATAATCTGCTATGGTATCTTTTTTCTTAAGAAAATATTCGTCTGTAGTATATTTTCCTCTCTTGAGATAAAAAACAGAGTCATTTACTTTTTTGGTTTTTTCTGCTACAATTACGCCTTCGCTTTCTTCGGTTCTGGCATTGTAAGCAATGGCTTGTTTGGTTTTATAATTGTAGTTAAAACTTTCGTATTCGTATTTTTTACCACCTTGAGTTGCAATTGCTGGTTCTGTAATTTTTCCTGTAGAATCTATTTTTCCTCTTGCAAAAATGAGTCCTTTGTCCCAATCTATTTGGATATAATCTGCATTAATCTTCATATCTTGATATGAAACTTCTGCATTTTGATTGAGATAAGACATTTTTTTCGGAACTTCGTTTCTAATATTATCCGCTTTAGAACGCACAACATCATCTAAACGTTCTCGTTCTATTTTTACGGTATCTGTTTTAGAAACAGCAGTAGCGTTATCACTATTTTTAGGCGCATTTTCTAGCTTATTTTGTGCTAAAAAATTGTTAAAAATTAGGATAATTAAAATTTGTAAGGTATTTTTGAGACCGTTTTTAATCAATGGAGTGTATAATTTCAGGCTCCAAAATTAATAATTTTTAAAAAATGAATACGCATAAACACGCATTTAATATAATTTTAACAGTATTATTTTTAATATTTGCTCAATTAGGCGCTCAAAAGAAGTTTGTTATTGTATTAGATGCCGGTCACGGCGGTTCTGATGTGGGAGCAACTAGAAAATACGAAAACATAGGATTGGTACAAGAAAAAGACATTACACTAGGCATTGTATTGAAATTGGGCAGAATGCTCGAAAAAAATAAAGATTACAAAATCATCTACACCAGAAAAATAGATGAATATCCTTCTCTAGCAGATAGAACAGACCTTGCCAATAGAAGTCATGCCGATTTATTTATCTCTGTACATTGCAATGCCAGTACCAAATCTACTGCTTACGGAACCGAAACTTATGTACAAGGTCCAGACCAAAACAAAACCAATTTAGAAGTTGCCAAAAGAGAAAATGACGTAATTTTCTTAGATGAAAAAGACCGTGAGAGATTTGCTTCTTACGACCCAACTTCTCCAGAATCATTAATTGCATTAAGAATTCAGCAAAGTAAATATCTAGAAAGCAGCTTAATTTTCGGAGGTTATGTGGAAGAAAATTTTGTAAAAAAAGACAAAAGATATTCTAGAGGGGTGATGCAAAAAAACCTTCACGTACTACGTCTGAATGCGATGCCATCTGTTTTAATAGAAACAGGATTCATCAGTAATGCTGAAGAGGCGGCATATTTAGCTTCAGATAAAGGTCAAGATGAAATTGCAGAATCTATTTACGACGCGATTACCAGATACAAAAAACGAATCGATAGAAATCATAAAAAAATAGTAGAAGAACCAAAAGAACTTCCTCTTAAAAATGAATTCAGAATTCTTTTGATGAGCACTCCAAACAAATATGCTGTGGGAGATCCAGCTCTTAAAGGACTTAATTACATCTTAACCATCAAAGAAAATGGTTTGTACAAATACTATTATAGCGTAACTAATTTTGCTTCTATTAAGGAGAATAATCTTAAAACCGCAAAAGATGCTGGATTTAGAAATGCTACTGCTGTAAGTTTTATTCCTAATCAAGACATGAACACTGGCTACTATAGATTAGAAGTCTACACCGGAAAAAATAAATTACCTAGCTCTTCCCCAATATTAAAACTATTAAAAGACGTAGAAAGAGTAAAAGCTAATGGCATATTCTATTACACTTACGGTAATGTAAAATCTCTAGAAGCGGCTATTAAACTACAAAAAGAGCTTGAAGAAAAGGGTATTACCAATACAACAATAGAAAAAGTTTATAAATAATCAAGAAAATTTTGCGAGTTCTAAAAAAAGTTCTTATTTTTGCACGCACAAAAAAAGAATGGCCTATTCGTCTAGTGGTTAGGACTCAAGATTTTCATTCTTGCAACAGGGGTTCGATTCCCCTATAGGCTACAAATTTTTAAAAAAAAATTAAAAAATAATTTGCAAATTAAAAAATAGTTTTTATCTTTGCACCCACATTTCAGAAACAATTATGGCAAATCATAAATCAGCACTTAAGAGAATCAGACAATCTGAGAAAAGAAGATTGAGAAACAGATACTATCACAAAACTGCTAGAACAGCTGTGAAAGTATTAAGAAATGAAGAAAACAAAGCAGCTGCTTCAGAGCAATTGCCGAAAGTAATCTCTTTATTAGACAAATTAGTAAAGAGGAATATTATTCACAAAAACAAAGCTGCTAACTTAAAAAGCAAGTTAACTAAACACGTTAACAAGTTAGCTTAAGAATAAATTTCTGGCCCGTTCGTCTATCGGTTAGGACTCAAGATTTTCATTCTTGCAAGAGGGGTTCGATTCCCCTACGGGCTACCAAAATCCTCAGAAAATTTCTGAGGATTTTTTTTGTTTTAAAAATTTCATACCTTTGAGAATATGAAAATTCTAATATTAAACGGAGCCAATCTCAATCTTCTAGGAACTCGTGAGCCAGACATCTACGGAAGTACTTCAATGGATGATGTTTTAACATATTTAAAATCTGAGTATTCTCAACACGCTATTGAATATTTCCAGTCTAATTTTGAAGGGGAAATCATCGGGAAAATTCAAGAAAATGATTTTGATGCGCTTATCATTAATCCTGGCGCTTTTACCCATTATTCCTATGCTATCGCAGATGCGCTTAAAAACCTCAGAAAACCCAAAATTGAAGTTCACATTAGTAACATTTATCAACGTGAAGAATTCAGGCAGAAATCAGTTACCGCAGCTTATACAGATGCTGTTCTCTCTGGTTTTGGTACAGAAGGCTACAGATTAGCAATTATTCATTTAATTTCTACAATACAATAAAAAAAATCCTCAGCGTAAACTGAGGATTTTATATTTAGGTATTGCTCTGATTTTTATAATTGAGGACCAGCCGCAACTAATCTTTTACCTTCTTCTGTATCACAATATTGTTCAAAGTTTTTAATATATCTAGCTCCTAAATCTCTAGCTTTTGCCTCCCATTCAGAAACATCAGCATAAGTGTTTCTTGGATCTAGAATTCCTTCAGTTACATTTGGTAAAGAAGTAGGAATTTCTAAATTCATAATTGGAACTACAGTTTTAGGTGCAGATTCTATTGAACCATCGATGATTGAGTCAATAATTGCTCTAGTATCTTTAAGAGAAATTCTCTTACCAGTACCATTCCAACCTGTATTTACTAAATAAGCTTTCGCTCCGTGTTCTTTCATTTTACTAATTAATGTTTTAGAATACATTGTTGGGTGTAATGTAAGGAAAGCTTCACCGAAAGCTGGAGAGAATGAAGGCTCTGGAGAAGTAATTCCTCTCTCTGTTCCTGCTAATTTAGAGGTGTATCCACATAAGAAGTGATATTGCGCTTGATCTTCATTTAAAATTGATACTGGAGGCAATACTCCGAATGCATCTGCTGATAAATAAACGATTTTTTTAGCGTGACCAGCTTTAGAAGGAAGTACAATTTTATTAATATGATAGATTGGGTAAGAAACTCTAGTGTTTTCTGTGATAGAATTATCTTTAAAGTCTATTTCGCCATATTCATTTACCACTACGTTTTCTAATAAAGCATCTCTCTTAATCGCTCTGAAAATATCTGGTTCTTTTTCTTCAGTAAGGTCAATTACTTTTGCGTAGCAACCACCTTCGTAGTTAAATACACCATTATCATCCCAACCGTGTTCGTCATCACCAATTAAATATCTTTTTGGGTCTGCAGAAAGTGTAGTTTTCCCTGTACCAGAAAGTCCGAAGAATAATGCTACATCACCTTCTTCGCCTACGTTTGCAGAGCAGTGCATAGAAGCCATTCCTTTTAATGGAAGATAGTAGTTCATCATGGCAAACATTCCTTTTTTCATCTCACCTCCATACCAAGTTCCTCCGATAATTTGGATTCTTTCTGTAAGGTTAAACATTACAAAGTTTTCAGAATTTAATCCTTGAGCTTGCCAATCTGGGTTCACTGTTTTAGATCCATTCATTACAATAAAATCTGGAGTTCCGAAGTTTTCTAACTCATATAATGATGGTCTAATAAACATATTTGTTACAAAATGAGCTTGCCATGCAACTTCCATCACAAATCTCACTTTAAGTCTTGTGTCTGGATTGGTTCCACAGAATGCATCTACTACATACAATTTTTTAGAAGAAGAAAGTTGTTTTAAAACCAAATCTTTACAATGTGCAAAAATCTCTGGCGTTGTAGGCTTATTCACCGTACCATCCCAATGGATAGTATCCTTAGTAACATCATCTTTTACGATATATCTATCTTTAGGTGATCTACCTGTGAAAATACCCGTTTTTACAGCAACTGCGCCTGATTCTGTAAGAGCTCCCTTTTCGAAACCTTTATTCTTAGCAGACATTTCTGCTTTAAAAAGTTCTTCATAGGTTGGATTATACACTACTTCGTGATAACCTGTAATACCTAGATCATGTAGCTCTTGGATGATTTTAATGTTTTTCATAACTAAAATATTATTGTTCATATTTTTTTGTATTACAAAATTAGCAAAAGTATATAGTTTTATTAAATCTTAATTGATGATATTGGTCACTGAAATCCGTCATAGATTTTATTTTCAACATATTGAAAATCAATATATTAAATTTTTCCATTCTATGATATTTCTAAAATTGCGCTCAAAAAAGTAATTTTTGTAATCCCCAAATTTTGAAGCTAGAACGAAATCTCCGCCCCAAGCTCCCAAACTTTTTATGAAACTTGGGCAATCTTGAAAGTGTTTTTCTTTAGCTGTTTTCATTCCTAAAAATTCACTTAACTTACTCTCATGCAACATCATAAGGTTAGAAAACTCTTCTAAGGTTTTACATTGTAGTACTTTTTGAGTAATTTCTGAAAAGTCAGTTCTTAAATCTAAAGATTTTTTTTGAGACTGAAAAGCTCTTATTCCTTCTCTGCTATCTTGCTTTTGGTTTAAATGAATGAAGATTAAATCATCAGTAAAACTAGGATTGAATTCTACTCTTTCCACTTTTCTAGGGTTATTTTGATACAGAATGGCAGACTTTTCTTGAGCCACAGCTATATCATAACCACTTCCACCCAAAGAAAGTTCATTAAGAAGAAAAGCATCTATATGAGACCAGTCTGCTAAATTATTCATCAACGTAGAGCTACTCCCCAATCCATAATTCGCGGGAAACTGTAAATTAGTAGTAATTTTATAAGTAGAATCGCTATGAAATTTTTCTGTAGAAAGTTTCTGTACGTTTTGAAGCACTTTCAGAATAAATGCTGCGCTTTCAGGAAGGTTGGTTTGTACAATTTCCCAATTTTTATAATTTATTTGGATAGAGAGCCAAGGCTTGTTCTCATGTAAAGCTTCCCAAAAAACCATGGAAGCACCATCTTTTTCTTCTTCTGAATAAAAATCTTGTCCCAATCGAGTAGGTACTGCTAAAGCTAAAGCTCCATCTAACACAAAGTATTCTGAAGTAATCAGTAATTTGCCAGGTGAAAATATATGATTTTTCAAAGGATTTTATTTTTAACAAAAATAAAAAAGAAAAAGCCACAAAAAAATTTGTGGCTTACTTTATTTTAAATTGCAGACGAGACTGTTATTTCGGAGTTAATCTTCTTTATCAGTCCTTGCAAAGTTTTTCCTGGTCCTACTTCTACAAAATTTGTAGCGCCGTCTTTAATCATATTTTGTACAGACTGTGTCCATTTTACAGGTCCTGTTAACTGAGCAATCAGATTTTTCTTAATTTCATCTGGATTTGTAACAGCAGTCGTGGTAATATTCTGATAAACCGGAATGGTCGCTTTTCTAAATATTGCATTTTCTATTGCCGCAGCCAATCTTTCTTGCGCAGGTTGCATTAAAGGTGAATGAAACGCGCCATTTACTGGCAAAATCAATGCTCTTTTCGCACCAGCTTCTTTCATAGCATTACATGCTTCTTCTACCGCTTTGGTCTCACCAGAAATCACCAATTGTCCCGGACAGTTGTAATTCGCTGGAACCACTACTCCATCAATTGAAGCACAAATTTCTTCCACTTTAGCATCATCCAAACCTAGAATTGCTGCCATAGAAGATGGATTAATATCACATGCTTCTTGCATCGCCAAAGCTCTTTCTGAAACCAATTTAAGTCCGTCTTCAAAACTTAAAACTCCATTGGCAACTAATGCTGAAAATTCTCCTAAAGAATGTCCTGCTACCATTTGAGCTCCTGTTCCGTCTATTGCTTTTACAGCAGCTACAGAATGAATAAATATTGCTGGTTGAGTAACTTTTGTTTTTTTTAGGTCTTCATCAGTTCCCTCGAACATGATTTTTAGTATATCAAAACCTAGAATTTCATTACTGAAATCCATGAGGTCTTTAATTTCTTTTCTACTATCATAGAGTTCTTTTCCCATTCCTACGAACTGAGAACCTTGCCCTGGAAATACAAGTGCTTTCATAATTTTTTTTCGATAAAATTTGAGTCTTATTCTTCTTTTGTTTAGTATTAGTTTTCGCTATTAAGGAACTAATCTCACTACTCTGTAACCCTGGTTCACGTATGCACCGTTTTTGTTTCGTACAAATTCAAACTTGGTAGCCAATTGAGTCTGAGTTTTATTCATTTGCTTAAACAATTCTCCCTTGCTGTTTTCTCTGGTCAACATATCATTCACTACGTCAAAACCAATTACAGCATACTTAGAAGGTGCTTTGCAATATTTTTTCTTATAATCTGCGAGAACTTCTTTTTCGAAGTCGCCGTCTGTGTTGATTTTTCTATCCATCAAATACACCAAACTCGCCTTGCTGAGTTCGGCAATATTTTTTTCAAAAGACGGATGGTAATACATACTGAATGATTTCATTCCGCTGGTTTCTTTAGCCAAGTCAATGATTCTTTTTGAAAAATCACTTCCTGCATCATCATTATCATTCGCTAGAATAGCAATCACTGGAGCGGCTTGACCGGTCATCATATTGGTATCTAACTGAATATCTGCCGAAGAATTTACTACGGTGATGTTTGCATTTTTCAACTGACTTTCTAATTGTTTTTTGATATAATTGGCATACGTCTTGTCTGAATCTGCCACGATATATATTTTTTGGTCAGAATAAGCCAAAGAAACTTCTTTTACAATTCTGTCTGCAAAAACACTTTGTTCCGTTTCAATAATCACCAAATTGCTATAATTTCTAAGCTCTGGAGAGTTAGCAAACGGAGCTACCACAGGAATTTTTTGAGTTTTTACATAGTCTAAAACTTCTAAAACGTTTGACTTGAAAAACGGTCCTATGATTAAGTCTGTATTATTTTGATTAATTTGGGTAAGTGAATTTTTAAAACTTGCCTCACTTCCTGCGTCTACAACTTTTACGTCTAGTTTTTGACCAGCTTTAGCATTTCTTTCGATAGCTAATTTTGCACCCGTTAAAAAATCAGCAGCCATAGTTCTGTATTTACTGACACCATCATCAAAACCGAATGGCAACATTAAAACTACATTTAGTTCATCACCAGATTTTTTAATATAACCCGCTTCTAGCTTCTTCACTTTTAGAACCATTCCTGGTTTTAAACCTTCTGAAAGTTTAGGATTAAGCTCTAGCAATTGGTCTAGCGAAACATTAAATTTATTAAGAATCCCGAAAACAGTATCGCCATTCAGAACCGTGTACGTTTGGTATTCGTCTGCAACTACATTCTGAACTTCTGCTTTTTCGGTTTTCTTCTCTTCTTGCCAATTTACGGTTTCTTTAACCTTAGAATTTTGAGGTTTTTTCACATTAATGACTTCACCAGGTTGCAATCCTTTTTCTTCTAAGCCAGGATTGATGGCAAATAATTCCTCTTGAGTAAGGTTAAAACTTTTGGTAATTCTGTAATAATTATCTTTTGGCTGAATTACATAAGTTCCTTCATCTGCTTTTGGCTTTTCTATTGCCTTTTCCACAGGTTTTTCTACTGGAACTTCTGTTTTTACGAATGCATTTTGATCTGCATATTTTTTGATATTTTCAGCAGGCAAAGTTACCTCGTCACCAATTTTCATATGCTGGTCTAAGTTAGGATTCAATTTTCTTAAATCCGCTTCAGAAATATGATATTGCTTGGTAATTCCGTAAATCGTTTGCTTCGGTTGAAGAACGATTTTACCTAATTTTTGATTGGTAGTAGCCACGGCTTTTTCAGTAGTTTTTACAACTTCTGAATTTTTCTTAGTGATGATTAAAACATCTCCAATCGCTAATTTTCCCTCTTTGATTTTAGGATTTAGCTTCGTGAGTTCGTCTAGTGTTACGCCATATTTTTTAGAAATATTATACGGAGTATCACCTTTTGCTACAGTGTGTGTTTTCTGCGCAAAAGCTACAAAACCTATTAACGTATATATGAATACAAGATATTTTTTCATCCTTGTTATTTAAAATGCAAAATTAATGTTTTTCGGGCTAAAATTCGCTAACAATTAAGACAGAATTTAAAACCTCCATTTCTTGGTAACAATTTTCGAGCCATTTTTCGCCATTTTCTGCGAAAAAGACACTGAAATTGAGGCTTCTTTCTTGCCAATTATTAGCAGGGTGAATTTCTGAATACAAACGCTGAAGATAATCTATTTTATCTGCGTGAAGAATTTTTTCTGCACGTAACAATCTTTTCTTAAATTTCTGAAAAGACTTCAATTGTCTCGTTTCTTCTGCTTCTACCATATTCCTAAAGGTAACGGCAGTAAGTGAAGCTTTATTTTTTAAAATTTCAAAATTTTCTTTTAGTAATTGCTCTCGGCTTTCTAAATCAGCATTCAGTTCTGATTCTTTAAGCAATTTTTGATTTAAGAATTTCTGAAAATCTCCTAAAAAGTCTTGTAAGGCTACTCCAGATTTTTCTATTTTATCTAAAGTTTTCTTTCTAAGGAACAACATAGAGTTTCTGGGAACCAAAAGTGGAAATTCTACCCCAAATTTTTCAAAAACCTTTGGCATTTCTAACCAATACATGATTTCTGTATTCCCACCAATGTATGCAATATTGGGCAAAACTTTTTCTTGAAAAACTGGTCTCAGCAAAGCATAAGGTGAAATTTTAGACCAATCTTCTGCCAATTCTTCTAAAGTAAAGGTGAGATTTTTATCTACAATCTGAAATTGTTCTCCATCGAATTCTATTCTATTTCTGGTATCAGACAAGTAGAAAAGGTTAATTTCTCGAGGGTTTACTTGTACTTTTCCGTATTTCTCGGTTAGGAATTTTACATTTTCTTGAGAAAATTGATATGTCGTTTGGTTCACCAATTCTTCTTTGAAGATATTTTGCATTTGATTTTTGAGCAAAACATCGTCGCCATCTATCATTAAAAGTCCAAATTCTGCAAAAATTTCTTGAACCAAAATCTGAGTAGCTTCGGTAAAAGTTCTTCCTTTTTGATAAGCTTTTTTGGCAAGAAGAATAAGCTGTGTTCCGAAAACATCATCTTTAAACTCTTTTTCGAATTCTTCTAAAAAACTATTGTCTTCTATAATAATTCTGCCAACTGCACCACCAGAATTTCCTTTGATTTGATAAAATCCATTTGCCGTTTTGAAATGATTAATCTCCTCAAAATCGTGGTCTTCTGTAGCTAACCAAAAGATAGGAACAAAATTTTTATCGGTATTTTGAGTTAAAAAATCGGCCGTTTTGATGGTTTGTAAAATTTTGTAGACAAAAAATACTGGCCCAGAAAATAAATTCAGTTGATGACCTGTGGTAACAGTAAAAGTATTTTCGGACAAGAGCAAATCTAAATGCTGAGATTGCTTAGCACTTAAATCTAAATGCTGATGTTGCGCTCTAAGAACTTCTACCAAGATTTTTCTTTGCTCTGGTGTATAGTTATGTGCTTTTTTTTCTGCTTGTAATAGTGCGTTTTCTAAGGTAAACTGATATGCAGAAAACAGCGGAATTTCTTGTTGAAGAAAGTCCTTGATTAATTTCGGGATGGTTTCTAAATCTTGAAACGGAAATTTAAACTTCTGCATGAAGCAAATTTAGTGAAATAAATACCAAACAATTCCTAAATTCAATCGAAAATCATAAATAGGATAATTGGGAGCAGCGAATGATTTGTTTTTCATAAAAGTAGTATTTACATGCTGCGCTTCTGCATAAATAAGCATTCTTTTTACCTTCATGTTAAAATAAGCATCTGCAATTGGTTGACCACCAATAGAAGCGGCATTTGCAGAAACTGCAAATTCATTGAGTACTGGGAAATATTCTCTAGAATTAAATTTCGAGAAATAATACACTTTTATTCCAGTTTGAATTTCTGCAGCATCTTTGAACGCTTTTGCCTGATAATACGCATTTAATCTACCTATAAAACTTGGCATTGGGTAAAGATTCTTCTCAGACAAAGCCGATTGGAAGAGCAATTTGGTGTTGAAATTAAGTTTCCAATAAGAAAAAGTAGCTTCGCCACCGATTTGAGAAATATTGAGTGATGACTCGCTTTGCTTAGGCTGATAATCAGCACCGATATAGGTATAATTTTCTATTCTAAAATAATTGGCAAAAACTGAACTTTGGAACCACTTTAGATTGACTTTACCTCCGATTTCTAAAGTGCTTTCGTTTTTAGCGTCTAAGAAATTATAATTGAAATTTTGGTAAAAAGATGGATTGATTAAATAGTTGAAACTTGGTTTAGAGGTTTGTAAATTTACATGAGCATCCAAAATATAATCTTTAATCGGTTCTAATTTCAAGTTGTTTTCTGAACGAAGGAAGTTGCCAAAAGTACTTCCGTTAGAATATTCCAGATTAGATTTTAAATCTACCTTGTCCCATAATTTGATTTCTAAATTCCCTACTGCTCCAAATCTGTTTTCTTTATTGTCTAAAGGAATATTGACACCAACAATGGCTGGAAGTTCTTTGTCCGTTCCTAAATTAATCATTTGGTGACGAACTCCTGCTTCTAATTTGAAAGTAGGTTTATCAAAAAGCAAAGTAAATGTATTGCTCAAATTTTTAGAAAATTTGTAAGCAGACGTTCCAAAATCTTCTACAACATCTGAATTATAAAACGACTCAGAACCTTGTTGTTTATACCAATATTTATTGGCTTGATGGAAAATAGTATGTCTCACTTTAAAAGGATATTTCTCTGAATTTACAAACTGAAATTCCTGAGAGAAATAATATCTTCTGTATGAAAATCTAGAATCTGTAGAGGTAAGATTTACCGCAAGATTTTGTCTATTATTAAAACGAGTGTCATCTCCCAAGAACAGACTTAAATCTTCTATTCCTCCATTTTCTTCGTTGTTTACATTTTGGTGAATGTAATGTGTGAAAAATCGATAACGATTATTTTTAGAATTAAAACGAGAAGACAAGATGAAATTATTAGACGACGCCAATTCTCTTTGGTAAACACCTTGAGAACGCAATCCCATATATTCTACTGCTACGTTGAAATTTTTTCCTACATTTTGAGTATAAGTAGTTTTCAAGGCTGCTCCTTGTTTCATCGCGTTATGGTAAACGAACGATGTAGTGGGCGTTTTTACGTCATAATATTTAACATCATCAATTCCTAAAATAAAATGTGATTTTCGAGTAGGTAATAATGCTAAGTTTTGTTCTTTATTGACACGAAACATTAAATCTTGAAATCCAGAACCGATGTTGGCAAATTGGATTTTCCCAAAATTGTCTTGGTTATTGTATTGTGTAAATTGATAAGATTTATCTATTGTAAAAACAGTATCAAAAATTTTCTTTTCAGAAAACTGAGTATAATACTGATAGTCATTTATGGTTGGCTTAAAGATTTTCAAAGAATCTTTACCACCTTTATCTATTATTAATGTATCCGAAGGAACATTTCCATCGGTTTTATTAACAATTTGAGCGCCTAAAAAATGTACTGCAAAAAATATGATGAATAAGATGTATTTCATCTGTTTATATTTATTAATTTTTAATGGTGAGAACACCCATAATCATGCAGTTATTTAAAAAAATAACAAGGGTGTTTCATTTTAATATTTTGAAGTACAAAAGTAAGAGAATTAATGGAAATAAAAAACCCTCCGATTTCGGAGGGTTATGTTTATGGTATACTAGGTTTAATTAGTAACCAGGGTTTTGTTGAATATTCGGATTTACGTTAAGTTCATCTTGTGGAATAGGTAAAGTCCATTTATAACTATTTATAGGAAGATTTGAAGGATTAGCTCCAGGGAAATTCGCTGAACTAGAACTATAATCAGCTGGATCTCTATCTACTGATACACCCGCAATAGCACCAAGTCTTTTTAGATCTAAATATCTAAATCCTTCAAAAGCTAATTCTTTTCTTCTTTCAGTAAGAATTTGTGCAAATGCTTCAGCTTTACTTGTAGGAAGTGTCGGCGCAGCTGCACCTCTTGCATCTGTAATAAATTTAAGCGCAGTTACAACACCTGGGAAATCACTCGCTTCTGCTCTTGCCTCTGCTTTAATCAAATACATTTCAGACAATCTCATAACTTTAAGATCATTATTAAATGCATTAGTTGCGGTAGACGCAGCAGTAGATGCTCCAGAAACTGTTCCTCCATGTTTGTTTATTACTAATACATCAGTTTTTCTATAATCAGAAGAAGTTGCATAATTTGGGTCAATTAAAGATGTTGGTGCTATTAAAACAGATGCTCTCACATCTCTAATCTGAGTAGATATATTGGCCGCAGTAATATTGGTAGGATTGAATAAATTATGTAATGATCTTCCTATTTCATAAAATGGAGAGCCAGCATAAGTTGGCGCAACTGAACACCAACCATTATGAAGGTTAGATCCTTGTGAATTTTGATTATTTGTTCTTTTAAATTTAAAAATAACCTCTACATTAGCTGGCTGATTATCAGAGAAAAACATTTGTCTATATTGCGCTGGATTTGCAAGAGTAAGCCCAGATTTAGTAATTACTTCGTCTGCCCATTTTTCAGCATTTGTATAGTCGCCTTTGAACATATACGCTCTTGCTTTTAAGCCTCTTGCAAAATTAATATTTGCATATACAGGATTAAATACTGTGTTATTAGCTGTAAATGTAGCAATTGCAGCATCTAAATCTTGGTGAATTAAAGCATAAAACTCTGCATTTTTAGCTCTAGGGTTTTGCTTTTCTTGAGGTAAAAATATTTTATTTGCAAGAATACCAGCTAAAGCATTATTATCTTTAGGGTTTGGAGAAAAGTAAGATAAAATTCGTAAGTGACAATATGCTCTCAATACTAGTGCTTCTGCTTTCATGTTTTTAAGTCTAACAGCATCATTTGCGTTAAGAGGTTTAATTTCGTCTGCATATTTTATAACTCTATTTAGTCTTGCCAATGCAAAATAGTTCATATTCCAAAGCGTAACAGGAGCAGGCTGAGCGGTATTCATAAAAAACACCCATTCTGAATTTAAACCTTGCCCTCCATTAGCATACCCAATTCCTACTTCATCTGTAAAAACTGAAGCAAAAACAGCCTCTGTTCTATTTGTTAGTTGGTTGTAAGAAAAGTTTAGTAATCTATTTACATCATCACTTGTGGTAAGAGCAACTTCTTCAGTTAGGGAACCAGGCGTATATGGTTCTAAAACATCATTTCCGCAAGATACAAATAAAATAGTACTCGCTAAAACAACTGAATTTATTAATTTTTTCATTTTTTAATTAATTAAAATTTAACATTAAAACCTAAAGTAAACGTTCTAGGTGTAGGATATTGTGCTGAGTCTCCACCTCTACTACTTTCTGGATCAAAACCTCTCCATTTAGTCCAAGTGTATAAGTTTTCGGCTTGGAATGTAATAGACATATCTTTAATAAAAGTGCCATTTAATAAACTCTTAGAAACATTATAACCAATTTGGGCATTTCTTAATCTAAGATATGAAGCATCAGTTAAGAATCTATCAGAATTCGCCTGAGCTGCATAGTTACTAGCAAAGAGAGAAGGTAGAGTTCCATCAGTATTGGTAGGAGACCATGCATCTAATAAGTCTGCAGAAACTTTAAATACTCCTAGATTTGTTACATCATAAGCATCATCTAAATCCCATTGAAATCTTTTTACTCCTGCTACATAAGTAAATGTAGTACTTGCAAAAAATCCTTTGTATTCAAAATTAAATCCGAAACCACCTTGATATTTAGGAAATCTATTGTAATCTACTAGTCTTCTATCCGCATTTGTAGGTGTTTCTGTAGGATTACCATTAATATCTTCAAATAATAAATTACCATTAGAACTATTCACACCTAAATATTTATAAACATAGGCAAGGAATGGTCTACTACCATTTTGAGATCTAGTGGTTGGGTTACTACCAGCATCTAAAAATCCTAAAGGATAATTATCAAAAATTTGATTATTAATAGATCCGTTACCTCTTAAAGTAAAGGTCATACTTGAATTTTTAATCACATCTACAGCAAAATCTAATTCAAAACCTTTGTTTGTAATAGTTGCTTGTGTATTTTTAACAATTGAAGTAGTTCCTAAAACAGGGGATGTAGGATCTGACATAAACAAATCTACTGTTTCTCTATTATAATAATCGAAAGCACCTCTAACTCTTCTTTTAAAGAATTCAAAATCTAATCCTGCACTCAAAGTATTAGTGGTTTCCCATCTAAGTTCTGGATCTCCAAAACTTATTCCGTAAAATTGTCCTCCATTGTATGAGCTAGCTGCTGCAGTTGGAATAGAGTATATATCCGCAAAAGCTGGCGGATTAATCCCAGCGAAAACTGTACCATCTATAATTCTTTGGTTACCCACTTTACCATAAGAACCTCTAAGCTTTAAATTATTAATAAAATTTATATTTTTTATAAACTCTTCTTCACTTAAGTTCCATCTTGCACCTACAGACCAGAAAGTACCCCATTGATACTTATCAATAAATCTACTGGTTCCATCTCTTCTGATAGTACCTACAACACCATATTTCTTGTTAAAATCATAATCTAATGAACCAAAATAAGAAACTAGATTATATCTTAATTGATTAGCACTAATTGTTGGTACATAAAAGTCATTAGTAGAAAGATCGCCTACATAACCAGAACCTGCACCTGGAACATATGTCTTAGGATTGAGACCTCTTTGTCTCATATTATTTGCTTGTAGGTTAGCAAAATTATATTCTAGGTTTCCAGATAAATTAATAGTATGCAAGCCTAGAGATTTGCTATAATCTAACCCTAACAAATTGTTCAATGTAAATTCTCTTCTATTATCTATATCTTCAAATCCTGTAAACTCTTGTCCTGAAGCTTGGAAAAGCAAAGCATTAAAAGAGTTCGGATATTCTGACTGTTGCCATCTATTATTTAAAACTTGTGCGTTTGTTCTAATTTTAGCAGTTAAGTCAGTAAACAATTTATAAGAAACCTCTGAAGTAACATCTATTCTTGTTTCATCATTTAAAAACTCGAATTGTTGCAATTTGTCTATTAGCATAAGTGGTGTGTACAATAATGTACCATTACTTTGGTATAATGAGAATAGCTGTCTTGAATTTTGATATTCATTTGGAGACAAATATGGCGCTCCCAAAGTGGCTCCCAAAATGTAGTTACGGTTTACCCCTCCTGTTCCTAAACTTGTTGCTTCATTATTTTTAGAAAAACCTGCAGCAAAACCAACATAATATTTAAATCTATTATCGTTAGATTTTCCATTAATATTTGTTCTCACATTGAATCTTTGCAAACCTGTTGTTCTAAGAATACCATCTTGATTTAAATAACCAATAGAAGTATATGAATTAAAATTTTGGCTACCAGTTTCAATTCCTAGAGTATGACTATTAAGCAATGAAGGTCTAAAAAAGTATTTAGTCCAATCTGTATCGATATTATAATTATCAATTTGAGCTTGGGTTAGTGTATTTCCCCTTCCTACCCCTTTTCTTTTTTCAAGAGTTAGCATTTCTCTAGAATTAACATAATTATATCTATTGGTTTGTGGTAAAGAAACACCCAGTTGATTAGAATAATTAAAATTTAATCTTCCTGCTCCATATCTACCTTGTCTCGTTTTAATAACTACAACTCCGTTAGAGCCTCTATTACCATATTCAGAAATTGAAACTGCATCTTTTAAAACTTGCATACTTTCAATATCATTAGGGTTTAAAGTTCTAAAAGAATCGCTGTTTGAAGGAAATCCATCAATTACATATAGAGGATCTGTATTACCTCCAAATGTTCCTGAACCTCTAATGACAACTTGCGGCTTTGCTCCTGGTTGCCCTGAATTTGCGGCTATGTTAACACCAGCTAACTGCCCTTGTACAATATTCATTACATTCGCATTTGGTCTGTTTTCGATGGTTTCACTTGTAATAGACACTGTAGAAGTAACAGCGGTTTTTTTAGTAACTGTTCTATAACCTTGAATAACCACCTCTTCAATCTGCTTGGTCTCTGAAGAATCTTTTTTAGCTTTTTGCGCCATAACAGCTTCAGCTCCTAAAAAGAAAAGAGCTCCCGCTGTTAAAACTTTTAATTTTACATTCATATTAACAATATTTAATATTTTAATACACAAAAATGTTAATAAATTTTAACATATCCAAATTTTATTTTAAATAAATTGTTTAAATTTTAACTATTTAGAGTACAAATTAACATCTTTATTAAAAACTGTTCATTGAAATTTTATATAATTAATGATTTTTAAATTTATCTTTTTTTAAATGTTAATTTTTTCAAAATAAAATAAAAGTCTAAATTTTATTTAAAATTAATATAAATTAATAAGAGTGGTAAAAAAAATCCCGATGTTACTCGGGATTTGCTATTGTAAATAAACTATTTAAGTTTTTTCTTTACTTCTATTTCTTCATAGACTTCTAAGATATCACCTACTTCTATGTCATTATAACCTTTGATATTAAGACCACATTCATAGCCCTTGGTTACTTCTTTTACATCATCTTTGAAACGTTTTAGAGATTCTAATTCACCATCGAATTTCACAATTCCATCGCGTAGAAGTCTAATTTTAGAATTACGGGTTACTTTTCCGTTTAGAACCAAACAACCTGCAACAGTACCCACTTTAGAAATCTTGAATATTTCTCTAATTTCTACATTTCCTATTACTTGTTCTCTGATTTCTGGAGAAAGCATACCTTCCATCGCTTCTTTTACATCGTCTATTACTGCATAGATAATAGAATAAGTTCTGATTTCTATTTCTTCTCTGTCTGCCAATTCTTTTGCATTAGCACCAGCTCTTACATTAAATCCTATCATAATAGCATCTGATGCTGCAGCTAATAATACGTCTGACTCAGTGATTTGACCAACTCCTTTGTGAATAATATTCACGCTGATTTCAGCAGTAGAAAGTCTTTGTAACTGATCAGAAAGTGCTTCCACAGAACCATCCACGTCTCCTTTTAGGATAATGTTCAATTCTTTGAAGTCACCTAGAGCAATTCTTCTTCCTAATTCATCTAAAGTAAGATGTTTCTTAGTTCTGATGGTTTGTTCTCTCTGTAATTGTTTACGCTTGTTCGCAATAGATTTCGCTTCTCTTTCGTCTTCGTAAACTTTAAATTTATCACCTGCAGTTGGAGCTCCATCTAAACCTAGAATCGTTACAGGAATGGAAGGACCTGCTTCAGTAAGTTGTCTTCCTCTTTCATCTAGCATGGCTTTAATCTTACCATGGTTTTTACCCGCTACTACATAATCTCCTACTCTAAGTGTACCAGCTTGTACCAATACAGTAGAAACATATCCTCTTCCTTTATCTAAAGACGCTTCAATGATTGCACCACTTGCAAGTTTATTAGGATTAGCTTTTAGCTCTAACATTTCTGCTTGAAGCAATACTTTTTCTAATAATAAGTCTACATTATTACCAAATTTTGCAGAGATTTCTTGCGCTTGTACATTTCCTCCCCATTCTTCAACTAGAATATTCATTCCAGAAAGTTGTTGACGAATGTTGTCTGGATTTGCATTCGGCTTATCTACTTTATTGATGGCAATAATCATAGGAACACCAGCAGCTTGTGCGTGAGCAATCGCTTCTTTGGTTTGCGGCATTACATTATCATCCGCAGCTACTACAATAATTACAATGTCGGTAACTTGTGCACCTCTTGCTCTCATCGCGGTAAAGGCTTCGTGACCAGGTGTATCTAAAAACGTAATTCTTTGACCGTTTTCTAATTTCACATTGTATGCACCGATATGCTGTGTAATACCTCCAGATTCACCAGCAATTACATTGGTTTTTCTGATGTAGTCTAATAATGAAGTTTTACCGTGGTCTACATGTCCCATTACCGTAACAATAGGAGCTCTTGGTAATAAATCTTCTTCAGTATCTTGTACTTCTTCTTCAGATTCTGCTTCTAAATCTGCATCTGCAAATTCTATTTTGTAACCAAATTCATCAGCCACTAAAGTAAGTATATCTGCTTCTAATCTTTGGTTCATGGTAACCATTACCCCTAAAGAGAAACACGCAGAAATTACTTCTGTAGCACTTACATCCATTAAAGATGCCAACTCTGAGACAGTGATAAACTCCGTAACACGAAGTGTTCTGTCCGCTGCTTCTAGTTCTTGCTGCAATTCATCCAGCTCTCTACGGTAAGTTCTCTTTTCTTTTCTATATTTAGAACCTTTAGATTTACCTCCTTTATTGGTAAGTTTCTCTAAAGTTTCTTTAATTTGATTTTTAATTTGCTCATCAGAAAGTTCTACAGGCATTACTTTTTCTCTGCCTTTATGAGCACCGCCTTTATTATTAGGGCTATGAGGTCTGTTTCTGTTTGCACCACCTTGGTTGTTGTTTCCACCACCTTGGTTCGGACGATTGTTATTATCTCTGTTAAGAGGTTTTTTATCGCCACCCTGTTGGTTATTGTTACCACCTTGACCTTGTTGATTTTGAGCTTGTGTAGGAGCCGGACCATTATTAATTCTTTTTCTCTTCTTCTTATTTGGGTCTGGTTTAGAAGGTCTCGTTTGGAACTGAGAAAGGTCTATTTTCTCTGTAGAGACAATTTTTGGACCATCTAGTTTTTGATAAACTGTTTTAATTTTTTCAGGCTCATCAAATTTCACAGAAGTGGTTTCTTCTTTTACTGGAGCTTTTGGTTGCTCTTTTTTCACTTCTGGCTTTGGAAGTTCCTTTTTCTCAAATTTTGGAGCCTCTTGTTTAGGTTTTTCTTCTTTTTTAGGAGAAGGTTTTGGTTTATTAGATTCTATTTTGCTTAAATCAATTTTATCCAAAACTTTAAGTTCTACAGACTCCTCTTTTTTAGGCTCTACTTTTTGGATTTCTTCCTTTTTCGATTCCTCTGGAACGATTACTGGCTCTACAGCAGGAACTTCTGCCTTAGGTTTTTCTAATTCTATTTTACCCAAAACTCTAGCTTCACCGATAGATGGAGCTTTCGCTTTGATCACTTCTGGTTTTTTAGGTTCAATTTCTAATTTTTCTTCTGGAACTTTAGAAATCACTACCTCATGAGAAGCTTTACGCTGTTCGCTATCTATAGCAAACTCCGCTTCTAATGCTGCATATGCCGCTTCTTCTAATTGAGCGTTTGGATTGCTTTCTACTTTGAAGCCTCTTGATTGTAGAAACTCTACTAATCTAGATATCGAGATATTAAATTCCTTTACCGCTTTATTTAATCTAATTTTTGGCATTGATTGTAAATTGCTTTTAGGCTATTAAGCCAAATTATTTTTGTTATAAAATTAAAGATATTAATCTTCGAATTCTGCTTTTAGAATTCTTTTTACTTCTTCTATCGTTTCTTCCTCTAAGTCTGTCATGTTTACTAGCGCTTCTGTATCTTTATCTAATACACTTTTCGCCGTTTCTAAACCCACTTTCTTAAACTCAGCAATAATCCAAGTTTCGATTTCATCATCAAATTCTGTTAATTCCACATCATCATCCGCTTGTTTTTCTCTGTAAACATCTATTTCAAAACCAGATAACCAAGATGCCAATCTAATGTTTTGACCTTGTTTACCGATTACTTTAGAAATTTCTTCTACTGGTGTGTAAACGAGTGCGTAGTTTTCATCTTCATTGATTTCTACTTTATTAATCGTTACATTACCAAGTGCTCTCTTCACAAGAATTTCTGAATTTTTAGACCATTGAATAACGTCTATATTTTCATTTCTCAATTCTCTTACTACGCCATGAATTCTAGAACCTTTCACCCCAACACAAGCTCCAACTGGGTCTATTCTATCATCATAAGCATCTACCGCGATTTTCGCTTTTTCACCAGGAATTCTCACTACTTTTTTCAAAATAATAGTACCATCTTGAATTTCTGGAATCTCAAGTTCTAATAATTTCTCCAAGAATTTAGGAGCCGTTCTAGAAACGATAATTTGAGGTTTAGAACCTTTGAAATCTACCGTTTCAATTACCGCTCTTACATTATCTCCTTTTCTGAAAAAGTCAGAAGGAATTTGGTTTTCTTTTGGTAAAATGTACTCATTTCCTTCATCATCTAGCAAAATTACATGTTTGTGACGAATATGGTGCACTTCACCGATGGCCAATTCTCCAATTCTATCTTTAAACTGCTCATAAAGCATTGCATTGTTATGCTCTTGCAATTTAGTTGCTAGAATTTGTTTAAGGGTTAAAATATTTCTTCTTCCCAGTTGTGCTACAGGAATTTCTTGAGTATATTCTTCACCTACTTCGAAAGTAGGGTCTATTTTTTTCGCTTCTGAAATTTCTATTTCTAAATCATCATCTTCTGACATTCCATCTTCCACAATTGTTTTATTTAAAAATATCTGAAAATCTCCTTTATCAGGGTTTACAATCACGTCAAAATGATCATCAGAATCATATCTTTTTCTCAAAAGAGTTTTCAATGAATCTTCAATGATGGCCATTAAATCAATCTTACTAATCCCTTTTTCGTCTTTAAAATCACCAAAGGATTCAATCAACGCTAAATTGTCCATTTTATTTTTTTTATATTAATTTTAATGTTATTTAAACCATTTTTAGCCCTTGAAAGACTAAAATTTAATAACTACAAGAGCCTTTTTTATCTCAGTATAAGGAATTTCTTTATTCTCTACCACATCTTCTTTCCCTTTCCCTACTAATTTAGGTCTTCTGTATCTTAATACCAGAGTTACTTTTTCATCATCTACCGCTACTACTTCACCTTGTATTTTCTCATCAGAATTCAGAAGAACTTCTATTTCTCTGCCCATGTTTTTCTTAAACTGACGAGGAAGTTTCAACGGCTCACTTAATCCAGGACTCATGACTTGTAAAGAAAAATCATGTTCTTCTCTGTCAAGATTAAATTCTATTGCTCTACTTGCATCTAGACAATCCTGAAGACTTAAACCTTCATCTCCATCTAAAATTACCGTAATATCATCTCCTGCAGAAATCTTTAAATCAACGAGATACAGGTCTTTTCTAGTTTTTAAAAACTCATGAACGAGTTGCTCTACTTTTGCTCTAAAATCCATAATCACATTTGAGGTTACGCTACGAAAAAAGGCTTTCTTTCGAAGCCTTCTCATTTCTTTTCCGTAAATCCGAGGCAAATATACATAATAATTTTCAATTTTGCAAAGATTGTTGGTTTTCAAAAGATTAAGAATTTACCTTAGAACTCAAAAATTCATTAACTTTGCATAAATTTTAAAAATATAAAGCTTTGAATATTTCAATTGTAGGAACTGGATATGTAGGACTCGTAACCGGTACAACGCTCGCCGAACTTGGTAACACAGTATATTGTGTAGATATTGATGAAAATAAAGTAGAAAGAATGAAAAAGGGCATCGTCCCTATTTACGAACCTGGCTTAGAGGAAATGTTCCTTAGAAACATTCAAGCCAATCGTTTATTCTTTACCACAGATTTAAAAGAAGCATTAGACCAATCAGACGTCATTTATTTAGCCTTACCTACTCCACCAGGAGAAGATGGTAGTGCTGATTTATCATACGTTATCAACGTAGCCAATCAAATTGGAGAAATGATGACGAGTTATAAAGTGATTGTAAACAAATCTACCGTTCCTGTAGGCACTGCAGACAAAGTAAGAGAAGTAATATCTGCAAAAACACAAATTCCTTTTGACGTAGTTTCTAACCCAGAATTTCTTCGTGAAGGTTTTGCGGTAGAAGATTCTATGAACCCTTCTAGAGTAGTAGTTGGAAGCTCTTCAGAAAAGGCAAAAGACATCATGGCAAAAATATATCAGCCATTTACCAACACTGGAGTTCCGATTATTTTCATGGATGAAAAATCTTCAGAATTAACCAAATATGCTGCCAACTCATTCTTAGCCGTGAAAATTACGTTCATGAACGAAATCGCCAATTATTGCGAAAAAGTAGGCGCAGATGTAGACAAAGTTCGTTTGGGAATGGGTAGTGATGATAGAATCGGGCATCGTTTTCTTTTCCCAGGAATTGGTTACGGAGGAAGCTGTTTCCCAAAAGATGTAAAAGCATTAATCAAATCTGGAAAAGAAGAAAATTTTGATTTTAAAATTTTAGAAGCCACAGAATACATCAATAAAAAACAAAAAGTAATCTTAGTAGGCGAAATCGAAAAATATTTCGGAGGAAACATAGAAGGCAAAAAGATTGCAATGTGGGGATTGGCTTTCAAAGCAAATACTGACGATATTAGAGAAGCTTCTTCTTTAGACAATATTGAACTTCTATTAAAAAAAGGAGCTCAAGTAGTAGCTTATGATGCTATTGCTGAAGAAAATGTAAGAAAAATCTTAGGCGACAAAATAGAATACGCAAAAGATATGTATTCTGCTCTAGAAGGTGCAGATTGTTTATTAATTGCCACAGAATGGAGTGAATTCAAAAATCCTAATTTTGAATTAATGGCTTCTAAACTAAAAAATAAAGCTATTTTCGATGGTAGAAACATGTTCTCTATGGAACAAGCAGAAGGAAGTGGTTTCTTCTACAAATCTATCGGAAGAAAAACCGTGAGGTAAGAACCAAGTAAAAAGTAAAAAGATACAAGTAAAACATTAAAAAAGTTGATTGCTAATTACAAAAACCGATTGCAACAATATGAAAAACATTATCATAACAGGAGGAGCGGGATTTATTGGTTCACACGTAGTACGTGAATTTGTAAAAAACAATCCAGAATATAATATCATTAACCTAGATGCTTTAACGTATGCTGGGAACCTCGAGAATTTAAAGGATATAGAAAACGAACCCAATTATTTTTTCGAGAAAGCAGACATTACAAAACCTGAAGAACTTAGAAAGGTTTTTGAAAAACATCATCCTGATGCAGTCATTCATTTGGCTGCAGAGTCTCACGTAGACAGAAGCATTACAGACCCGAATGCATTTATCAATACCAATGTTTTTGGCACAGCAAATCTTCTGAATTTATGTAAAGAATTTTGGACGCTCAATCCAGAACACACCCACGGAAATTTCCCTGAAGGAAAAAGAGAAAACCTTTTTTACCACGTTTCCACAGACGAAGTTTATGGCGCTCTTGGTGAAACTGGTTTCTTCACCGAAGAAACACCTTATGATCCAAAATCTCCGTATTCTGCAAGCAAAGCGGCTTCTGATCATTTGGTTCGTTCTTATGGAAACACCTACGGATTACCTTTCGTGATTTCTAATTGTTCTAACAATTATGGCCCGAATCATTTCCCTGAAAAATTAATTCCGCTTTGTATTCATAATATCATCAATGAAAAACCATTACCAATTTATGGCGACGGAAAATATACCAGAGACTGGTTATATGTAGTAGATCATGCTAAAGCAATTCACCAAATATTCCATGAAGCAAAAACGGGAGAAACCTACAATATTGGCGGCTGGAACGAATGGCAAAACATAGATTTGATTAAAGAACTCATCAAACAAATGGATGCAAAATTAGGAAAACCAGCAGGTTATAGCGAGAAATTGATTACTTTCGTAAAAGATAGACCAGGTCACGATAAGCGTTATGCCATTGATGCTACAAAACTCAACAAAGATTTAGGCTGGAAACCAAGTGTAACTTTCGAAGAAGGATTAGCGAAAACCATTGATTGGTTTTTAGAAAATGAAGAATGGCTAAATAATGTAACGAGCGGAAATTATCAGGATTATTATAACAAACAATATTGCTAGAATGTGAAGAGGTGAGAACGTGAGAAGGTTAAATGGTTTAAAGAAAAATTTATGAAAATAATTTCTCATAAAGATTTGAAAGTTTGGCAAGAATCTATGACTCTTGTTGAGAACATTTACAAAATCACTTCTGAATTTCCAAAAGAGGAAATGTATGGTTTGACAAGCCAAATCAAAAGAGCGTCAATATCAGTTCCCTCCAATATTGCCGAAGGAGCTGGGAGAAAAAGCAATGTTGAATTTATTAGATTTCTATATATTGCACTGGGTTCATTAAGTGAATTAGAAACTCAGTTAGAAATTGCAGTCCGCTTGTCATTCACTTCTCACAATGAGACCATTGAAAAACAAATTTATTTTATAAAAAACATGTTATCAAAGTTAATCTTAAGTTTAAAAGACAAATAAATACTTTTTAACCCTTTAACTTTATAACATTCTAACCCTTAACACAATGAAAGGAATTATCCTCGCGGGAGGCTCTGGAACCAGACTCTACCCATTAACCATTGCAGTGAGCAAACAATTAATGCCTGTTTATGACAAACCGATGATTTATTATCCTTTGTCTATTTTATTATTAGCAGGTATTAAAGAAATTTTAATTATTACCACGCCTCACGACCAAGAAGCCTTCAAAAAATTATTGGGAGATGGTTCTTCTATTGGCTGTAAGTTCGAATACAAAATTCAGCCTTCTCCAGATGGTTTAGCTCAAGCCTTTATTTTAGGAGAAGAATTTATTGGTGACGATTCTGTTGCTCTAGTTTTGGGAGATAATATATTCTACGGAAGTGGTTTACCAAAGCTTTTAGAAAGCAAAACAGACGTAAAGGGAGGTTGCGTTTTCGCTTATCAAGTTTCTGATCCAGAAAGATATGGTGTAGTAGAATTTGATGAAAATTATAAAGCTGTTTCTATTGAAGAAAAACCTATAGAACCAAAATCTAATTACGCAGTTCCAGGTTTATATTTCTATGATAACACTGTGGTAGAAATTGCCAAGAATCTGAAACCCTCTCCTAGAGGCGAATTAGAAATTACAGATGTGAACAAAGTATATCTAGAAAAAGGAGAATTAGAAGTGGGCGTAATGTCTCGCGGAACGGCTTGGCTAGACACAGGAACTTTTGATTCTCTTCACGAAGCTTCAGAATTTGTAAAAGTTTTAGAAAAAAGACAAGGTTTCAAAATTTCTTGCATAGAAGAAATAGCCTATAAGAAAGGTTTTATCAATAAAGAGCAACTCCTAGCCGCTGCCGAAAAATATGGCAAAAGTGGCTATGGTGATTATTTAAAAAAATTATTGTAAAAAAACTACCTGATTATAAGGTAGAGATAGATCAATCTATTTTTTTACAACCATTAGGAAGATTTTCTATATTTTTGTAATTAAACTTCTTTTTGGCACATATTATTAAAACACAGATGGAACATAAAAACACAGAATGGACTAATGTCATTAGCTCTGAACATTCTTTATTCAAATTAAACTTAAAAGAAGTTTGGGACTACCGAGATTTGGTCTATATGTTTGTAAAAAGAGATTTTGTTTCTAGTTTTAAACAAACCATTTTGGGGCCTCTTTGGTTTTTTATCAACCCCATCTTTACTACCGTAGTTTATCTTATTGTATTTGGCAACATTGCCAATTTATCTACAGATGGCGCCCCTAAAATTCTTTTTTATCTCGCAGGAGTAACGCTTTGGAACTATTTTTCTAGTTCATTAGGAGGTACTTCTAACGTTTTTGTAGGAAATGCAGGGATTTTCGGAAAAGTCTATTTCCCTAGATTGGTAATGCCTATTACCATTGTTATTTCTAATCTCATGAGATTCGGTGTTCAATTTCTACTATTTCTTGTTGTTTTCTTCTATTATTGGTATAAAGGAGAGGTAACACCTAATTGGTGGATTTTATTCACCCCTATATTTATTTTGCTCATGTCTCTTTTTGCATTGGGAGTAGGAATGATTTTTTCTTCATTAACCACCAAATACAGAGACCTCAGCATGCTTTTGTCTTTTGGAATAAGTTTGTATATGTATGCTACACCCGTTATCTATCCCACCTCTATGTTATCTGCTAAAATTCAGCCTTATGCTAAATACAATCCGCTAACTGGTATTTTTGAAGGCTTCAAATATGCTTGGATGGGTGTGGGCGAATTCCATCCTATTATGTTGGTGTACAGTAGCGTTATTATCCTAATTTTACTCGCGATAGGAACCGTAATTTTCAACAAAGTTGAAAAAGGGTTTATGGATACGGTGTAAAATAGTGATGTGATAATGTGATAATGTGAAAATTTGAAAATTTGATGATGAAGTAAAAGAATAAAAAAACAAAGTATTAAGAAATACTAATTACCAAATCCTTCATAAGTTTATAACCTCATAACTTTATAACCTCATAACCTCATAACCTCATAACCTCATAACCTTTTAACCTTTTAACTTTATAACTTTATAACCTTTTAACTTTATAACCTCATAACTTTATAACTTTATAACCTCATAACCCACACAAAAATTGAATAAAAACATCGTCATAAAAGCTGAAAACATTTCTAAGCAATATCGTCTTGGGCAGGTAGGTACAGGAACACTAACCCACGACCTGAATCGTTTTTGGCATAAAATAAGAGGCAAGGAAGACCCTTATCTCAAAATAGGCGAAACCAATGATAGAAGCACCAAAGGACACAGCGATTACGTATGGTCTCTGCGAGATATTAATTTTGAAATAGAACAAGGAGATGCTGTAGGAATTATTGGCAGAAATGGCGCTGGAAAATCTACCCTGCTTAAATTGCTGAGCCGTGTAACCAAACCTACCACAGGAAATATCTATACCAAAGGCAGAATAGCCTCTTTGCTAGAAGTGGGCACAGGTTTTCACCCAGAAATGACGGGTAGAGAAAACATTTACCTGAATGGCGCTATTCTAGGGATGACCCGAAAAGAAATTACCCGAAAATTTGACGAAATTGTAGATTTTTCTGGCGTTGAAAGATATATAGACACTCCTGTGAAAAGATACTCTAGCGGGATGTACGTTCGTTTGGCCTTTGCAGTAGCCGCACATCTAGAATCTGAAATCCTCATCGTAGATGAAGTATTGGCAGTAGGCGATGCAGAATTTCAAAAAAAATGCTTGGGCAAAATGGGAGATGTGAGTAAAGGCGAAGGGAGGACGGTGCTTTTTGTGAGTCATAATATGACAGCGGTGAAAACCCTTTGTAATAATGGAATTTTATTAGAAAATGGCACAATAAAATATATAGGTGATGTAAATAAATCAATCATAGAATACAACTCTTATAAAAAATCAACCAATCATTCTGCAATTTTTAGTGAGATTTCAGATTATTCTAATAATAATTTTAAACTCACAAAAATTTCTTTAATTGACAATAATAATAAAGAATTAGAAGAGATTGATGAAAATACTGATATTTTCATTGAAACAAATTGCGAAATTTTAGATAATATAAATAGATATCATCTTTCTTTTGTTTTTAAAAATTCAGAAAATTTAATCGTTTTCACCTCTCATAACTCAGATAAACCACTAAAATATGGTGCTAATAAAGTTAAATTTGAAATTCCTAAAAACTTTCTAAACATAGACAACTATTCTATCTCTTTATATATAATACAAAATAAGCAAAAAGCCTTACTGTATGAAGAAGATTTTTTATCCTTTAACGTTTTAGAATCTAGAAAAGATTTAGGCAGTTGGATGGGAAAAGAACCTGGATTTATTAAAACAAATTTTGAATGGTATTATGAATAAGTTCAAATCTTTAATAAAAAAAATACTTACGTCCGAGACTACAGACGTTTCTTACACCATAAAAAAAATACAAATAACAATTTACAATTTTATTTACAAAAAAAAATTATCTGTTCTCAAAATTGAAAACATTCATAAACTTGAAAAATTAAAAGAAATAGAGCCCCAACTTAAATTTAATTCTTTTGAACAAAAATCTTTAAATCAAGAAAATAAGTTTAAGACATTAACTATACCTAGTTTAAATATTTTTTCTATTGAAAATCCAATAATAAATATTAATAGTTCTGCCATAGTCAAAAACGGTAAATTATATTTTGAAAGAATAAACGATAATGAAAGGTTTAATGAAGGAAACATAAAATATCATAATAAAACATATGCAGTTGCTGATATTTCTTTTGATGAAATTATAGAAGAAGGCTTTTTTCTTGGAGGAAACGGATGCTGGAATTGGTATCACTACTTAATTGAAATACTCCCTAAAACTTTACTGTTAGAAGAAACAAATTGCAAAACCATATTAATTAGTGACGACATTTGTAACTACCCAACAATGAAACAAGCTCTTGAAGCATTGATAAATGAGAAACACTACACTATTAAACTTCTAAATAGAAAACAAAACTATAAGGTTAAAAAACTGTTTTTCATAAACGAAATAAATAAAATTGAATTTAATAAAATTAATCCTAATATCAATAATGCAAATACTGCTTATTTTAGAGAAAAATACCTATATATACTAAGAGAGAAATTATTACTAAATTACATAAAAGAAGAAAATAATTTAAATAAAAAAATATTTCTATGGCGTGAAAACACTCACAGAATTGCTCAGAATCAAAATGAAGTTTTAGTATATCTAGAGAAAAATGGATTTGAAAAAATAGACTCAAGTACATTAACCTTAGAACAGCAAATTAAAATTTTTAATTCAGCAGAAATTATCATCGGAACAACTGGTGCAGCTTGGAGTAATTTAATATTTTGTAAACAAAACACTAAAGCTATTATATTTTCTCCAATTTTTTTTAATTCTTTCAATGCATTTAGTAATTTAGCACAAATATTTAATATTGATCTTACTTACTCCTACTATTCTGGAAATAAATTAGACCATTCAGAAAGTAATTTTAGAATTAATTTAGAAGATATAAAGTCTATATTAAAAAGTTATGAATAAACCTCACATCATAGAATTAGAAAAAATTGGGAGTCCTTCTTTGGGATATATCACAGTAGCAGAGTACCAAAAAAATATTCCTTTTGAAATTAAAAGAGTTTATTGGACTTATTTTACACCCAACGATGTCTTGCGTGGTGGTCATGCTCATAGAAAATTAAATCAAGTGATATTTGCTGTTTCTGGCATCATTACTTTTACCACCGAAGATTTACAAGGAAACAAAGAAACTTTTGTATTAGACACTCCCAATAAAGGTTTATTTCTCCCTGAGAAATACTGGCGAGATATACAGTTTTCTCATAACGCCGTATTGCTTTGTTTAGCTTCAGAAGTTTACACCGCAGAAGATTACATTAGAGATTATGACGAATTTAAAAAATTAGGCGTATGATACATCATTTAGCAGATGTACAATCTAAAAATATTGGCAAAGGAACTACTATATGGCAGTTTTGTGTCATTTTAGAAAATGCAAGTATTGGTAAGAATTGTAACATCAACTGTAATGTTTTTATAGAAAATGATGTGAAAATTGGAGACAATGTTACCATAAAACCTGGCGTACAAATTTGGGATGGTATAACAATAGAAGACGATGTTTTCATTGGCCCAAATGTTACTTTTACCAATGATTTATTTCCTAAATCTAAAAACAAAAACTTTGAACTCAAAAAAACTACAATAAAAAAAGGAGCCTCAATAGGAGCAAACGCTACTATACTTGCAGGTATTACCTTAGGAGAAAATGCTTTAATTGGTGCTGGAAGTGTAGTAACTAAAGATATTCCTGCAAATGAAATATGGTTGGGTAATCCTGCAAAATTTCATAAAAAGTTATCAAATGATTAAATTTCTAGACCTACAAAAAATAAATCTTCTTCATCAGGAAGAGATAGAACAAGCCCTTTTAGAAACCTTCCGTTCAGGTTGGTATCTTCTAGGGGATAAAGTAAAAACCTTCGAGCAAGAATTGGCTTCTTATTGCCAAGTTCCACATGCAATAGGAGTAGCCAATGGTTTAGATGCACTTAGATTGATTTTCAAAGCCTATATAGAATTAGGCATCATGAAACCCGGTGACGAAGTAATTGTTCCTGCTAATACTTACATTGCTTCTATTCTAGCCTTATCAGACAATGGCTTAGTTCCTGTTTTAGTAGAACCAGACCTAGAAACGTATAACATAGACCTAGAAAAAATAGAAGAAAAAATCTCTCCCAAAACCAAAGCCATACTTTTGGTACACCTTTATGGTAGTATAGTCTTTGATGAAAAATTAACTGCATTAGCAAAAAAACACCAACTCAAAATAGTAGAAGACAATGCACAAGCCATTGGGGCAAATTGGCAAGGCACAAAATCTGGTAATCTAGGAGACGCCGCAGGTTTTAGTTTCTACCCTGGCAAAAATCTTGGTGCATTAGGAGATGCAGGTGCTGTTACCTGCAAAGACGTAACCTTGGCAACTTGCATAAGAGCTCTGGCTAATTATGGCTCTCAGAAAAAATATGTAAACCAATATCAAGGCCTTAATTCTAGATTAGACGAAATACAAGCTGCTGTACTTTCTGTAAAACTAAAATACCTAGATGCCGAAAACCAAAAAAGAAAAGAAATTGCCAAAAGATATTTATCTGAAATTAACAACCCGAAAATAATTCTTCCTCAGCATAAAATAGAAGAAAACAGCCATGTATATCATGTTTTTGTAGTACGAACAGAAGACCGAGAAAAACTTCAAGAATATTTAACAGAAAACGGGGTGCAAACGCTTATTCATTATCCAATACCACCGCACCATCAAGAAGCATATAAAGAATTACAAAATTATTCTTTACCCATTACAGAAAAAATACACAGAGAAGTATTAAGTTTGCCAATGTCACAAGTACTCACCCAAGAAGAAGTAAGCACTGTTATTAATCTTTTGAATAAATTTTAGAAAATTTGGAAAAGCCACTTGTAAGTATCGTTGTCGTAAGTTATAACCATGCGCATTTTCTAGAAGAAAATCTAAACAGCATTAAGGCGCAAACCTACCCTAGTATTCAACTTATAGTAGCAGATGATGCCTCTAAAGATAATAGTGTAGAAGTTTATGAAAACTGGCTCGAAAAAAATAATTATCCCGCCATTAAGAATTTTCATACAAAAAACACAGGATTAACCACTACCCTTAATGAGTGTTTTGATTTAATTGAAGGGAAATACGTGAAATTTATTGCCGCAGATGATTATCTACATCCAGAAGCGATAGAAAAATGTGTAAACAGGTTAGAAGAGCTGGGAAATGATTACGGAATGGTGTTTACAGATACATGGGCAATTAATGATAAGTCTGAAGTTACAAAAGACATAGCAGACTATAACGCCAATCAATATCTTACCAAAGAAGAACTAAGAGAAAAATTAGTCTTAGGAAACAGAATGGCTGCACTCACTGTACTCATGAGAACCGAAGCCCTAAAAAAAACAGGCAAATACCCTACTGATATTATTGTAGAAGACTATTACAGATGGCTGAAAATAAGTGAACATTATTGGATAGGCTATATCCCAGAAAAACTAGCTTATTACAGATTACACGAACAAAACATCTCCAAAGTCAAAGAAAACATTATTCTAGAAGAAGATTTAATTCTTAAAATGAAATTTGATAAAACAGGTATTGGCAAACAAAATATTGACAATTATTTTAAGGTTAATTACTTCAATGGTAACCAAAATAAAAAACTTATTGCACAATACCATTACTATCCTTTTAAAGATAAAATTCTAAGTTTGTGCCTTAACCTTCGTCTGCCTTTTTTAATATTTAGAATTTTGAATAAATTTTTTAAATAGAAAAAGTATCTCTTTTTTGGGAATTAAAAAATTATTTGAATGTCCGTTTTAAAGCATAATTGCAATTTTGAAACAATTTTGAAGATTTATAAAAATTAAATATTATTG
>JBKBLE010000022.1:0-37504 GCA_046296655.1 Cloacibacterium sp. | reverse complement strand
AAACCTTATCCGCCTGCTCTTTAATCGGAATATTCTTAACGAAAAACTGAAAATGGCGGCTTGTTAAGGAGTGACTACGTAGTAGCAACATCTGTGTAGTAATAAAAGGTGAAGGAAGTGAAGAACTCCGTAGGAGTTCTATCTTTTTTAATTTAAACAATAAGGTTTTGAGATTCTCAACTTTACACTTGGTTTGAAGTCAAACTAAGTTTTTGAACGGTGTAATTTTATCTTAATAACACTGTTGCCAAAGCTAAAATCGCTGGTAACGCTTGTACAAAAAATATTTTTTTAGAAGCAGAAAGTGCACCATAAATTCCCGCCACGATGACGCAACCCAAAAAGAAAAACTGAATATTCTTTTGCCATTCTGGATTTTCTATAAAAAAGCTCCAAATTAAACCTGCTGCCAAAAAACCATTATACAAACCTTGATTGGCGGCTAATTTTTTGGTAGGTTTTTAGAGTTCATTTGGCAAAGAACCTTTGAAAGTTTTCTTGCCCAAAGTTTCCCAAGCAAACATCTCCATATATAAAATGTAAAGATGTTCTAGGGCTACTAATGCGACTAAAATGGTGGAGAGGGTTTGCATAAATTGAAATTTTATTTAGCCAAATTAACAAAAAAATCGCCGCATCACTGCTACGATTTTATCATTTATAATTCATCACTCATCACTGAGTCTAGCTTGTTCTAATCCATTTCCAAAGTTCTTTAAAAGTCGCTTTGTTGCCGTACATTAGAATTCCTACTCTGTATATTTTGGCAGCCAAATACACCATTCCTAGCGTAGAAATCACCAATAAAAAAATAGAAAGTGCAATTTGCCAAACAGGAACGCCAAAAGGAATTCTCGCAATCATCGCCACTGGTGAAGTAAGCGGAATAATAGATAACCAAAAAGCCATTGGTCCTTCTGGATTATTGATTAGCCCAAAACTTCCGTACATTCCCAGCATCAATGGTAAAATCCCAATCATGGTAAATTGTTGGGTTTCGGTTTCATTGTCTACGGCAGAACCTATCGCTGCATACATAGAACTGTAAAAAATATAACCCAGTAAAAAGAAAACAATGAATACAAAAATGATAATTCCGAAATTCATGTCTAACAGAGAATGAGAAATTTCTGCGAAAACGCTTTGAATATCTAATTTATCCAACGGAATTTCTTCTTGCTGAGGAAGATTTCCAGAAATTTTTGAAAATCCTTGATTAAAGAAAATAGCGCCCAAGATGGTCATGGTAATCCAAATGGCAAATTGGGTTAAAGCGACCAATGTAACTCCTAGAATTTTGCCCATCATCAGTTCAAAAGGTTTTACAGAAGAGATGATGATTTCTACCACTCTGTTGTTTTTTTCCTCTAAAACACTGCGCATTACACGAACTCCGTAGATGATGATGAACATAAAAGTCACGTACATTAATCCCATACTCAAACCAGATTTTACCCCAAAAGCAAGTGTGCTATCTTGTTTGTTATTGTCCACCACATTTTTGGTGTTGATTTCGAAGTTTTTATCAATATTTTCGATTTGAGCTTCTGTAAGTCCTAGATTTTTGATTTTTTCTTTCTTAATCACTTCAGACATCGAAAAAGCGATGTTTTGCTTCACATCAAAACCGATATTTTTATTGACCAAAAGTTGGGTTTGTTTTTGTAAATTTTCAAAATTTTGGTCATGCAATTTGGGAATAATAAGCAGTCCATCTACATTGTCTACCATTTCTGGAAGCGTAGTGGTCAATGCCTGTTCTGTAGATTCTGGCAAATAAATAAACTTCACATCTTTTGGCGTTTTCATGTTTTTTTGAAATACGCCACTTTTATCGATGACATTAAAAGTATATTCGGTTTCATTCGCTTTCAGCATAAAAGCAATTAATGCACCGAATCCTATCAATAGAATTGGGGCTAAAAGCGTGAGAATGATAAAAGATTTCTTTTTAACCTGTGTTAAAAATTCTCTTTTGGTTATGATGAAGATATTTTTCATTTTGTTGCTTTCGGCTTTCTGCAATATGCATTCTGCCTTATATTTTTTGTGAAAAATTAATAATTATAAACTGCTGATTGCTGATTGCGGAGTGCTTACTGCTGTAATAAATACTTCATTCATGCTCGGAATTTTTTCGTCAAAACTTCTGATTTTTCCAGCTTTCATTAAATCATTGAGCAGAAGATTTTGGTCTTCATTATAGTTTAAGTCAAATGAAATTAAACCATGTTGGTCATGAATATTGACCAGTTGATACTGATTTTTCAGCATTTCTAATTTTTCAGCATTTACATCAGACAAAACTACACTGAATAAATTTTGCTTGAATTTTTCTCTTACTTCGAAGACTTTTCCGTCTAGAATTTTTCTAGATTTATTGATGAGAGCCACACTGTCGCAAAGTTCTTCTACACTTTCCATGCGGTGAGTAGAAAGAATGATGGTGGTTCCTTGTTCTTTCAGTTGAAGAATTTGGTCTTTTACTAAATTGGCATTCACTGGGTCAAATCCAGAAAATGGCTCATCGAGAATCAATAGTTTGGGTTGATGTAAAACCGTCACCACAAACTGAATTTTCTGAGCCATTCCTTTAGAAAGTTCAGATAGTTTTTTGTTCCACCAATGGTCAATTTCTAAACGGTCAAACCAATATTTCGCCTGAGAAAGCGCATCCTGCTTTTTCATTCCTTTGAGCGCTCCGAAATAGAGAATTTGGTCGCCAACAGTCATGTTTTTGTACAAACCTCTTTCTTCCGGCATATAACCGATATCTTTGATATGATGAGGATTAAGTTTTTCTCCGTTGATGAAAATTTCGCCAGAATCTGCTTGTGTAATTTGGTTGATAATTCTGATGAAAGTGGTTTTTCCGGCTCCATTTGGACCGAGAAGTCCATAAACAGTAGCTTTAGGAACGTGAATGCTGAAATCTTGCAAGGCAATTTTTTTTCCAGCACTATATGTTTTGGTAACGTGATTTGCTTGTAGCATTATAGTTTAAATTCTAAAGAATTAGTTGCGAAATTACGGAATTGTTACGAAATAAAAGAAGATTTAAGAGCAATACTAATAATACAATTATTTGTTTCATTTGCTCTGTCGTTCCTACGGAACTTTATTTGTTTTGGTATCAATTTTACTACAAACGTTTCGTTCCTACGGAACTCACTTTTTAAATTTTTGAATTGAATGTCCGTTTTAAAGCATAATTGCAATTTTGAAACAATTTTGAAGATTTATTAAAATTAAATATTATTGAAAATCAATCAGTTACTTTTGTCAAATTTTTCTAAACCATAAAACTTAGTACTTTATGACACTAAACGGACATTCAATTATATTTTTAAGGATTTGGTTTTTCATATTGTTTATTAAACAATTTTTTTGCCAAAATAGTATGAAAAAAATCCAACTGATGATTCAGTTGGATTTTTGTATTTATCCCTAATTTTTTAAGAGAACATGTCTTTTACTTTGTCAAAAAATGATTTTTCTTTTCCAGAAGGTTCTGCTTGCATTTGTCCGGTTCTCATTTGCGTTTCGAAGAACTCTTTTTGTTCTGGAGTGAGTTTTTGAGGAGTCCAAACGTTTACATGAACAAACATATCGCCTCTTCCGTAAGAATCAATGCTTGGTAATCCTTTTCCTGCCAATCTTAGAATTTTGCCGGATTGTGTTCCTGCATCAATTTTAATTTTAACTTTTCCACCAACGGTATTAATTTCTTTAGAAGTTCCCAACGCTGCTTCGGCAAAAGAAATATAAAGTTCTTGGTGTAAATTATCGCCTTCACGTTTTATAGTAGCATCTTGTTCTTCTTCGATGACCACTAATAAATCTCCAGGAATTCCACCGAAAGGAGCGTCATTACCTTTTCCACGAACGTTTAATTGAATTCCGTCTCTTGCTCCCGCTGGAATTTTGATAGAAACTTCTTCTTCTGACTTGATGAGTCCTTCAGAATTAGCTCCTGGAGGAATTTTATCTGCAATTTTACCTAAACCATTACATGTTCCACAAGTGGTTTGCGTTTGCATTTGACCGAACATGGTGTTCATCACTTTAATCTGAACTCCGCTTCCGTTACAAGTGGTACACGTTTTAGAAGTAGCGCCTTCTGCTACTTTCATTCTTTTTACTTTTATGGTTTTAGTGGTGCCATTCACCATTTCGTAGAGATTTAATCTAATTCTAACTCTCAAGTTAGAACCTTTGATTTGATGGCTTCTTCCGCCACCACCAAAACCGCCGCCACCGAAATGTCCGCCGAAAATATCTCCAAATTGTGAGAAAATATCTTCCATGCTCATTCCGCCACCGCCGAAACCGCCACCAAAACCACCACCTGCAGCTCCGCCAACTCCAGCATGACCGAATTGGTCATAACGAGCTTTTTTATCGGCATCGCTTAATACTTCGTAAGCTTCTGCAGCTTCTTTAAATTTTTCTTCTGCAGATTTATCTCCCGGATTTTTGTCTGGGTGATATTTGATGGCCAATTTACGATAAGCCTTTTTGATTTCGTCTGCGCTGGCTGATTTTGATACGCCTAATATTTCGTAATAATCTCTTTTTGACATTTTTTAATATTGTTAGATGATGGATGATGGGTGTTTGAAGTTATTTTTGAGTGGAATTAATTCATCCAACTTCTGACTTCCAGCATCCAGACTAAAAATTAATTTCCTGTAACTACTTTTGCAAATCTAATTACTCTATCATGCAACTGATAACCCGTTTCTATTACATCTACAATTTTTCCTTTTAGTTCCTCAGATGGAGCAGGAATAGAAGTAATTGCTTCATGGAAATCTACGTTAAACTCATCACCAACATTTACTTCAACTGTTTTTAAACCTTTGTCTGATAATGTGTTTTTGAATTTTTGATAAATCAATTCTACGCCTTTCAAGTCTGATTCGTTGCCACTTTTTGCAATTTCTTTGATGGCTCTTTCGAAATCATCTAATACAGAAAGCATGGCAATCATCATTTCGGTATTTGCATATTGTGCAAACTCCATTTTTTCTTTCAAGGTTCTCTTTTTATAATTTTCAAACTCTGCATACAAACGAATGTAACGGTCTTTTTCTTCTGCCAAAAGTTCTTCTGCAGTAGGTTGTTCTGTCACACTTTCTGTAGTGTTTTGTTCGTTTTGTAGATTTTCTTGACCTTCTTTATTTAAATTTTCTTCGTGTAGTTCTTTGTTTTCGCTCATTTCATTAGATTTTTCTACTGTAATATTTCAAAGATTTTGCCAAAGAGCAGTTTAGGAAAAATTGGCAGAATTTTGTAAAAGCAGAAATCTTTATTTCTGTAACTTCAAACGATAAGAAAGTCCAAAAGAAAAGAAATAGTTAGCGGAAATTTCCGAAAGTCCAATTCCCGAAGATGTGTCGAGCATAAAATTGTCATTGATTAAATAAGTAAAACCACCATTTAATCTTGTATCTGCCGTCTGATTTGGAAAAACAAAACCATAAATTTCTACGAAATAATTCAGTTTAGGCGAAATGGTTTTCCCGATTGCTAAAGTATAAAGATAGGTTTCGTGTAAATCTTCGTTCCAAAACATTCCCAGATTGTAACCCAAAGAAGTTTTTGGATTGAGATTATTTTGAAAGGTGAAACGAAATGCTGGAGTTATGGTTTTTCTTTGAAGGATTTCACTTTTTCTCACTTCAGCTTTGCCTATAAACGCAATTTTTGGAAAAATTCTTTTTCTTCTAAAAGACTTGTTTTGAAACTTAAGCTTATAGGTTGTAGCTCATAAACACTAGATGATGGAGTAGTAGAAAGCGAGAATTCAGTGATTACTCTTAATTCTACTTTGTCATTGAAACCATATTTCCAAAGAATAGTGGGAAGATGAAAATGATTGTTTTCTTTATCTGTTTTTTCAAACATAAAACCCATTTCTGTTTGTAGATAATTTTTGGGAACTACATATACAGATTCTGTTTGGTCTGGACGATCCAATTGTATGGTTTCTTGAGCGTTTAAAAAAATTGGCTAAAAGAACCGTTGTTATTGCTTTTTTCATCATAATGAAGTAAAAGTTTGATACAGTAAGTAAAGATTTAGAACCACGATGATAATGGAAATAATCCAAGCAATAATTTTCAAAGCTGGTTTATTCACAAATTCTCCCATTTTTAGTTTGTCACTCGTAAACATGACTAAAGGAATTACCGCAAAACTGAGTTGCATTGATAAAATAACTTGACTTAAAACCAATAAATCAGTGGTTCCTTTTTCGCCAAAAATAATGGCAATTATAAACGCTGGAACGATTGCTAATAGTCTGGTAATTAATCTTCTGAGCCAAGGTTTTAATTTAAGATTTAGGAATCCTTCCATCACAATTTGTCCTGCTAAAGTTCCTGTGAGTGTAGAGTTTTGTCCAGAAGCTAATAAGGCTACTGCAAATAAAATACTGGCTAAACTGGTTCCCAAAATAGGCGAAAGTAATTTGTATGCATCATGAATGTCTGCTACATCTTTGTAACCAGAATAGTGGAAAGTTGCCGCTGAAACAATTAAAATGGCTGCATTGATAAAAAATGCGAAAAGCAACGAAACAGTACTATCAATGGTTGCGAATTTTATCGCCATTTTTTTTCCTTCAGAAGTTCTAGGATAAGCTCTGGTTTGTACTAAACTGCTGTGTAAATATAAATTATGAGGCATTACTGTCGCGCCTAAAATTCCGATTGCGATGTAAAGCATCGATGGATTAAAAATAATTTCTTTCTTCGGAAGTAGGTTGCTTAAAATAGGCATAATTTCTGGTTGGCTTACCAAGATTTCGTATAAGAAACAAGCTAAAATGACGAAAATAAGTCCTGCTACAAAACTTTCGAGCCATCTAAAACCTTTGGATTGAAGCATCAGAATAAGCAAAACATCTATTCCTGTAATTAAAATCCCAACAGGAAGCGGAATTCCAAAAAGTAAATTTAAAGCAATTGCAGAACCGATAACTTCTGCTAAATCACAAGCAATAATGGCAATTTCGCATAAAACCCATAAAATAAAATTTACCGTTGGCGAAAAATGATCTCTGCAAGCTTGTGCCAAGTCTCTTTCGGCTGCAATTCCTAGTTTTAAAGATAAATGTTGAAGGATAATTGCAAAAATATTGGATAAAAGAATAACGGATAGTAAAGTATAACCAAATTGTGAACCTCCTGCAATATCCGTTGCCCAATTTCCTGGGTCCATATAACCTACAGCTACCATCAAACCAGGACCTGCAAATGCAAAAAGTTTCTTCCAGAAACTGCCATCAGTAGGAATGTGAATAGAAGCAAAAGATTCTGATAAAGAGTTCTGGTCATTATTTCTTCTCCAAGGTTTTTTCATAAATGTTAGATTAGTCTAACAAAATTAGTTAAATATTTCTTATTCTGAAAATAAATATGAAAAAAAACGCTTAGAAAATTTTCTAAGCGTCTATAATTGAGGAAATTATTTTAAAAATTATTTGGCAAATCTTAATGCTATTTTTCTATCGATGGCTCTTTCTTCTTCGGTTGCAGTAGCTGGAAAAGTTGCAAATTTACTTCCGTAACCTTCTGCATTTACAATTTGTTTTTCTAAACCAGCTTTAGTCAATTCATTTTTTATAAAGTCTGCTCTTGCTTGGGAAAGGGCTAAATTTTCAGTTTCTGTTCCAGATTTATCAGTGTAAGCACCGATTTTAATTTTGACTTCGGGATATGCTTTTAAGATTTTAATGAGATTAGCAATTTGTTCTGTTCCAGATGTTAATTGGTCTGATTTCCCAGAAGCAAAAGTTACTTGGTCAAATTCATACCAAGTAGATTTTAACGCATCGTCATCTTTAGCATTTTTATAATTGTCTGTTTTTAAAAATGTAATCATTCTATCTTCTAAACCATCAGAAAACACTTGCAGAGAATTACCTTTGAACTCAATTTTTTTCTGAGCATCAGATAAAGAATCAGCTGGAATAGGTTCAGGAATTATAGTTACGTTTTCTGTTGCGGTTTTAGTTTTAAGAACTTCTTTTTGAGCTAATTGGTTCCATAAAAACCAAGCAACGATGCCAAGAATAAGTAAGGCAAGAAGCCATCTCCAGAAGGAATTTTTTTCTGAGTTTTCTTGATTTAAGATTTTAACTTCTTCTTTGGTTTTATGGGTAATTGGAGCAAAAGTTTCAACCGGAGTTTCAGTATTTTTTTCAAGTAAATTTTCTAAACCTAAATGTTCTAAAGACATTCCTGCTGGTAATAAAGCGGGAATTAAGCATCTGTTTTCGGCTAATTTTGAAAGAATTCCTTGGTCATCTAATCCTTGTTGGTGGGCACATTTTTTTATTCCTTCGAGTGTAGCAGCAGTTGCAACTTTTAAAAGTGTTTCGGCTGAAGATTTACTGATATTAGCATACTCAGAGACATGAGAAAGGATGTGTTCACTTTTTTCTCCTAAAATTTTAGAAATAATATTCTCTATTTCTGGACTATTTCCTGCTTTTTCGAGTAGATTTTCAGAAAAATCGAGAGATGAAGTTTTAAGAAGTGCGTTGATGACATCATCTTGTTTAGAATTTTGGGAAAAAACTCCTAAAACCGCTGGAAAAAGACTTCCTAAAGCTTTTGAAACATTTGATTCGCTTTCTCCTAACTGGATGGCAGCTTCTGAAATTAATTCGGGGTTTAATGGGTGTTTTATAAGTTCAATGAGTGACATGGTGTTGGTATAAAAAATTAACGAAGTTAAAGTTAAAAATTTTTTCCTTTACTTCGTTAATTCTTAAAAAATATGATTAGAAATTAATCTTCTCCTTGAAATCTTAATAAGCCTTTGCAAAAAGAACTCTTTTGTTAGAAGGTTTTCCTGTAATCAAAGAAATTCCTTGCTCTTCTTCTGCATCTAGAGGGATACATCTGATGGTAGCTTTGGTTTCTTCTTTGATTTGCTCTTCTTCTTCAGCAGTTCCGTCCCAATGTGCAGCAATGAAACCTCCTTTTTCTTCTAACACTTTTTTGAATTCTTCGTAAGAATCTACTTTGGTAATATGTTCGTTTCTATACGTTTCTGCTTTTTTGTAGATGTCATTTTGAACGGTAACCAATAATTCTTCAATGTAATCTTCGATGTTTTCTAACGAACGAACTTCTTTGGTTAAATTATCTCTTCTTGCAATTTCTACTGTTTTATTTTCTAAATCTCTAGCGCCCATTGCAATTCTTAATGGAACTCCTTTTAATTCGTATTCTGCAAATTTCCAACCTGGTTTGTACTCCGTTCTGTCGTCATATTTTACAGAAATTCCTTTTGCTTTTAATTTGTCAAAAATGTCATTAGCTACCACAGAAATTTCAGCCAATTGCTCTTCTCCTTTGAAAATAGGAACAATTACCACCTGAATTGGAGCCAATTTTGGAGGAAGTACCAAACCAAAATCATCTGAATGTGTCATAATCAAGGCTCCCATTAATCTGGTAGAAACGCCCCAAGAAGTAGCCCAAGCAAATTCTTGTTTTCCTTCTCTATTGGTGAATTTTACATCAAAAGCTTTCGCGAAATTTTGTCCTAAAAAGTGAGATGTCCCAGCTTGTAGTGCTTTTCCGTCTTGCATCATCGCTTCGATACAATAGGTTTCATCTGCACCAGCAAATCTTTCAGTAGGTGTTTTAAAACCTTTGATTACTGGAATTGCCATGAAATTTTCTACCACATCAGCATAAACTTCTAGCATTTTTTCAGCTTCTTCGATGGCTTCATCTCTAGTTGCGTGTGCAGTGTGACCTTCTTGCCAAAGAAACTCAGAAGTTCTAAGGAAAAGTCTGGTTCTCATTTCCCAACGAACAACATTTGCCCATTGATTGATAAGAATTGGTAAATCTCTATACGATTGAATCCAAGATTTATAGGTGTTCCAAATAATAGCTTCAGAAGTAGGACGAACAATGAGTTCTTCTTCTAATTTTGCTTCTGGGTCTACGATTAATTTATGTGGATTATTAGGGTCTGTTTTTAGTCTGTAATGGGTTACTACAGCGCATTCTTTGGCAAATCCTTCTGCATTTTTTTCTTCAGCTTCGAATAAGCTTTTCGGGACAAAGAGTGGGAAGTAAGCGTTTTGGTGACCAGTTTCTTTGAATTTTTTGTCTAGTTCTGCTTGAATTTTTTCCCAAATTGCATAACCGTAGGGTTTAATCACCATACTTCCTCTTACACCTGAGTTTTCAGCAAGGTCTGCTTTTACTACAAGTTCGTTATACCATTTGCTATAATCTTCACTCCTTGTTGTTAATTTTGCCATTTTTTATTAAAATTTAACTTTTTAATTTTGAGAATATCTAATGTTATATTGTATTTTTGATGAAAAATATAAATACCGAGTATATTGGTATAATTTTGGTATTAATATTTTGCAAAGATAAATAAACTTAATTACATCTATCATGAAAAATTCTAATTATAAAAACTTATCAGAAATTCTTAGAACAAAAGTTGTTCTAGGGGTTGCAGCTGGTTTGCTTTTGGTTTCATGTGGCTCTCAAATGGGAGGTTACACAGAAACTGATGGGGTGTATTATGACCCTAATAAAGATGTGATACCAGAAGGTATTGTAATGCCAGAACCTAATCAAGTGGATGAAGTATATGCTTATGAGTCTGATTCTGCTAGTATTATAAAGCAAAATCAACTAAACCAAGCGGCTCAAAAAAACAAATATCAAACTTGGAACGGAACAGAATCTGACTGGGGAACTTACGCAGGAACAGAAAAAAACATCTATTATTACAATTATAATACTTGGGGTTGGAATCCTTACGGATATTATTCTCCTTATTACGGTTGGGGAAATGGTTGGAATATAGGAATTGGTTTCGGTTGGAATAACTGGGGTTGGAACAATTGGGGCTGGAATCCTTATTGGGATCCTTACTTTGGTTTTGGTGGTTACGGTTATTATCATCCTTGGTATGGATATTATTCTCCTTATTATGGTGGTTACTATGGATATAATCCTTATTATTATGGAGGTTATTATTATCTAAGAAATAATTATAAGAGAAGTGGAGCTGATGCCATTACCAGAGGAAATGGTTTCCAAAATTCTAATAACAGAAGTTTTAACAATAGAATGAATACCAATAATTCTAATAACTCTGGATTTAGAACTACACCACCTAGAAATACTAATCCAAATATGACTCAGCCACCGCAAAATTCTAATCCTTCAAGATTTAGAAGTGCTCCAAGACAAGAACCAAGACAATATGAAGCTCCAAGACAAGAGCCTAGAAGAAATGATTGGGGAGGAAGTTCTAATTCTGGTGGAGGTTTCAGATCAGGTGGTAGCTCTAGCGGAAGCTCAAGTTCTGGAGGAGGTTTCAGATCAGGAGGTTTTAGATAAGAAATAATAAACTATAATTTTTTGAAAAAATGTTTAAAAAATCTTTAACAATATTAAGTATTGCATCTGCATTTTATCTTCAAGCGCAAGATGTTTCGATTATCAGAAATTCAGTAGATGTTTATTCTGCCAATCCATTAACTGGCTCTGCTAAATTTAATGCAATGGCAGGTTCTATGGGAGCTTTAGGAGGAGATCTTTCTGCAATCAATACCAATCCTGCAAGTGTGGGAGTTTTCATCACGGGAAATATCAGTGGAACTTTAGCAATTAATAATTCTAAAACCACATCTTCTTTTTCTAATGTTGCAAACTCATATAAATTAAACAATGCAGACTTAGGTCAATTAGGTGGAGTTGCTGTTTTTGAAACCAGTAGAAACACACCGTGGAAATTTGTAAATTTTGGAGTGAATTACACCAATCAAAATTTAGAAGAATACATAGAAACACCAGCGAATTCTAGCTATAAATTTCAAGATAGCAATTTGGTAGATGCTAATGGAAATCCTGTTACAGGAACTTTTACTTCTCTAGGTCATGCTTATGACAGAACGGGAAATCTTACCAATATGAACATCGCTTTTGGTGGAAATTATGATAATAAATTCTATGTGGGAGGTTCCCTTAATTTCAAAGGAGCTACGATTGAGCAATACGATTCTTCTAGACTCTCACTAGATGTAGATAATAATAACAGCTACGTTTTAAATAAACAAGGAACGCCTTATACTGAAGATGCTAATGGATTCTCGGTTTCTGCCGGCATTATTGGAAAAATTAATAATAATATACGATTAGGAGCGTCTATTGAATCGCCAACTTGGTGGACTCAATACAGAACTTACAGCGAAGTAAACGAAGGTAATTTAGGGTATTACTTTGATTATTATGATGAAGACAGAAAATTCACTTCACCTATGAAAGCGACTTTGAGTGGAGCTTTTGTAATGAATAAGAATTTTGCATTCAACGTAGACTATTCATTAGGTTTAACCAAACCAAAATATAAAGTTCAAGGTCCTGCAGAAACTCAACTGAATGATTTCTTCCAATCTGAATACAAAAACTTATCAGAACTTAGAGTAGGAGGTGAATACCGTTATAACAACTTCAGATTAAGAGGTGGTTACGGAATTTCTAATTCACCATTCGAGAAGAGAGCAAATTTTGATGATTTATATGTAGGAAAAAGAGAAACTTTAGGGGTAGGATTCGGATTTGATTTTAAATCATTCTATGTTGATGCGGCTTACAATAAAATTACCACCAATTCTACCAATGTTTACGGAGATGGATATTATTACAGTTTAGCGAATAACCGAGATGTAGAATTCTTTACAAATAATCCTAATACATTTACTTCTAAATTAGAAGATGTTAAGAACAATGTAACGCTTACATTAGGCTGGAAATTCTAAAATATTTACTCTTAAAACATATGAAAAACTCCCGAAATTTCGGGAGTTTTTGTTTTATTCGAAATCAAATTTTTTAATGATGAGCGTGAAACAAATGATTCACTAACGCTAGTCCAACTCCAGCAATCACTAAAAAAAGTTTTTGCCAATCCATTTTGTGATTTTTATTGCTTTCGAAAATAATTACTGATGAGATATGTAAGAAAATTCCGCCAACTAATGCCAAGAAATAAGGTTGCCAATTTGGATTAAAATAATCGCCAAAAACCATTCCTAATGGTGATGCCAATGCAAATAAGGCAATGATAAACCAAGAAAAAATATTGTTTTTTTCTCTTAATAAAAATGTTCCGAGAATAAATGAAATTGGTAAATTATGGAACACAATTCCCAATAAATAAGGAGAAGTTACATCTGAAATATTGGCAAGAGGAATTCCTTCTAAAAATGCGTGCACAAACATTCCTGCCATCAAAGCAATAGGCAAAATGTTTTTTTCTTCGTGGTGATGATGAAAATGCCCATGTTCGAAACCTTTGGTAAGACTTTCTAAAATCATTTGCAGCAAAACGCCACCAATAATCCAAATTCCAATATTGTGGTCATCTGCTTCATAGACTTCTGGAAAAACTTCGCTTACACAAACCGTAATCAAAAAACCAGCACTTAGAATCAGTAAATTTTTAGCAAATGATTGGCTCTTTCCGAAATATTTTCCCAGAAAAACACCAATGATAACGCTTAAAATCAATAGAATAATAATCATGTTCTTTGCTTTTTGGTTTTCAGCAAAATGCTTTCAGCTTTTATAAATTTTAATTTTTAACTCTGAACTGGAAAATACATCTCGGGGAAGTTTCTCTTTCAAAATCTTCTAACTGATAATTCCCCCAGATTTTTACCGCTTCAAAACCGAAACTTTCGGCGATGTTTTTTATTTCTTCTAAAGTATGAAGTTTTACTTTTTCGAAATAATGAAAGGACTCTCCTTTATCTTCAAAGAAAATATCTTTGATGACATGATTTTCTTCTATTCTTTTTTTGATGAGAAAATCTATTCCGTCTTTGGTAACAGTAGTTTCATCAACCAAAGTGTTTTTTACAAATTTTTCATTGAGAAAATCCAAAACGAAAATTCCATCGTTATGTAAAACATTTTTTACTGAAGAAAATACTTTTCTGTCATCTTCATCATCATCAAAATATCCAAAACTGGTGAATAAATTGAAAACTGCATTTACTTTTTCAGAAGAAACATTGGGATAAAGTTCATTTCTCATGTCGTGAACTTTAAACGTCAATTTTGGAGTTTCATCAGCCGAAGTTTCAAACTGTTTATTGTGTTCTATGCTTTCTTCGGACAAATCTACTCCTAAAACTTCATAGCCTAACTGATGCAAAAAAACAGAATGTCTGCCTTTGCCACAAGCTAAATCAATGATTTTAGAATCTTTAGAAAGTTGTAAATCTTGGGTAAGATTTCTAATGAAATTTTCTGCTTCTACAAAATCTCTGTCTTTGTAGAGAATATGATAATAAGGTGTATTAAACCATTCTTTGAACCAACTCATTTTGCAAAGTTAGGGTTTTTATATTTTAAAAAATCAATGAAGAGAATAGAAATTACTTCTTATAAAAATGTTTCGGGAAAGCATCTTCTGGTTTCATTTTCAATACATTGAGTTTAACCCAAGATTCTAAAAATCCGTAACCGTAAGAAAACATCTGAATGTAAGTAGTAATAATCGCTTGTGCAGCAATAGCAATATTTTTAGTCAAATACAAAGCATGAAGAAAAATCACCAAAGTATAAAAACCGTAACATGCCAAAACAAAACCTTTTTGTAAAAGGAAATATTCTAAAATTCCTGCAACATAACCTAATAAAAACAAAGTAGGAAACCAAAAAGTTGGTTTTACATAATCAGGATGTCTCTGGTTCAGAATGGGTCTTGCACAACCAAATTGATACACTTGTTTTGAGAATTTTCCTAAATCTGTTCTGCGTTTGTGATAAACGCCAATATCGTCAAAGAATGCCGTTTGGTAACCGTTTTCCCAAATCGTCATTGATAAATCTGGATCTTCGCCAATTCTCATTTCAGAAAAACCGCCAATTTTTAGGAAAATTTCTTTGTTCACACCCATATTAAAACTTCTGGGCTGAAATCTGGTCACTGCTTTTTTGCTTCCTCTAATTCCACCAGTCGTGAAAACCGAAGTCATAGAGTAGGAGATGGCTTTTTGTAAAAGATTGAAACCTTTGTGCGCTTTATCTGCACCACCAAAAGCAGCGCAATCTGTTTTCTCAAGATTTTTTTTGATATTTTCTATGTAATCTTTTTCTACAATGACGTCTGAATCTATAAAAACCAACCAATCATTTTTGGCGCGATTTGCTCCGTAATTTCTAGATAAACCAGGTCCAGAATTCGCTTTTTTGAAATATTGAATATTCAAAATTTCTTTAAAAGTTTCCACAGTAGGCAATAAATCTATGGACGAACCATCATCTACGATGATGACTTCAAAATCTTTATCGGTTTGAGCAATAAGTGAGTTCAAAAGCTCGAATAATTCGTCTTTTCTATTGAAAATAGCGACTACAATGGAAATGGTTTTTTGCATTCAACAAAAATAGTGGTTTCAAACGTATTTGAATAAATTTAGACCAAGAAATTCTATAAATTTGCAAAATGAAACTTCCAGCTTCCAACTTCCAGCTTTCTAACTTTTCTATCAATTGCAATGGTAGATTAGTAGATTTAAACACTCCCAAAATTATGGGGATTCTTAATCTTACTCCAGATTCTTTTTCGGATGGTGGAAAGTTTAATAACGAAAAATCAGCACTTCTTCATGCCGAAAAATTGCTTAAAGATGGTGCAGATTTTATAGATATTGGAGCGCAATCTACTCGTCCGAATGCAGAATATCTTTCTGCGGAAGAAGAAATAAGAAGAATTGGGAATGTTATTTCTTTAATCAAAAAAGAATTTCCCGAAGCTTTGATTTCTATTGATACTTTTTATGCAGACGTAGTGAAATTCGGATATAACGAAGGAATGGATGTGGTGAATGATATTTCGGGAGGCTATTTTGATGTAAATTTATTGCCAACAGTTGCCGAGACTAGACTTCCGTATATTTTGATGCACAGCAATACTTCTTATGCTACCATGCACGAAAAAATTCGCTACGATGATATTACCATGAGTGTGAATTATTATTTTTCGGAAAAAGTAAATCAGTTACAAAAATTGGGAATTCATGATATTATTTTAGACCCAGGTTTTGGTTTTGGAAAAACGGTGGAAGATCAGTATAAAATGATTGAAGAAGTAGAACATTTAGGTTTCGGAAGATTTCCACTTTTGATAGGGATTTCTAGAAAATCGTTCATTTATAAACCTCTGAATAAAAAACCGCTTGAAATTGGAGAAGAAACCCAAATTTTACACCGAAAAGTTTTAGAAAAAGGTGCAAAAATTTTGAGAGTTCATGATGTAGCTGAAACAAGAAAAACAATTGAGGAAATGAAATAAAAAAAGAGCAGAAATTTCTGCTCTTTCATTTTATCTGCAAACCACATCGAAACTTTCAGTTCGTCTAAAGTTCCTGCTTCTCTTCCCCAAAATTGGTCTGCTGCCATTTGGTACATGTCTGTTCTTAAATCTTTTTCTGTAATAGCAGAAACCAAAGGTTTTTTGTAAGATTGAGCGTTGAAAAGCTTAAGCGTTAGAATACTTAATAATAGAAAGGATTTTTTTAAATTCATAACCGAAAGTTTTCACGAATTTAGAGAATTAATTTTGAATTTACATTCCGTAGGAATGATATATGTGTAGAAAATAAATGGTGAAAAAAGGGCGCTCCGTAGGAGCGCTATCTTTTTAATTCAAATTAGAGATTTTATCTGCGTATTCTTTGGCAAAGGTTTTTCGGTCTTCTTCTAATTTTTCTAAATTTTGGGGAAGAATGTAATTGAAAAGTATTTTTTCGTCTTCGTCTAAAAAGAGGATTTCTTTTTCTTCTCCGTCTATCATTTGGGAGAAAATTTCCCACATAGAAGTGTCTTTCAGTTTTATAAATTCAAAAAAATCTTTGGCTTTTATTTGGATAACTTTCATTTTGGGTAAAATCTTAAATTTTTGGTAAAAATAGTGAATTTGTAACGAAGTCTTGCAATAAGGATGGGAGTGTAAATCCCGCAGTCTCGTCTGAAAGACGAGGCGAGGAATTGCAACGGACAGCCTGGTTTTGCAAATTTTTGAAATGGATTTTGCGATGGAAAATTTGCAAAAATTGCCATAAAAAAAATAAAAAGAACGCACTAAAAAGCACGTTCTCTATATTTTTAAAAATTTATAGAAAATTTTATTTTTTCTCTAAAACTTCGTCTACCATTCCGTTTTCTTTGGCTTCGTAAGAAGTCATCCAATAATCACGGTCTGATGATTTTTCTACCCATTCGTAAGGCTGACCAGAATGTGCAGAAATAATGTCATACAACTCTTTTTTAAGCTTTAGCATCTCTCTTAGGTTGATTTCCATATCACTTGCCACACCTTGAGCGCCACCACTTGGTTGGTGAATCATCACTCTAGAATGTTTAAGCGCAGAACGTTTTCCTTTTTCACCAGCAACTAATAAAACAGCGCCCATACTTGCAGCCATACCTGTACAAATAGTAGCTACATCTGGTTTGATGATTTGCATGGTGTCATAAATTCCTAAACCCGCGTAAACGCTACCACCAGGAGAATTGATGTAAATCTGAATGTCTTTAGAAGGGTCTGAACTTTCTAAAAATAATAATTGAGCGGTTACAATATTGGCAACTTGGTCATCAATCCCTGTTCCTAAGAAGATGATTCTATCCATCATGAGACGAGAGAAAACGTCCATTTGAGCTACGTTCATTCTACGTTCTTCCATAATGTAAGGAGTAAGATTGGTGGGGTTAAAAATTCCCATGTATTGGTCAGTTGCTAATCCGCTATTTCCTAAATGTTTTACAGAGAAATCTCTGAATTCTTTTTTTATGTCCATAAATTTGTTATTCGTTTAAATATTGTCTAACTTCTTTTTCTAAAACAGGTAAATACTGTGTAATAATAGACCAAATTAATTCATCTGAAACTTGATCATATCCATGAATTATTCTATTTCTTACACTTATAATTTTTCTTTTATCAGTAATTTCTAAATTTTCATCTTTTTTAGAAATTTTATTTAATGCTTCTCCTATTATTTCTAAATTTCTTTCTACTGCACGTTTGGTTTTAACATCTGAAGAATAATCTTGAAAATTGGTTTCTTCAAAATCTACAAAACTCTCAATTTCTAAAATTGAATTTAGAATATCATATAGCCAAACTTGTATTTCCTTATCCATATATTAGCTGCTTTTGATGATTAACTGCTTCAAGAAAATATGGGTTTCTAATGGATTTTTCTTCCAATAGATCTATTTCTCTTTTCAATATTTCTTCTAATGAAAATTTTAAATCAAAATAATTGTCTGCATATTTTGATAAATCTAATTGGTGGAATTTTACGATAAAATCTATATCACTAGAGTCATTAAATTTTTCTGTAAGAATAGAACCAAATACATATAATTTTTCAACATTGTATTTTTTACAAAGTTGAGCGATTGCATTTTGATGTATTTGTATTTTCTTCATACTTCTTTTTATTCAAAGTCTGTTCCTTTTTACAAATTTAGCCAAAGTGTCACAAAATTCTAAATAAATTTTCGTCTATTTTGTTTTTAAGTTTTGTGAGGTTCATGATTTTTAAATAAGTTTCTGCTGAATTTTCCTCTGAAATTTGGTGTTTTAAATCGTTTATGATTTTTATCACAAATTCTCTTTTGTGTCTTATGATGACATCTTTTACAATTTTGTCTACCACTTCTTCTTCTTTGCTGAAGTAGATATTATGTTTTTCCCAATTGCTGGTTTCATGAGCGTTAATTAATGCATTTGCAGTTTTTGTCACCACTTCTTCATCCATGAAAGTTTTGAAAAAATCACTAGAACGAAGTTCATTTTGCCGAATTCCTGCTTTTATTTCTTCAATAATTTTTTGATTCAAAGGAGAAATCGGTTGATATTGGTCCTCTTCAAAATGATTGATGATTTCTTCAATGACTGTAGTTTCATAATTTTCGTTGTCTGGTTTTTTTCTGAACAGTTTAAATTGACCAAATTTCAACATGAGTTCTACTAATTTTTCTTCTAAAACCAAAAGAGGATTGATGGTTTCTGAAAATTCTTGAACTTTTTCAAGTTTTACAACATTTGCCTCTCTTTTTTCGGCAGGTTTTTGCTGTTGAACTACTTGTTTCTGAACGCCAAGTTCATTAAAAAGCGATTGCTCCGAAAGTCCAAATTGAGTAGAAACTTGTTTTAGGTAAACCTCTTGTTTTAAAGCATTAGAAACGAAACCAATAGATTTTACTATGTCTCTAATCGCTTCCGCTTTTTTGATAGGGTCGTTATTGGCTTCTTTTAAAAGAATTTCGGCTTTGAAATCAATGAAATCTTTCGCTTGATTTTTAATGAAATCTTCTACAAAATCTCTAGGATTTTTTCTGGCAAAACTGTCTGGATCATCGCCATCAGGAAATAATACCACACGAATATTCATTCCCTCAGAAAGCAACATATCTATACTTCTGAAACTGGCTTTAATTCCTGCAGCATCGCCGTCAAAAAGTATGGTTACGTTTTCGGTGAGACGTTTGATGAGTTTAATTTGTTCCGTTGTAAGCGCCGTTCCCGAACTTGCAACTACGTTTTCTATTCCGCTTTGGTGAAGCGAAATCACATCCATGTAACCTTCTACCAATAAACACAAATTTTCTCTGGAAATGGCTTGTTTGCTTTGGTTTAAACCATAGAGAACATTAGATTTATGGTAAATTTCGGTTTCTGGCGAATTGAGATATTTGGCAGTTTTTACATTGGATTTCAGAATTCTCGCTCCGAAACCTAAAACTCTTCCCGAAAAACTATGTATTGGAAAAATCACACGTTCACGAAATCGGTCAATTCCATTAGGTGAATTTTCTGGAAAAATTGAAATTCCAGATTTTTCTAAAATTTCTTTTTCATAACCTTTTGCTAAAGCGTATTCTGTAAAAGCATTTTTCTTTTCTGGAGAATAGCCTAATTGAAATTTTTTAATGATGTCATCATGCAGTTCACGTTCCTTGAAATAGGAGAGCGCAATGGTTTTTCCTTCTTCGGTTTCCCAAAGATTTTCTTGGAAAAAAGTATTGGCAACTTCATGAATTTTGTAGAGAATTTCTCTTTCAGATTGGGCTTTTTTCTGCTCTTCTGAATATTCTACTTGGTCTTCTTCTATTTCTATGCCGTACTTTTTGGCAGCATGTCTCAGCGCTTCTGGATAGGTAAATCCTTCGATTTCCATAAGGAAAGTGATGGCAGTTCCACCTTTTCCAGAGGAGAAATCCTTCCAAATTTGTTTACTGGGAGAAACCACAAAACTTGGTGTTTTTTCTTCATGAAACGGACTCAAGCCCTTGAAATTAGAGCCTGCACGTTTTAACTGAACATATTCGCCGATAATTTCTTCTACTCGAATCGTAGAGAAAATTTTATCTAAGGTCTTTTGAGAAATCATTTTGTAAAATTACAAAAATAAGTTAAGCTTTTTTAATGGCATTTTGTTGATTTTTTTAGAATTCTTTAACAAAGTTTTTTGTTTTTAAATATTATCTTTGTCGTCATATAAATTAACTGAATGGAATTATTACAATTTATCCTAGATTTTTTAGGAAATCCCTTATTAGTGCTTACCGAAATTATTAGAGACTATGGCATTTATATTTACTTATTTTTATTTTTAGTGATTTTCGTAGAAACTGGTGTGGTAGTAATGCCATTTTTACCAGGAGATTCTCTACTTTTTGCAGTGGGTTTAATTGCTTCTACAACAGGTCAAATAGATATTTATACGATTATACCGTTATTGATTTTAGCAGCACTTTTAGGAGATAATATGAATTATTTTATCGGGAAAAAGTTTGGGGATTTTGTTCAGTCTAAAGAAAGAATTTTATTTTTAAAGAAATCTCATATAGAAGACACCGAGAAATTTTTTGCAGAAAATGGCGGGAAAACAGTTATTCTAGCAAGATTTATCCCAATTGTGAGAACCATCGCTCCTTTCGTAGCAGGAGCGGGAGAAATGAAGTACAGAACTTATTTATTGTACTGTATTACAGGTGCTTTTATTTGGGTGACTTCTATTACCTTGCTTGGATATTTTCTAGGAAATATCGAGTGGGTGAAATTAAATTTTGAAAAATTTGTTTTAGGAATTGTGTTTATTTCAGTTTTACCTATTATCTTTAAAGCAATTAAAAGAAAATAGCATAGATGTTAGAAAGCATTTGGAGTTTCCTCTTAGATTTTGTTTCCAAGCCTGATCAGGTACTTTTAGCGATTATCGAAAAGTATCATAATTGGGTGTATGTTTTCTTGTTCTTAATCATTTTTGCGGAAACAGGTCTTATCATTGCTTCTTTTCTCATGCCATTTTTACCTGGTGATGCATTGATATTTACCATTGGTTTATTGGCTCAAGAAGGTTCTCTTAATATTTATTTGGTGATTCCTTTGCTTATTTTCGCGGCGATTTTAGGTGATAATGTAAACTATTACGTGGGAAAACGTTTTGGTGAGTATATCATGAACAGCGAAAAAGACTATTTCATTAAGAAAAAACATCTAGAAAAAGCCAAAGATTTTTTTGATAAAAACGGAAAGAACTCTATCATCATTGCCCGATTTGTTCCAGTAATTAGAACAATCGTTCCCTTTTTATGTGGTTCTACCAAAGTGAAATATTCTACTTTTCTAAGTTTTAGTATGATTGGAGCTGTTCTTTGGGTAGGTGTAATAGGATTGTTAGGCTACAACTTGGGAAGAATACAATGGGTAAAAGATAATTTAGATTATATGATTTGGGGAATTATAATTTTGGCGAATATTCCACTCATCAAACAATTATTATTTTCAAAGAAAAAGGAAGTTTAAAATTTTAAACTTCCTTTTTTATCATTTATAAATCAAAATCATCATCCGTAACGGCTGTTCCTTCGTTCATTAAAAACGCTTTGAGGAAAGGAGTGATATTACCGTTCATTACGCCGTCTACATCAGAAGTTTCATAGCCAGAACGTACATCTTTTACCAATTTATAAGGGTGCATTACGTAGTTTCTAATTTGGCTTCCCCATTCAATTTTCTTTTTATTGGCTTCGATTTCGTTTCTAGCTTTCATTCTTTCTTCCAATTCCATTTCATAGAGACGAGATTTCAAGAGCTGCATTGCTTTTTCTTTGTTTTGAAGCTGAGAACGAGATTCAGAATTTTCAATAATAATTCCAGTAGGAGCATGACGAAGACGAACTGCAGTTTCTACCTTGTTTACGTTTTGTCCACCAGCTCCAGAAGCTCTCATGGTTTCAAAAGTTATATCTGCTGGATTAATATTAATTTCAATAGAATCATCTACCAAAGGATAAACATACACCGAAACGAAGCTGGTATGACGTTTTGCATTAGAATCAAACGGCGAAATTCTCACCAAACGGTGAACTCCATTTTCTCCTTTCAAATAACCAAAAGCGTATTCTCCGTCAATTTCTAAGGTTACGGTTTTTACACCAGCTACATCGCCTTCTTGATAGTTCAGTTCACGGATTTTGTAGCCTTGTTTTTCGCTCCACATTTGGTACATTCTCATGAGCATAGAAGCCCAATCACACGATTCTGTTCCACCAGCTCCTGCTGTAATTTGCAAAACGGCAGAAAGTTCATCGCCTTCATTAGACAACATGTTTTTGAACTCTAGATTTTCAATTTTTTCAATCAATTGAGGAAATTGCTCATCTAATTCTTTTTCAGAATCAGCGTCTTCTTTGGCAAATTCTACCAAAACTTGCAAATCTTCAAACTGCGTATGAATTTCTTCATATTCTTCCACCCATTTTTTCTTAGAACGCAGTTGTTTTAGGAAACCTTCAGCTTCTTTTGGGTTGTCCCAAAATTCTGGAGCAGCCGTTTTTTCGTCATCGTTGATGATTTCTAGTTTCTTCTTTTCAATTTGAAGAAATTTATGCAAATCTTCGATGCGTTTTTGTGTATCTTTAAGTTGGTCTGTTGTAATCAAAACTAAAATCTTTAGATGTGCAAAAATAAGGTTTTATTTAGATTGTATGCCACTGTTTTTATTTTTAAAATTTCTAGTTTTGTGGAATGAAAACCCAACTCATTTTCCTTTTTACTTTTCTGTTTTTCTTTGCTCAAGCTCAATTACAAGAAAATACTTGGTACAAAGTTTCTAAAATTACAGATGGTGATACTTTTTACGTTACTACTTCATCATCAGAAAAATATAAAATCAGATTAATTGGCATTGATGCGCCTGAAACTCGAAACGTAGGCGTGAAAGTTCGTAAAGAATATTTCGGAACCGAAGCTAAAAATTTCGTTACACAACTTTTGAAAAACAAAAAGGTGAAACTGACTTTTGATGTTCAAAAAACAGACAGATACGGCAGAGTTTTAGCTTATGTTTACCTCGAAAATGGCACCTTTTTGAACCAATATTTGGTAGAAAAAGGTTACGCCGTAGTTTCTACTTTTCCGCCGAATGTGAAATTCGTAGAAAAATTTACTCAAGCAGAACGAAACGCCCGAAAGCTAAAACTCGGAATGTGGAAATGATTATCAAATTCTATTTAAAAACCACTTAATTTAATCTGAATTCCGTAATTGTCATTGAAATTTGAGGTTTGATAATATCCTAATCGGTAGAAAAAGCCTACATCAAAACCTCTTCCTAAAAATCGGTTCCAAACTGCACCAACTTCTTGATAAGGATGGTCTAAAACTTTAAAATCAAACTGATGGTTTTCAGGATTTTTAAAACCGCCAATCGCTGAATGATAGGCTAATTTTATCGTAGAAACTCTATTTCCGAAGGTTTTAAACTGAAAAGGCAATTCCTGAGAGAAATGAAGCGCCGCAAATTGATCTACATAAAAACTTCCCGATGGCATCGTCACAAAACTGAAAGTAGAAGGCGTGTTGATTTTAGAAAAAAGACTTGTAGAAAAAGCATTGAGGTCTCCTACAATTTCAAAATTCTTCCAAATAGGAGCGCTTCCAGAAGAAATACCTCCAGAAATTTTAATTTGAGAAGTTCCCATTTTAGACTTGAATTGATGAATCGCAAAAGCATCTAAACGATTGTAATCTAATTTTCCGCCCAAAATTTCAAAACCTTTTTCGAAATTCACATAAAACTGAGGATAACCTTTTTGATACGTCAATTTTCCTGAAGGTGTCATCAGATTTTTATCTTTTGGCGCATATTTTAGAGATAGAGTAGTGCTGAAATTCTGAAAATCATTGGCGAAGTTTTGGTATTGATAATCAAACAACGCATTTTGCTTTTCTCGATTTAAAGCCAATTTTGCACTCAAAGAATTGCTCACATCATACAAAAACGATGCTCCAAATTGCTGATTTCTGTAAAAATGGTCATTGTAAATATCCATGTTCAATTCATTGAATTTCATGGAGCTGTCCCAAAAAGTTTTGTTGATTCTTCCAGCCGCAAAATTATCATCAGAATAATGAACTCTAAAAACAGAGGTTCTTTTGCTAGAAAGTTTGGTGTCTAAACCAATTCCGTATTTCCAACGATGGTCTTTGAAGCCATAACCCACATAAAAATCTGGTGAAAAAGTTTTAGAAAATTTTTCATTGAGTTTTACGCCGATTCCCAATCTTAACGATTCATATTTATTGAGTTCAAAGAATTTTAAAACATCAAAATCCAGCATTTTATAGCGGATATTTCCCTTCAATAAATTGGTGATGAGGCTCACTCTTTTTTCAAAATCTGCTTTTTTGACTAAAGTGTCTATTTTTTGATACGTTGCACTTTCTCTTGCCGATAAAGAATCGGTTCTGTATTGAGAAAGCAAGCTTCCATCAGCGTTTTTTACTTCTAAAGAGTAGCCTGAAAAATCACTTTTTTGTTGAGTAATATTGGTTTCAAAATCAAAATATTGGTTTTTGACATAAAGAAAATTACCAAATTTTTTGGTTTTGAACTTTTGCTTTTCGTCTTTTTTTACACTGTCTTTTTTAGCTGTTTCAAAACGAGAGTCGCCTATTTTTACTTTCAGGTTTTCAGAAACCAAAAACCATTTATTGTTAATAGGTTTCCAAATGATGGTTCCGCTTCCTTCGTTTTGTTTTTTACTGCTGGTTTCCAGTTTTTTTAAAGCAAAATTTTCTGCATCAATGTAAATTTTACCATTGAATTTTCTCGGATTTTGCTTCAATTTATTGGTGATTTCTTTGAATTTAATCACGTATGTTTTTCTATTGTCAATTTCAATAGTATCTGAAAGATAATAACGATAAATGTTGCGATTTTCTGGGCTTAACTGTCTCGGAATACGATTAAGATAAGAAATATTTAATGCCAAAGCTTCATAAATTGGATTTGGGAAACCAGACATTCTGCTGTCTAAAATATTGGTTTTGTCGCCGTATTTTTGAGAAAATTGATGTTCTGTAGCTTTTTCCCAAAGAAAAAACTGACTTTCCTTGGTTGCATTTACGAAATCTTCGCCCAGAAGTGAATCTTTCTTTTCTTTGTCTTTTTGTTTGAACGTTCTTTTCTCAATTTTTGCCAAAGAATCTGCTCTTTTGGCGAGAAAATTTTGATAATCTGCGATAGAATCTTGGTCTACATCAATCGAAATTTTACTGTATGATTTGAACTGATAAGAATCTAACGATTGTGGACTGTTTTTTTTGTAATTTTTATTGAATTCGTCTAGAATTTTTAGTGCTTTTGCGTCGCTTTTATCGGTGAGAATAACTTTGTCTATGTTTCCCGTTTTTTCTTTACTTGGCGTCAAAGAAACTTTCATCTCTTTTTGTACGCTCACTTCTTTATCTTCAAAATTATTGGCAAAAATTTCTACTTTTTTACATTTGGTTTTGAAGGTTAATTTCCCATTTGCATCAGTTTTTCCTAGCAAATCATCATCACAATATACGGCAGCATTGTAAACTGCTTTTTGATTTTTAGCATTGATAACTTGAAGTTGATTTTGAGAAAAATATAAATTAAAAAAAAGGAGAAATAGTGCCGATAAAGTTTGTTTCATTTGGTTTTTTCTAATAAGACAAAACTAGGGATTAAAATGTTACACAAACGCTCCTAAAATCACAAAATTTTATTAAAAAACCCTCTCAATTTTCTTGAAAGGGTTAAAATATTTTAAATTTTTGTAAAATTAAATTTCCATTGCTTTATTCAAAGCATTTTCAATTCCTGCAAGGTTTTTTCCACCGGCAGTTGCGAAACCTGGGTTTCCACCACCACCACCTTGGATTTCTTTTGCGAGTTCTTTTACAATGTTTCCAGCGTGATAATTTGCTTCTAAATCAGCAGAAACACCAACCGTAATCATTGGTTTTTCGCCTGCGTCAGAAATGACAATCGTTACAGAATTTGGAATTTCTTTTTTCAATTGGAAGACAATGTCTTTTACAGAACCGGCGTCAAGAGAAGTGCGTTTTACCAATAATTGCTTGTCTCCTTTTTGTACGAAAGCGTTTTTCCAATCGTTAATTTCGCCTTTTGCTTTTTCTTTTTTCAAAGCATCTATTTCAGATTTTAGAGCTGCGTTTTCTTCAAGCAATTTTTCGATAGATTTTACTAAATCTTTAGATTTTAACAATGCAGAAACTTCTTTCAGTTGGTTTTCTAAATTTTTGAAATATTCTGTTGCTTTATCCCCAGAAATTGCTTCTATTCTTCTAATTCCAGCAGCGGTAGAACTTTCTGCCATTATTTTGAAATGTCCAATTTCGCCAGTAGATTTTACGTGAGTACCACCACATAATTCTCTAGAACTTCCAAACTGAATCATTCTTACATTGTCGCCATATTTTTCCCCGAAAAGTGCCATCGCTCCTTTGTCTAACGCTTCCTGAATCGGGATATTTCTGAATTCCTGTAATGGAAGATTTTCCTTGATTTTAGCATTTACTTTTTCCTCAACCAAAGCCAATTCTTCTTCGTTCATTTTAGAAAAATGCGAGAAGTCAAAACGCAAATAGTCTGGACCTACATAAGAACCTTTTTGTTCTACGTGAGTTCCTAAAACGTCTCTCAAAGCTTCGTGCAACAAGTGTGTTACAGAGTGATTTGCTTGAGTGTTTTTTCTGTCTGCGGTGTTTACTTCTGCGTAGAAAAGCGCTCCTGCATCTTTTGGCAATTCTTTCACCAAAGAAATAATCAGATTATTTTCTTTTTTAGTTTCTAAAACTTCTAAAATTTCAGTAGAATTTTCTCTGTCAAAAGCAGCAGGATTAGAAAGGTCAAAACCTTCTGCATAACTTGGGATAAGAATTCCTTTGTCACCAACCTGACCACCACCTTCAGGATAGAAAGGCGTTTTATTCAACACAATTTGGAAAAATTCTCCATCTTTATTTTCTACTTTTCTATATCTTGTAATGTAAGTTTCAGAAGAAGTCTGGTCATATCCTACGAAAGTTTCTGGCTTTTCTTCTAAAATTACCCAGTCATAAACTTTTTGCGCCGATGATTTTTTAGAACGTTGTTTTTGTTTCTCCATTTCTTCATCGAAGCCTTTTTCATCTACAGTTAATTGCTTTTCTTCGGCAATAATTCTCGATAAATCTGCTGGGAAACCGTAAGTGTCGTAAAGTTCAAAAACTTCAGTTCCTGGTAATACTTTTTCGTTTTTAGCAATGGTATCTTTGATGATGTGATCTAGGCGAACCAAACCGTGTTCGATGGTTTTCAAGAAAGAATTTTCTTCTTCTTTAATCACTTCGGTAACCAATTTTTCTTGCTTCACAATTTCTGGGAAAAATGCGCCCATTTGATTTTTTAGCACAGCTACCAATTCATATAAGAAAGGTTCTTTCATATCTAAAAATCTGTAAGAATACGAAATCGCTCTTCTCAAAATTCTACGAATTACGTAACCAGCACCACCATTAGAAGGCAATTGACCGTCTGCAATGGCAAAAGCAACCGCACGAATATGGTCTACCACAACTCTAATTGCAATATCTTTTTCGTTTTCTAAAATTCCTTCATATTTTTTGCCAGAAAGTTCTTCTACTTTTGCAATCAGCGGAGTGAAAACATCAGTATCATAATTAGATTTTTTACCTTGCAACGCCATACAAAGACGTTCAAATCCCATTCCTGTATCAATATGTTTTGCAGGGAGATTTTCTAGCGAACCATCAGCTTTTCGGTTGTATTGCATAAAAACCAAATTCCAGATTTCTACCACTTGAGGATGATCTTGGTTAATCAACTGAACTCCCGGAGTCTGTGCTTTTTCTTCTTCAGAACGTAGGTCTACGTGAATTTCTGAACAAGGTCCGCAAGGTCCAGATTCGCCCATTTCCCAGAAATTATCTTTCTTGTTTCCATTGATAATTCTGTCTTCTGAAATATGTGCTTTCCAGAAATCATAAGCAGCTTGGTCGCGCTCTAAATTTTCTGATGCGTCTCCTTCAAAAATGGTTACATATAAGTTTTCTTTTGGAATTTTATAAACTTCGGTCAATAATTCCCAAGCAAAATCGATGGCTTCTTTTTTGAAATAATCTCCAAAACTCCAGTTTCCCAACATTTCGAACATGGTGTGGTGATACGTATCACGACCTACATCGTCCAAATCATTGTGTTTTCCAGAAACTCTCAAACATTTTTGAGTATCAGCAATTCTAGGTGCTTTTGGTTCTTTGTAACCAAGGAAATAGTCCTTAAACTGTGTCATTCCAGAGTTGGAAAACATCAAAGTTGGATCGTCTTTCAAAACGATGGGAGCAGAAGGAACGATAAGGTGTTCTTTGCTTTTAAAAAAATCTAAAAACTGTTGGCGTATTTCTTGTGAAGTCATATTGATAATGCTTTCTATATATGTTTTTGTAAAGACGCAAATTTAATGATTTTGAACATGATGTGGAAATAAAAAAACGCTCAAATTCATTTGAGCGTTTTTCTAAAAATTTATTTTTCCAAAAGCAAGCTGCACCATTCTTCGCGCTGTTGTTTGTTTTTGAGTTTAAGACCTTGTTCTGTACAAATTTCTAGAATATCATCTACATCAAAGAAACATAAGCCAGAAAGTAATAGTTCGCTGCCTTCGTTCATGTCTTTTACGTAAGTTGGGATGTCTGAAATCAAGATATTTCTGTTGATATTCGCTAAGATAATATCAAATTTTTCTTTGCCTAAATTTTCAGCAGTTCCAAGTTCAATTCTGAGTTCTACGTTGTTTCTCTCGGCGTTTTCTTTAGAATTTTCCACAGACCATTCGTCAATATCAATCGCCAAAACATCTTTTGCACCTTTCATTTTGGCATAAATTGCAAGAACGGAAGTTCCGCAACCCATATCCAAAACTTTTTTGTCTTTGAAATCCATTTCCAGCATTTGCTGAATCATGAGATGCGTTGTAGGATGATGTCCCGTTCCGAAAGACATTTTCGGCTGAATAATGATTTCTTCCATCGCAGGATTTGGTTCGTGGAATTCTGCACGAATTAAGACTTTGTCTTCTACGTTAATCGGAGAGAAGTTTTTTTCCCATTCTTCGTTCCAGTTGATGTTTGGCATTTCTTGGAAAGTGTAAGAAATTTTCACATTTTCATTGTTGAAAATTTTTAGGGTTTTGAAATTCTCTTCGTTGACCAAATCCGTTGGAATGTATGCTAAAATTCCTTCTAATTCTTCGGTAAAACTATCAAAACCTATTTCGATAAGTTCTGCCATTAAGATTTCGTTCCAAGGTTCTAGTGGTTGTATTTTGAAGTTGAATTCTGTATAGTTGTTCATTTGTTGGATGTTAGAAGTTGGATGATGGATGTTTTTTTAAGTTTGGCAAATTTACGGAATTTGTTTCACGTAATAGGGCAAAGTTTTTCGTAAAGTTTTTGTAACACGAAGTTTTCCAAGTTTGTCACAAAGTTGACAAGGTTTTTGAGATTTTTGAGACGCTTCGCTTTTGGAAGTTTTCTGTTTTCAAAGTGAAAGATTCTTTTTTTGTAACACAAAGTTCTCGGAGATTTTCACAAAGTTTACAAAGGTTTTTGAGATTTTTTGAGACGCTTTGCTTTTGGAAGTTTTTTTTCGGCGCGAGCGAAGCGAGCGTCGATTGTTTTCAAAGTTTGGAACGTTCACAAAATTCCCCTTCTTTGAAGGGGTGGATTCAAAAAATTATAATTTTTGAAGACGGGGTAGTTTAGAAAATTGAAAAGAAAAACTGTCCGTGAATTTTAGCCACGATTGTAGCATTGTTTGAGCTCTTTTAAAAATTTTTTTTGAGAAAAATTTTTAAAAAGCGAGTGCGGAAAGCGTGTCTGAAAGTGAAAAAATATCAAAACGTGTGCTACAAAAAAAGTCGAGAATAATTCCCGACTTTATATTTTTTTTGACAAGTCACGACTTGTCACTACTGATTAAATCCTTCAATAATTTTAGAAAAATCTTCGATTTTAAGAGAAGCACCGCCAATTAAACCACCGTCAATATCTGGTTGAGAGAAAATTTCCTTGGCATTGTCTGGTTTTACAGAACCGCCGTAAAGAATTGAAATTTCGTTAGCAACTTCTTGTCCGTATTTAGCAGCGATAAGACTTCTGATGTGCGCGTGAATTTCTTGCGCTTGCTCTGGAGTGGCTGTTACGCCAGTTCCGATTGCCCAAACTGGTTCGTAAGCGATTACCACTTTTTTAATTTCTTCCGCAGTAAGCGTGAAAAGAGCAGTTTCAGTTTGGTTTTTCACCACTTCAAGATGTTGACCAGCTTTTCTTTGTTCTAGCGTTTCTCCGTTGCAATAAATAGGAGTTAAACCTTTGTCTAAAGCCAATTTTACTTTTCTATTGCAGTGAGAATCTGTTTCGCCGTGGTATTGTCTTCTTTCGCTATGCCCAATGATAGAACCGTCTGCTTCGATAGATTGTAACATTTCTGCAGAAATTTCACCTGTGTAAGCGCCACTTTCGTATTCGCTCATGTCTTGTGAAAAAACGCCAACTTCGTTATTTTCGAAAATATCTCTTGCCATCATTAAGTACAATGAAGGCGGTGCAATCCAAACTTCGCAGTTGGTAGTGTTTGCTTTTTTATAATCTAATAATTGAGCCATTAATTGTTGAGCATCAATCACATTTTTGTTCATTTTCCAGTTTCCTGCTACGATGTTTTTTCTCATTTCTATAAAGTATTGAGGTTAAATTTTAAATTTTTCAAATTTCTGAATTTTTAAAGATTTACAGAAATTTGAGGGTATGAATTACATCAGTTTTGAAAGATTTCTTTCGTTGATTTTGCAGATTTGTTTAATATAGTCTAATTACAAATTACCAACTACTAATTACCAATTATCATTACATTTTCCAAATGGTTTTCATCAAAGAATAGAAATCATGCTCTCTGTCTGAAACGTTGGTATCTGCTTTGATGAGTCTTTTTGCAAATTGTTTAAATTTTTTACGTTCTTTTTCGGTAGAATCGTCTAGGAAACAATGTGCCTGAAACTTAAAATGGTCTTTCCAATCGCTAGGTTGAAGTGCAGAAATCACTTCTAACTCGTTATCCAAATTCACATGGAACGGAAATTCTTCTTCCAAATATTCTCTAATTACCTTTTCTTCGTTTGAATGAAATTTATAATCTACAGCCGAAAGAATCATCAATAAATGATATCCTGCGATGGATTTGTTGGTTTTTCTCATTTTATTTTTATTTATTTTTTTTCACGCAAAGTCGCAAAGTTTTTCGCAATGAGCGCAAAGTTTTTATTTTAATGTTTTAAAAAATCTTCTAGACTTTTCTTTTCTACTATTTTACCATTTTCTAGAATCAAAACAAAAGGATTGCTTCTTGCAATAGTTTTGATGGCAGTTCCGTCCATTGTTAAATGTTGAAAACCTAATAAATCTGATTTTTCTGTTGAGATTTCATAAATTGGAGATTTTCCAGCTACCATTTCTAGTTTTTTTTGAATTTCTTCTGATGGATGTGCTCCGTAATTGATTTCTTTCGGTTTATAAGAGAAAATCAAATACACTTTCGGTAAATGAAGAATTTGGTCGGTCAAATCATTTCCGTTTTCGTCTTCTAATTTAAATTTATCAATAGAAGACTGATAACCTTGTTTTACCAAAACAGACACTTCTTTACCTTTTTGAATTTGCCAAGGTGTTCCTTCTTCCCAATATTCTTTTTGGTTTACAAAATCATCTTGTCCTACTACTTTTTCTTCGCCAGTTTTGGTATTTTTCATGGTGTAAGAAGTTTTGTATTCTGAAGGATTAGTCGCGATTTTTTGTTTTTCAAGATTTAAATCAGTTCCAATTTTATAATCTCTGAAATCAATCAATGGTTCGTGTGCAATTCCGTAATAAATGATGAAAGCAGAAACCAAAATTCCTACTCCGAGAAATGGTATTTTAAGTAATCCTTTTTCGTTATTTAATGTGTCTGATTTTTTATTTAAAAACCAAAGAATAATTAAACCGAAAAGCAGCGCCATGTCTTTCCAGAAGCTTTGCCAAGGCGTAAATTTGATGGCATCTCCGAAACAACCGCAGTCTGTAACTTTATTAAAATAAGCTGAATAAAACGTGAGAAATGCAAAGAAAACGCACAATGCAATTAACGAAATAAGTGTGCATTTTAGCTTCATTTTCAATAAAAGCATTAATCCTAAAATAACTTCTAATGCGACTACAAAAATTGCAATTTCTAATGTGAAATTCTGTAAAAAAGTCAAATTAAAAACGTCTGGCGAAAAATATTCTTCGAGTTTAAAGGAAAAACCTTTCACATCTACTGCTTTTACAAAGCCAGAAATAATGAAGATAATAGCGATGATGTAACGTAGAATTCTTTTCATTTTTTATAGTTTGGTTTTTTTGTCATTCTGAATGCAGTGTAACGAAATGAAGAATCTTTTTAAAATAGATTTTTCGCTTCACTTTGTTTCGCTCAAAATGACAAAAGTTTTCAAATTTTCTCTTCCATCATTTTAATCAAACAAAATACCGCATAATTCAACATATCATAATAATTAGCGTCAATTCCTTCTGAAGCTACCGTTTTTCCTTGGTTATCCTCAATTTGTTTCGTGCGAAGAACTTTTTGATAAATTAAATCGGTGATAGATGAAATCCTCATTTCGCGCCAAGCTTCACCATAATCATGGTTTTTACGAAGCATTAAATCTTTTGCTTTTTGAGCGTAATCATCATATAATTTCAGAATTTCGGTTCTGTCTTCGTCTAAATTTTCAGAAAAACCTTTCTCTAACTGTATTAAACCAATGATAGAGTAGTTCACAATCGCTATAAACTCATCTTCCTCGTGTTCATCTACCATTTTTACGTCAGTCATCTGTAAAGTACGGATTCTATTGACTTTAATGTAAATTTGGTCGGTAATAGAACTCGGTCTTAAAACACGCCAAGCTGCACCGTAATCTTGTAATTTTTTAGAAAATAAATCACGACATTGGTTAATGACTTCGCTAAATTGTAAAGCTGTATTTTGCATGGAATTTTTTGAAAAATTGATGTGTAAAGATAAGGATTTACCTCAAAAAAAGAAATTTATTAATTTTGTTTCTCTCGCAAATTTTGCAGATTAAGCAGATTAAATCAGCTAAATTGGCTTAATCTGCGAGATGTTATTTCTCCAATTTATGAATTTTCTTCGTGCCTTCGTACATTTCGTATTGTAGGAAACGGCATTCTAATTTTCCGTTGAATAATTTTATTTTTCTGGAAGGTCTTAAACCTAGATTTTTCACGCCTTCTAAATCAGAAGAAATCATCCAAGCCAAAGTATTTGGATATTTTTGTTTGAGAGTATCGCCAATTTTCTTGTAAAAATCGGGTTGGTTAATCGCAATTCTCTCATCATAAGGCGGATTGAAAACCATCAACAATGGGAACATATCTTTTTCAGATTCAAAGAAGTTTTGTTTTTTTACTTCAATTACATCTTCCATTTCTACGGCTTCTATGTTGATTCTCGCAGCGTTGAGCATTCTTGCATCAATGTCGTAACCTACAATTTTCCCCGTAAATTCCTTAATTCTATTGATTCTAAATTCTTTGATTTTTGCAAACAATTCAGCATCATAATTTTTCCAATTTTGGAAAGCAAACTTCTTTCTGAAAATTTGCGCTGGTAAATCCATTGCGAGCATCGCAGCTTCTATCAAAAGCGTTCCACTTCCGCACATTGGATCAAGGAAATTTCCTTTTCCGTCCCAACCTGCCAATTGTAACATTCCCGAAGCGAGAACTTCATTAATCGGCGCTTCTCCTTGTTCTTTTCGGTAACCACGTTTAAATAAAGGGTCTCCAGAAGAATCCAAAGAAATCGTTACCAATTCTCTGTCAATATGAAGGTGAAATTTTATGTCAGGATTTTTCGGGTCTACATCTGGTCTACGTCTTTCTTTCATCACGAAATAATCACAAATCGCATCTTTCATTTTCAAGGCTACAAATTGTGAATGCGTGAACGTTTCAGAATAAACCGTAGAATCTATGGCAAAACTTTGGTCTACACTCATCACGGTTTCCCAAGGAAAATCGAAAACTTTGTCGTAAAATTTATTTTCGTTCCATGCTTTAAAAGTCGCAATAGGAACCAAAATTTTAACCGCTGTTCTGGCAGAATAATTGATTTTGTATAGAAAACCAAGGTCGCCTTCACAATTTACCGCACGGTTTTTAATTTCTACTTTTCTTCCGCCTAACTTTTTAATTTCTTCGGCAAGAACTTCTTCTAAGCCAAAAAATGTTTTTATCTGAATTTTTAAATTTTCTGTATCCATAGGTTTTTCTGAAGGCTTTTTTGCCTCATTTGAAATGAAAGTGTAAAAATACGGAAATTTTGTGGGATTATTTTTTGTTCTTTTCTTCAATCCACTTACTCAGATACTTAGTGCTTTGCAACGTGTGATGTTGTAGAATTTGACCTAAGAAATTTTGGTTTCTGTGTGATTCTAAATTCTCAGAAATTTCTTGAATTTTATGAATGAAATGGGGCTCAAAAAGTTCTTTTTTGAATCTATTTTCTACAATTTTATAACCGTTTTCTTGAGATTTTTGCCAAAGATTTTCATCTTGGTAGAGTAGAACTGCTTTTTCTACAAATTCTGTTTCGTTATCGGTAATAAAACCATTCCAGTCATGGTTTCCATGCATCGCTTCTGCACCAACTGCGGAAGTAACATTGGGTAATCCAAATTGCATACTTTCGAGCAATTTACCTTTGATTCCAGCTCCAAAAGGAATGGGAGCAAGTAAAACTTTTGCTTGGCTAAAAACACTTTCTACGCATTCGGCTCTTCCTTTGATGATGAAACCTTCTTTTTCGTTGTGTAATAGAAAGACTTTTTCACTTGCGTAAGCACCATAAATATGAATTTCGGCTTCTGGAAGTTGGTTTTTGATGTTTTTCCAGAGTTTTTTCAGTTGAAGAACCGTTTGCCAATTCGGTTCGTGCAAAAAATTACCGATGCTGATAAAATTTTTTCTTTCTGAAAAAGGAGTTTTAGGTTTTTTAACCGCTCCAAAAAGTGGGAGGTAAAAGAGAATATTCTCGTCCATTTTAAACTTTTCGATGAGTAAATTCATTTCGAATTCAGAAATGATGAGGGAAAGGTCGCATCTTAAAATGGAAGCCAATTCGCGTTTAAAAACGTCATTAATTAAATCTGAATGTTCTAAGTTTCTATTTTGTTTAAAGGCTTTTTCTCTGGCGTTTCTTAGAAAATGTAAGTCTTCGGTGTCAAGAATTTTTACGGCGTTCGGAACTTGCTCCGAAACTCTCCACCCGAATTGTTCTTCGGTAGTGAATCTGTCAAAAATGACGATTTCTGGGTTTAGATTTTTGATGAGTTCATCAAAACTACTATCATTCAAAACAATATTTTGAAAAGAGATGTTTTTAGAACTCAAATCAAAGCTATTTTCTGAAATAGTAGCTGTGGAAAGAAAGGTGATTTGATAATTTTGAGTTAAGAATAAATCCATCAATTGAATCATTCTATAACCGGCAGCTGTAGAATTAGGTTCTGGAAAAACCTTTCCAATAATTACCAAATTTTTCATATTTCAAAAATATTGAAAACAAAACGAATATAAAACAAAAAAGAGAAACCATTTCTGATTTCTCTTTTGTTTACGTGGCAGGAATCTAAACGGTGAGCGTATCTGCTTAATCTTAACTAAAAAACAAACCTCTCTAAAATTGCTTCTAAAGAGGTCAAAATTTTATGTTTTTGAAAACTATTTTCTAAAAAAAAGGAGTTGTGCAACGGTTACCACTGTTGTGTGAAGACTAATTATTGTTTGGTGTTTTTTCAACTCTCCAAAATTTGTCACAGTTATTGCCAATATTAGAATGTTGAATCTCTTTTCTTAACCTCTTACAAAAATATTTTACAGAGCTAAACCATGAATTATTTTCATCAAAAAATCTACATGCGAAACAATTTTTATATTTACTATCCTTAAAAGAATACTTGATAATAAATTCACTAAAGTCATATTTAATATCTTTCAATTTTCGAATTTTATAATAACTTACAATATTCGTATCAATAATATTTTTTATGTTTCTTATTTCATTTGTTTCGACTGTAGTTCTATTATTTTTATAAATTAAGTAAGCTTGGAAAACTTCCTTACAATTTTTAATATCATTGAAGTAATTTTTTTCTAATTTAAATTTAAAATTATAATATGTAATATGAGGCATATTGAATGTGATTACAAAATTGTCAATAAAATATAAATCTTCTTCAGATTTTATTTTTATTTCAATAATTCTATTTCCAGCTAAAATTTTATTTTCTTCACATTCGTGAGTAACAGCAAATTCAATAAGAATTACTTCACCTGTTTTACTTGATTTTAAAAGAATATCTGCAATAAAATTGTCAACTCCCTTTTCCACATAGATTTCATCAAAGACTTTTGTTAAATCAAAATATTTAATCTCATCTTTTAAATCACATTTAATATTCAAAGTTTCAACACAACTTATACATTGTTTATGTTTCTTTATTTCTAAGTAAAAGGGCTTTTTTTCATCAATTGCTCTTTGATATTCTTTAAAGAATTTTAGCTTTGAAATCTTATGTAGATAACTTTCATAATTACAGTTCAATTGATGTTTGTGAGCAAAATGATGTTTCTTTATTTTTCCTAATCTTGGAATAAGAGGCTGTTGACAATTACAACAATGATATTTTTCTTTATTTTTTTGATTTACTTGCGATATATGAATTAGCTTATTTTCAGTAGTAAAAGCATATAGATTTTTCATTATTCTATCTATTACCAATATTGGGAATTAGTTTTCATACAACGTTTTGCGGCTTGGCGAAGTGGCGGATTTAGAAGCACTTACTTTCAATTTAGCACTAATGTTTATTTGAAAACCAAATGTTCAATTTAGCACTGAACCCGCCATTTTGCCAAACTGCTGTGCTTGTTGCATAACTCAAATATAAAAAAATTTGCGTAATAAATA